>CAYRDK010000001.1:0-362469 GCA_964423185.1 uncultured Planctomycetia bacterium
GGTTCAAATTCGCGCTGGTTTCCTTTTCAACAAACCGAACTGCCGCTTAAAGAGTATTGGGAGCAGAAAGCATTGCCGCAGGCGCAAACCGCGATAGAGGAAAGTGGCATTTTACCTGTTTTAGCAGCGAGCAAATTAAGTGTTACGCAAATATTTGAGTATAAACAAGCAACGCCCCTGCAAATGTTAGCGGAACAAATTCCAATATCAAAAAATGGCAATCTGTTTATTATCGAAGAAATAACCGGCGCGGGAAAAACTGAAGCCGCGCTTATACTGGCGCATCGGTTGATGGCTGGTGGATATGCCGACGGGTTATATTTTGGTTTGCCGACTATGGCTACGGCAAATGCCATGCATGAACGCGTTGAACAGGTTTATCAGAAGTTGTTTATTGGCATGTCAAATCCGGCGCTTGTTCTTGCTCATAGCGCAAGTCGTCAGTATCTTGCTTTAGAAAATAGTGTGGAAGAATCTGTTGACGGCGAAGACAGTGAGAACGCGCAGACAGACGCAAAGGCGTGGCTTTATGATAACAGAAAAAAAGCACTACTTGCTCATGTTGGGGTTGGGACTATTGACCAGGCGTTGCTTGCGATTTTACCGGCTCGGCATCAATCATTGAGGCTTTTAGGTTTACATCGTAAAGTTCTTATTGTTGATGAAGTACATGCTTATGATTCGTATATGAATAAGCTTTTATGCACATTGTTAAAGTTTCACGCGGCGCAGGGCTGCAGCGCGATTTTGTTATCGGCTACCTTGCCGGTTTGCGCGCGTAAACAGTTTCTATCCGCGTTTTGCGAGGGCAAGGGCATGTCGTATGAGAGCGGGGCGGTTTTAAGTTCCGATTATCCATTGGTTACTGGTATTACCGGAACAGATTTTAGCGAAAATGCGGTTGAATCGCCGGTAGAACTGCGTCGGGAAGTAATGGTTGATTTGGTGTATCGAAAAGATGAAATTATTACCAAAATTAAAACGGTTGTGGAAGCAGGCAAAAATATATGCTGGGGGCGTAATACGGTATTTGACGCTCAAGAGGCATACGAAGTTGTAATCAAACATTTAAACGCGGATAAAATTATTTTATTTCACGCGCGATATGCTCTGGGCGATAGACTTTTGATTGAAAAACAGATTATTGAACAATTTGGAAAAGATTCTAATGCTGTTACGCGGAATGGTAAGGTGGTTATTGCCACGCAGGTCGTAGAGCAATCATTAGATATTGATTTTGATTGTATGATAACCGACCTTGCGCCGATAGATTTGATTATTCAGCGCGCTGGTAGATTGTGTCGCCACGCGCGTGATGAGCGGGGAAATCGTATTCCCGGAATGGATAAGCGGGGTGTCCCACAGTTGATTGTTTTTGCTCCTGCGTTAGTTGATGAGCCAAAAGCGGATTGGTATAAAGAAGTTTTTCCTAAGGCCGCGGGCGTGTACGAACATCACGGGCAGTTATGGCTTACGGCGCGATGGTTGGACGAACATAAAAAGTTTCGTATGCCGCAGGACAGCCGGGATATGATTGAATTTGTGTATGGCGAAAGTTCGCAAGGAGATATTCCTGAATCTTTACGACGGCAGGAAGATAAGGCCGGTGGTAATGATCGGGCGGCTGCCGGAGTCGGTCAGTTTCAGGCATTAAACCTTACATCCGGCTATATGCCGGATTCTTTGAAGTGGCTTGACGATGAAAAAGCTCCTACGCGGTTGGGGGATATTCATACAATGGTTCGCTTGGCGAGATGGAATGGTAATATACTTGCACCGTTTTTAAATAATGATTGGAGACTTTCGGAAGTCTCGGTTGCCAGATATTGGATTGCCAAAGAAGATGAGAATTACCGTAAAGCGATAGATGCGGCAAAGTCATTAATGCCGGATAAAGGCAAGTTTTGTGTTGTTGTGCCTGTGGTTGAAAAAGAAGGCGTATTTTATGGCAGTGCGATTAACGCCTCTGGAAATAAAATAACGATATTGTATGATTCAAAACGCGGGCTTTGCCTGCAAGAACAAGGAGAGACGGATGAATCTGATTAATGATGTTTGGATTCCGGTGCGCAGGAAAAACGGAGAGAAAATAAAAGTCGCGCCATATCAGATTACGGAAGGTATAGACACGGATAAAGAAATAATTGAGCTTGCGGCAGTGCGGCCGGATTTTAACGGCGCGCTTATCCAGTTTTTAATCGGGTTGTTGCAGACTACCTGCGCGCCGAAAGGTAATAGTGATTGGCGTGAGTGGCTCAACAATCCGCCTTCAGCGGATGAACTTAGAAGCAAATTTGCTTCTATATCTTTCGCGTTTAACCTTGACGGCGACGGTTCGCGGTTTATGCAGGATTTCGGGTTAGATAATGAAGAGAAAAAAACTGAGGAAGAGATAGAAAAACTTCTTATAGACGCGCCGGGAGAGCAGACATTGAAACAAAATAAGGATTTGTTTATTAAGAGGGATAGAATAACGCAATTGTGTTTATCTTGTGGTGCGCAGGCTTTGTTGACGTTGCAGCTTAATGCTCCCGAAGGCGGGCGTGGACATTGGGCTGGACTTCGCGGCGGTGGACCGGTAAGCACTATAGTTTTAGATAATAACCTATGGCGAACTTTGTGGCACAATATTCTTGATGCCGATGATTTAACGATTTTTGGTTTGGCTGAAAAGAATAATGATGTTGATAAATTCCCCTGGTTAGGAAAGACAAAAATATCTTCAGCAGTGACCAAAAAGGATGAAAAAGGTAAAAAACAAAAAACATATTCTAATACTTTTACTAATCAGGATATCAATCCGGTGCATATCTATTGGGCTGTTTCCCGCAGGATAAGATTGTGCGTTGATAAAAAAGAATGCATTTGTGATTTATGTCATGATGCGGGGCAACAGATAACAAAGTACTATACGAAACCGTATGGCGCAAAATATATAGGATTTATTCATCCGTTATCGCCATCATATAAAAAAGAAGAGAACTTGTTTTCTGTGCATCAACATGAAGCTATGGGATATAAACATTGGCTGGGGTATGTCCAGAATACTGATGAGGGAAGTGAACGTGCGAGAGTAATCACTGCCGCGATTAACCGGCGATTGAATAATTTCAGGTTATGGGCGTTTGGATATGATATGGACAATATGAAGGCATGCTGCTGGTATGAAGGCGTAATGCCGGTTATTTTTATAGATAACGAAACGCAATGGAAACATTATAATGCAGAGATTGCTATGTTGATTCGCGCGGCTGACGCGGTAAGAGATTATTTGTCTAAAGCTGTGGTAAAAGCGTTAAATGCGGATGTGTTTAATAATGTAAGGCAGCGGTTTTGGCAGGAAACTGAACCGGAGTTTTATCGTCAGATAGCTTTCCTGCGTGATGAAGTAATAAAGGATAAAAACGGGCTTGATGTTCGGCGCGCGTGGCATAACCATCTTGTCGTGAAAGCCAGGGATATTTTTGACGATATGTCGCAGGCAGAGATGATCGAGGATGTTAACGCCGAGCGTGTGGCAAAGGCGTATAATGAGTTGAAAAAAAACTTGAACGGTAAAAAATTGAAAGTGGATATATTAGGTTTGCCTAAATAAGGAGGTGTTCGTGGGGACTGAAATCGCTTTATTCAAAGGGAAAAGTATTCGTAAGGTATTGCATAATAAAGAGTGGTGGTTTTCGGTTATAGATGTGGCGGCGGTGCTTACAGGCAGTCCTGATGCCGGTGCTTATTGGCGAAAGCTTAAACAGCGGTTGGTAGCGGAAGGAAGTCAGGTCGTGACATTTTGTCACGGACTGAAATTAGAAGCTTCGGACGGCAAAAAATATAAGACGGACTGTGCCGATACGGAAGGGATGTTACGTATCATTCAATCAATTCCGTCTCCCAAGGCTGAACCGCTTAAACGCTGGCTGGCTAAAACCGGCTATGAGCGGATACAGGAGATTGAGAACCCGGAGTTAGCCACTAAACGCACACGTGTGTTGTATAAGCTCAAAGGTTACAGCGATGAATGGATAGAAAAACGTATGCGCGGTATCGCTATCCGCGAAGAATTAACCGATGAGTGGCATAATCGCGGTGCGGAGGAAGAAAAAGATTATGAAATATTGACTGCTGAAATATCCAAAGCGACCTTTGGCATTATTCCAAGCAAGCATAAAAAGATCAAAGGATTAAAACGGCAAAATCTGCGTGACCATATGAACGACTTTGAACTTATTTTTACCATGCTCGGCGAACGCGCGACCACAGAGATAACCCGCAATGAGAACTCACAGGGCGTGCCTAAATTAAAGGTTGATGCTAAGGCAGGAGGAAGTATTGCCGGCAATGCCCGTAAAGAACTTGAAAAAAAATTAGGCCGGCCAGTCGTGTCAAAAGAAAATTATTTAGGATTGGTGCAAAAGAAACGAATAACGCGAGGGGGTGAACGATGAGTGATTTTGATACCAGAATTATTTTTCAATGGTATAACGAACTTGAGAGCGACAAAGGCGGCCGGGCAGAACTTCGCCGGGCACACAATCCTACAGAAGTGGTTTTTTTGCCGGCATATCATCGTTTGTATGGTAAGTGCGATTCTGATAATATTAACAAAGAAGCGTTGGCGTGTGTGGCGGGATTGTGCGCGCATGTGAAAGAAAATCGGGAAGGAAAGTTTGCCGGGCAAATGGCGGAGTGTAAACCAGGAAGTAAGAATTTCAAGATTAGCAGTTTACGGTTTCGGCGGCTTTTAGCTATCAATGACCGCGAGGAATTGTATCTTTCCATGATACGTATAATCCGTCAGCTTGGCGGAACGGTGAGCGTGGTTGATTTGGTTAAAACGGTTTATTGGTGGAACGAAAAAACAAAAAAAGAACTGGCATACGCGTATTACGGTACTGAAAAATAAGGAGGATTGACATGGATAAGTTTATTCAGCTGCATATTCTTACTAATTACGGCCCATCCAATTTAAACAGGGATGACCTTGGCCGGCCTAAAACAGTGGTTGTCGGCGGTGTCCAGCGTTTGCGCATTTCTTCGCAATGTTTAAAGCGGGCATGGCGGACAGCGGAAGTGTTTGAAAGCGCGCTTTCAGGGCATATCGGCACACGGACAAAAGAAATGGGAAAGAAGATTTATAATGATCTTATGGCTGGAAAAGTTGAAGATAAAAAAGCAAAAGAGTGGGCAACGCAAATTGCCGGAGTTTTTGGAAAAAACAAAGAGGATAAAAAAGACCCTATGAAATGTTTAGGAATAGAACAATTAGCACATTTTTCGCCGGAAGAAATCAGCGTCATAGATGAGTTGGTAAAAAATATGATCCGCAGAAATAGCGGACCTTCTGACGAAGAATTAAAATTATTAAGAAAAAATCATGGTGCGGCAGATATTGCCATGTTTGGACGTATGCTTGCGGATAATCCCGCGTTTAACGCTGAAGCCGCTGTGCAGGTAGCTCACGCGTTTACCGTGCATAAGGCCGCAGTGGAAGATGATTGGTTTACCGCAGTAGACGATTTGAACAAACATGAAGAAGATGCTGGCGCCGCTCATCTTGGCGAAGCCGAATTTGGCGCGGGTTTGTTTTATCTCTATGTGTGTATTGACAGGGCATTACTTAAAGAAAATCTCGGCAATAATGACGAGTTAGTTAAAAAAGCGATTTCTGCGCTGGTTGAATCCGCAGTTACTGTTTCGCCGACTGGTAAGCAGAATAGTTTTGCTTCACGCGCGTATGCTTCATATGTTCTGGCTGAAAAAGGCGATAAACAGCCGCGTTCTTTGGCCGGCGCATTTTTAAAGTCAGTAAGCGGTGATGATATATTTGATAGCGCAGTAAATTCATTGATAAATACACGAAAGGCGTTTAACGCTGTTTACGGAGATAACTCTGATCCAAAAATATTAAATGTTATTAAAGGAGAGGGCACACTGGAAAACTTGAAGAATTATTGTGTTGGGAAATGAGGTGAATTATGAAATATTTATTATTTCGTCTTTACGGGCCGATGAGCTCTTGGGGTGATATCGCGGTTGGGGAAACCCGGCCAAGTTTTGTTTATCCTACTAAGTCGGCGGTTTTAGGGCTTGTGGCTGGTGCAATGGGTATTCGCAGAGATAAGGAAGAAAAACACAGATTACTTGCCGAAGGAATAGGATTCGCGGTGCAGGTTGAATTTATGGGTTGTTCGTTATTTGATTATCATACGGCGCAAGTCCCTTCGGGGAAAGAGTGCTATTGTACGCGCAAGCAGGAGCTTTCTGGCGAGAAAAGCGAGTTAAATACGGTTCTTTCAACGCGGGATTACCGCACTGATGGGTTATACATAATTGTGTTATGGCAGAGAAAACAGGGAGAATGGGAGATAGAGCAAATCAAAGCAAAATTGGAACAGCCAGAGTTCGTGCCGTATCTTGGCCGTAAATCTTGTCCTGCTGCCTTACCGTTTCAAGCGCAGATCGTTGACGCGGTTTCGCTGGTTGATGCGATAGCGAAAGGGAAATTTTTAGATATTCAATCGTTTGGGTTTAAGCCTGTTGGGCAGAAAACGCTGTATTGGGATGAAGACGCGGCGGCGGGTGTTGAGCAACAGCATATTTTTGAAAGAAGGGATTTGTTGTTATCGCGCGGCCGTTGGCAATTTGATACGCGTCCAGAACGGCATGCCGCGTTAATATGACTGGAGGAAATATGGTTATAAGCAAAATAGTTTTTAATGAATCGGCGGCGTTTAAGGAAGTATTCAGCGGAGGGTATGCTTTGCATCAGGCGGTATGGGATTTGTTTGCCGATAGTCCTTGCCGCAGACGTGATTTTCTATACCGCTTAGATTTTGTTGGCCGGATGCCGTTTGTGTATACGGTTTCTAATCGCGCGCCCAGCGATGCCAAAGGATTATGGCGCATAGAAAGCAAAGAGTACGCGCCAAAAATAGAAAAGAAAATGAAGCTTGGGTTTAGCGCGCGAGTAAACCCGACGGTTAAGCGTGATGGAAAGCGCCATGATGTAGTTATGGACGCTAAATATAAAGCGCGGGCGAGTGATACTAACGAGAGAGTATCTGCGCAGGAGTTAATCGCTGATTCATGCGGCAAGTGGCTTGAGAAGCGCGCTCAAGAAAACGGTTTTAAAGTATTACAATTTAGAGCAGATGGTTATGAGCAAATCCAGTTTAATAAAATAAAGGGCGGTCCGCCGATACGGTATAGCATAGTTGATATTACCGGAGCGCTTGAGGTCGTTGAGCAAAAGTCGTTTGTTGGCATGCTTATTAACGGATTCGGTCCGGAAAAGAGTTTTGGCTGTGGTTTGATGCTGATCAGGAGGATTGAATAGCTGCAAAATAGGCATAAGGGAATTGTTTAAATATCAGGAGGTTTATAGATGCCAAAAATTGATGTTCAGGGAACGGAAATTACTGTTCTACCGGTTGCTATGCAAGAAGACTTTATTTGTTTGACTGATATCGCGCGGTATAAGGATCCTATCCGGACAGATTATATCATTCAAAATTGGCTTAGAAATCGTAATACTATTGAATTTTTAGGAATATGGGAGCAATTAAATAATCCGCAGTTTAAACCCATCGAATTCGATGGGTTTAAAAGACAAGCGGGACTTAATAGTTTTATTTTGACAGCAAAGCAGTGGATCGAAAAAACAAACGCGATCGGGATTATTTCAAAATCAGGGCGGTATGGCGGGACATACGCGCATAAGGATATAGCTTTTGAGTTCGCGGCGTGGATTTCGGTTGAATTCAAGCTGTATCTGATCAAAGAATTCCAGCGTTTAAAAGAGACTGAACAAAAACAACTTGGCTGGGACATTAAGCGCAATTTGGCCAAAATAAATTATGTGATTCATACCGATGCGATCAAAGAACATTTGATTCCCGCTAAATTGACAAAGGCGCAGCAAAATATAATTTATGCCAGCGAAGCCGATGTTTTAAATATGGCGTTGTTTAGCATGACTGCCGGTCAGTGGAGGGAGAGAAATGCGGGGGAAAAAGGAAATATCAGGGATTATGCGAATATTTCCTAGTTGATTTGCCTGTCCAATCTGGAGAATTTGAACGCGTTATTTATTTCAGAAGGGACAAGTCAATCAGAAAGATTGAAAAAATTAAATGAGATCGCGATCGCACAGATGAAATTATTGGTTGTTAATAAAAATGTGAAAACAATTGAACAAAAAGACAGAGGTAAAAGCCTGTGAGTACAGGAAATAATCCATTATTACCAAAATTATCGCCTATTACTATCAAGGAACGCGTGTCTTTGGTATATGTGGAAAAGGGCAATCTTGATGTGTTGGACGGCGCGTTTGTCGTGGTAGATGTTAATGGTGTGCGTACGCATATTCCGGTGGGCGGGGTATCGTGTTTGATGCTTGAGCCGGGAACACGCATATCTCACGCGGCTGTCGCGTTGGCGGCGTGCGTGGGATGTCTCATTTGCTGGATAGGAGAAGCCGGCGTTCGTTTATATTCAGCTGGTCAGCCGGGCGGAGCGCGAGCCGACAGGCTGCTTTATCAGGCTCGGCTTGCCCTTAATGAAGACGCAAGGTTAAAGGTCGTCAGGCAAATGTATCGTATACGTTTTGGTGATGAGCCACCGGCAAAGCGAAGCGTGAATCAACTTCGTGGCATTGAAGGGGCACGTGTCCGGCAGATGTATAAACTTTTTGCTAAAAGATTCGGAGTTCCCTGGAAGCACCGGGAATACGACCCTGATGATTGGAACCAGGGTGATTTGCCGAATAAATGTTTAAGCGCGGCAACGGCAGCACTATATGGAATTACTGAATCGGCAGTGCTTGCGGCAGGGTATGCTCCGGCTATTGGATTTATTCATGTTGGAAAGCCGTTATCTTTTGTTTATGATATCGCTGATTTGTTTAAATTTGAAACTATTGTGCCGGTAGCTTTTCAGGTAGCGGCAAAAAAACCGGATAATCCCGAACAGGCTGTGCGACATGCCTGTCGGGAAGTGTTTAGGAGTATACGTTTATTGGAGCGGATTATTCCTGAGATTGAAGAAGTTTTATCTGCGGGGGGACTATCTAAGCCGGAGTCGCCGGACTATGTTCAACCACCGGCGATCCCGGAGAAAGAGAGCTTGGCGGATGATGGCCATCGTTCTTGAAAATGCGCCGGAAAGATTACGCGGGCGTTTGGCGGTTTGGCTTCTTGAAGTAAGAGCGGGAGTTTATGTTGGGGTCTATTCTGTTAAAGTGAGAGAAATGATTTGGAATAATGTTGTTAAGGGGATTGAAGAAGGAAATGCTGTCATGATTTGGGATGCGCCTACAGAGTCGGGTTTTGATTTTTTGACATTGGGTAAAAATCGTCGCATACCCGTTGAAATGGACGGCCTTAAAATGGTGTCTTTTTGTCCGGAAGAATACTTCTGCAATAATTCTGAAAATTTAACACATTCGGTTTAACCATGGGTAAAAATCGAAAAAGTGCGAAGGTGGCATTTAATTATTTTGCGGCGATAGATTTTGAAACAGCTAACTATGGGAGAGACAGCGCTTGTTCGATATCAATAGTTGTTGTAGAGAAAGGGAAAATTGTTGAAAAGATGTCTTCTTTAATTCGGCCTCCGATCTGTGATTTTATTTTCTCCTATCTACATGGGATTGAATGGAAAGATGTGGCGCAACAGCCTGATTTTGTTGATCTTTGGCCTGGAATTGACAAGTTGTTAAAGAAGGTTGAATTTCTTGCTGCGCATAATGCTTTTTTTGATCGTGGAGTTCTACGTGCGTGTTGTGCCAAAGCTGGTGTTGTTCCGCCGGATGTTAGATATCTGTGTACTATGAAACTGGCGCGTTGTTTATGGGGATTGTATCCAACTCGATTATCGGATGTGTGTTGGCATTTTGGCATACAACTCAAACATCATAATGCAGAGTCTGATGCTATAGCATGCGCAAAAATTGTACTTAAAGCTTTTGAAGAGAAGATTTCCAAGAACGCATTTTTAGAAAAAAATATATGGATTTAATCTCTTTCTGAGAATTATAAGATGGTTATAGGTTGGTAGGGCGAAAAATTAACCACCGGATTATTTTTAATTGCAAAATTGATCTTAGAGTTGTTTAAATTGAAATTAGAAGTATGTTCCCCACACGCGTGGGGATGAACCGGTTTGCTAATGATTATGCCAGGAATAAATTTAATGTTCCCCACACGCGTGGGGATGAACCGGTTTTTTACAAACCTCAGATGGGAGATAATATATGTTCCCCACACGCGTGGGGATGAACCGCCATAGATGTTTTTCTCGCGCGACGATGCCAAATGTTCCCCACACGCGTGGGGATGAACCGTACCCGTTAATGATGGATGAATTTGTAATTATATGTTCCCCACACGCGTGGGGATGAACCGATATGGCTTTTTGGAAATCTTGCCTTTGGTAAATGTTCCCCACACGCGTGGGGATGAACCGTCATGAATTAACTGATTTTGTGGCGGGAGACGATGTTCCCCACACGCGTGGGGATGAACCGAACCTATCGCGTAGTTTGAGCTTGTTGCGCAGATGTTCCCCACACGCGTGGGGATGAACCGGCACAGGCTTGATGCCCTTCTTCTCAAGCCAAATGTTCCCCACACGCGTGGGGATGAACCGGTGAAAATAATTATTGCGGAACGCGAAAAATGATGTTCCCCACACGCGTGGGGATGAACCGTCTTTCTGCTGGTTTTCTGTTAACATTTTATTATGTTCCCCACACGCGTGGGGATGAACCGCTAATGGAAGATTTCCCCAGTTTTCATATGTGATGTTCCCCACACGCGTGGGGATGAACCGGCTGTGTAGGCGTATCTTGGCGCAGTCCATTGATGTTCCCCACACGCGTGGGGATGAACCGCAACTCGCTGATTTTGAGTTGTACAGTTGTACATGTTCCCCACACGCGTGGGGATGAACCGAAATCTTTAATCTTTGAATAAAATAATAATGGATGTTCCCCACACGCGTGGGGATGAACCGAGTTATAGAATCCATTTTTAACCGGCAATAAAATGTTCCCCACACGCGTGGGGATGAACCGTCGTAAAAGACTAAATGTTTCAAGCGCCCCACATGTTCCCCACACGCGTGGGGATGAACCGCAATAGAATAAGGAAGAAATTACAGCCAAAAAATGTTCCCCACACGCGTGGGGATGAACCGCAATATCACGTAAACAAGATATACAATCAAACATGTTCCCCACACGCGTGGGGATGAACCGAGGGATGGCTTGCGAAAGAAAAAGAGTATCAGATGTTCCCCACACGCGTGGGGATGAACCGCGCCTTCCGGTATTTTTATTTGAATATTGTAGATGTTCCCCACACGCGTGGGGATGAACCGAGAACCGCCGACATTAAGCCCGTCTGGCAGGCATGTTCCCCACACGCGTGGGGATGAACCGGTTTTTACGCTTTACAAAAACCTTCTGCATGGATGTTCCCCACACGCGTGGGGATGAACCGATTCGCGGGACTATCTTGTTCGCAGGTGAGGAATGTTCCCCACACGCGTGGGGATGAACCGTGGACAGGAAAACGATCTTAACTCTTTAAATCATGTTCCCCACACGCGTGGGGATGAACCGAAATCTTTAATCTTTGAATAAAATAATAATGGATGTTCCCCACACGCGTGGGGATGAACCGCATTGTCAATGGTATTAGGTTCAACGGCTGGAATGTTCCCCACACGCGTGGGGATGAACCGTCATATCCGGTTAGGTCACAGATTTTTCTTAGATGTTCCCCACACGCGTGGGGATGAACCGCCATAGGATCGGGCAAAAAAATAACGTATTAGATGTTCCCCACACGCGTGGGGATGAACCGTGATTTTATCGGCTTGGATTTTCCATTGATTGATGTTCCCCACACGCGTGGGGATGAACCGGAATCTTTCTTCTTTATTCACTTATATTTCTTATGTTCCCCACATGCGGGTGCGTGGATTGAAACCGTTGTTAGTCTCTATTCCCGAATGGCCGCATAAACAGTAGTTTTTTTCTGTTTAAACCCACTTTTGTTGTTATAACAGGAGCGTAACAACTTTAACTTGACATATTTAAATTTTATTAGTAAAATTTTACTATTGTTTTATAAGGGGAAGGTTAGAATGGCCCCTTCGTATAATATAAAGGTATTAACGTAACTCTTGACATAACCACCCAAAAAATCTTATTTGGATTTTTAGGATATGTCATGAGTAAATTCGGCTTAATAACTTATGCCCTTCGAAGAACTCAGGACAAATCCTGAATAAAATCGAAGGAATGTTTCGCTCGCATAAAGCGCTCGCTCCATAAGTTATGGCCTCATTTAAAGGGGTAAAATATGCGCATAAAAGACCTTGTCATAAGACAAGCGGCTAGCTTCCCAGAGAAGCCCGCAATTATCTTTCATGACCGTGTTATCACATTTGGTGCGTTAAAAGATGATGTTTTCAGGTTGGCCCAGGCCTTAATAAAAGAAGGCATTGGAAAAGGCGATAAAGTCGCCCTTTTTTTGCCCAATTGGCCGGAATATGTCTATTCTTATCTTGCTTTGTTTTGTATTGGAGCAACTGTTGTGCCATTAGATTTTATGCTTAAAAACGATGAGCTGGAATCTTGCCTGAAGCATTCCGAAGCGCGCCTTTTAATTACGAAGCTTAACCCTGCTGTTTCATTGGAACATATCAGGGAAAGCGTAAAATCTCTTAAGAAAATTGTATTAGTCGGAGAGGTTCAGGAAAATTGCCTTTCTTTTGAGCTGCTTTTAAAACAAGGGGCCGCTGCTGCGCCTGATGTGGCGATCGAAGACACGGATAAAGCGTTGATTCTCTATACGTCTGGCTCAACAGGAAAGCCCAAGGGCGTTTTGCTCAATTACCGCCATTTGGGCGCAGCCCCTGAGGCTATGGAGTTTTTTGTAGACCTTTCAGCCAAAGATGTTAAGCTTTCAGCGCTTCCTCTCTCTCATGGCGGCGGGTTGGTGTACCTGCAAAATTGCATATATTATGGAATTACGCTTATTTTGATGGAACGTTTTATCCCGTTGGAATTTTTAAAGAATATTGAAAAATATAAAGTTACCTGTTTTCATCTGGTGCCTTCCATGTATTACGCGCTTCTGCATTTAAAAGAGTTTGAAAAATACGATCTTTCCAGCATCCGCTGGGTTAATGTTTTTGGAGCTCCTAATTCTCCCGACGCTATCCGTCGTTTTAAAACTTTTTGTCCGAATGCCAAACTGCTTAATGGCTGGGGCATGACAGAGACCAACGCGCCGAATATTGTTACACCGATGGGCAGTGACAGGATAGAATCTATCGGTAGGCCCGCGCCATGGATTGATGTCAGGGTTATTGATGATAACGGCCATGAAGCCGGGCAAGGTGAAGTTGGAGAGATCGTTATGAAAAGCTGGGTTGTTATGGAAGGTTATTATAAAGAACCGGCGATGACGAATGAAGTTATTAAGGATGGTTGGTTTCATACAGGTGATTTGGGGCGTCAAGATAAAGAGGGGATGTTTTATATCGCCGGCCGCAAGAGGGATGTTTGTAAAGTTGGCGGGCAGTTGGTTTTTCCGTCTGAGATTGAAGAGGTTATTCATAAGCATCCGGGTGTTAAAGAAGCCGCGGTTGTTGGTATCGCGGACGCTTTGAGAGGGGAGGCCATTCGTGCTTTTGTGGTTTTCAAAGACGGCCGGGAAACCGCGGAGCAGGATTTAAAGCAGTTTTGCCGCCAGCACCTGGCCCATTTTAAGCTTCCGGCAAGTTTTGTCTTTGTGAAAGACCTGCCGAAAACGCGGACGAATAAGGTTGATAAAGAGTTATTGAAACAGCAGGTTGGGATTTAAATAGTGTTAGCCGGTTGGCGTGTTAAGCGGGCCTGTGAGTTTAACCCTGTAACCCGTTTATCTGTTAACCCGTAAAACAGTTTTTGGATAATCTAACAAAGAGAGGTAGATGATGGTGAAAGATATTCATTTGACAGGGCAGGATTTATTGGGGATGGTGCAGGTGAGGCCGGGGAGTTTTGGGAAGTACGCGATTATCCCTGGGACGGCTGAGAGGCGCGACGCGATTTTGCAGCACTTGGAAAGCCCTGTTAAGAGCTTTTCATTTTTTGAATATACGATGTATACGGGGATGTATAAAGGGATTAAAATTGCCGTCGGTAATGGCGGAAGGTTTTCGCCTGATACGGCTATCATCACCGAGATTTTATGCGCCGGTAAGGTTGAGTATATTATCAGGGCCGGTTCCTGCGGCGCTTTGGATGAAAAGATCAAGATTGGCGATGTTGTTTTAGGCACAGGTGTTGTCCGTGGCGACGGGGTTACGCCTTACTATGTGGATTCTTCTTTTAAGACTGTTTCAGACGCGTCTGTCACAGAAGCCCTTCGCCAGGCGAGTGAGGAGAATGGCATCACTATCCATGAGGGTTTGATTTGGACAACGGACGCGTTGTTGCGCGAGACAAAAGAGTTGATACAGAAAGTCAAAGGCCAGGGCGCGATCGCCGTAGATATGGTTTCAAGCGCTCTTTTAACTATTTCTCAGGTTAATAATGTCAAGGCGTCCTCTATCTCAGCCGTCAGCGATAATCTTATGACCGGGGAATTGGGTTTTATTAATCCGGACTACTATGAAGCTGAGGCAAAGGTGGTTCAGGTTTGTTTAGACGCGGTGAAAAAACTGGCAGAAAAGCACGGAAAATGAAGCCTTCAGGGACCTCTATGAAAGAATCAGTTTTATTTTGGCCCGTGCGCCTTGAGGGAGAAATCGTTTATATTTTAGATGAAACTAAAATTCCTCAAAAGGTTGTTTATTTAAAGGTTACCGGTTACAAAGGCGCGATTGAGGCGGTTGTTGACATGAAGACGCGCGCCTTTGGCCAGTTTTTGACTGTCTGTTATGCCTTTATGCTTGAGGTGAAAAAGGATGAGGGCAAGTCGAAAGAGAGCTTGTTAAAGCATCTTGAAGTT
This sequence comes from uncultured Planctomycetia bacterium, assembly GCA_964423185.1. Taxonomy (GTDB): domain Bacteria; phylum Omnitrophota; class Gorgyraeia; order Velamenicoccales; family Velamenicoccaceae; genus CAYRDK01. Next base: position 15,003 of record CAYRDK010000001.1, read on the forward strand.
GTCGCGAAGGCCTTTAATGAAAGCCGCCCGACTTTTCCTTTTGAAGAAGTCACAGGGATGCTTTTGGGGTTCGCGCGCAAGGTGTATGGCGCGCCTGATTTTAAAAAAGCGTTTTTGGGTTTGATGGAAGGCTTTCTCGAAGATGGCATCAGAAAAGAACGTTACGCGAGGGCCCGCCAAGCCGCTGAACTTGTCAAGGATCATGACAGGATTTTGACGCATTGCCATGTGAGCGGCGAGATGGCTTTGATCGGTGAGTTTTGCCGAAAGGCCAATAAAAGAATAAAATTTTTCGCGACAGAAACGCGGCCTTATTTTCAAGGCGCCCGTTTAACCGCGTGGGAATTAAAGCGCGAGGGTTTTGATGTGACATTGGTGCCCGATAACGCCGTGGGCAAGCTTTTATCCGACGGAGATATAGATTGCGTGATTGTTGGTTCCGACCGTTCCGCGGAAAATGGCGATTTCGCCAATAAAATAGGGACTTACCAGATAGCGCTTTTGGCAAAATATTTTAACGTGCCGTTTTATGTGCTAACGCAGCCGTCTAAAAAACTAAAATCGGGAGAGGATATCCCTATTGAGATTCGCGATGATGATGAAATCCTGACATATCAAGGTAAAAGACTGGCCGCGGAAAAAGCGAAAGCGTATTACCCTGGTTTTGACGTTGTGCCCGCGGAGCTGGTGACAAAGCATATTGCTATTCATGGATATTAAAGAGAAAATTCCTCTTATTTTTGGGGTGCCTGGCGATTCTTTTTTTGACAGTTTTACGGCAAAAAAAGTTTTTGTGGCTGAATTGCGCCCGGGGCTTGAAGGCGCTAAAGGCGTTTCGGAGAAGTTTTTAAAGAAAGGTGTTGAGCCGGTTGTTATTTGTGACAATATGCTCGGTTTTTGTATGAAGCGCGGCTTGGTTCAAGACGTCCATATATTTTATAGCGCGCTTGGCGAAAAAACAGTTTTATGCCGGACAGGGTCATTGATCGCGGCCTTGTGCGCTAAGATGCACGGCCTAACAACTTATCTTTATCCGTCCAGGCCCATTTCAAAAAGGAGCGCGTCTTTATTGAAAATAGGGGGCCTGAAGGTTACATCAGGGGCTATTAAAACATATGTTCCGGCGCTTGAAGAAGTGCCGTTGGAGTTGATTAAAGTCAGGGTTCTGGGTTCAGGCAATGAAAAATAAGGAATAAATCATGTCTGACATAAAAAAAGAAATTATTGGAATCGGCCGCCTGATTTGGGATAAGAATTTGACCTATGGCCTGTCAGGCAATATCAGTGTTAAAGTTTCGCCGGAGAGTGTTTTGATAACAGGGCATGGCTGTTGTTTGGGCGAGTTGTCTGAGAGCGATATCGGCGAGGTGGATTTAAAAGGCGAAGCTCTAACGCCAGGCTTCAAGCCGTCTTCTGAAAAGTTTTTTCATGTAAATGTTTATAAGCATCTTGATGCTCAGTGCGTGATTCATGTCCACCCAAGCTGGGTTAACGGTTATTTTGCCGCTAATGACAGTATTGATTTTGATACGATTGAGATGCGCCTGTCTTTTGGGAATATCCCGGTTGTCGATCAGAAGACCCCGGCGATTACGGATATTACGCCCGTTATAGATGTTTTAAAAAAGGGCAATCTTGTTGTTTTAAAGCATCATGGCGTTGTGGCTTTGGGGCTGTCGCTTAAAGATGCTTTTTTTCTTATCCAGATGCTGGAAGAGGCGGTTAAAGTTGCCTTCATCAAAGATTTTTATTCGCGAAAACAAGAGCTTCAGCCTGCGCTTGCGCAAAGTGAAACCAAGCAAGATATGGTTGAAACAAAGAAGTATCAGCTTTTTTCCTCTGGCCAGATTAAAGAGATTGTTAATATTGTTAATCATGATGAAAAGTTCAGGAAGTTGTCAGAGGAATCGTCGCTTAAAACAAAGCTGGCGGTTGTTTTAGAAGAGGATAATACCGCGTATTGCTTTGATTTTTGTGATGGTAAAATCAAAGGGGTTTCTAACTCTATAGAAGACGCTGAGTTCGTGATCACAGGGAAAGCGGAGTACTGGCGGGCAATTTTTAACCGGGAACTTGACCCATTTGTGGCGACAACTCAAAAAAAGCTCAAACTTAAAGGCGACTTCGCGAAAATTTCACGGTGGTATGTGCCTTTTAACCGTTTATTTGATTTATGGAAGAATGTGCCGGTTGAATAAAAAGTTCGCGTGTTGGCGTGTTAAGCGGGTTTGCGAGTTAGCCAGTTTACGGGTTTAACCCGCTAACTCGTTTACCCGAGCACTCGCTAACTATATAAGGAAAACTATGCATAATTATAAAATGTATATTAATGGTGAATTTTGTGAGGCAAAAAGCGGCGAGGTGATGGCGAGTATCAATCCAGCGACGGAAGAGAAGATAGCCGTTTTTCCAAAAGCCGCAGAGGTTGATTTGAATGAGGCTATTTTATCGGCCAGGCGCGCTTATGATGAAGGTGATTGGCCTCGCATGAGTTTGACGGAACGCGGGCCCTATCTTTTAAAAATCGCGCAGTTAATTCGTGAGTCAGCCTATGAGATCGCCCGGATTGAAACTCAGGATACGGGAAAGACGCTTAAACAGACGACATTTATAGATATTCCGGTTTCCGCCAACGCTTATGAATATTTTGCCGGCGCGGGCGCTCAAGTCAAAGGTGAAACGGTTCAAGTTCCCGCTCCAGCGTTGAGTTACACGTTGAGAGAATCCGTCGGTGTTGTGGCACAGGTGGTCCCGTGGAATTACCCATTTTTAATGGCGGCCTGGAAAATTGCCTCCAGTATTATTTTAGGTAATACGGTTGTGTTTAAACCCTCCAAGGAAGCGTCATTAAGTTGTTTGGAGCTGGCCAAGATTTTAAAAAAGGCGGGTTTGCCGGCCGGAGTCGTTAATATTGTTACAGGCGAGGGTGCTGAGCTCGGGCATCTTTTGGCGTCTTCAAAAGATGTGGATATGATCTCTTTTACCGGTTCAACCGCGGTGGGGCGTTCTGTTATGATGGCGGCCGCGTCCAACATCAAGAAAATCTCTCTGGAGCTGGGCGGGAAATCTCCGAATATCGTTTTGGCGGATTGTGACTTTGAGACAGCTGTTAATGGTTCTCTAAGCGCTATTTTTATGAATCAGGGGCAGATGTGCGTGGCGGGTTCCCGGTTGATTGTGGAAGAAACTATCTATGAAAAAGTTTTAGAGATGCTGGTTGAGAAAACAAAAAAACTTAAAGTGGGCCTGCCTGAAGATCCGGCGACGGATTTAGGGCCTTTGATAAGCGCGGCGCATAAACAAAGGGTATTGGATTATATAGAGCTTGGTAAGCGTGAAGCAAAACTTATATGTTTTGTCCCGATGAGTTTTGAGCGCGGTTTTTATGTGGCCCCGGCAATTTTCGCCAATGTCAAAAATGACATGAGGATTGCGCGTGAGGAGATTTTTGGGCCTGTTTTAGCGGTCATTAAAGTTAAAAATATGAATGAGGCTTTGCGTGTTGCCAATGATACGGATTACGGGTTGGCCGCGATGATTTGGACAAAAGATTTAAATAAGGCGAACTTTTTGGCCGCGAGATTAAGAGCTGGAACAGTCTGGGTTAACACCTACGGCGGGTTTTACAATGAAGCCCCTTTTGGCGGTTATAAACAGAGCGGTTTAGGGCGTGAACTCGGGATTGACGGGCTTTTGGAATATACACAAGTAAAACATGTAAATATAGATTTAACTCCGGGCGGCAAGAGCCTTGTGACATCTTGGTTTAATGTTTGAGGAAAGGATAATTCCATGAAAAAAGTTTTGTTTATCACGCCTCCTTTTGGCGGTTGGGCTACGCATGGAGTAACCATGGCAGCCAACCAGTTTTACGCGCAGATGGCCGCTTATGTCAGGGAGAAAAAAGTCGGAGAAGCCTTTGTTATAGATAGCCGAGCTTTAGGCCTGACGCATGATCAGCTTAAAATAAAGATCGCGCAAATTCAGCCCGATGTCGTTGTTTTGGGAGATATTTTGCATTCAACAGGCGGGTTGGCTGTCATATGGCATTTTAATGAAACGGCTAAGCTTGTTAAGGGTGTTTGTCCGGGGTGTTCTGTTGTTGTCGGCGGTTTATGGTATTCGGCTTTATATGAAGACACTTTAAAAGATAACCCGGCGATTGATTTTGTCTTAATCGGCGAAGGCGAGTTGACATTGGAAGAGCTGCTTAAACGTATGCAAAGCGGTTCTTCGGATTTCTCCAATATCGCGGGCCTGGCCGCGCGCAAAAGCGGAAAAGTTACCGTTGGCCCTCATCGGGAGTTGATTAAGGATATTGATGTGCTGCCTCTGCCAGCTTATGATTTGTTCCCTATGCAAAAATATGTCGGCCACACGTATTGGACGAATTTTTGCGAATTGTTTACAAGCCGGGGGTGCCCCGGCGGATGTTCTTTTTGTTACGAGTGGAGCCAGTATGACCCGCGTTTCCCTAAAGATTTTGTATCCTGGCGTTCGCATTCGGCGGTGAGGATTCTTGAGGAGCTGGAACTGTTAACAAAGAAGTTTGGCGTTAAAACAGTTGTTTTTCAGGATGACGCTTTTAATGTGAATTATAAAGTCGTCAAAGATGTTTGTGAGGGTATTATTAAAAAAGATATGAAGTTAAATTGGGTAATTTTAGGCCGCGCCGACGATTGGGCAAAGCAGGTGGATATCATTCCGCTCATGAAAAAGGCTGGCATGTTTATGGGTCTGGTTGGTATAGAGGTTGGCAATGATGCTGATTTGAATAAGATTGGCAAAGGGGTGACAGTTTCTCAGATAAAGACAACTGTTGACACGCTCCGTAAAAATGACATTGCGACTGTGGGGACTTTTATGGTTGGTTTTGAGGATGACACAGAAGATTTGATTAAACAGCGTTTTGCTTTTGCGGATAGTGTTGACCCTGATGTTTTCGCCCTGCAGTTTGTGACACCCGTGCCGGGTTCGCCCTTATGGAAGAAGATGGTGAAAGACGGCGTATTGGATCCGAAAAAAATTGAATTAAAAAAGTGGGATTTTCAACATCCGGTTGTACCGACGAAATATTTGTCTGTTGAAGATGTTGGCCGGCTGGGGTCCTGGTGCATGAGGGAGTTTTTTTCACGGCCGCACAGAATCCACCGGATTATGGGGGGCAACTATTCAGAGCTGGCAAAGCTCTGTGTAAAAGATTTTATGTCTAATGTCTCCAAGTTTGAAGCCGCGGCTACAAAAGGAGATGCGTATGTCTGATTTATCAAAAATGTCCTGGGAAAAAACGACCCAGGAGAGATTTAAGAAGATGTTGGGAAAAATGCCAATCTTTCACCGTCATATGACGGAAGTAACGGCGACGGAAAAAGCCGAAAAGAACGCTTTAGGGCGCGGTTCGCGCGTGGTGGAAGAAGAAGATTTGATGCGGGCGATGTTTTCAGAGGTGCCTCTGCAGTTCTATTCGCTCATGATTAAGCTTTTGGAAGACGTCGGGTTTGATTATAAAAAATACAATCTTTCAGGCAGGTGCAGAAACGGTGAAAACCAATAAGCATACGATTGTTGTCGCCTGTCAGCCTCAGGATGTTTTTAAAGAGATTGTGTGCTGGGGGGAATCACCTTGGTGGCCTGTGAGGTCTTTGATGCGTTTCAAACGGCAAACACAAGGCGATATCAGAGAAGGCACTATTTACCGGCAACAGGTGATGTTACCTTTTGGGCCTTCTTGGAAAGCTGAAGTTACAAAATTGACTGAATCGGGTATTACGCGCGTGTTTTTTGATGGCATGTTTGAAGGGCATGAAACCGTTAATATGTTTGCGCGTGCGTACGGGGTTGAGGTTGTTTATGAGATGTATTATCAAATCAAAGGCAGTTTTAACCGTTTTATGTGGCGTTTGATATTTAACAAACTGCATGATCAGAATATTGAGATGATTCTGCGGAATTTGAAAACATATTTAGAGGGAAGCGGCCAGAAGGTATGCGTTTGATTTTTTTCTGTTTTCTGCCATCTGTTTTCTGAAAATATAAGGAATATAAAACATGAAAGTAGCAGTCATTGGTTTAGGCGCGATTGGCGGCCTTGTTGTAGGCGCCTTGAGAGATAAAGGCATAGACGTTGTTGTTGTAGGCAGGCCAGAACAGAGGGCGGCTATTGATAAAGATGGCCTTATTATGACTGGTGTCAAAGGCCATTTCTTATATTGCCTTGATGTGAAGCTTAAACTGGAAGAGAAAGTTGATCTTGTTATTATAACTGTTAAAACGCAGGACTTGCGTGATGTTGTTGGGATGTCGCGTGATTTTTTAAACGGCCCTTTGATTCTTTCCACGCAGAATGGTGTCAGGTCAGATACACTTTTAAAAATGATGCTGGGCGAAGAGAATCTTATTTCAAGCATTGTTATGTTTGGGGCGACGTATGCCCCTTTCAATAAGATTATTTATAATTTTGAAGGTAATTGGCTTATCGGCAGGCCTTTCAGTCCCAATGATGATAAGGTGAAACAGGTGGTTGATTTTTTAAAGCGGGCATTTAATGTTATTGAGGTTGAGAATATTGCGGCGATGAAGTGGACGAAGATATTTGTCAATTCCAGTAATTGTTTGCCAGCTTTAACCGGCAAGAGTATGCAGGAGACTTATTCTGACATCGGGATGTGCAGGTTGGCTTTAATGATTTTGAAAGAAAGTTTTGAGGTTGTGAAAGCTCTTGGCATAGAACTGCCAAACTTGCCGGATTTTGAGATTGATAAACTCAAGAGATTGACGCAGATGAACATGGAGGAAGCGGCACATGTATTTTCTTCCATTATGACAAATTTAAGCAAAGAGCCTCTTTACGGGTCTATCTTGCAGAGTATTCAGCGCGGCAGGCCAAGTGAGATAGATTATATCAATGGGGAAGTTGCCAATCAGGCCAAGTTTTATAACCTTCAGGCCAAGTTTAATTCACGCGTGACGGAACTCGTTCATGCTGTAGAGGCGAACAAAAAATTTTTAACGTTTGAACAAGTTTTAGAAGAGATGGAGAAAGCCAAAAAATTAGAGAAAGAAGATTTTTTCTGAGTGTTAATGCCTGGTTATCGGAAATGTCAGGAGGAGGGGCAATGTCTAAGTTTAGCGAATTAAGAAAAACGGCCAAGAAGACACGCGTGAAATTTCCGCGTTTACGGCTGACTGTAATGAAGCAGGAAGGGTATTGTTACCATTTATATAAAGTTGGCGATCAGTTTACGTTTAAAGATTTTACGCATCCGCCGCAGGATTTTTGTCAAGGGGCGATGCATTCTCTTTTTCCCTGTATGTATGCTTTGACCTTTGGCGCGGAGTTTCCGTTTATGGACAACATGCTTTCTATCCGTACCACTTGTCCAGACGGGAAAAAGGTTGAGTTTCTCGTTGAGCTTATTGATGACGCGGGCGAAGTTATTAAAAAACCGAAACCACAAGCACCGGCGGGGCCTAATCCGAAGATGATGGAAATAGAAGTCAAGGAGTGCACGGGCAAGTGTTTTTATAATTATAAAGTTGGTGATAAGATTGAAGTAAAAGGGTTGAAAACACCGCCGGATTTTTGCGGCGCTGCGTACCATATGATGTTTCCAGTTTTGTTCGCGTTGAATTTCGGGGCAAAGTTTCCTTTTGAAGAGAACCCAAATTCGTTGAGTACTCCGACGTGCCCTGATGGAGGCAACATCATATTTAGGGTTAGGAGAAAAGAATAAAAAAGTAATAAATTGCTATATTGATATATGGCTATATTGCTGAAAGTATAAAATACTTTTTATCTTTTGGTTTTAGCAATATAGCCATAGAACAATATAACAGTATTTTAAAATGCAAGAGAGGTAGATAAATGAAAAGACGAGTGGTTGTAACAGGCTTAGGGGTTATTTCTCCTAATGGGATAGGTAAAGATAATTGCTGGAAGGGGATGTCAGGAGGTGTTTGTGCTATCAGGAAAGTGGATATGTTTGATGTTTCTATGTTTCGCACCAGGATCGCTGCGTTCTCGCAAGAGTTTGACCCTTTCGCGCTTGGGTTGGATGAAGAAGAAGTCAAGCGCATGGACAGGTATGTTCAGTTTGCCGTTGTCGCGGCTGATATGGCGGTGAAGGATGCCAGGCTTGATTTTTTAAAAATAGACAGGCAACGCGCGGGGGTAAGCCTTGCGAATGCCATTTGCGGTACAAAATATATGGAAGAGGAGTTTGCCCTTGTTACGGATAATGGAAAAAAACCTATTGACCCGCGGCTGGTGCGCCCTTATTTATATGATGCTTCAATGTTTAATACGCCTTCCAGTGAATTGACCGCCAAGTATCATCTCAATGGTATATGCAATACGATTTCAACAGGGTGTACCGCCGGGACGGATTCTGTTGGATTTTGTTTGGAATCCATCCAGGAGGGAGATGCCGATATTATGTTGGCCGGTGCTTCAGAGGCTCCTTTAACGCCTATTACATTTGGCGCTTTTGATGTGGTCAGCGTTTTATCCGCCCGCAATGATGAACCCCAAAAAGCCTCTCGTCCTTTTGATAATAAAAGAGACGGATTTGTTTTGTCGGAAGGTTGCGGCATCCTCGTTTTAGAGGAGCTTGAACATGCGCGCAAAAGAGGCGCTCATATTTACTGTGAAATTACAGGCTATGGCACGTGCAATAACGCTTTTCATATGACAGACCTTCCGGCGGACGGCCTCCCGATGGCAACGTGTATTAAACTTGCTCTAAAAGACGCTGAAACGAACGTGGAAGAGATTGATTATATTAACGCGCATGGTTCTTCAACGCGCATGAATGATGTTTTTGAAACAAACGCTTACAAGATAGCGCTTAATGATTATGCGTATAAAATACCTATCAGTTCTTTTAAATCCATGATAGGCCATCCTTTGGCGGCGGCTAACGCTATTGAGATGGTGATTGGGTCTATAATGTTTGAGAAAGACCTGATTCCGCCGACCATCAATCAGGAAGTCAGAGATCCTCAGTGTGATTTAAACTATGTTCCTAATAAAGCGATTCAGAAAAAAATTAACACGATGTTGAAAACAAGCAGTGGTTTTTCAGGGATACATTCAGCCGTGGTGATGAAACGTTATCAGGAGGGCAAATAATATGGAAAAGGTCGCAATTACAGGACTAGGGATCGTCGCGCCTTCTGGAATGGATAAAAAATCTTTTTGGGCCAATATTAAGGCAGGCCGGTCTGCTGTTAAGAATATTGATCGCTATGATTCAAGCCTGTATCCTTCACATATTGGAGGCCAAATTCATCAAATGGACGCTTATTCTCATGTTTCATCAAGGCTTTTACAGAAGATTGATCCTTTTTCACATATGGCTTTGATCGCTTCGGAGCTTGCGCTTAAAGATGCTGGCATTGACTTGGCACAGGAGAATTTGAATAATATTGGGATTTTTATGGGCAATGCTTTGGGTGGGTGGCTTTATGGCGAGACCGAATTACGTGATCTCTATATTGAGGGGCGTGAAGGTGTTAGCCCTTACATGGCCTCCGCGTGGTTTCCTGCGGCACCCCAGGGGCAGGTCTCTATTTATTATGGCATTAAAGGATATTCTAAAACAGTTGTATCAGACAGGGCGAGCTCTTTGATGGCTATGGGCCACGCGATGAGGATTTTATCTAAAGGTAAGCTTGACTTTGTTTTGGCCGGAGGCATGGAGGCGCCAATGTCTCCGTATGGCCTTTTGTGTTGCAACACAAGTGGTGAGATTTCCACAAAGAATGAAAATCCTGAAGAAGTGTATCGGCCTTTTAATAAAGGACGGGATGGCTTTGTTGTTGGTGAGGGAGCCGGTATTATGATTTTAGAGCGCGAAGCGAAAGTTAAAGCGCGTAAAGGTAAGATTTATTGTTATTTAACCGGCTATGGCACAACGTGCGATGGCGTTGATAGAATAAAAGCTGCTGTTGATGGCAAAGAGCTGGCCCGCGCGATTAGAATCGTCTTAGATAGCGCTCGTCTTAAACCATCGGATATAGATTATATTTCTTTGGATGGTGCCGCGACGATTGAAGGGGATATTAGTGAAGTTGCCGCTATTAAAGATGTTTTTGGTGGCCTTGCTGCTAAAATTCCGGCCAGTGCGCCTAAGACGATGTTTGGTAATTTACTTGGTGCCTCAGGTGCCGTGGATATGGTTATAGCGATTTTAGCCATGGAGCATAGTTTGATACCTCCGACGATTAATCTTAAAGACGTTGATCCAAAATGCGTGGGATTAAATTTTGTACAAGATAAAGCTTTGGAACATGTTGTGAATAAGGCTTTAATCATATCTCGCGGCCGCGGCGGTATCAACGCGGTGGCGGTGATTGAGAAAGCGTAAACGGGGCACAGGGTGCAGGGTTCCGGGTACAGTAAAATCAGAACCAGAAAGTTTTTAGGTTTTGCTGAACTCTGTACCCAGAACCCTGATAACTGAGTATAGGAGGTCTAGTGGATACAAAAGCAAAAGTTCGAGATACGATTATTAAATTACTCAAGATTAAACCGGATGAGCTCAAAGACGCTCAATCTTTAGAGCAGTGTTTGGGCGTTGATTCAACAGAGATGGTTGAAATCAATATCGCCTTAACGAAAGCATTCGGTATCCACTTTGAAGAGAAGGAAGTTGGCAAGAATAATTCTGTTGATCAGATTGTTGGTGTCATTGACGCAAAACAAAGAACACGCTAAAAATCATAAATTGTTATATTGTTCTATTGATATATTGTTAAAATTCAACAGGTTTAATGTCATAACTTTTAACAATATATCAATAGAACAGGTTTTGACAATAAAAAACGTATTAATTTAAAAGGCATTTTCATGCAGATTATTGATTTAAGTACAGCGATTGATGATAAGGCTTTTGAGGTGCACCATGTGGCGATAGACCGCGTGGGGCATAAGGCCGGCGTTGAGAAGTTTAACCGTGTCATCATGGGCAAAACGCTATTGGGTAAAATCAAATATCTTTTGGGCCAGCGTATTGTTAAAAAAGAGGATTTACCCGATGGTGAATTTTTATCTTTAGAAGTTGTGCACGCGCCTGTTCATGTAGGGACTCATCTGGACTATTCTTATCATTACGGTTCTCTTTCAGAAGGCCGAGCCTCTAAGACAACAGAGGAGATACCGCTTGATAACTGTTATTGTGATGGAGTGCGGTTGGACATGCGGCATAAAAAGCCCAATGAAGTTATCCAGGCATGTGATGTCGAAGAGGCTTTAAAGCGGATTCATTATTCTTTAAAAAAAGATGATATTGTTTTATTTCATACTGGGGCGGATAGGTTTATCGGCAGCCCAAAATATTTTTCCGATTATCCTGGTGTTGACCCGTCCGCGATAGATTATCTTTTGGATCGTGGAGTAAAAATATTTGGCGTGGATACGATGGGGATCGACCGGCCTTATCAATTTATGTTAAAAGAGTTTTTGGAAGAGAAGAAGCCTTTGTATCCAGCGCATTTTCACGGCCGTAAACGTGAATTTATTCATATTGAACGGCTCGCGCATCTGGATAAGATTCCAGTAGATTTTGGTTTTAAAATTATTTGTTTCCCGGTGAAAATTAAAAATACCGGAGGAGCATGGGCGAGAGTAGTTGCTATTATTGAAAACAGGGAACAGGGTTCAGGGTGCGGGGTACAGTAAAATCAAAACCAAAAAGCTTTTGGGTTTTGCTGAACCCTGTACCCAGTACCCTGACAACTGAATAAAGGACATTTGGAGCATACATGTAATTCGATTGAGGTTCAAATGATAATGATAAAAATAAAAAATTTCTTTAATGATATCAAAAAATTAATCACGAAAAAGAATGATTCTATCAATAAGCTGCGGGCTTGTTTTGCAACGATTGATTTTATTTCTTCTGTCTGGAAAGACCCCGAAGATTTAGATAAAGATAAAGCGACCCCGAAAAAATCAATAGAGTTCATAAGAGAAGTGATGGGGAAAGTTAACCCCTTGTATAAAGAACTTGCCGCGATTATTTATGTGTGGTTTCGTCATTCCCTCGTTCATTCTTGGATGCCTGATACAGGGTTTGAGTTGGAGGGGGGAGAAATAATAATCTATCGTATGGGAGACAAAAAACATATAGAGTTTGAAAGAGTGAATGGTGATTCAAGACTCTGGCAATTTCATTTTAACGCGGATCAATTTCAAAAAGACATTGTTTCTGTCATTGACAATTGGATTAATACGACCACAGAAATTGAAACTCTTTTTAACAATTATAACAAAGTTGAAAAAATAATTTTTAAGTCCATGAAAGAGCTTGACTTGATAGACAAGAGAAAAAGCTATAATATCCAGAAAGATTTTGATTATATACATAAAGAATTAAAAATATGAGAAAAAATAGGAGGGAAAATGATAGATAAAGGAAGAAGTCCATTTTATCCGGGGCAGCCCGTCCCCATAGATTTTTTTATAGGGAGACTTCATGAAATTGAAAAAATCAATAGAGCCATAACTCAAGTTGAATTAGGAAAGCCGCAATCACTTTTTCTGACTGGTGAATATGGAATTGGAAAAAGTTCTCTAGCTAACTTTATGAAGAGCCATGCAGAAAGAAATAATAATCTTTTTGGTCTTCATGTTTTTCTTGGTGGAGCAAAAACATTGGAAGATGTTGCTGTAAGGACAGTTGAAGCCGTGATTAAAACACAGCTTTATAGGCCGACGATTAAAGAAAAAATAGGCAATTTTTTGGCCAAATATATAAAACAAGCAGAATTATTCGGGATTAATATCAATTTTGAAACATTGAAAGCCGATAGTCTGAGTATTTCTCACGGTTATTTGCCTTTTTTACGTGAGTTGTTCAATCGCCTGAAAGAAGATGGGGTTAAAGGATTGATGTTAATTTTAGATGAGATCAATGGAATCACGGGTAATGAATCTTTTTCACATTTTATAAAATCATTAGTGGATGAGAATGCCCTTAGTGTTGCCCCTCTTCCTTTAATGCTTATGCTATGTGGTGTTGAGGAACGCAGAAAAGATATGATTCAACACCATCAGCCTGTTGAGAGAATATTTGATATTGTTGATATCAAGCCTATGGATAATTCGGAAATGGATGATTTTTTTAACAAGACTTTTAGTTCGGCGGGAATAGATGTCAAAAGTGAAGCTATAACTCTTCTGCGTCATTATTCGGCAGGTTTTCCCAAAATCATGCATATCATCGGCGATGCCGTTTTTTGGTTAGATCAAGATAACCTTATTGACAGTATTGATGCTACACAGGGCATTATTTTAGCAGCAGATGAGATAGGAAGGAAATTTGTTGATCAGCAGGTTTATAAAGCATTACGAAGCAAAGATTATCATTCAATTTTGGCAAAACTTGCTAAAGAAAAGTTTGATTTATGTTTTAAAAAAGATGAAATAGAAAAAGGGCTTTCGGAAAATGAGAAGAGAAAATTTAACAATTTCCTTCAGCGTATGAAAAAATTGAATGTGTTAAAGTCAGGTAGTGAAAGAGGGGAATATGTATTTAATAGCCGTTTGGTAAGACTTTATATTCGTTTTAATTCTTTGAATATAAAATAGGAAGGAGTGCAAGAGAATGGGTCATACGTGTAATTCGATTTTAATCAAGGCGCCTTATGAGAAAGTATTTGATATTTCTAACGATATAACGCGCTGGACAGAGCTTTTCGGCGGCGAATACAGAGAGTCAAAGATTATAAAAAAAGAAGGCAATAAAATAACATTCCAGTTGACTGATGATGAGAACAGGTCTTGGCAGTCGTTTCGATTTTTATTTAAAGAAAACAATTTTACTTATGCTGAGCGGCTTGCCCCAAAGTTTCCTTTTGAATACATGAAGATTATCTGGCTCTATACGCAGACGAGTGAGGGTGTAATTTTGGCCTGGATTCAGCACTTTAAAATGGATGCGGGCGCGAAGTTTAATGATGAGCAGGTGGAAGGTTTCATTAACAAGCATTCTGTTGAGAATTTAGAGATTTTTAAAAAAATTATTGAAGCAGAAGCGGAAAAACAGGTTTTGTGAAGAGATTAACATTTATTATTCTCTGTCTTGAGGGGGCGGTTTTATCATTTAACGTGGCCGCGACGGCTGCACTTATTCCTTCTATCGCTTTTGAATTTGGTCTTTCTCAGTTTTTTGCCGCGAAAATCATCTGGTTATACATGATCCCTTATGGAGTGGCCGCGCTTTTTTACGGCCCTTTGATACGGTTTGTAGATGCTAAAAGGGTAGAGATGGTTTGTATTTTTTGTTTTGCCGCAGCGAACCTTGCGGCCTCATTATCCGGTAATATCAATATTCTCTTTATCGCGCGGTTCTTTATGGGCCTTTTTGGCGCCTCCGTTATACCTTTGGGGCTTATTTTAATTGCCAGGCATATAGAAGACAAAAAACGCGGCAGATTTGTCGGGATTTTCTTCAGCGCTACTTTTGTTGCTTCATTGTTGGGTTTGTTTTTAAGCGGAATTCTCTATTGGCGGTTTATCTATTTAATTCCGGCTATAGCCGCCTTTTTATTGTTTTTTGTAATTTTATTTTACCTGCCAAGTTTTAAAGAGGATGTGACAGGTTTTAAAATGCATTATGGCGCGGCTTTTAAGGATAGAAGAGTTTTTGTTGTTTTCGCCTACATTTTTCTTATAAGCCTGTTTTACCATGGCGTCCAGCAGTGGCTGGGCGTTTATTTTTCTCAAAAACTTTTTTTCAGCCAGTTTTTGATCAGCATGCTTATTACGTTGACAAGTTTTAGCGGTATTTTTGGGGAAGTGGCCGGCGGGTATTTGGCTGATACGTTTGGCCGCCTGAAGACAATGAATCTTGGGATTATTATTATGATTTTGAGTGTCTTCGCGCTCTTATTAAGGATGCCGGTTTTTATGTTTGCCATTTTTATGGCCATTTGGGGGCTGGGGTGGGCATTAAACCACGCGGGCATATCAACATTGTTGACGGATTTGCCAAAAAAGTTTCTTAATGAAGCCGCGAGCCTTAACAGCAGTGTGCGTTTTATTTCCGGCGGGCTTGGCGCCGCGTTGAGCGGGTTTCTTATGCGCAAGAGTTTTACATCAGGGTTTATAGTTTTAGGTGTTTGTTTGGTTACGCTTTGTTTTTTTACGGAAAAATTGTTTAAAAGAGAACAAAAATCTTTATAGGATCAATCTTCAGGATACAGGGTTCTGGGTACAGGGTACAGTAAAAGCAAAATCAAAAAGCTTTTAGGTTTTGCCGGACCCTGAACCCTGGTCACTGACTAAATGGAGGAAAGATGTCGGAATTAAAAGGAAAGACAGCGATTATAACAGGGGCTAGCCGTGGAATCGGCAGGGCGATTGCCGAGAGCTTGGCTCGTGAAGGCATGAATTTGGTGATTGCCGCGCGTGGCCGCGAAGCTTTAGAAAAAACAGCTCGCGAGATTGAAGAGTTATATAAGACAAAAGTGGTTGGGGTTGTCTGTGATGTCTCTCGCCAGGCGGATTTAAGTAATCTTGTCGATAAGTCCATATCTGCTTTTAAAAAAATAGACGCGCTTATTAATAACGCGGGTGTGTCCAGTCAGCATCCTTTTCACGAGCAGCCTTTGGAAGATATTGAAAAGTTGATGTATACCAATTTTTTTGGTTATGTCATGCTGACGAGGCTTCTGATTAATCACTTTGTAGAGAATAAAGGAGGCGCTGTTATTAATATGGTATCTGGCTCAACTATGGTTGACCCGCCGCCAAGAAATTTTATTGTTTACACATCTTTGAAATGGGCATTGCGTAAATTCGGAAAAGGGCTCTTCTGGGAGATGAGAGATTTTGGTATAAAAGTGACTTCTATTTTACCTGGCGTGACGAATACGGAGTTAACTGATAAACTAAGCGATATTTCAGCAGATAAGTCCAGGCTTATGACAACAGAGGTTATTGAAAACGCGGTGAAGTTTGCTTTGACGGTACCGGCAAACGTATGCCCTTTGGAAATATCCGTTATTAATCAGCAGACCCCGTGGACAAAACCGGTGATTCCTTTAAGACAGGCGCATCCGGAGAAGTAAATTTCAGGGGACAGGGTTCAGTTGTCGGGGTTCAGAAAGAACTAAAAAACAAAAAGTTTTTTGATCTCGACTTTTAAGTTTTTATTTTTGAACTGTACCCTGAATCCAGTACCCTGATAACTGAATAAATGGAGGATTCAATGAGAAGAAACGTTATTTTATTGGGAATGGTGTTTTGTTTTGTGTGTGCCGGCATGGTTTATGCGCAAGAAAAAAATGTACTCATTTTGGATGATTTTGAAGGAGAGATTGTTTCAGATCCTAAAGGTACGATTGATGCAGGAGCCGGAAATGGTTCCAGTGTCCAGGTGAGCGCTGACCAGGCTCAAAAACAAAGCGGAGAGCAGTCTCTTAAAATTGTTTATGACGCTGTTTCCGGCGGTTATATGTGGGTCGCGCGAGGGTATCATCTGGATGTTAAGGGAGCGGATCAGTGGAATGTTAAACCACAAGATGTTGATTGGCCTAAATATACGGCAATCACGTTTTATGTGAACGGTTCTAATTCAGGCGCCAATATCGCTTTTGATGTTAAGGATGCAGGAAAAGAGATGTTTCGTTTTATGGTTAAAGATGATTTTACGGGGTGGAAGAAGATTGTTTGCCCGTTTGATAAATTTTTTCCAAGGGGTGATTGGCAGCCATCTGATGCCGATACAAATACAGTTTTGGATTTTCCTATTATGAGCTTTCAGTTTGAGCCCATCGCTATTAATAATGGCCGTTTCAACATTGATGATGTGAGCCTGGAGCAATAACAGATGATTATAGACGCTCATTGCCATTTATTACCGGAAGATATCGTTAACAACGCGCACTTTTATTCTAAGGATTGGTGTAACTTGGATGCTCAGGTGCTTCAGATGGAAAAAGCCGGCGTGGACAAGGCCGTCTTGAGTTATCCAACATCGGACGCGCATTTGCGTATGGGGGGATTGGATAAAATTGTGGAGATTTATAACGAGCGTATTTCTGCCGTGATCAAGGCGCATCCGGATAGGTTTATCGGCGCGGCTATTCTGCCTGTGCATGATGAGAAGGCGATGATGGCCGAAGCCAAACGTGTTACATGCGATCTCGGATTTAAGGCATTTTCGCTGGCAACAAGCATGGACGGGGTTTATTTGGATGACACCCGTTATTACGCGCTTTATTTCGAGGCGCAAAAACACAATATCCCTATTTTTGTCCATGCCCAGATTATTAATCCGATAGGGTTTGCGCAGGTGCAGGACCCTTTGTTGACGCCTGTTATTGAGTATGTTTTTGAGACGACGATATGTATTGGAAAAATGATGATGGAAGGTATTTTTGATAAGTTTTCCGGCGTTAAATTTATCTTCGCGCATTTCGGCGGCGTGACCCCATTTTTAGCCCACCGTTATGATATGACGTATTCTATGTTGCGCCGCGTTAACTTTGTTAAAGACATCGGTGAATTGCCGACGGAACACCTTAAGTCTATTTATGTGGATACCAGCGGTGACGGGAGCGTGGCTAATTTTATGTCAAGCTTGGAACTTTTTGGTTCTGAGCATATCCTTTGGGGCAGTGATTATCCTGCCAAAAGGGACATGAGCGCTTCTTTTGGGGTTTTGGACAGGCTCAACCTTGATGAGACGGCCAAGAAAAATATACTTGGTGAAAATTTAAACCGCATTTTAAATGAAGTTAAGTTATAGAGAGGAGAAACAAATGAAGATATTATTCGTGCAGCCGCCGTTGGGCGCCTGGGCAACCTGGGGAGAACATAAGGCGATTAACATCGGCCACGCGCAGTTAGCCGCTTATTTAAGGCAGCAAAATCCAGGGGTTCTTATTGAGGCGCTTGATTGCCGGGCATATGGCTATTCGGATGCCGATATGCTTGCCAAGGTTGGTGAAATAAAGCCTGATGTCCTTTATTTGGGGGATATTTTGCATACGACAGGCGGTTTAGCCGTTGTGTTTATTTACAATGAAGCCGCGAAGAAGATTAAAGAGAAGTATCCGCATATAAAAACGATTGTCGGCGGCATCTTTTACGCTTCAGCATCTGAATTTACCTTAAAAGAAAATCCACATTTGGACTTTTGTATCGCTGGTGAGTGTGAAGTGACATTAAGTGAGTTTATAAAAGAAGCAGCTTCATCTAGGCCTGATTATACTGTTGTTAAAGGCCTCGCCTGGCGTGATAACGGAAAAGTAATATTAAACGCTTATCGTCCTTTGATTCAGGATTTGGATTCTTTTCCTATGCCGGCGTATGATCTTTTTCCTATGGATAAATACGTGGGGCATACCTATTGGAAAAATTATAGCGAGACGTGGAATTCACGCGGGTGCCCGGCGGCCTGCACATTTTGTTATGAGTGGGGCCAGTATGACCCTCGAGGAAATCAGGATTTAAAAAATTACAGGTTCCGTTCCGGGAAGAAAGTTGTTGATGAGATGGAAATCCTTTATAACAAGTACGGCACGAAGGTTATTGTTATGATGGATGATACCTATAATGTTTCCCGCCAGAGAGTGGAGGAGACTATTGAAGAGTCTTTGAGGCGAGATATAAAGATGAAGTGGATGCCGTTAGGGCGCGCGCCGTATTTTTTACGCGACATTGACCTGTTCAAGGATTTAAGGCGTGCCGGATGTTTTATGTGCCTGGTTGGTTTGGAAGTTGCCGATGATGATGAGCTTAGAAAATTGAAAAAGGGTATCACGGCCCAGCAGGTGAAAGAAACGGTCGCAAAGCTTAGAGAAGCGGGCATCGCCACAGTTTTGACCTGGATGATGGGCTTTGAAGATGATAATGAAGAAAAAATAAAAAACCGTTTTGCTGCCGTTGATGAGATAGACCCGGATATTATCGCGCTGCAGTTTTTGACGCCTATTCCGGGTTCGCCCATTTGGGACGAGGCGACAAAGAAGGGTTTGGTCAGGATAGAGGATTTAAATAAGAAAATCAAACAGTGGGATTTCCATCAGCCGATTATCCCTACGAACCATTTGTCGGTTCCAGAAATTGCTGACCTTGGGTCATGGGCGTTTCGTGAGTTTTATTCAAGGCCCGGCCGTATTCAGAGGGCGATGCATAATAAAGATTATGATCCTTACGTGGGTATGTGTGTGCGTGATTTTATGCAGAATGTCAGCCATTTTCAAAAGGAGTCGCACGGCACGAAATCGTATGTCGAGAGCAAATAATGTTTTCGCCGCGGTTGTTGTGAGAGCTGATGCGCCTTAATCAGCGATGTTTATTATCGAAGAGATACCAAAATACCTAAAGCCAAAATATGATATTTTGGCTTTAGGTACAGATACTCGCCAGAAGATTGCTTTTTCAAAAGGTGGTAGAGTTTTTGAGCTGAGGCCCCGGAGAGATTTTGCCTGCCCGCAAGATTTTTATTGTCAGGCGGCCCGTTTCCTTTTTAAGAAAATTAAGACAGAGTTCCATCTGATCAGTTTTGACCCGCATCTGTTATTCGCTTCGCGCGCGTTTTCAGAAATTATCAAAAATACTTATTATCCTTATGCTAAACTTGCCCCCGTCTGGCATCATGTCGCGCACATCGCTTCTTTCGGTAGCGGTAAAAGGGAAAAACAAAATTTTATCGGTGTTGCATTTGATGGGACAGGCTATGGGGCGGACGGGCGCGTGTGGGGCGGTGAATTTTTCATTTATAAAAACAGAAAGTTTCTACGCAGGGCTCATTTTAAATACCAGCCTTTATGCGGCAATGAACTGGCTATTGAAGAGCCGTGGCGTTTCGCCTTCGGGGTTTTATACAGTATTTACGGATTTAAGAATTTTCCGTTTGATTTAGCGTGTTTTAAAAATATTAAGAAAAACACGTTTAAGATGTTCGCCCAAATGATTGATAAACGCTTTAACACGCCGCTTGTTTCAAGCGTGGGCAGGCTGTTTGATGCCGTCGGCGCTTTGCTGAATTTAAAGGCTGTTATGAGAAAAGAGGCGCAATGGGCAATAGCCGTTGAGGAGGCCGCGGCAAAATATAATGGCAAGAGTGGTAATTCTTACGGTTTTAAAATTAAGAAGCAAGAGGGCTGTTTTTGCATAGAAACTGATAGTATGTTTAAAAAAATTGTTTGTGATTTACGCAAAGGCGCCGAGGTTGAAAAGATAGCGTATTGTTTTCATCTGACGCTGGCTGAAGCGGTACGCCATGCCTGCCTGCTTTTAAGCAGGGAATATGAGATAAAAAATGTTTATTGTTCAGGAGGCGTTTTTATGAATGATATCTTATGTACAGCCTTGAAGCAATTATTTAAAAAGGAAGATTTAAAACTTTATTTCGCGCCACGGCCGTTCAATACGGATTCAGGAATCGCGCGCGGTCAGATTGCGGCATGTATGATGGAGAAACTATGTGCTTAGCATTTCCGATGAAGATTACTGAGATCAATAATGAATTGGCAAATGTCGCTATTGGCGATATAAAAAGTATCGTTAGTGTCGCGTTGATTGACGGTGTTAAAAAAGGGGATTATGTTTTAGTGCATGCCGGTATCGCGATTGAGAAAATAGATGAAGAAAAAGCTGAGGAGATTTTAACGCTGATAACGGAGCTTGGCCGTGAAATGGACAGAGATCGGGTGAAAAGTTAATTTTCAGGGTTTATTTTCAGGGGGCGGGGTTCAGGGTACGGTTTAAAACAAAAAAACCAAAAAACTTTTTATGATTTTTTCTGAACCCTGTCGTCTGAACCCTGTACCCCGAATTAATTTATGAAATACGTTGACGAATTCAGAGATGTTGGAAAAAGTAAAAAATTATCTTCTTTGATCAATCAGGCGGCTTGCGGGCGGCGTTATAAGATTATGGAGGTCTGCGGCACGCACACGGCCGCGATATGCCGTTTTGGCATTAAAGCGATGCTTTCAAAAGAGATTACGCTGATTTCAGGTCCAGGGTGCCCGGTTTGTGTCACAAGCAACGGTTATCTTAAAAACGCGGTCAAGCTGGCTGAACAAAAAGATATCATTGTCGCTTCCTATTTTGATATGCTTAAGGTTCCGGTTGGTTTAACTTCTTTAGAAAAGGCCGCTTCAGGCGGATGTGATATCCGTGGTGTCAATTCAGCTTTGGAGGCGTTTGAGTTAGCCAAACGCTTTCCTGAGAAGCAGGTTATTTTTTTAGGCGTGGGTTTTGAGACTACGGCACCCGGCAGCGCTATCGCGATTAAGGCCGCCTTAAAAGAAGGTATTAAAAATTTCAGCGTTTATTCATCTCATAAAACAATTCCTGAGGTGCTTATCGTGCTGGCTTCAGATAAATCGCTCGCACTTGATGGGTTTCTTCTGCCCGGCCATGTGAGCGCGATTATCGGTTTAGACGGTTACCGGGATGTCCTGGGCCGTTCGTGTATCCCAAGTATCATTACCGGCTTTGAACCCTTGGATATCCTTTTTTCAATTTATAAAGTTATCTCGGCCATTAATCTTGAAAAACCCCTTTTGGAAAACGGGTATAGAAGAGTTGTTAAAGATGAGGGTAATCAAAAGGCCAAAGAGCTATTGGCTGAAGTGTTTGAGTCAAGAGACGGCTTTTGGCGTGGTATCGGTGTTATTAGAAAAAGCGAGTTTGGCATCAGGAAAAAATTTGAGAAATTTAACGCGTTTAAACGGTTCGGTTTGAAAAACGAAGATAACAAAAGCGATACCGCCGGTTGCCGGTGCGCGGATGTTCTTAAGGGCAAGATCAATCCTGACGCCTGCGGTTTTTTTGCCAAAAAATGCACGCCGCAAACACCTAAAGGGCCGTGCATGGTCTCCCGCGAGGGTTCCTGCCGTGCGTTTTTTGAATACCGGTAGATGAGATATTAGATTTTCAGGCCGACTTTTTTTATATTCATATGTTATTTTACCAGCCATCTCTGTTAACCCTCCGAATTTTATAAGGTAGAAAATCCGAGAAAAATTATATAGAAACAGCAGGAAGGATAGAACAGGTGAGCAAATTTTTTTGCTTTTCCTGTTTAATCCTATCTCAAGCTTGATTTAAGTAAATAAAAGCAAAAAAAGTCAGGCAAAAGATGTTGTTTTGATGAATAATAATATTAAAAAAAAGAGGGGGATATATGGATTTAAGTAAAGCCGATTATCAAAAGAGAATGAGAAGAGTTTTATTGTATATACGCGATCATATTGATGAAGAGATATCCCTGGATGATTTGGCCCAGGTAGCTAATTTTTCGCGGTATCATTTTCATCGGTTTTTTTATGGCATGGTCGGTGAAACCGTCGCCGGCTATATCAGGCGTTTGCGCCTTGAACACGCGGCCCAGATTCTTAAATACGGCGATAAAAAAATTACGGATATCGCTTATGAGGCGGGGTATGCGAATCTGGAATCTTTTACGCGCGCGTTCCGTTCTTATTTCGGTATATTGCCTAGTGCATTTAAAGAGCAGCAGGGGCATTTTAAAGAGGCACGTTTAGAGGACATAAGCTTAGACAAAAAAGGAGATTGTATGGATGTTAACATTATCAGGAAACCGGAACGTAAAGTTATCTTTGTGCGCCATATCGGGTCTTACGCGGAGTGCGTCCCCGCTTGGGGAAAACTGTGTGCCTGGGCCGGGTCTAAAGGGTTAATTTGCAAGGATACCCGGTTTCTCGGGCTTTCTTATGATGACCCTCAGATTACAGCGCCGGAGAAGATCAGGTATGACGCATGCATAGAAGTCAAGAATGATGTCCAGGTCTCAGGTGAGGTTGGGATCCAGAATATACCCGCAGGCGATTACGCGGTATGCCTTCATAAGGGGAGCTATGAAGGATTGTCCGAAACTTATATTAAATTATGCGGAGGATGGCTTGTTGATTCCGGAAGAGAGTTAAAACACGCCCCCAGCATTGAAGTCTATCTTAATGATCCCAAAACGACCCCGGCGGAAGAATTATTGGTGGAACTCCAGCTGCCATTAAAAGATTGACGGAAGATTAAAAGATGGGGATGATTTTGATTTTTGTCCAGAAAACAACAACGTCCCCATTATTTTTTTAATCTTTTTGCCAAATCCCGGCCTAAAGGGATAGATACCAATGAGAGGAGAACCAGGGATCCGAAAGAGCTTCTTATAGCCATTTTTATATTGGGAGGGCTAATTTTATCAAGCATGACGCCGAGGATTATTACGGATGCGAGGGAGATGAAAGATCTTAGATTGTCATTTAATTTTATGAATCTGCATACTAAAAATGAGATGAGAAAACCAGGCAATAAAGTTAAAAGACCCATGATAAGGCAATATATTATTACCATTTTACTCTTTCCTTCGAACAAATTCTAATTCCGGGTCTTTATCCGGGTTAACGAAAACCAAGCCGTATTTTTCTCCGTTTAACATTATCCCGTTTTCTTTTAATCCCCATTCTTTTCTTTTTTCCGGCGCGTCAATGACATCTTCAACAA
Organism: uncultured Planctomycetia bacterium; assembly: GCA_964423185.1. Lineage (GTDB taxonomy): Bacteria > Omnitrophota > Gorgyraeia > Velamenicoccales > Velamenicoccaceae > CAYRDK01. The sequence continues at coordinate 38,491 of CAYRDK010000001.1, forward strand.
TCAGGGTGAAAACATTGTCAACAAATTTTACAATATCGCCGATCTGGGGGCTGATATCTGTGTTTTGGTATTTCATCTTTTTTCTTTCTGCAGTATCCGATAGGCCCAGTTTGTCGCTTTTAAAACAGACGCCATGTTAATGTTATTACTCTAGGTTGTCGCTGTCAAGATAATTCAAAGTTCTTAAGCCTCGCGCATAAGGCGGCGAGGATAGGTGAGAGCCGGGGTTTTCGGCTTTAAAAATTTATATTTGCGTATGAAGCGGTTAGATGGTTTAATTGCATCAAAAAATGAAGCGATTAAGAGGGGTAATCGTTTCGGGATGGATGGTTGGAACTAAGGCATTCTTAACCTATTTTATTAGATTAAGGATGAAAGAATGAAGAAATTCATAAATTTTATAAAAGAATATATGAGAAATGAGAAATAATGTGATAAAACAGGTAGATAAAATAACTCTATCTTACGGTGGTGGCGGGGCGTTGACACATGAGTTGGCCGCGGGTTTTCTCTTGGGAAGCCTAAAAAATTGCTTTTGACTTTTTTGACCTATCGGGTCAAATTTGTCAAGAAGATGGTTTTGTGCCTTTTTGGTATATATGACCAAAATCACATATATGTAAAATTAGTCTTGACTAATTTTACATATATGTTAAATTAGTCGTAAAGACGCATGAACAGCCGATAGCCAAGAGGATAACAAATGAAAAGAATTTATAGTTCTATTATTGGAGAACATCTTAAACATTATCAGCAGATGATCTTTCTTGTAGGCCCTCGGCAGGCAGGGAAGACGACTCTTAGCCTGATGATGAAGGAACAGGCTCATCGCCTTACTTACCTGAATTGGGACAACTTGGACCATAGAAAGATTATTTTAGAAGGGGTTAATAGTGTTGCTGTTTTTGCCGGTTTAGATAAATTGTCTTTGGAGATACCCGTCATTGTGTTTGACGAGATTCATAAATACGGCAAGTGGAAGACTTTTCTGAAAGGGTTTTTCGACATTTATAAAGGAAAACTAAACATTATTGTTACAGGCAGTTCCCGGCTGGATGTTTATAAGAAGGGCGGAGATAGCCTTATGGGAAGGTATTTCTTGTATCGTATGCATCAGCTATCTTTAGGGGAGTTAGGGAGAACTGATTTATCTGAGCATGAAATTAACAAGCCCTTTAAAAATAAAAACCATGAATTTGAAAATTTATTCAAAAATGGCGGGTTTCCAGAGCCGTTTTTAAAAAGCGATCCAAAGTTTTTAAATCGTTGGAAGAATTTGAGGCATGATCAGCTATTCAGGGAAGATATTCGTGATTTAAGCCGTATTCAAGAAGTGGGACAGATTGAACTTCTGGCTGAGATTTTAAGGCATCAAGCGGGACAGTTGACCAATTATTCCAATCTCGCCGACAAAGTTAATGTGTCGTCGGAGACCATACGCCGCTGGATTAAGACGCTGCAATCATTTTTCTACTGTTTTACCGTTCAGCCGTGGTTTAAGAATATTCCGCGCGCCCTTATTAAAGAACCAAAGACATATCTATGGGATTGGATTAACGTTGACGATGAGGGCCATCGCGTGGAAAACTTTATTGCCGCTCATTTATTAAAGGCTGTTCATTATTGGACGGATCGTGGATTCGGTCAATACGCTCTATGGTTTATCAGGGATAAGGAAAAACGCGAGGTTGATTTTATGGTTTCGCGGGATAATAAACCATGGTTTTTGGTTGAAGTAAAATCGTCGTCAAAAAATGGAATAAGTAAAAATCTGGCTTATTTTCAGGAGAAGGTCAAGGCAAAACACGCGTTTCAGCTGGCTTTCGAAATGGAATATGTCCTTAAGGATTGCTTTGAATATACTACGCCTATCATTGTGCCTGCCCGGACATTTCTGACTCAGTTGCCCTAAGAGAGTAAAAGTTGAACATTATGAAAACAAAATCAGATACAATCACCCTTTCTTACGGCTCAGGAGGGGCGCTGACGCGTGAGCTCATCACAGGGCTTTTTATAGCCGCTTTCAAAAATCAATATTTAGAACAGCTTGATGATGCAGCGGTTTTGGCTCTAAAAAAAGGCGAATACGCCATGACCACGGACTCTTACGTTGTTGATCCCATCTTTTTCCCAGGGGGAGATATCGGCAAGATGGCGATATGCGGCACGGTGAATGATCTGGCATCCTGCGGCGCGGAACCTTTATATATCACGGCAGGGTTTATATTAGAAGAGGGCTTGCCTTTTGAAGTTTTAAGAAAGGTTGTCTTGTCTATGGCTGCTGAGGCCAAGAGAGCGAATGTCAAGATTGTGGCCGGAGATACAAAGGTGGTGCCGCGCGGCAAGGCGGATAAGCTCTTTATCAATACGGCCGGCTTGGGTTTGGCGCGTAGGCGTTTAGGCGTTAAACAGATTAAGGCGGGAGATAAAATCTTGATTAATGGGCCGGTGGCCCAGCACGGTTTGAGCATTCTTCTGGCGCGCGAAAAGTTCAGTTATGAGGGCAAGGTAAGAAGCGATTGCAATTCCTTATGGCCTGTTGTAAAATTACTCGTGGAAGAAAATATAGATGTTCATTTTATGCGTGATCCCACGCGCGGCGGTGTATCGGCTGTAACCAATGAAATCGCTCAAGAGCGCGGATTATCTCTTCTTTTGCAGGAGGAACGGATTCCCGTAACAGCTTCTTGCAGAAACTTAAGCGAGATTCTTGGCCTTGAATTACTTGATATCGCCAATGAAGGGAAGATGATCTTTTTTATCAGCGCGTCCGGCGCTGAAAAGGCTTTGAAAATTTTAAAAAAACACCCTTTCGGCCGGCAGGCGTCTATCATCGGTGAAGTACTTAGCGAAAAAAAGCCGTATGTATACCTTCAAACCCTTATCGGCGGCAGAAAGCTTTTAAGCATGCCTATGTGCGAACCTATCCCAAGGATTTGTTAGATGCATGAATTATCTCTGATTAAAAATATGCTTCAGATTGTTGATGACGTCGCGCGCGACAACGGCTCAAAACCCGTTGAACAGATTACAGTGGAGTTGTCTGAATTTGGTTCTATGGATGAAGGCCATTTCAGGTTTCACTTTGAGGAGGCGACAAAGGGGACCGTTTGGCAGAACGTAAAGCTGGATATTAAAAACGTCCCTTTTGGTGAAGAAGCAAAGCTCGTCAGCGTTAGGTTTAAAGAAGAGATATAAAAACGAAATTTTTCTTAATGGCATCGTTGTTGAACTGTTATATTATCATATTGTTATATTGCTGCAACAAAAGACGTTCTGGATTTTGACAATATGACAATATAGCAATAGAACAATATTCCAGTATTTTAAATATAGGGGATAATATGAAATATGCGACTATTAAGAAGAGCGATATGGGAAGATGGTTTGATTCTTTAAAAGATAAGGGCAGGATTTACGGACCCAAGCGTAAGGAAAGCGCGTTTGTTTTTCGGCCCGTCAAAGAATTCAAAGAGGTCGCCCTTGAATATATCCCGACGATTCTTCCTCCTAAAAAGTATTTTTTCCCGCAAAAAGAAAAACTATTAAGGTTTAAAATTGAACCTTTTAAGACAGAAAAGGCTATTAAAGAATTTGAAGAGTTTATTCTTTTTGGCGTGCATACCTGCGATATCGCCGGTATCCAGTGTATGGATGTTGTTTTTAATGAAAAGCCTGTTGATCCGAATTACTTAAACAGGAAAGATCGGATGACGATTATCGGTTTTGAGTGTATGCATTACTGCGATGAGTTTGCTTCGTGCGCGGCTGTCGGCACGCATACGCCCAAAGGCGGTTACGATATTATGATAACGGATATTGGGGCAGAATATGCCCTGCATATTAATTCTGAAAAAGGGGAAAAACTTGTCTCCGGAAAACGGTATATCCGGCCTTTGAGCAGTCTTGGCATAAAAAAGCTGGCAGAAGCGCGCGCACACAAGGCCAAAGTATTTAAAAATGAGTTTAAAGGGGAGGCCGCAGAGGTGGATGGCGCTTTTGATGAAGGTTTCTTCAGCCTCGTCTGGAAAGGCGTGGGTGAGCGTTGTGTGGGTTGCACAAATTGCACGGCTGTTTGTCCGACGTGTTACTGTTTTGATATTGTGGATGATATGGACCTTGATTTAAACAACGGCACGCGTTCGCGGGTATGGAATTATTGTCAGATGGATGATTTTGCTAAAGTCGCCTCAGGCGAGGATTTTCGCGCCGGACGGGATGCACGCCAGAGGCACCGTTATTACCGAAAATTTAAATATTCGGTGGAAAAGTTTAATAAATATTTTTGTACGGGCTGCGGCCGGTGCACGCGCGCCTGCATGGCGAAAATCAGTTTGATTGAAACGGTTAATTCGCTCATTGATGAGAGGAGGGCGAAATGAATACACAACAGGCTTTTCAGGAGACTTTGCGGACTTCGCCCTATAAACCGATGAAGGCAAAGATTATTGAGGCACATCGGCCTACAGAGTTTGAAAAGTTTTTTCGCGTTGAGCTGGATGGTAAGCGCGAATTGGGGCATGCCCCGGGGCAGTTTGTCCAGGTGTCATTGTTCGGGTACGGAGAAGCGCCTATTTCTATCTGTTCTTCTCCAACACAAAAAGGGAGTTTTGACCTGACGGTGCGGCGGATTGGTTCTTTAACGACGGCGATGCATAAGCTTGAAACTGGAGATACATTGGGTATCCGCGGGCCGTTCGGCAACGCGTTTCCTTTAGATAAGATGCACGGCAATGATATCTTGATTGTCGCCGGCGGTTTAGGCATCGTCCCTTTGCGGTCTTTGATTTATTATATTCTTGATCAGCGCAAGGATTTCGGCGAAGTGCAGATTTTATTAGGGTGCAAGACTCCCAAAGATATGCTTTTTGGTGATGAGATTGTGGTGTGGCAAAAAAGAGCGGATATAAAATTTCAATGTACGGTTGATAAAAGCGATCCGGATTGGAAAGGCAATGTCGGCCTGATTACAGGCCTTATTCCCGGAGCGAATCTGGACTCGAAGAAAACTTACGCTGTTGTCGTCGGGCCGCCCATTATGTATAGGTTCGTTATCATTGAGCTTCTGAAAAAAAACATTCCAGGCCATCAGATTATTTTATCTTTAGAGAGAAAGATGAAGTGCGGCCTTGGTAAATGCGGGCATTGCCAGATAAAAAATGTGTATGTGTGCCAGTGCGGGCCTGTTTTTACATACGATCAGCTTAAAGGGCTTGAAGGCGAGTGCCATGAAGGAGAGTGCCATGTCTAAACTTAAGCCAAAAGTTGCTTTTTTTGAATTTACGGATTGTGAAGGCTGTCAGCTTGAGGTGGCTAATTTAGGGCCAACGCTTTTGGAATTGACAAATTTGGTTGATATCGTGAATTTTAGAGAGATTATGAGCGAGGATGGCCAGGAGTATGATGTTATCATTATTGAAGGAAGCGTTGCTTCAAAACATGACGAAGAACGTTTAAAGAAAGTTGCTTCTAAAGCAAAGGTGGTGGTTGCGCTGGGTTCATGCGCGACTATCGGGGGCATCAACAGTTCAAAAAATTATAAACCTCTGGATGAACAGAAGAAAGCTGTTTATGGCGATGTGGATCCTGTGAAAGACGCGATTGAGACCAAATCTATCGATGAGGTTGTGCATGTGGATTATTATATTCATGGTTGTCCTATTTACGGGCCGGAGTTTTTAAAGGTGATGCAGTGCGTTCTTATGGGCAAGCCTTATTCTGTGCCGCAATATCCCGTATGTGTTGAATGCAAACAGAATGAAAATGTCTGCGTATATGAAAAGGGGCTTTTTTGCCTGGGGCCGGTGACGCGCGCGGGATGCAACTCATGGCTCATTAATCACGGCAGTGTCTGCGTCGGGTGCCGCGGCTTGATTGATAATCCAGCACAAAACGCGCAAAAAGATATTCTGGAAAAGTACGGATTAACCGTTGATGAAATTTTAAATAAGTTTACACTCTATGCTGGTTGTAAAAAAGAGAGGGCTAAGTATGGAAAAGAGTGGAAAAAGTAAAGACGTTAAAATAGATGTCCATTATTTGACCCGTGTTGAGGGCCATGGAGATATAACTGTTGATGTTCAGGGCGGCAGGCTAGAGGAGTGCAAGTTTAAAGTGATTGAGTCTGCCCGTTTTTTCGAGACGATGCTGCGCGGCAGGTCGGTTTACGAAGCACAACATTTGACGTCGAGGATCTGCGGAATCTGCGCCTGTGGGCATAGCTTGGCGTCTTTAAAAGCTTCGGAAAAGGCTATTGGCATCCGGCCGCATGAAGATACGGTTTTATTGCGCAAGCTTTTGCTTCATTTTGAGCAGATGGACAGCCATCTTCTGCATTATTATATTCTGGTCGCACCTGACCTCTTGGGTGTCAAGAGTATTATGCCGCTTGTCAAAACACACAGGGCTGTGATTGAGAGAGCGTTTCGTATGAAGAAGGTATCTGATTACGGTTGCGAGGTTATCGCGGGCCGCCATACCCATCCGATCTCGGCCGTTATCGGCGGCATGACCAAAATACCGCTTAAGGATGAGCTGAAGAAGTTGTATGGCATGATGATGGAAGCGCGAGGTGATTTTGACGAGACGGTCGCGTTGTTTAGAAAACTAAGCCTGCCTTCATATGAAAGAAAAGAAGCGCAGTACGTCGCGTTATCAAGCCCAAACGAGTATGCCTTTTATGACGGCAAGATTAATATTAATGGCAAAAAACTTCTAGATAGCCAAAACTATTTGGATGTGATTAAAGAGGAAACCCGGGAATATTCTTCCGCCAAGTTTGTGACGGTTAATGGTGCTTCCTATATGGTAGGGGCATTGGCCCGTTTTAATTTAAACGCTAAGCAGTTGAATAAAAAAGGTAAGCAGGTTGCTTCAGTGCTCGGCTTAAAGCAGCCGGATTATAACACATTCATGAATACGATAGCGCAAGTGGTTGAATATGGGCATTGTTTGGAAGAAGCTATTTCTATAGTCGGGCGTTTGCTTAAACGCGGCGTTAATGAAGAAAAGGTCCTGGTGACGCCTTTTCCGAAAAGAGACCAGTGGCCGATTAAGACAAAGGCCGGCCGCGGCGTCGGGGCGGTTGAAGTGCCAAGAGGGATTTTATTCCACGATTATACGGTTGATGGCGGTGGTGTTGTGACATGCGCAAATTGTGTTATTCCCACGAATCAGAATATTAATAATCTTGAGTCGGATATGAAAAAGATTGTTCCTGAGATTGTTGGCAAACAGAATAAAGAAGAGATGACGTTGACGCTTGAGATGCTGGCGCGCGCGTATGACCCATGTATTTCCTGTTCTACGCATCTTTTGGATGTGAAGTTTATTTAATGAGTATGCGCCTTGCTGAAAAATGCGCGGTGATTGGGCTTGGGAACATCTTGCGTTGTGATGATGGCATTGGCATTAAACTGCTGGAAGTTTTGCGTGGAAAGTGGCAGGATCGCGGCATTGTCCTTCAGGATTTTGGGATTCTGAGTTTTGATTTGGCCCACCATATTGAGAAATACAGCAAAGTCCTTTTGATAGACGCTATTGATGCCGGTTTAGAACCGGGCGCGTTAAAGATTTTTCAATTGCCGGATGTCCGGCTCGGTTTTCAAGAAAAAAAGCTTTCTTCGCATGAATTATCTCTAAGTGACCTGTTGAGGCTGTGTGAGATGTTGGGAGTCAAGGCTGATATTTATATTGCCGGAATTCAGGTGAAGGATGTTTCTTACGGCCTTGTGATGACTGAAGAAGTTGAGGCGGCCAAGCCTCGCATAATAGATGGAATAAACAGTTTTATTGAATCTTGGGTTATGGTTGATTCATGATGTTTTTTTAGGAATCTCATCAGCGTCGAGACTCTTCCCCTTCGCCTCTGGCTTAGGGTCAGAATGACATGAAATTGCGCATTTTGCGACGGACCCTGGATGCCCATCGCGTTTTACGCGACGGACAAATTAAGGAGTTCTATGATTGAGGATATTCGTTGTTTTACATTGGAAGAACTTGAAAAAAGCTTTAAGGCTCTTCAGATTGAGCCTTACCGCGCAGGGCAGGTTTTTGATTGGCTTTATAAACACGATACGGTTGATTTTTCTCTTATGAAAAATCTTTCTTCAAGCGTGCGTGAGAAGATCTCTCAATATTATGTGGTTGCGCCGTTTGTCACAGAGCGCGTTGAGGCATCTTCTGATGGTTCCGAGAAGTTTCTTTTTAGATTGGAAGACGGCGCCTTGATTGAGAGCGTTTTGATCCCATCGAGAGATCATGTAAGTGTGTGCCTGTCAACTCAGGTGGGATGCCGGTTCGCCTGCGCTTTCTGCGCGAGCGGCTCAAAAGGCTTTAAAAGAAACTTAAGCCCTTCAGAAATAGTCGGCCAGTTTCTTGCTATTAAAAAAAAGATTGCGCCCCAACGGATCTCCAATGTTGTTTTTATGGGCGTCGGAGAACCTTTGGATAACTATGACAATCTCTTAAAAACCATCCGGATATTAAACCATGAGAAAGGCATTAATTTAGGTATTCGTAAGATGACGGTCTCATCCGTTGGCCTGGCTCCCGCGATTGAACGCTTGTCTAAAGAAGGCCTGCAGATTGAATTATCCATTTCTCTTCATGCCGCGTTAGATGCCAAAAGGAAAGAGCTCCTGCCCGTCAATAAAAGATATCCTTTGAAAATTTTAATGGAGGCTGTTAAAAAGTACGCCGCTGCCACAAAAAGGAAGATAACATTTGAGTATGTGCTTTTGAGTGGATTTAATACCAGTTTAGAAGACGCGCGGGCTTTGGTTAGGCTTGTGCGTGACTTGATCTGCCGCGTTAATTTGATTCCTTATAATGAAACGAACTCCCGCGCCGCGTACAACGCACCTACAAAGATGGAGCTTTTATCTTTTAAGGATTATCTTCTAAAAAACGGTATTGATGTGACACTGCGTATTCCACGCGGCCGTGATATCATGGCCGCGTGCGGGCAGCTGCGGGCAGAGCGGGAACAATTTTAGTAATCGGGGTACAGGGTACAAAAAATAAGATTATCCTGTAGGGGAGGGGCATGCCCCTCCCCTTAATTCAGGTAGTTTCAGTGATTTTTTATAATTTTTTACGTGTATCGATCAAAAGGCACCATTTTCCATTTTAAGCCTCTATCAATCAAAATCTAAAGTCCCTTCAACCAATCTTTATTTTTAAAAATAGAATCTGGATAAGTATAAAATCCTTTGTTTGTTTTAACCCCCAATTCTCCTTTGTTTATCTTCTCTAATAGAATTTTAGGTGGTTTATCCTTTTCATTCTTACTGTCGTTATAATATTGTTCGCAGACATCTTTAATTACATCTAGACCAACCATATCCAATAAACCAAAAATGCCAACAGGCATTTTTGTAGCAATCATCCAAGCCCGATCTATGTCTTGATAATCTGCGTAACCTCCATCAGCTAAAAACATTGCTTCTTTTTTAATTGCTCGCCAGATACGATTAAATAAAAAACCCATTATTTCTTTCTTTACTAATAAAGGGGTAAGTCCTATTTGTTTTGCAAAATCCTTTAGTTTGTCTATTGTTTCTTGTGAAGTATGAGCCCCTCCCATTATTTCTACCATTGGGCGGTCCCATACAGGTGGATAAAAATGAAGATTGGCTATCCTCTCCTTATGAACCACTACATCTTCTAGAAGTGAACATTTGATTGAAGAACTATTAGTAACTATGATTGTTTCCCTGGGAGACAGTTTATCTAATTTCTCAAATAATTCTCTTTTTAACTCCAATTTCTCAGGAATAGTTTCAATGATTAAAGAAACTCCTTCCGGAGCTTTTTTAAAGTCCGGCAGAAATTTAATCCGTGAAATTATCTCTTCTGCTTCCAATGGGGTTAATTGACTGCTATCAACCTTTTTCTTTAAAATATCCCTCTGTACTTTAGAAGCTTTTGTCTGCGCTTCAGTAGAGATATCGTAAAGGAGAACTTCTATCTTACCTACCATAGAAGTCTGCAGAGCGATCTGGGCTCCCATAAAACCTGAACCGATAACAGAGACTCGATTAAATACCATTTTTTTATCTGGGTGGTAAGCATTAGTCATAAAATTACTCCTTTCTTAATAAACCTAACACGGAAATCAACGGCTTTTCCCGACGCCGAAAGGCGGCAGGTAAAAGTCCGCTGCAGTGCGTTGTTATGCTGATTTTATTTTTTGCTTATTTTATCAACAGCATCTGCAATTTTTTTTAAATTACTTATTAATGGATCAAAATTCAGTGCGACATCTTTATGTTGAGCTAAGTTGATGATATTTTTTTCAGCAAAAGCTTCGCTAAGATATTTATATTCCGCAGTAATTGTGAATTGTTGTGGCGTTATAGTATTACCTTGATTTCTAAATAATTCTACAGCATCGACTAGATTATAGACCAATTCAGTTCCGGGTTGAAAATGGTCTGTTTTGTTTTTTAAAGGATTCAGTTCTTTTAGATTGAACTGATTTTCATTTTTTCCATATCTATAGAAATCTTTATCAATTTTAAGTATTAATTCATCCGCGGCTGACTTTCCCGTATTCGATATGCTCAATAAAATCATTTGTGATTCATGAACGGTAAATGTTTTTATTACTATATACGGCCGAGTAGAAGCTTTTAACTGGGATTCCATCACTTCAATGGCTTTTTGATTTGCCTGTAAAATTTTATGAGTAATCCAAACATAAATTGCGGTTACAACAACGAGAATAAATGTAAGAACTACCATAATTATTTCTCCTTTTTATTTGCATAACGCCGACATGACCTGCCGGTGCACGCGACCCGAAGGGGCGCGGGTAACGGCAGGTGAATGAAGTCGTTAGATTTTTAATCTTTGATTTCTTTTTGATTGTCATACTTACAATCAATTTTTTCTGATATGAAATCATCTTCAAATGTTATCGGCCTTTCGGGATATTCGCATATGCTAATACTTGCTTCTAAATCCTTATTGCATTTTTCACAAGTTCCATACGCTGTAGCATAATGATATTTTTCCGTTCCCATTCCTCGTTCGGTATCGCTAACTTGTGTTTCGATATCTTCTGCTATCAAAATATGAGATTTTTGGCAACTATTACATTTTACAGGAACAGAAATACAATCAATATTTGTTTCCATAATATTTATTTCTTGACCCGTGTTCACAAAAACTTTTTTCTTTTTTGATATTGTTTTTTCCCATCGTCTATGGATCGTGTTAATTCAAATAAAATACCCATTTCCCCTCCCTTTTTAATCATTTTATTAAATCTAACACAGAAAATCAGCGGCTGGTGCCGACGGCCTGAAAGGTCGGCGAATTGTGTTTAGAGATCGTTCATTTCTTGTGATATGGCTATAGAATAACCGTTGCCAGACCGGTTTTTTAGGCGTACCACGTAAAATATTAATACGTTTTGTCACCGCGGATTTAAAACCGGATACAAATGATGATAATGTTTGTTTTCGTTGCATAATATTTGATGTTATCCGTAGGGGCGGCTGGCCAGCCGCCCGATTTATTATGATTATACGATGTAAATGATTTGGCATTATCACGTATTTATCCAATTTTATTTCATGGCGTATGTTTTTCGTATTTTTTAATTCTTCGTCAATGATTAAACCATATTCATTTAATATTATTTTTGTATTGTTATCTGCAAAAAGGCTATAGAATTGCAAAAGATAGATATCGTGCTGGCATTAATATATTACGCTGAAATAGAACTGTCAAGGAGAACCAGGCCTCTTGACCCTTTCGCTTAACTTGCCTATAATAACACTGCGTACTAAGCGACAACAGGAGGAAAAAGTGGAAGATAAGGCTTATACAACGGAAATAAAAGTCAGGTATGCCGAAACAGATAAGATGGGTATTGTTTATTATGCCAATTATCTGGTCTGGTTTGAAGTGGCACGCACGGAATATTTTTCAGCGCGTGGTTATGATTATTTGGAAGTTGAAAAGCAGGGTTTGTTTATGGCGGTTGTTGAATCGTATTGCCGCTATAAGTCTCCGGCGAGATATGGGGATACGATCCTTGTTGAAACCTGGCCTGAAGATGTTAAAAATTCCAGTCTCAAATTCTCTTACCATATTTACCGCAAAAGCGACCATCTTCTTTTGTGTGACGGTTATACGACGCATGTCTTGATAGATGAAAATATCAAACCTAGAAAGATACCGGAGAAGATCAGGGAAATATTGATACATTAATATATTGTTATATGGCTATATTGATATATTGTTAAAATGCAGATATCAAAAACTTAAGATTTTGCCTGTAAATTCGTTTATTAAAGGGCATTGGTTTTCTTGGGTGTTTTTGATTTAACGTTCTGTTCTTTGATAGCTTCATGGCCTAATTGATAGCGCAATGTCATTATCTTGGCTTGTTCGTCAAACGTGATACGAATTTTCTGCCAGCGTTGCGATGAGCGTATCAATGTCGCGTAAATAAGCTTGAGCCCGCTTTTTTCGGTGAAGTATCTGGGAATAACTTTACTTCTGCGATTCTCTTCGCCGAATATACGTTCAAGGGAATTCGTTGTCGTGATGCGTCTGCGATGCTTGGCAGGGCACTTTAAGTGTTGCAAACAAGCGTCAAGGTCATCGTCAAAACATTTAACGGCTGAAGGATAATTCAGTTTGTAAGTTTTTTTGAAGATATCAGCATTCCTATAAGCGGATTCCGTATTCGACGCGTAATAAACGGCGTTTAGATCTATCTTCATCTGGCTATGGGCTTCCTGAGGCACCTTGCTTAAAATATTGCCTTTCTTGTGGAAAAGGCACCTTTGACGCAGAGTTTTATGTAACACTTCTTCAAAAGCTCGGATTAAGCCAGGAGCTCCGTCTGAGACGCCCAAGACCGGATCACACATATTGCGTTTTTTAAGGTCTCTAAAAGTTTCCAGGCAGTTCTTATAAGATTCTTTATTGCCATGCCTGATGGATAAAAGCACTTTTTCTCCGTCAGACAAAATGCCAGAGACAACTAAGATTGCTTCCTGGCGGCTTTTTGTTAGGCGTAACGGTTCATATACGGCATCGATAAAGATATAGACAACATCAAGCTCTTTTAAGTCGCGGCGGCAGAATTCTTCGTATTGTTGCCAGAGGACTTCGTTAAGTTCACTGACAGCGCTTTTTGATAACAGTATTCGGCCCTGTTCATCGCGCAAGAGATCTTCAATATCACGCGTTGAGCAGCCGCGGACGTACATTTCAACGGCCATTTTTTCAAGGCGTTCTGTTTTCTTTTTGATATTATTCCACGTGGCCGATTCAAAAGGGGCAGCAGCGTCCCGCACTTGAGGGCGCTCAATAGTCAGGCGGCCTTCGGCCGTCTTTAGATCAGACGGTTCATAACCATTACGGTGGCCGTTACGTTCTCTGCCATGCTTGTAATACGCCTGGCCGATATACTCTTGTACTTCTTTTTCGAGGATTTCTTGTATGATGCGGCGCATACCTAAGTCAACAAGTTTGTCCAGCACAGCTTTTGGTTTTTCATCTTGGCCGAGATTATATTTAAGTTCATTGATTTCATTGTCAATTTTAGCCGTTGGTGGTATTCTTTTTCTTGGCATGGGAGTATCTCCTTTGGTTTTAGCCGCGCTAACGGCTTTGGGTTTGATTGCTTTACCAAAGAATACCTCATGCCCTTATTTTTATAAACTGAATTTACAGGAATTATAGTCCATAACCTTTTGGCTTTCAACAGTATAACAATAGGACAATATAGCAATTTATATCTGTTTGGGTTTTAGCAATATAACCATATGATAGTTTTATGTTAATCTATAAGCATTATTTAGGAAGCCCTGTATTGTTTTGTGTTATCTTTATGCTGCTTCTGATATCCGGCTGTGCCACGGTGTCTAAGGGCGCGGCCGTCTCTACCCACGAAGAAGAAATCATCATTGACAGTTTTCAAGAAGTTCAAATCGGCCGTGCTATGGCGGAGGAAGTGATTAAGAAAGGGTGTCCGCCTTGGCGTAATGCCGCCCAACAGCTTTATATCAATAAGATCGGGCAGAGAATTGCGCGCGTTTGCGGCCGTCAGGGTATTGTGTATCATTTTATGATCCTTGATAGCCCTGATCTTAATGCTTTTGCTTTACCCGGCGGGTATATATTTATTTACCGGGGGCTTTTTGAGCGGCTTAGTGAAGATGAATTGGCCGCTATTTTGGCGCATGAGGCCGCGCATGTTGTCTCTCGTGATGCTGTTAGAAAGATGCAATCTGATTTGGGGTATCCGGTGATGGCGGGCCTCGTTTTGTTTGCCTTAGGGCAGAAGGATCCGCAATTAGAACAGGAGTTACCGCGTTTGAGAGCGCTTGTATTTGAAGCGTTATCAAGAGGCTATGATTCCAAGACAGAGATTTTTGCTGACAGTTTAGCTGTAGAATACTTAAAACATTCTGAAAATAATCCTATTGCTTTGATAGATGTTCTTGAATTTTTAGAAAAAGAGAAAGGCCCTCAAGGAAGAGTTTTTGAAATTTCCAGTACGCCTTCTGTTATGCGGGAGCGTATCCAGAAAATTCAAAAGAAAAGCGGCTCTCTTTGAAAAAAGTTCTCCTCTAGACTATTATTTGGTTTGTGCTATACTGAAAAAAATGAAGGGAGGTGAATAGGATGTCGCAGCCTCAAGGAAAAAGCATTCTTCTTGTTGATGATGAACAGGATGTGCTTGATTCTCTATCTTTTTTTCTTTCGCGTAATGGTTATAGCGTGTCTGTCGCATCTAGCGGTACGGAAGGGTTAAGGCTCGCCAAGGAAAACCTCCCGCATCTAATTGTTTTAGATTTGATGCTTCCGGATATTGACGGGTCTGATGTCGCGGTTGAGCTCTTGCAGAATCCGGCAACAAAAAACATCCCTATTGTTTTTCTTACAAGCGTTTTTACCAAATCAGAACAGATGGCCATCGGGGATTTAATAGCGAACCGTTGCATTGTGGCAAAGCCCTGCAAACCGGAGGAAATTCTTTCTCTGGTTAAGCAGCATATCGGAGCGTCCGTATAGTTTTTTTAGAAAGTTATGCGCCTTTTGATTTTTCTTGCTCGTACAGGGTCGTGTTCTCGCCGAAAGGCTTTGGACTTAATCAAGCTTGGGCATGTAAGTGTCAACGCGGAAAAAGTTACTGAGCCGTCATTTGTAATTTCTGATAAGGATGCCGTTGTACTGGACGGCCGTCCTGTTGTTTTAAAAGAAAAAACGTATATTCTCTTAAATAAGCCTAAAGGGGTCGTGACAACTGTTGCCGACCGTTTTGCCAAAAAAACCGTTTTAGATTTATTGCCCGAGCGTTTTAAGCACCTTTTTCCTGTCGGCAGGCTCGATAAAGATACAACCGGGCTTCTTCTTTTGACTAATGATGGTGATTTAGCCTACCGTCTTACTCACCCGTCGTTTGAGGTTGAAAAAACCTATCAGGTTATTCTAGATAAGAATCTTTTAGCGAAAGATAAAAGTATTTTGGAATCCGGCATTACGCTGGAAGGTAAAAAAACAGCGGCTTGCCGTATTTTAAAAACTGGCGCAACAAATTTTCAGATTACTATTCATGAAGGCCGCAAACGCCAGGTCCGGCGGATGTTTTGTGAGCTTGGTTATGAAGTTATCGGCTTGTGCCGTCTGCGGCAGGGACCTTTGAGTTTGGGTGGTTTAAAAACAGGATGTTGGCGGTTTTTAAATGAAGATGAGGTTTTGTTTCTTCGTCGCGCGATAGGTATTCCACTGGATAAACCCGCATGAGCGCTCGATTAATCCTTTCAGATATTAAGGGTAATGTTTTTGTCCATCCGGATTTAAAACTGCTTGGTTTCGACGGCGTTTTTTACCGGCGGCCTTCTTCTGAAGAACTTATCCGTCTGCCGAAGGGGAGTACGCTTTTTTTTATGCCTCATCATAGCGCTGTCGGATTTGACACGAAAGCGGGCGGGGAAACCTGCGTGGAGGAGTTTGGGGGCGGTAAGGTTTTTGCCGTCTCCGCTTTTATGATACCAGGCTACACGCGTTTGTATCTGCCGGCCGCCATCAAGAACAAAGAAGATGTGGTGTTGCCGTTATGGCCGTATACGGCTGTTGGCTGGAAAAAGGGGCGGTTTTACGCCTGCGCGGTAAAAGTTGACCGGATGAGGCGGCAGATGCCTTATTATTATCAGGATGAAACGCGTATTAAAAAGCAAGTGGAGTTGTTTAAAAAAGAATATTCCCGTAACAGGCTGATTAAACATTTATGCAAATGCGCTCTTTCGTATAATTGCCGAAACGCGCAGAATTTTTTTTTAGGGCGTTGGGAAGCGCCTTTGCCTGTGTCGCCTGCATGCAATGCCAGGTGCTTAGGGTGTATTTCTTATCAGGATCCTGATTGTCCGCAAGCTTCACATGAGCGTATCCAATTTGTTCCTGCTCTTGAGGAGATCGCCCAAGCGGCCTTAATTCATTTGCGGCGCGCACGGGAGGGGATCGTTAGTTTTGGGCAGGGATGCGAGGGAGAGCCTCTTTTACAATTTAGAGTTGTAAGGGATGCTATCAGGCTTATAAGAAGGCGGACGCAAAAAGGGACGATTCATTTGAATACGAATGGTTTTAATCCGGCGTATTTGAAAGAGCTGGCGCAGGCCGGTTTAGACAGTGTGAGGATCAGCTTAAACAGTTTTGACGAGAAAACATACGCGGCATATTATCGCCCTTCAAAATATGGGCTTGGCGACGTTTTATCATCTGTGGCTATGGCGAAAAAAAGCGGCTTGTTTGTGTCGCTTAACCTTTTGACATTTCCCGGCATAACTGACCATGAGCCTGAAGTGGCCCGCCTGGCCACTTTTTTAAAGAAAGGTTATGTGAGCCTTCTTCAGCTGCGCAATTTAAGTATAGAGCCTTCTTATTTGATGCAAAAGATGCCATTTTTAAAAAAGAGGCCTGTCGGGATGCTGGCTTTTATAAAAAAGCTGAGAAAGCTTGACGTTCGTTGCCGGATAGGGTATTTTAATATGCCAAAGGAAAGGTTTCTTTCCTTTAAAAAATAGGTTTTGAAGATTAGATTACTCCTTCTTCTTATGTTATAATTTCTATATGAATAATCATATTAGGTGCAAACTTCTTAAAAAATCAAGGCCTTCCGGTTTTACTCTCATCGAGGTTGTGATTGTCATTATTGTTGTGGCCATTCTTATTGCTTTGGCTATCGCTTATTATTATAAGACTATCGCGAAGAGTGAAGATACTGAAGCGTTAATCAACCTTCGTGCTATCCGTGAAGCTGAATTGGCGACAAAAAGCAAGAGCGGTTCTTATCTTAATGCCACCAACACCTCTGAAATTAATGAAAAACTGGCTTTAGCGGATATTCAGGATAAGACTTTTACGTATAAAGTTGTCAATGCTACAGCGGAAAATTTTGTTGCCCTGGCGGAGCGCCTGAAGAAAGAATTGGAAGGCATTGCTGAAAAAGAGCTTACCGTTATCGCGATGGCCAGCAACGGGGATGTTAGTTATAGTACTGGCTCTCTGACAGGTAGCATTGGTGCTGTTGGCGGAGGTTTTGGCGGGGCTATTGTTGGAGGTGGTTCCGGCGGAGGCGGCGGTGGCGGGTCTATTGGCGGTGGAGCCGGCGGCGGTGCCGGAGGCGGAGGTGCTGGCGGAGGTGCTGGCGGTTCAGGAGGGTCCACAGGCGGGACTGGTGGTACCGGCGGAACAACGGGCGGGACTGGTGAGACAACCGGTGGTTCAAGCGCGGGCGTAGGTGTTACTAGTATTTTTACAGGCCCGCCGACAGCTATCGCTAATGATGGGCTCGTTAATTTGAGCTGGAACGTGGTTTATGGAGGTAATATATATTGTTACAATATTTACCGTTCTGTTGGGAATGACGGCGGGCCTTATGAGCTTATTATGGGGGGCTGGCCGGTTTCAGCTACGTATTTTTCTGATTATGAAGTAACAAACGGCCAGACTTATTATTATCGTATAGATGCCGTGTATCCTTCAGAAGTATATTCTTCTTCTCCTCTTGCTTCAGCTACTCCCTCTTCTTCATCAACATATGCTGTTTCGGCTGCCGCGGCTTTTTCTGCTCTCGCGGCTTCATCCAGTGGCGCGGAAATTTCGGAAAGAGTAACGCTTTATGATACAAAAATAGGATTTGGGGGAGGAGTTTCAGGAGCATTGGCATGGTTTAGCCCATTTTTTAATACAATTACGATTGGCCTTGATCAATTTGAAAGCACTGCTCAAGTGAATGCCGCGCTTTTAGCGCATGAGGGGACACATGCTTGGTGGGATCATGACCCGACGCAAGGTGAGCCTGAAAGGGAAACGATGGGTGATTCCATTGATCAGGAGTATAATGCTTTCTTGAATGGGGCTAATGTCTGGAATGAGATTAAAGGCGGCCAGACCGATTATCAGATGGACTCCTGGGCCGCAATTATTGGCGAAGGAGAGGCCAGCGCTAAAGAAGTTATCAGAATTTATTACCCAGGGCTTCCGGACTATTAACGCGAGGATATTTTATGAAGATGAGCAAAAAATCCATAGGGTTTACGGCCGCAGCAGCGATAATCGCGGTTGTGCTTATTGCGGCAAGAGGAGTTTTTATGAAATATAATTATACGCGTTATAGTGGTAAGGATTTTTCGTTTGAATATCCTTATGGGTGGCAGATAAGAGAGTCGAAGGGCAGGACAGAGACATATTTTCAAGTCCATGTTTTTGGCCCGCCGGAAAAAGTAACAGGATTCAGGCCTTCCATAACCGCGACCGTTTATCCCAGGCAGGGGGCAGAGGGGAAGTTTGCTTCATCATCGGTGTTTGCTTCCAGTTATCTGGAAGGAACTAAAAAGTTACGCCTTTTTAAATTTGAATCGGATAAAACGGTTGATTTGCCTTTTAAAGTTTTATCGCGCGATATCAAAATAAGTTACTCTTTGATGTTGCCTCTTTATAGCGCTGATGCCAAAGAGGCTTTTTTGCGCGACCGCCTCATCTTCTTTGAGCGTGGCTCCAATATTTATGTATTACGATACAAAAATCTGGCGGGCCGTTTTGCCTCTGATCAGTCCGCTTTTACCAGGCTTATCAAAACGCTCTCTTTTAAAGCCTAAGGAAATTTTGGCCTTGGGTTGACTTTTCTCTATTTAGTGCTATCATTTTATAATAAGTGGCACAAATTCAGGCATTTCGCAACAACCCCATAGTTATTCCCCAGGGAAAATAGAGGTGTATATGATGCATTTGACGCGTTTTGGCGTTTCCATGGAAGATGAGCTTTTAAAACTTTTTGACCAATACATCCAGCAAGAGGGTTATAAGAACCGTTCGGAAGCTTTGCGTGATCTTATCAGGCAGTGTTTTGTTAAAGATGAATGGCAGAAAAACGCCGTCGTTGCTGGTGTTATCCTTCTGGTTTATAACCATCATAAAAGGGAGCTGGTTGATAAACTTCTTGATATGGCGCATGATTTTCAAAGCCTTATTATCTGTACCCAGCATGTCCATCTTGATCATGATAATTGCCTGGAAACTATTGTTGTCAAGGGCAAGGCCAGGTCTATACAAGAACTTCATGACCGTATCAAGGCCTGCAAAGGCGTCAAACATGTGGCTTTGAGCATGACGACAACGGGAGAGAAGATAGTTTAGAGACAGAAGACAGAAGAATCCTGGTGACCGGTTCTAGATTTTTTCTGTCCCCTATTGTCTGATATCTGTTCTCTACTTAGTTTTACATTTTATCTTGTGACTTTTTTATGCATCATAAGTTTATAGATCAATATAGCGATTTGGATAGTTTTTTGCACAGGCTTGACCCCCGTGTTAAAATCATCGCTTTTATGGCTATTATTTTTTGTATTGTTTTGACGCCTGTTCTTTTTTTAAATCCGTTGTATTTCTATAGCGCCATGGTTTTATTTTTAATTTTTGTTTCCAGGCTTCCTTGGCGCTTCATTCTTCTGAGGCCTCTAATTTTCTTGCCTTTTATAGTGCTTTTGGGTTTATCTGTTTTTTTAGAATGCGGAGCCGGCAGGCTTGAGTTTTTCATTTTTATCTTTTTGCGCTCTTTTTTAGCCTTTATCTGCATGATTCTTCTTGTTTCTACGACGCCTTTTGCCGATCTTCTGAAAGGGTTTGAAAAGATGCGTTGCCCGCGGTTATTATTGATGATCTTCTCGTTTATGTACCGTTATTTTTATCTCTTTTCCGATCTATTTATGAAGATGAACAGGGCAAGAGAGTCCAGATTAGCGGGCCAGAGGCGATGGGTTGATATTAGGTCTCTTGCTAACGTGGCCGGCAGCCTTTTTGTGAAATCTTACGAAACATCCGAGGGGGTGTATTTGGCGATGTGTTCTCGAGGGTATCGCGGCCAGATCCGGACCGTTCATCCTTTCGCGCTGAAGCCTGCGGATTATGGGTTTGCGATAGCAGTTTTTGTTTATTTATTATCTGTAAATCTATGGAGTTATGTTTATGCGTTATGCCATTGAAGTAGAATCGTTGGGATACTCGTATCCTGACGGGACAAAAGCTTTGCAGGGCGTTAGTTTTTGTCTGTCTCCAGGCGAAGCATTAGGCGTTGTTGGCGCCAACGGCGCGGGCAAGACAACGCTGCTATTGCATCTCAATGGAATCTTGCAGGGGGAGGGTTGTGTTAAGATCAATGGCCGAAAAGTAGCCTCAGGAAGCCTTGAGAGCATTCGCCAGGATGTCGGGTTGGTTTTTCAGGATCCTGATGAACAGCTTTTTATGCCGACCGTTTTTGATGATGTTGCTTTTGGGCCGATTAATATGGGCTTGGCTCAGGAAGAGGTTTTAAAGCGCGTCCATAAAGCTCTGGCAAGTGTTGACATGTCTCATGCCGCCGGTAAAATTTCACACCATTTGAGCTTTGGAGAGAAAAAAAGAGTATCCGTGGCAACGGTCCTTTCCATGAAGCCGGATATTTTTGTCTTTGATGAACCGACGAGTAACCTCGATCCGAAACATAGGCGGCAACTCATGGATATTCTTAAAGGCGTTTCGATGACCAAGGTTATCGCTTCTCACGATCTGGACATGATCGCGCGCCTGACAAACCGCATCTTATTTTTAAGAAATGGCCGTTGCGCTGCATGTATCCCGACAGGCCAATTCTTGGCAGAAAGCTCTTTTCTTGAAGAGCTTGGTTTCTGCCCGGATGAGTTTTCTTTAATTTCAACCCGGATGATGGCGTAATTTTCTCTCCCGTTTGCCGTTATATTTTTTTTAGTTTTTGTGTTAAATGTATGTTATATTTGTTGTAGAAAAATTCGGTCTAAGGCCTCTATAGTCCGCAGATTTTGCGCTACTAAAAACAGCGGCGCTGGGCTGGTTTTTTTTAGATTCACTGGTGTTGGGTTAAAGTTATATTTTTTAAAGAGGAATAGGGATATGCGCAACAGGCAAAGTTTTAAAAAAAACGGGTTCTTGACTTCTGAATATGCGGTGATGTTTGTTGCGCTGGTTGTCGTTATCATAGCCGTTTCTTCGAGTATTATAAAGCCCGCTTACAACAGATTATATAATGGAGTCGGGAATATCCTTGATGATGCCGCGATACAGATGGAGACGCAGGGCAGGGTGGATTGGACAGGTGGAACCGGCGGGGTTTCCGGCAGTATTTCCGGTGATTCCGAGGAAAGCAGTTCTGGCGATACGGATGAGCCTGGCGGTGGAAGCACGGGAAGCCCTGATACTGGCGAATCCGGCGGTTCTAGTTCCGGCGGCACGGCTGCAGATGATGAAGATTCGGATAGCGGTACTTCAGAAGATGGGGGTTCAAGTGGAGAGGCCTCAGGAGGCGAAACGGAAGAGGGTGATGAGAGCACCCCTGTGCCCGTTAGTACGCCTTTAGAAGACGTTTTTAATCTTTTGGGGACATCCACACTCGGGAGTTATTATAACAATCTTATTGAGAACAATCGTATATTTGTCGGCTATGAGGACAGAGAAGATGGGTTATTCTCTACCTGGAACCAGGTAGAGAATAAAATAAGCGTTAATCCTTTAGCGACAACGGATTGGCCTTCGGCGGCTTTAGCCGCCGCGATAGCTCATGAAGCCACGCATGCTGATTATGATTACAACAGTCAAGAGTGGATTGATGATACGTTGGAACGGCATCCTGAGCTTGGCACGGGAGATTTACATATTACTGTTTATCCCGGTAATTCGATTGACCAGGAGTATATGGCTTGTTGCAGGCATATAGCTATTTGGAATGAATTAAAAGGAGATCAAACAAATGCAGTAATGGATAGTTATTCAAATATTATAGCTGCAGGTGAAGATTTCGCGAAAGTATATTTGAAAGGAATCTCTGGTTATGCCGATTTGCCGGATTATTAAAAAAGTTTTACTGCTATAGGGAGAAAAATAATGAAACATAACCACGGAATGATATTTTTGCTGATAGGAGCAGCCGTTATGATGTTTAATTTCTTTGGATGTGATATTCCCGGATATCAGCACTATTCAAGCAAAGATACACAATTGAATATAACGATGGATTATCCTCAAGGGTGGTCATTTGCCGAGGAAAGAGGCGTTTATGGGTCTTATGCCCAGGTTGTTTTTTTAGAGCCTGTGAAAAAGGGCAAGCCGCTTAGAGGTATGATAGTTGTAACGGTGAAAGATGAATCAAAGTTTGAAATCAAGCCGCTTACGCTCACGATGTTCGGTGAGGATTTATTAAAGAAGAGGCTCGTGTTTAAAGATGCCGTGAAGATATCCGAGAATTATTTAAAATTCCTGGGTTTTGACGCCAAGGCCGTTGAGTTATCATATAGCCTGCCTGATAACCTCAAACTTGTGAATGTTAAATATGTCCCTGTTCTGGAACGAATCGTATTTTTTAAGAAAGGGAACCAGTTTTATATCCTGCGTTATGTCAATGAGAGCCAGGATTTCCGCGGGAAAGAAAAGGCTTTTAACCATTGTGTTAATACTTTAAAGTTTAAAGGCGCAGAGTAGATTTTTTGGCAGATAGATATTTTTAACACCCAAGCCAAAAATTCTTTTGTATTTTCCATGTCCGGAAGTATAATAATCAAAACCAAAGTTAAATAAAAGTAGTTTCTATTGAAGGATGCCTTATCGAGGTTTTAAGATGGCGCCTATGCATAAAGTCCCCGATTCCGTTTTTGTTTTTTTCTCCCAAATACACGGATTAAAGATACTGGATAAAAATGGCCGGCGGTTGGGATATCTGCATGATATCATTGTTGAGCCTATGGGGAAGTACGCCAGGTCTAAAATTCTGGTTATTTCCAAAGGGGCCCTGCGTAAGAGCTTGGCAATTGTGGATTGGTGCAATATCTGTGAAGTCACGCCACGCTATATCCGCCTGAGCTTGGAAGCCGGTGATCTTCAATTTAACGCGTCCGTCAGTATTAAAACGGATTTGTCATTACGCCAGGATATTTTGGACCAGCAAGTGGTGGATACGAATAACCAGAATGTCATCAGAGTTAATGATATTCATTTTTTACAGGCTGATCAGGATTTGGTTTTGGCACATGTGGATATCGGTTTGCGCGGCATCGTCCGCCGCCTTGGGTTTGAAAAGGCTATTGATTGGCTGATTAACCTTGTTAACAAAAACGCCTTATATTTACACAAGCCGCGCTTTATTCCATGGCACTACATTCAGCCTCTTTCCATCAATCCTGTTTCAAGGACTATTAAAGTAGATGTGTCTCAAAAGGAGTTGGCTAAAATACCACCCGAAGAATTAAGTGAAATCATGCTTGAGCTAGCACCTCAACACCGGGTCGCCCTATTTAAAACCCTTGATATTGTTACCAAGACTCAGCTTTTAGTAACTCTTGATTTTAAATCCCAGCAGTCGTTATTGGAGGATTTGGCTGAAAAAGATGCTGTTGAAATTTTAAACCATCTTCCTGCGGATGAAGCCGTGGATTTGCTTGCGGCCTTACCGCGTAAAAAGACGGATAAAATTTTAAGCCTTATGGAGTCAAAAAACGCGAAGATGCTTTCAACGCTTTTAGGCTATTCAGGTGAATCCGCCGGCGGCCTTATGACGACAGAGTATATTGCTGTTTTACAGTCGGCTACGATTGAGCAGGCTTTAAATATTGTCAAAGAGAAGACGCCCAGGGCCGAAACGATTCAAAATATTTATATCGTTGATCACGAAGGGCACCTTGTCGGGACGACATTTTTGCGGCGCCTCATTATTGCCAACACGGGTGAAAATATCATGATGGCCGCTTTAAAAAAGACGGTTAAAATCCATACAGATGATGATGTGAAAAAGATTGCTTTATTGATGGATAAGTATGGGGTTGCCGTTCTGCCTGTGGTGGATGAGTCTAATATTTTAGTTGGAATTATCACCATAGATGATATTTTTAGCAGGCTCGTATCTATTGCCTGGAGAAGAAGCAAGAAGAAAAACCATATATAACAGGGTACGGGGTTCAGGGTTCAGAAAAAATCATAAAAAGCTTTTTGATTTTGCTCTAAACTGTCCCCTGTACCCAGAACCCCGATAACTGTTTAATTATAATGAAGATGAAATTTAATAACATGTGGGCCCGGATTGTTATATTTTTTTCCATCATGGGGCCTGGGATTATCACCGCGAATGTGGATAATGATGCCGGCGGAATTGCGACTTATTCCGTCGCCGGTGCTCATTTTGGCTATTCTATGTTATGGTCTTTTATACCGATCATTTTTGTTTTAATTATTATTCAGGAGATGTCTAGCCGTATGGCTGTGGTGACGGGCAAGGGTTTAGCTGACCTGATCCGTGAAGAGTTTGGAGTAAAAGTAACGTTTTACTCGATGCTCGTGCTTGTTTTGGCGAATATCGGTAATGTTATGGCGGAGTTTTCAGGCATCGCGGCTTCGGCTGATTTATTTGGAATTAACAGGCCTGTCCTGATTGTTTTGTGCGCTTTTTTTGTCTGGTGGCTGGTTGTTAAGGGCAACTATAAGTTCGTCGAAAAGGTTTTTTTAGGCGCCTGCCTTTTTTATGTGGCATATATTATTTCGGGGTTTATCACAAAACCTGATTGGGTTGCTATCGGCCATGAAGTTATAAGGCCGCGGTTGCATTTTAATAAAATATATATTGTGATGCTTGTTGGTTTAATCGGGACGACGATTGCTCCGTGGATGCAGTTTTATCAACAGGCTTCTGTTGTGGAAAAAGGCATAAAGCTGAAGGATTATGGTTATCATCGCCTTGATGTTATTATTGGCGCTTTTGTGGTAACAATAGTAGCTTTTTTTATTGTTGTGGTTTGCGGAAGCACGCTTTTCAAACATGGCCTTTCTATAGAGACAGCTAAAGACGCGGCGTTGGCTTTAAAACCGCTGGCCGGAAACTATTGTTATCTTTTATTCGCCTTCGGGCTTTTTAACGCGTCTTTATTCGCGGCTTCTATTCTGCCATTATCTACGGCTTATTCTGTGTGCGAAGGGATGGGCTGGGAGTCTGGTGTTAATAAAAGTTTCCGTCAGGCGCCGCATTTTTACGCACTTTACACCGGCATCATTATTCTTGGGGCTGTTTTCATCCTTATTCCCCGTGTCCCGCTTGTTAAAGTCATGCTTTTTTCACAAGTGGCTAATGGCATACTTCTGCCTTTTGTTTTGATTTTCATGTTACGCTTGATTAATGATAAGAGGCTGATGGGAGAATATGTCAATTCCCGTATCTATAATATTGTTGCCTGGGCTATGGTTGTTATTATGAGCTTACTTTCGTTGATGTTGTTATTTTTCGCATAATTTGACATTTCGCCTTATTGTGATATATTTATAACAACTTATTTTGTTGATAGATATTTATAAGGAATTGTAAAAATGAGAATATTATCTTTTTTCGCATGCGGGGTATTGGCCGTGTTGTTTTGTTCTGGTTGCGCGACGACAAAATCTTCTCTTTTGGCTCTCGAAGGCCGCGTTCAAGTTTTGGAAGATAAGGTGGGGGATTTGAGCAAACAAGATAATATGAGCTGTTGTTTGGTTACAGACCCATTAAAGGAAGACACTCTTTCCGTTGAAGAAGCAGAACACGCGTCTGTCACAGCCGCTAAAATGACAAAACAGCAGATACAGATTGCTTTAAAAAATGTTGGTTATTATGATGGTAAAGTTGATGGTAAAATCGGTTCTCGTTCAAAGGCTGCGATAAAGCAATTCCAAAAGGACATGGGCCTGAAGGCGGATGGTGTCGCAGGTAAAAAAACAAAAGAAAAACTTGTTAAGTATTTAGAAGGAAAATAATTTTTAAGCTGCTTTTTGGTTTAAGAGGTTGTTTTATCGAGCAGAGGTTTTAAAGCGGGCCTTTTAAAGGCCCGCTTTATTATAATAATATGTTCAAATATGGATGCGGTTCTTTTTTTATATGTGTTTTTTTGCTATCGGGTTGCGGGCAAAAACAGGAGCAGGACGCATCACGGGTTTATAATGCTGTCAGCCTTACGCAGGCGGACGCTTTATTGAAGGCTCCAGGCGAAAATGAACCTTTGGTTGTTGCGCAAGAGCCTTATGCGGCAACAGGGCCGCAACAGGAAGTAAACCCTTTATCTTCTCTGGATCATCCAACGGATAAGATGATACAAATGGCCTTGGAGAAACTTGGGTTCTACCATGGCAAAATTGATGGCAAGCTTGGCCGAAAATCAAAGAAGGCTATCAGGGAGTTTCAAGCTCAAAATAAACTGGCCGTTGACGGTAAAGTTGGGCAAAAGACCTGGAGCCTGTTAAAAAAGGTGTTGGAAGAACCGGTGCAGGAATAAGATGAGTTTTGATACCCGTCATAAAAGGAAAGATAGAGAACATGATGACTTTTAAGTTTTTACAGGATAAGAATTCCGTCGGTAATATAAAAAATTTTAAATTAAAAACCTGGATTAAAGAGATGGCTGGTTTGTGCAGGCCTCAGCAGGTTATCTTGATTGACGGTTCACCGGAACAGAAAAAGGCGTTGGAAGATGAAGCGGTGTCAACGGGCGAGATGATCCGCCTCAATCAGGCTAAGTTGCCGGGGTGTTTCTATCACAGGACGGCGGTTAACGATGTGGCCCGCACGGAGCATTTGACATTCATATGTTCTAAAAAGAAAGAAGACGCTGGCCCAAACAACAACTGGATGGCGCCGAAAGAAGCCTACAAGAAAGCCTCGTCTTATTTTCGTGATTCCATGAAGGGCAAGACGATGTATATCATTCCTTTTTCTATGGGGCCGGTTGGTTCGCCATTTAGCAAAATCGGCGTTGAGTTGACAGACAGTATCTATGTTGTTTTAAATATGATGATCATGACCCGGACAGGGCAGAAAGTTTTAGACTATTTAGGAGCTGAAGGGGAGTTTACGAAGTGCCTGCATGCCAGAGCGGATTTAGATATCAATAAACGCCTGATTTTGCATTTTCCTCAGGATAACGCGATTTGGAGCGTTGGTTCTGGTTATGGGGGGAATGTCCTTCTTGGTAAAAAATGTTTATCATTGCGCATTGCTAGTTTTTTGGCGAAACAGGAGGGGTGGTTGGCAGAGCATATGCTGATTATGGGGATTGAAGAACCTAATGGCCATGTTGAGTACATCGCCGCCGCTTTCCCTAGCGCCTGCGGCAAGACGAATTTGGCCATGTTGATACCTCCGAAGGGCTTGAAAATAAAGGGTTATAAGATTTGGACTGTTGGTGACGATATCGCTTGGATGCGTGTTGATAGCGATGGGCAACTCTGGGCCATAAATCCCGAAGCAGGTTTTTTTGGTGTGGCGCCGGGGACCAATTCAAAAAGCAACCCGAATGCCATGGCGACCATTGAAAAAAATACGATTTTTACAAATGTCCTTTTGAAAAAAGATTTTACTGTTTGGTGGGAGGATGGTGACGAAAGCGCTCCTGGTGAAGGTTTGGATTGGCAGGGCAGGCCGTGGAAACCCGGATTGAAGGATGAGAATGGCAAAGAGATTAAGGGGGCGCATCCTAATAGCCGTTTTACGGCGCCAGCTTCTCAGTGCCCGTCTATTTCTTATAGGCTTGGGCATCATCATGGCGTGCCGATTTCAGCGATTATTTTTGGCGGGCGCCGCGCGCATTTGGCACCGCTTGTGTATGAAGCTTTTGATTGGGCGCATGGCGTTTATGTTGGCGCCACAATGGCGTCTGAGCGCACAGCCGCGCAGGTAGGCAAGCAAGGCGAGGTGAGGCGTGACCCTATGGCGATGCTGCCTTTTTGCGGGTATCATATGGGTGATTATTTTGGCCACTGGCTTTCTATGGAAAAGCGTATGGAAAAGGCGCCTAAGATATTTCATGTCAATTGGTTCCGGCAGGATGAAAATGGGAAATTTTTATGGCCCGGCTTTGGAGAAAACTTAAGAGTTTTGGAGTGGATTTTAGACCGTTGCAATGGGAAAGTTGATGCCGTTAAGACACCTATCGGATATGTGCCCGCTTTAGAAAACCTTGATTTAACCGGGCTGGATTTGCATAAGAATATTTTAGATAAGCTTCTGGAGATTGATAAGTTTGAATGGATTAAAGAGATGGAAGATCAAAAAGAGTTTTTGAATATGCTTGGTAAAAGGATCCCGAAAGAGATTTGGAAACAGTGGGAACAGCAGAACAAGAGACTGCAAGAATAATAATCAGGGTTCAGGGGACAGGGGACAGGGGACAGAAATAGGATCAAAATAGAAAAATAACGTAGGGGCGGCTGGCCAGCCGCCCCTATTAATAAAAAGCATAAATCATGCAAAATAATGTTTTGTTAAAAACAGATTTTAAAGATTTGAAACTTTTGCGGCGGGGCAAGGTGCGGGATGTTTATGATATTGGCGATAAACTACTCATTGTTGCCACAGACCGTATTTCTTGTTTTGATGTAGTTTTGGATTGCGGGATTCCGGAAAAGGGAAGGGTGCTGACACAGTTATCTCTGTTTTGGTTTAATTATTTAAATGATATCAGTGAGAATCATCTTTTTACGGCGGATGTTGGGCAATATCCGGATTCTTTAAGCGCCTATAAACATATTTTAAAAGGCCGTTCCATGCTGGTAAAGAAAGCGAAGCCTTTGTCGATAGAATGTATCGTGCGCGGGTTCCTTTCAGGTTCCGGCTGGAAGGAATACAAGAAAAACTCTTCTGTTTGTGGTATCGCGCTTCCTCAAGGCTTAAAAGAATCTCAAAAGTTGCCTCAGGCGATTTTTACTCCTTCAACAAAAGCCGAGGAAGGGCATGATATTAATATTGACGAAAAAGCGGCCCGTAAAATTGTCGGAGACAAGGCTTTTGAAGAGGTTAAAGAGAAGAGCATTGCGTTTTATGAGAAAGCCCTTGATTACGCGCAATCCAAGGGTATTGTTATTGCCGATACAAAGTTTGAGTTCGGCTATTATGAAGGTAGGCTGATCTTGATTGATGAGGTTTTATCGCCGGATTCATCCAGATTTTGGCCTAAAGAGCTGTATAAAATAGGAGTGCCTCAACCAAGTTTTGATAAACAGTTTGTACGTGATTATCTGGAGTCGCTCAATTGGGACAAAACGCCTCCGCCTCCGAAAATACCCCCTGAAATTATCACGAAAACTTCACAAAAATACCTGCATGCTTTAAATGTTTTAACAGGTTAATTTTCTATGGAATTTAAGCTCAAGAACGGTTTTATTGAACTGGATAATTTATTAAAAGTCCTGAACTTTGTGGCCTGCGGGAGTGAAGCCAAAGCGCTTATACTCAACGGCAAGGTGATGGTTAATGACGTTATTGAGATGCGGGTGCGCCGTAAGCTTCACCATGGCGATTCTGTGCAAATTGGCGATGTAGAAGTGGCGGTTGTCTGATGGGCCTGTTGCAAAATGCGTAATTTCATGTCATTCTGACCCTAAAGCCAGAGGCGAAGGGGAAGAATCCCAACGCTAATAAGATTCTTTGTCGCGAAAACGCTCCTCTGAAAGAGGAAGGCTTTAGCCATTAATGGGAAAAAGAACGGGTTAACACGAGAAGATTTTGATAAGTTGGCGGATTATCTGAATATTCCGGTTAAAATCCGATATGAGAAATTTAACAAGAGCCTCTCTTTGATGGAGGAGATTATCAGGAATTCGAAAATCAAAAAGGTTAGACAAGAGGAATTCATCAAAATTATTAAAGAGCGCCTATCGCGAATGAATTCAGAAGAGAAATAAAAATTATATTGAATAATACAAACTTCAAGAAGTTTATTTAATATCC
This sequence comes from uncultured Planctomycetia bacterium, assembly GCA_964423185.1. Classification (GTDB taxonomy): domain Bacteria; phylum Omnitrophota; class Gorgyraeia; order Velamenicoccales; family Velamenicoccaceae; genus CAYRDK01. Next base: position 68,756 of record CAYRDK010000001.1, read on the forward strand.
GAAAAGGGTTTTTATACGAGGCCAAGCTGAAGCAAATCCGCGATTTTTCGTTTTTGGATGAATTATAAAATTTCATCAATGGATTGCCACGGCAAGGCGAAGATTTTTTCGCTTAGCTTTGTTTTACGCGGAACCTGGCAAATGAGAAAACCTGTTTTAGCCGACCTGTATTCGGAGAGAAAAACTTCCAGATGGCGGATATCGCTTGACGCGGGATTTTGTGTCCATTTGACTTCTAAAGGCGTAAAAATACCCTCTGTATCAATAATCCAATCTACTTCAGGCCCGTCAGGATCCCGCCAAAAACGAATCTTGGTTCCATGGCCTTTTATGTGCGCGTTCCTCAAAAGCTCAAGGCCAATAAACTGTTCAAACAACATTCCCATAACTTCCCGGGGAGGCCGTGTCCCTTCCTGTGCCGCGACGCGCTTGACGCCGAGGTCAAAAAACAGGTATTTATCCGACTTGGTAAGTTTCTTTCTGGTCTTGCTCTGAGTTAATGGTTCAATCCTTTCAGCAATAAGGCAATCTTCCAATATTTGATAGTAAGCGCCGATGGTTGTATGAGAAACTCCGATTTCCTGCGATAATTTTCTTAAATTTATAATGCCGCCTGATTCAGAAGCTGCTAATTCTAAAAATCTCGCGAAGTCTCCCAAATTTCGCACAGTGGCTTCGGAGCGGACTTCTTCTTCCAGATAAGTCGTAACATAAGATTCTAAATCAATTTCTCTGTCTGCTTGATTTTTAACAGCAAGAATACCCGGCAATGAACCGTAAAAAAGCCGTTCATTCAAATCTTTTGCTGGAACTTCCTTTAAGCTGAACGGATCCATCCGGAACGCTACAATGCGCCCGGGGAGAAGGTTAACTTGCGCGCCTCTATGAAGTTTGCGGGCACTTGAACCCGTAAGTATAAAATTAGCTATTTCTCTGTCAATTAAATCTTGGACAACATCAAGAATAATGGGGACTTTTTGAACTTCATCCAAAATAACAAGCGGCCGCTTGCTTGATTTTCCGGTGGTTAAAGATTCTACTTCTCCTTTAAGCAGATGGGGTGATTTTTCGTATCGCTGCCTTATATCAGGTTGGATAAAAGAGATTAAAAGATCATGATTGAATTGATGAATCAGCGTTGTTTTTCCGGTTTGCCGTGCGCCAAGCAAAAGGACACTTTTATTTCGTTTGAGCGCATGCCTGATTTTGTCTTCCAAGAGTCTTTTAATGTATTGCATAGTTTAAATTATCGCCGAAAATGGATGACTTGTCAACAAAATTCTCTGCATCATGTTGAGGGCGGGAATAGAAGAATTTTATGCCGGGGGAGGGAGTCGAACCCTCATGAAGTTGCCCTCACCAGTTTTTGAGACTGGCGTGTCTGCCATTTCACCACCCCGGCTTGCCTGCACATAGGATATAAATTTGAGGGTACTATTTCTTGTCTTTATTAAACCACTGTAGCATTTCCATAGGCAGAGGAAATACGATAATAGAAGATTTTTCAGTTGAGATATCCATAAGAGTTTGCAAATACCTCATTTGTAAAGACATGGGTTGTTTCTGTAAAACTTCAGCCGCGTCAGCTAATTTTGTTGATGCCTGGAATTCGCCTTCAGCGGAAATAATTTTAGCCCTGCGTTCTCTTTCAGCCTCAGCTTGCCTGGCCATGGCTCGTTGCATTTCCTGAGGCAGATCCACATGTTTGATCTCTACATGGGAAACTTTGATGCCCCATGGGTCGGTCGCTCTGTCAATAATGGTTTGCAATTCCGAATTTATTTTGTCACGTTCCGATAAGAGTTCATCTAAATGCGCCTGCCCGACTGTAGAGCGCAGTGAAGTCTGGGATATTTGAGATGTGGCAAAATTATAATCTTCAACTTCAATGATGGCAAGATTCGGGTCCATAACTTTATAATAGACAACCGCGTTGACTTTAACGGAAACGTTGTCTTTGGTGATAATATCTTGAGGCGGGACATCCAGGGTAACGGTGCGCAGGCTCATTTTAACCATGGTGTCAATCGGCCAAAATACCAGGATGACGCCAGGGCCTTTTGGTTTTTGTAGTATCCGGCCCAAGCGGAAAATAACCCCTCTTTCATATTCATTCAATATTTTGATAGAATTTAACAGATAAATAGCAATTATAATAATAACAGCCAATGGTAAGGGCATGCAGGCTCCTTTTTTTTAAAAAAATTATTATACTGTTAAAAGTTAAAATAATAATAATTATATGTGATTTTTAAGATTTTTTTAGTGTTTTATAATATTTATGTTTTTTTCCTTTATCAGGCCTCATATTTTGACACAAGGAGCTTGGTTTTGTCAACACCTAAGACTTTTATTTTCTCTCCATTCGCGACGCGTTCATGAGATTGGTTGATGGCTGTCCAGATTTCACCGGCAGCAAAAACTTGGCCTTCCTGGCCTGCCGGAATATCCTGCGTTGCTATTCCTGTCTGTCCGGGCAAGGATTCAGGGCCTGTTGCAATCTTTCTTCTGTGAGCTTTTACAACATTGCTTGTTAGAAAGATAACAATCGCCCCGATAGCAAGGATGAAGGGGAGGATGATATTTAAGGAGACTCGCATCATGGTGAAAGGTGTGCGGATTAACATGAGCGAGCCGATAAGCATGGAAACGCCGCCAGCCAAAGTGAAAAAACCGAATGTCGGCGTCATCGCCTCCGCAATAAAAAAGATAATAGCCAGGGCTATCAGGATAAACCCGGCAAAATTGACCGGCAGCAGGGCAAAGGCGTAAAAAGCAACAATCAGGCAGATGATCCCCAGGATGCCTGGAAAGACGGCCCCCGGGTGAGTAATCTCAATAAACAAGCCTAAAAAACCGATCAGCATAAGGACATAGGCGATATTAGGATGGATGATCGTATTGAGGATGTTTTGGCGCGTATCCATATTTTTACGGACGATTCTGGCATTTTCCGTGTTTAAGGCCACTGTTTTTTCTGCCGTCACCTGGATAGGTATGCCATTGAGTTGTTTTAAAAGGCTGTTTGTGTCATTGGCAATAAGGTTGATGATTTTTTTCTCAAGCGCTTCTTTTTCGGTTATGGAGGCGCTTTCAAGCACGGCCTCTCTGGCCCATTCGGCATTGCGGCCGCGGGTTTTGGCAATAGTTTCAATCCATGCCAGTGTGTCGTTAAGGATTTTGTCTTCTAAGGCGTTATTAGAGGTTTTCGTGTTTTCTTTCTCTTGTATTTCGTCTTTTTTCGCTTTTTTCCCTTTTATTGTTTTGTTAGATTTTAACGCGTCCGTCAAATCTTCAATAGCTTCTCGCAAGGAATGGTTATCTTCTTTTTCGAAACCTATTGCCACCGGGTGAGCCGCGCCAATGTTGGTTGAAGGCGCCATTGCGGCAATGTGAGCGGCCATCGTAATAAAGACGCCCGCTGACCCTGCCCGTGATCCGCCGGGTGAAATATATACGATAACCGGGATTGTCGCGTTCATAATTTTTTTGACAATCACGCGCGTTGAGTCCAGGAGCCCGCCCGGTGTATCCATCTCAATGATGACGCCTTGATAGCCGTTATTTTGGGCTTCATCAATGCCTAAACAGATGTAATCCGCGGTGATGGGGTTGATAATCTTATCGTCAATGGTTAAGGCAAGGAAGCGGTTTTGAGTTTGAGCGCCGGCCGCCAGGCTCAATGTTAGAAAACATACGATTGTCAAAAAAGCCGATTTTAGAAATTTCATGGCTCGTACTCCTTTTTGATGAGAGGATGATGAAAGTAGGCGATTATTAAGGCATGGTAAATAATGGATATAAAGTTTTTAATTCCGATAGGAATAGATGTTTCCAATTGCCCGTTTAATGTTATGATTCCGCCGAAAATAAGAACTTTGCTTAATATGATCCATCCGGCAAAAAACATAATGAGCTTGCGAAAATAGTGTGAGCGTAGAATAATGCCGATGCCTAAAGATGCGGAGAGGAGGCTGCTGATAATAACGAATATTAGTACGTTGGGTGATTTTGCCGAACTATGCGTGATGAGAGACGCTATGACGGCTCCAAATGTCATCGTGCCGATAGCGATTTCCGAGAAGCCAAAAAAATAATGCCTTTTGTTGTTGGCCGCATAATTTTGTGACTATTATCCACTCGTGTTTGAACTTCTCGCCTATATTAGGGTTCTGGTGGAGCAGGCGGTGGAATACCGCTGATTCATATCTATGGAGTCCTATTTTAAAGGTTTCAGGCCTAACAATCAAGTGAAACTCTATTGCGCGCGGCAGGGGGTGAATTGGTGGATTTATTTAAAGTAGGAAATATAAGCGGGTGATGATAAAATAACATTTCAGATGTTTTAAAACGAGGTGTGATTATGGGAAGAAAGAAGGTTTTATTGAGTTGGAGCAGCGGAAAAGACAGCGCTTGGGCGTTTGAGGTTTTGCGCCGGCGAGGCGACATGGAAGTCGTTGGTATTTTCACAACTATAAATGCCGTTTTTGAAAGGGTCGCGATGCACGCTGTCCGAAAAGAGCTGCTTGTGATGCAGGCGGATTCTATCGCTTTACCGTTATCTGTTATTCCTATACCTTATCCTTGTTCCGGCGAGGCGTATGAACATGTTATGCGTGATTTTATCGCCAAGGCTAAAAATGATGGTGTTGAATATATGGCATTTGGGGATTTGTTCCTTGAAGATGTACGCCAATACCGGTGCCGGAATTTGGAAAAGACTGGAATTGAGCCGATTTTTCCTCTGTGGGGTTGTTCCACGAAAGCCTTAGCTGATGAGATGGTGCGCAATGGTGTAAAGGCGCGTATCACATGTGTTGACCCCGGTAAAATTCCGGCTGAATACGCGGGCCGCGAGTTTGATAAGTTTTTTTTAGAGAGTTTGCCGTCCGGGTGTGATCCGTGCGGGGAAAATGGAGAGTTTCACTCTTTTGTATACGATGGGCCTTTTTTTAAGAAGCCGCTAAGGATTAAGACAGGGGATATTGTGGTGCGAGATCAGTTTGTTTTCGCGGATATCCTTCCCGGGGATGAAATCGAAGATTGATGGCGTTAGGGGGATGTATGAAAAATACTTTTTATGTTATGTCCGTTGTTTTTTTTGGGGTGTTAGTTTTATGCATTTCTCAGGCGTTTTGTCAGGATCAGCAGGAGGGCCATGCGTTGGAACTGGCCGGTATCGCGGATGCCGATAGAGTAGAGTTGGTTCCTGAGATTTCTTTTGAATTTCCGCCGCAACCCTCACGTGTTATTGATGATTCAGCTCAAATAAAAAATATAATTATTATTTTAAACAAGGCTGTCTCCCGTCAGCCGTGTGATTGTCTGCCGAAATACGCTCTTAATTTTTATAAAAAAGGCGTTTTGTTGACAGTTATTTCTTTTGGGCCGGAAGATGGCTTTTTGCGTTATGGCGGTTATGATTATACATTGTCCCGCGAGCTGCTATCTATTTTAGAACTATGAAAATTTCTTGTGTAATTTTTATGATGGCGATATGGATTGGATGTTTTTTTTCTTCGTTTCAAGTATCGGCGCAACATGCAGATTCAAATATTGAGGCGTTACACAGAGAAGATAACGCGCAAGGGATTCAAGGGCATGTCAGGCGTCTCAGGTTACTTATAGATAACGGCGGCCGCCTGGCTATATCCGCGGATGGGAGGCAGATCGCTTTTGACAGGAAAGGGAGCGACGGTTATTTTGATGTGTGGATGATGAACGCGGATGGTTCCGAGCAGAGGTGTCTGACGTGCCACCATTTTGAAATTTCCAGGAATAATGGCAACCCCGCTTTTGACCCGTCGGGAAAATTTATTATCTTCACAGCTGAAAACCCATATTTTCCTGATTTAGCTGACCGAAAGAAATCTCAATACCTTACAAGCCCCGGGTTAGGCATCAATAATGACCTGTGGCTTATTAATCTGGAGGATTTATCCGTCATTCCTTTAACCCATGTTAAAAATAGACGAGGTGTATCGCACCCTCATTTTTCACCTGATGGCACAAAGATTGTCTGGAGTGAAATCATCAGCCCTTGTTTTGAAAAGATGGGGGTTTGGGCTATTAAACTGGCCGATTTTTCGTATGAGGGCGCAAGGCCGTGCCTTTCTCATATTCAGACATTAAAGCCCAAAGGGTTACAGTTTTATGAGACGCATGGATTTTCCCCAGACGGAGAGTCTATTCTTTTTTCGGGTGTTCCTCGCGGCGGGCATTATTACGATATGGAAATCTACAGTTTAAATATTAAAACAAATAGCATTTTAAGGCTTACGGACAACGATGAATGGGATGAACACGCTCATTTTACGCGTGATGGGCGTTATATCATTTGGGTTTCAAGCGCGGCTATCGCGCAGGTAAAAGAAACGGGTACTTTTTTTGATATCTTAAAAAATCCACCTAGGCTTGATTTTTGGATTATGAACGCGGATGGGTCTAATAAACAGAGGTTTTCTTTTTTTAACGGCCCTGAGGCGGTTGAGTATGTTGATTCGCCCGATGGGGTTGAAGTGGGAGATTTTGATATCTATCCGAATGGCCGCAGAATAATGGCTGAGATACGCTGTTACCATAAAGAGATAATGGCTGTTGTGGATTTGGATCGAGGGTATTAAACCTGAAGGCTATTTAAAATATCCGCGCTTAAATCAACGCACTCTTTACAGGAGAGTTTATTCAGTTTTTTTATTTCACGGCATTTGATGGAACCCGTTTTTTTTCAAAATGAGTATTGGCAGATGTGATGTGTTCGGATTTTGCCACAATGCGATGCAGGGCAAAGAGCGCGCCGCATAAGCCTTCATCCGCCCGCCCTCCTCCGAATTTTGCGTATTCCGTAATCATATCATTGGGAATATTATATTTTGGTGAAAGGCTTTTAAGACAGCCTGCGCGCAGTTATAACCGTGATTTCCGTGAAAATAGTCAGATGCTTTTATCATCTATGAGCCACGTTTAGTTTTTCAAAGATGAGATACTACGCTCACTGTGTTGTTCTGCCGCAACACCACGTTCGCTTTAGTATCCACTAAATTTTTCCGACAAGGAAAAATTTAGTGGAGCTGACGGGGATCGAACCCGTGACCTCTTGACTGCCAGTCAAGCGCTCTCCCAGCTGAGCTACAGCCCCAATATTGTCATTAAAAGTTCCTGTAAGGCGTTCTTAAGCCCTATAATAATAGTATAGAGATAGCTGGTTGTCAAGTGAGGGAAAAATTCAGTTGTTTTTATGGGTTGTTTTTGTTATAGTTTTAATAAACTATCCACTTTTGCAAGGCATAAGGTTTTATTCATTTCACGTAGAAGGTTGAAATGGAGATTACAATCCAGTGAGATGCGCTATTGAGGAAGATTTTATGAAAAAACGGATATTAGTGATTGAAGATGAGCATGGTTTGGCCGATATGATGAAACTGCGTTTGGAATCCGGCGGTTATGAAGTTCATGAGGCTTTTGATGGAGAGGAAGGGTTGCGCGCTATCAAATCGTTTTTACCTGATCTTATTGTTTTAGATCTTGTTTTGCCTAAGTTAAGCGGTGAAGAAGTCCTGCGTACCGTCAAGCAAGATGACAGGCTTAAGAGTATTCCTGTTATTGTCGCGACGGCTCTGTCAAAGGATGTGGAAGGGGCAGGGTTTGCTTTTGAAAAAGCTGATGCTTTTTTTCAGAAGCCTTATGATTTTATCGAGTTGATGTCCGTAATTGCCGATTTTCTGAAAGGGCCGCAATAGAAGAGTTTTTTGCGGTGAATTCTCTCAAACCCCGCTTTTGCGTTATTATCTGCCTCGCATGTATTTAGGAATTCATGTTTCTATAAGTGGTAAAATTTATGAGTCTATTGATCGTGCCGAGGCTCTTGGGTGCACGGCTATGCAGATTTTTTCACGCAACCCAAGGCAGTGGCGCGGCCATAGTGTTTCGAGAGAAGATATTTCAGAGTTTAAGCGAAGGCGGAAGCTGAGCGGCGTCAAGATTGTTGCTATACATATTCCTTACTTGATTAATCTGGCGACACCCTATGAGGCGTTGTTTCAGAAGTCTGTTGAAGCTTATATTGCCGATGTGAGGGAAGCTTCTCTTTTAGGCGCTGATTATCTTGTAACGCATATGGGAAGTTTTAAGAATTCAACTCCTGAAGCCGGGCTTTCGCAGTTTGCCAAAGCGCTTAATATCGTCTTTGAAGCGACAGCTGACATAAAGAATGTTAAACTGCTTTTGGAGAATACGGCCGGGTCAGGCCATTGGCTCGGGGCCGTTTTTGAGCATCATAAATTTATTTTTGACAACGTTAAAACTCCTGATCGGCTTGGCGTGTGCCTGGATACAGCGCATGCTTTTGCCGCCGGGTGGGATGTGAGGGAGGAGAAAAGCTTCGACGTTCTGTTAAAGGATATTAATCGGCATGTCGGCTTGAAGGCTTTGAAACTGGTTCATTTTAATGATTCAAAATCGGCTTTATCTTCCCATGCGGACAGGCATGCACATATTGGCGAGGGGTATATAGGTTTAAAGGCTTTTAAATATATCGTGAACCACCCACGTTTAAAAAATATGGCTTTTGTTCTGGAAACACCCAAAGATAAACCTTTGGATGATAAAAAAAATTTAGAGCGCGTGAAACGATTGATTGTGAATTAAAGCGTTATAAATTGATCATAGGGGCAGGGCTTGCTTTTGCCCGCGTATGGATGTGATTATAGGGAGAAAATATGTTTTTCGATTTTAAAAATATTGAGAAAAAATGGCAAATGTTTTGGCGAGAAAAAAAGATTTATACGTCTAAAATGGATGCCAGAAAAAAGAAGTATTATTGCCTGGAGATGTTTCCTTATCCTTCGGGGAGGATTCATATGGGGCATGTGCGCAATTATACCATTGGAGATGTGATCGCCCGTTATAAGATGTTGCGGGGGTTTAATGTTTTGCACCCCATGGGATTTGACGCTTTTGGCCAGCCGGCTGAAAACGCGGCGATTAAGAATAATTCAGATCCCGAAGATTGGACGATGAAGTGTATTGATTGGATGAAAAAAGAGCTTTACCGTATGGGTTTTTCCTACGACTGGGAGCGGGAGGTTTCAACATGCACGCCTCCGTACTATCGGTGGAACCAGTGGATTTTTTTAAAGATGATGGAAAAAGGATTGGCTTATAAGAAGGCTTCTTCTGTTAACTGGTGCCCAAGCTGTGTTACGACACTGGCTAATGAAGAGGTTGTTGATGGAGGGTGTTGGCGTTGCCATACGCCTGTTGTGGCTAAGGATTTAGAACAGTGGTTTTTGAAGATAACGGATTATAGTGAGAGGCTGTTGAGTGATTTGGATGCTTTAAAAGATTGGCCGGAAGCGGTTTTGGCCATGCAGAAGAATTGGATTGGCAGAAGCGAAGGGGTTGAGATTTATTTCAAGTTGGACGGCGGGGTTACGCTTCCTGTTTTTACGACCAGGCCTGATACGATTTTCGGCACGACTTATGTTGTTTTGGCACCCGAACACCCATTGATTGAGCAAATAATTAAAGGTACGCCTCGTGAGGCAGAGGTGCGCCAGTTTATCGACAAGATTTCAAAAGAGAGCAGGATTGACCGCCTGAATCCACAGCTGACGAAAGAAGGCATTTTTACGGGGCTTTACGCGGCCAATCCCGTTAACGGAGAAAAAGTCTCTGTTTGGATAGCGGATTATGTCCTTATGGAATACGGCACGGGTGCTATTATGGCGGTTCCAACGCATGATCAGAGGGATTTTCTTTTCGCGCAAAGATATGGGTTGCCCATGCGTGTTGTGATACAACCTAAAGACGGCCTTGCTGTTTTATCCGCTGATTCTATGCAGGCCGCCTATGAAGAGGAAGGCGTTTTAGTGAACTCCGCTCAATTTAACGGGTACCATAATCTTGAAGCTAAAAAAGCGGTGGCGCAATGGATGGAAAGTAATAATATGGGGCGGGTTCAGACACATTGGCGGCTTAGAGACTGGCTTATTTCACGCCAGCGCTATTGGGGCACTCCTATCCCTGTCGTTTATTGTGATAATTGCGGTATTGTTGGCGTGCCCTTTGAAGATTTGCCTGTTACGCTGCCTAAAGGGGTGAGGTTTTCCGGCGAAGGGGGGAGTCCGTTAAACCAGTCACAGGAATTTGTCGTGGCGCAATGCCCTAAGTGTTTAGGTAGAGCTCGCCGTGAAACTGATACGATGGCAACATTTTTTGACTCTTCGTGGTATTTTTTCAGATTTACTTCTGCTCAGGAAGCGCAGTTGCCTTTTAATGAAAAAGAAGCGAAATATTGGATGCCCGTTGATCAGTATATTGGCGGTATCGAACACGCTGTTTTGCATCTTTTGTATTCAAGGTTTTTTACGAAGTTTCTCAAAGATATCGGTTTGACGGATTTAGATGAGCCTTTTACGCGCCTGTTGACACAGGGGATGGTTTTGAAAGAAGGGGAAGTTATGTCTAAATCCAGGGGCAATATTGTTGACCCTGATGAAATCCTGGATCGTTATGGCGCTGATACTTTGAGAGTTTTTATTCTATTTGCGGCACCGCCGGAAGCGGAGTTGGATTGGAACGATAAAGGCATGGATGGGGCATGGAGGTTTTTAAACCGTATCTGGCGTTTTGTAGATGTTGTTTCACAGAATGCAAAAAAAACAGGGCCTGTTAAACAAAATCAAGATATGCCGGCTTTGGCCCGCAAACTGCACGAAACGATTAAGAAAGTAACGCAGGACATGGAAGGCGGTTTTAAATTTAATACAGCGATCGCGAGGGTTATGGAGCTGGTGAATGATCTTTATAGGTTGAATGAAGAAGAGTGGCTGAACCCGGCTGTCCATAAAGCGGCTGAAACCATTGTTATTCTTATGGCCCCTTTTTCGCCGCATCTGTGTGAAGAGATGTGGCAGATGTTGGGCCATAAAGATACTGTCTTTGAGGCGCCTTGGCCCGTATTTGATGAAGCCTGTTTGAAAGAGGATGAGTTAACATATATTGTCCAGGTAAACGGGAAAGTGCGGTCGAAAATTATTGTCAGCGCCGGTACCAGCGAGGACGAAATTAAAGCAAAGGTGTCCGCCGATATAAAGGTGCAGGAGTGGGTTAAAGGCCACGTTATTAAAAAGATGATTGTGATTCCCGGTAAATTAGTTAGTATTGTTGCCGTATGATTCATCTTACGCTGCAGGAACGCAAAGTGCTGCTGTTGCTGGTTTTTTGCCTTGTGATAGGAGCGCTTGTTAATATTTATTCAAAAACTGTTTTAGGGGAGAAGGGTTTTATTGATTACGGTTTACGCTGTCAAGAATCTGATCTTTTGGATATCAACAGCGCGCAAAAACAGCAGTTAATGGATTTACCGGGAATTGGCGAGGCAACAGCGGAAGAGATTCTTCTTTATCGTCAGAAACATGGGCCGTTTCAGAGCGTTGAAGAGCTCAAGGCTGTAAAAGGCATTGGGGAGAAGAAATTAGAAGGGTTTAAGGGGCGTTTGGTTATAAAAAAATAAGTGCCGAAGAGCCAAAAGGAGTTGCCATGTTATATTTTTTGTTTAAAGGCGGGCCGGTTGTTATTCCGCTTCTTTTAGTGTCTGTTTTTGGGTTAGCGATTATTTTAGACAGGTTGGTTGCGATTCGCCGTGTTTACCGGTTTAATATGGGAAAATTTTCCGAAACGGTTTGCAGAAAAATTTCCACAGGAAAGCTGGAGGACGCTTTAAATTTTTCCCGCCAGCATCAAGATCAGCCCATCGGGCTTATGTTTACTTCAGCCCTGGAGAATAACGAGTTGACGCGGCCATCTCTGGAAAAGTTGCTTGAGAGGGTAGGGAATCATGAAGTTAAAAAACTTGAAAAACGCTTAGGCGGGCTTGTTTCTATCGTTGGCATTTCGCCTTTGTTGGGATTTTTAGGCACGATCACCGGCCTTATCCGCGCTTTTATGGCTTGGGAGAAGATGGGTAATGATGTTACCGTTAGCGCTTTGGCTTCGGGGATTTATGAGGCCATGATTACGACTGCTATCGGGCTTATGATCGCGATACCGTATTATTTGTGTTATAACTATTTTATCAGCAGAATTAAATACTTCGCGCATGAGCTGGATGATTATGCCGGGCAGCTTTTGGAAGCAATGGCTAAAGCAAAATTTTTATGAAGATTGAACCCAACAGGAGTTACATGTTTAGCCTTGAATCCGTTGCTATGACGGATATCGTGCTGAATATGTTTATCTTTTTTTTCATATCGTTTAGCCTTTTATACACATTTAATCCGACCAAGGCCAAGCATATAAAAGTTAACCTGCCGAAAGCGCAACACGTTTTAGACCCCCAGAAGGGTAAAGGCAGCTTGACTATCACTATTTCAAGCGACGGCCCTATGTATTTGGACGGTGAACTTATTACTTTTAAAGAGCTGGAGACGAAACTGGCTGCTGCATCTTCTGATCCTCCGTCGTTGCCGGTCATTATTCAGATTGACCGTCTTGTGCCTTTTAAGAGTGTTGTGCGTGTCCTTGATGTTTTAAGCGGTTTAAATATTACGAATCTTCGTATCGCGGCCGAAGAAGAGGGTAAGTAGTTTCTGCTGTAGCCATCCATTCCTTCACTATTTTCCTTATAGAACTATAATCTTTTTGGCCATAGGTGTTTTTTATGACCATCGTATCAGTTATCTGCCTGTTTTTTTGTGTTGGAATAATCGCGGAGAGTTTTTTAGGGATAGGGTTTAAGGCTATTTTTTTTCTCTCAGGCCTTGCGATGGTATTGAGTATTACTTTCCTGCGGTCAAAAAAAGTTTTTTATCCGGTTTTATATTTTTTATTCTTTGTTGTTGGCGCGCTGGCGTATGCGAATGCTTCTTTTTTAACGCAGGATTCCATGAAGAAGATGGAACCTTTTTTAAAGAGAGATATTTTAATCAGCGGCCGCGTCGCTGATGATCCATACAGGCGCAAAGGAAAGTCTATTTTCGTTCTGGACTCTGTTCGTTTACAAGCATGTCAAAGTAAGGCATCTATTATAAATGGTACGGTTCTTGTTGAAGATAATGATGCGTCCAATAGTTACGTTTTCGATCAGGAACTTGTTTTAAAGGGGAGGTTATCTCAACGGTTTGGATACGCGCGTTTTTTTAAAAGAAGAGAGGGCGCGTATATTTTTCGTGTGAGCAAACAGGGTTTGTTGTTAAAACATTTTTTAAATAAAAGGAATTTTTTTAAAGAAGCAGCATTTTCTCTAAAACATAAATCCGCTTTTTTTATCGCGCGTGACATGAGCCCGGAATATGCTTCATTCCTTCGCGCTATGTTTTTAGGCGAGCGTTCTGAGGTTCCTATCGGTGTAAAAGATATGCTGATAAAGATAGGTGTTTGGCATGTTTTGGTTGTCAGCGGATCTCATGTAGTTTTGATTATGTCTATGATGTGGCTTGTGTTAAAGGCTTTCTTTGTTCCGCGGCGAGCGCGTGCGTGTTTAACCATAGGAGGTTTGTGGTTCTATTGTTTTTTGACAGGCTGTTCCGTTTCTGTTCTGCGGGCGGTTGCCATGGCATCTTTTTTCCTGGCCGGTTCTCTGCTTGAACGAAAGCCTCATTTCTATAATACTTTTTCTTTGGCGGTGTTTGTTATTTTAATGATCAATCCTTTCCAGTTTTTTGACATAGGGTTTCAGTTGTCTTTTTTGAGCGTGTTTTTCATCGTATGGCTTTCTCCTAAACTTAAGACAATTTTTCCGGCGGTTTTTTTTGAGAAGATGTGGAGCCGTTGTTTAATAGAGTATTTTTGTGTGGCCACCGGCGCCTGGGTGGGGACCGCGCCGATTTTAATCTTTTATTTTGGAACCTTTACCTGGCTTGCGGTTTTGGCCAATATGATTATTGTGCCATTGAGCGCGTTGATTGTTTCAAGCGCTTTTGTGCTGGTTTGTCTTGAAGCTATTTTTCGGCCGGCTGCTTATTTTGTCGCTTGCGGCAGTTCTTTTTTTATCCTTCTTTTTTTAAAATTTTCTTATTTTTTGTCCGCGCTGCCGTTTGGTTATGTTAAGGGCGCGCGCCTGCCTTTTGCGGCCGTCGTTGGTTGTTATGTTTTGATAGCATGTTTTGGTTTATTTTTAGGGCGGCGCAGGAAAGCGTTATAACATCATGAAATGAGGATGATAGATACCGAACCTGATACTCAAGAGGGTAAGCAGGAAAACCAGCCCAATCGTTATGCCTAAGAATAAGGACAGTTTTTTGTCTTTCGGCAGGGCAAAAATGAGCAAGCTTAAAGGGGATATCCAAATAAAGAAGAGGCGCATTTTTTTAATGAGAATGCCTATGTTAAGTGCCAGGATTGTGAATTGAGATAAGGATATGTATGTAAAGGCTTGTTTATATAAAGGTACTACTTTTATGCAAATATGCAGGAGGATGAAAAGGGTTAAAAGCATGAAAATAATGGAAAGTGCCGCAAAAAAATTAATGTGCCTTTCAAGAAAAGAACTTTTTTTGTTTTTGTGCTGGGATGAAGTTATAGGTGTTTCGCGTACGGCATAAACTGTTGAGCGGGCGATTTTGTCATGCCAGGTCTGTTTATGTTCGTCAAGGAGCATCCATAAATAACCAGCCCCGAATATGAACCACGATATTTTTTTGCTGGTTTGCCGTAAGTATGCTCTCCAGAATCCCAGTGGTTTGGAAGAACGTTTATCTACGATGGTGATGCCGGCGATTTTTTTTCCTATAGAAGCCCCGCGCGCGCTGACAAGGTAAACTGTGTTGTAAAGCGTGAAAACAGGCCAGGCCATGATGAGCAATAGGCTGATTGAGCCTGTCACAAAGGTGAGGTTTCTATCATTGAGCCGGTAGAAGATGACGGGGATTAAAAGGAATGTGGAACTTAAGGCGTTATCTATAAAGGCGGCTAGTAATCTCTGTTGAAATGTCGCGTATGGTTTCATAGGGTCAAGATTTTATACGTTCGCGGCCGCGAACTCGCGGGCTTCAGGCCGCGGTTGGAATATGAGCCGCTTGGTATTGCGCTTTTTAAAAAGCGCGGGCTTTTACCTGTGGAAGCTCTATTGTTTAAGATTATCATGTTTTAGCGGGTTAAGCAATAAAATCCGGAAAGCCTTTAGATAATTATTAGGGGGCAGTTGCGAAATGATCCTTTTGTTATTCTAAGACTCAAGCCTCTTTGCGCCATCCTGAGTCTCAAGCCTCTTTGCGTCATCCTGAGGCGGCCGAAGGCCAGCCGAAGGATCTTAATAGATTCTTCGTCGCAAACACCGCTCCTCAGAATGACAATTTTGTTTTGGCTCCTCAGAATGGCATGAGGATAGCGGTAATCCTTCAAAAATGACATGAAATTGCGCATTTTGCAACAGGCCTATTCAGGTAATTAAAAGATAACTTTTCTTGAGTTAAAAAGGACATTTTGTTATAATTAACAACTAAAATGATTTTGCCGATGTAGCTCAGCTGGTAGAGCAGCGCTTTCGTAAAGCGCGGGTCGGAGGTTCAATCCCTCTCATCGGCTTGTTTTTTTAGAGTTCAAGCCTAAGTTGTTCATGCGGTTATTATGTTTAAGCTTTTTCGATTTTTCAAGACAGGGGTTTATGGCACGCTTTAGGACGATTTTACGAAACCGTAACTTTTTCTTTCTTTGGCTGGGGCAGGTTATTTCTCAGTTTGGCGACAGGCTTGACCAGATGGCTCTGATCGCCCTTATCTACCGTTTGGCTCCTGGGTCAACAACGCAGATGGCCAAAGTTATGGCTTTTACGATTCTGCCGGTTTTTCTCATCGGGCCTGTTGCCGGTGTCTATGTGGATCGATGGGATCGCCGTCGCACCATGGTTGTTTGTGATGTTTTAAGAGGTTTCCTTGTTTTGCTCATTCCTTTCTATTTCATGAAGATGAATTCTCTTTTGCCGGTGTATGTGATTGTTTTTCTTGTGTTTTCTTTGAGCCGCTTCTATGTGCCAGCCAAGATGTCTATTATTCCGGATCTTGTCAAAAGTGAGGATCTTCTTTTGGCAAACTCTCTTGTAAATACGACAGGGATGGTCGCGGCTATGTTTGGGTTTGGTTTAGGTGGTATTCTTGTTGCTATCGTCGGCCCGCATGGTGGGTTTGTTATTGACGGCGCCAGTTTTTTGATTTCCGGCATTATGGTATTCTTCGTCAGTTCAAAGGCGCTGCGGGGCCTTAAAAAGGAGCGCCTTGTGGATGTTGGAAAAGATATCGCGGACGTGATTAAAAAATCTGTTTTTAGCGAAATGAAAGAGGCCGCTGTCTTTTTAAAAAATCAGCCTCAAATCAGGTCCTGTTTTGGGATTTTATTTTTTCTATGGAGCGCTCTAGGCGCTGTTTATGTTGTTATTATTGTTTTTGTCCAGCAGGTTTTTGCTGGATCAGCGCAGAAACCCGCGACAGGAGAGATCGGCCTGCTTGTTGTGGCGTTGGGGATGGGGCTTTTTCTAGGGACTTTGATTTATGGCCGGTTTTGCCAGAAGGTGTCTGGTTTTAAGGCAATTTTTGCTTCCCTTATGTTTTCCGGTATGGTATTATTAGCATTTGTGCTTTCTATTTTAGGGGCTCCGAGCTTTCTATTGGCTTTGAGCCTGGCTTTTGTGTTGGGGTTGGCTGTTTCTCCGGTCATGACAGTTTCAAATACCATAGTTCAACAGTTGACAGATAGTTCTATGAGGGGCAAGGTGTTTAGTTCGCTTGAAATCGTTGTGCATCTGGCTTTTCTTTTAAGCATGATGGTTTCAGCTTCTTTATCGGATAAAATAGGCGCTGTAAAAATATTATCGACAGTTGGTTTGTTGCTTTTTGTAACGGGTTTTATAGGTATATTTAAATCAAATGGTCAAGCTGGAAGAACATAAGGCGTTAACGGAACACAGGGTAATAGAAAAAGGTAAATTGCCTGCTAAGGTTTTTATCCCGCTTTTGCAGCATTTAGGTAAACCTTGTGATATGGTTTATGTCAAAGCCGGCGATTTGGTTAAGCGCGGGCAGTGCCTGGCTAGTTCTGAGAGCGGGCTATTTTCACCTGTGCACGCGTCTATCTCCGGCGTTGTTAAGCAGATTTGTGATTGCTCTCATCCCATTGTTGGTTTCTCCCGTGCCATTGTTATTGAGAGCGATGGTAAAGATGAGGCTGATGAGAGGATGGTTGCCCGCCGTGATAGTGAAGTTGAGGCTCTTTCTGCCGACATATTGAGAACGATCGTTTTTGAGTCCGGCATCGTTGGGTTGGGAGGAGCAACTTTTCCAACGCATATAAAGTTATCGCCTAAGGGACAACTGGAGAGTTTTATTTTAAATGGGGCTGAGTGTGAGCCGTATCTGACAACAGATCATAGGCTTATGATTGAAAAGACGGATGAGATTGTTAAAGGGATCAGGCTTGTTTTAAAGATGATTAATCCGAAAAATTGCTATATCGCGATTGAAGATAATAAGCCGGACGCTATTGAACGTATGCGGGGTTATGCGCGTATGTTTGACTGGAAGCTGATTGTTTTAAAAAGCGCTTATCCGCAAGGCGGGGAGAAACAGTTGATTAAGTCTTGCCTTGGGAAAGAGGTTCCTTCAGGAAAACTCCCTTTTGATGTTGGCGCGTTAGTTCATAATGTCGGCACCGTTTATGCTATCTATGAGGCTGTTTATTTGCGCAAGCCTTTATATGAGAGGGTGGTCACGGTTACGGGCTGTTGTATCGCTAACCCTAAAAATATTTTAGCCAGGATTGGCACGCCTGTTAAAGACTTGATTGAACAGTGCGGCCCTTTGCTTAAAGGCCCTAAGAAAATTGTTATGGGCGGGCCTATGACTGGCGTGGCGCAGTATACGCTGGAAGGGCCTGTTATTAAAGGGACCGGCGGGATTATTCTTTTTGACGAGGTGGAAGAAAAAGAAGAGGAAGAGTCTTTTTGTGTGAGGTGTGGTGAATGTGTTGATAATTGCCCTATGGGTTTAAACCCCGGTTTGATCGCCATGGCTATCAATAAAGAGAAGTTTGATTTAGCTCAAGGCCTTGGTATTATGGATTGTATTGAGTGCGGCCTTTGCGCTTATGTGTGCCCTGGGAGAAAAGGGATTATCCAGGCCATTAAGACGGCTAAGATGAGGATAAGAAATGCTAAAAAGTAATTTTTTTAAATATGCTGCGACACTCGCGATTATCTGCCTGGCGGCTTCAGGGCTTTTGAGTGTTGCTTTTAATATTACGCAACCGAAAATTTTACAACAACAGCTTTTGGAAGAGGCGAATAGTTTAAAAGAAGTTTATCCTGCCGCATCGGAGTTCGAGCCTGTTAAAGAAGGCGATAGTGTCATTTATTATAAAGCTTTGGATGAAGATAAGGCGCTTTTAGGATATGTTTTTAAGGCTTCAAGAAAAGGTTATTCAAGCGTAATTGAAACGATAGCGGGTATGGATACAAAAGGCGTGATTACGCGCATTAAAGTGCTTTCTCAAAATGAAACACCCGGATTAGGGTCAAAGATTAATGAGGTTGTTTCCAAAGAGACTTTATGGGACGCCCTTTTAAAAAAGGTGAAAGCGCAGGCGACGCCAAGGCCGTGGTTTGAGGAGTGTTTTAGCGGCAAAAACGCGGCTGATTTAAGCCAGGCGGTTGATACGATCACAGGCGCGACGATTTCTTCAAAAGCCGTTATTGATTCTGTTCAGCAAAAGGCCAGAGAGATTTTAGAAAAGGTGAAAGATGGAAGATAAATTGCTTGTTTCTTCTTCTCCGCATATTTACGGGAAAAAATCTATTAAAAATATTATGTGGCAGGTGAATCTTGTTCTTGCGCCGGCCGGCATTTTTGGGGTGTACATTTTTGGTTTATCATCTCTTTGGCTGATTTGTGTTTCTGTTTTGACGGCGGTGTTGACAGAAGGGTTTATTCAGAAAGGGAGGGGGCAAAAGGTCACTGTATCAGACGGGAGCGCTTTTATGACCGGGTTACTTTTGGCTTATAATCTTCCGCCGGCATGCCCTCTTTGGCTTGGGATAGTTGGGAGTTTTTTCGCGATAGCGATAGGCAAGCAGGCTTTTGGAGGGTTGGGGAGAAATATTTTTAACCCGGCTTTGGCGGGCCGCGCCTTTTTAATGGCGGCTTGGCCGAAACACATGACGGTATTCACGCGCCCGTTTTTCTGCGATGCCGTGACACAGGCGACACCTTTAACACTTATGAAAGAGGGGCACGCGCGGCATTTAAGCGATATGGCGTTAAGCTATTGGGATTTACTTGTGGGTTCAAGAGGCGGATGCCTGGGCGAGGTGTGTGTTTTAGCCCTTGCTTTAGGCGGTATTTACCTTTTATATAAGCGTATTATTACCTGGCATATTCCTGTGACATATATTTTAACGGTTGGGGTTTTTACGTGGATTTTTGGCGATAAGAGCGGTTATTTTAAAGGCGATTATTTGTTTCACATATTGTCCGGCGGTTTGTTTTTGGGCGCGATCTATATGGCGACGGATTATGTGACAAGCCCGATTACGAAAAAGGGGCAGGTTGTCTTTGGGGTTGGATGCGGTTTGATAACGTGCGTCATCAGGCTTTGGGGCGGGTATCCGGAGGGTGTTTGTTACTCTATTCTTGTGATGAACGCTTTTGTGCCGTTGATTGACCGTTTTGTCACAAAGAGAAGATACGGAGCCGCAAAGAGCCGCGTAAAACAGTACCGTTGATTTTGGAAATTTATGCCTTACGCGGAACCGCTTGAAAAACCCCGGCGGATTTTTCTGCGCTTGAGTTTCGGTTTCGCTCCCCTGCACCATACGGTACAGGGTCCGGCCCGCTCAACCTGCAAATATTCCGCTTTAAGGCATAAATTTCCAATTTTTTATTATTTGTTTTTTGGTTTTACTTGTGACGTTGCCTGCCTTGCCGGTAGGCATATGACCTTGTGGCTTCATAATGTTGAGAAGATTATGTTAAAAAAATGTTGGGCGGAGTTTTCAAAAGGAATCATCCGGGAAAATCCTATTTTTTTTATTGTTTTAGGATTATGCCCGACGTTGGCCGTCTCAACGAATGTGCCTAACGCTTTGGGTATGGGGTTTGCCGCCACATTTGTTTTATTATTTTCAAATATTTTTATATCACTTATCCGAAATGTCATTCCAGACAAGATCAGGATCCCCTGTTTTATTGTTGTGATTGCGACATTTGTCAGTATCGTGGAGCTAGTATTAAAAGCGTATCTGCCAGCGCTGGATAAGTCTTTGGGGATTTTTGTCCCATTGATTGTTGTGAATTGTATCATTATGGGCAGGGCTGAGGCATTCGCGTCAAAAAATCCAGTTTTGCTTTCTATTTTTGACGGGTTAGGCATGGGCCTTGGGTTTACTCTGGCATTATTAGTGGTTTCCATTATCAGGGAGACAGTAGGAATGGGCAAGCTGGCAGGGTATAGTTTATCGCATAATTTTGATCCGGCTAATGTCATCGCGCTTGCTCCCGGGGCATTGCTTGTGTTGGGGCTTTTAATTGGAGGTATCCGGTGGCTGAAGTCTTTGCGATCATCCTAGGCAATATTTTAATCAACAACTTTATCCTTTTTAAGTTTTTGGGTTTGTGCCCATTTTTAGGTGTTTCAAAAGAGACAAAACCTGCTGTGAGCATGGGCGCGGCTGTTATTTTTGTCATGGTTTCCTCGAGCATTATCACGTGGCTTATTTATCGCCATCTTTTATTGCCTTTGCATATCGAATATATGCGTACCGTGGCTTTTATTTTGGTTATCGCGACTTCTGTCCAGTTTATTGAGATGGTGATTTTAAAGACATCGCCGGCGTTATATAAAATGCTGGGGATTTATCTTCCGCTTATTTCGACAAACTGCGCTGTTTTGGGTGTTACAGTCTTAAATATCGGTGATTTTTTCGTAAACAATGACCCTGTCCGGAATAGTTTTGGCCTTGCGACATTGCAGGCTTTTTGCGCGGGTTTGGGGTTTTTGTTCATGCTTTTGCTGATGTCCGGGATAAGGGAACGTTTGGAGTTTGCCGATATTCCTGAGTCTTTGCAGGGCGTGCCGATCGCTTTTATTATCGCGTCTTTACTAAGCTTGGCTTTTATGGGATTTTTAGGATTGAAAGTTTAATTATGCCTAATATTTTAGCGCCAATTTTAATGTTAACCAGCCTCGGGGTTTTATTTGGCCTTTCTTTAGCGTATGCCGCGAAGAAGTTTAGTATCCCCATGGATCTGGTGTTAGAGGGGATTATTAAAGAGCTTCCAGGCGCTAATTGCGGTGCCTGCGGCAAGGCGGGTTGCGCCGGATTCGCGCAGGCTTTGGTGTATGGGGAGCTGGATTTAACTTCATGTGCTGTGATGGCACAGGAAAAGAGGAAGACAATCGCTGAGCTGCTTGGGTTAAACCTCAAAGAAAAAATGAAACTTGTTTCTTGCTTGCATTGTTGTGGTGGCAATAAGGCTAAGGATAAATTTTTGTATGAAGGGATGAAGGATTGTTTGGCGGCAAGCCTGCTTTTAGGGGGCCAAAAAGAGTGCGCATTTGGTTGTTTGACATATCAGACGTGTGTTAAGGCGTGTCCTTTTGGTGCGATTGAGCTGACCGGCGATGGTTTTCCGCGTGTTATTGAAGAGAGGTGTACAGCTTGTGGTGTTTGTGTAAAAATTTGTCCGAAAAAACTTTATTCTTTGATTCCTTACGCGCCCAAAGATGCCAAAATTTATGTCGCCTGTTTCTCAAGGAATGTTGGGCGCGCTGTTATGCACGCCTGTTCCGCTGGTTGTATCGCTTGCCATAAGTGTGAAAAAGCATGCCCTCAGGGGGCTATAAAAGTAATAGATAATTTGGCTACGATTGATTACGCTAAATGCACAGGGTGCCTGGAATGTGTTAAGGTATGCCCAACGAAGGTTATTAAAATGAGGGGTTAGTTATGAAGTCAATAGCTATTTTTGCTTCAGGCAATGGAACGAATTTTCAGGCCATTGTGGATCGCGCGGCCTCTGGGATACTGAAAGTTAATATTGCGCTTCTTGTCGTGGATAATCGCCGGGCCTTTGTTTTTAAAAGAGCGCAAGAGGCCGGTATCAAGACGCTCTTTGCCGATCCAAAGAAGTTTAAAACAAAACAGGAGTATGAAGCCTTCATCATAAAGCATCTTGAAAAAGATGGGGTTGAACTGGTTGTTCTGGCAGGTTTTATGCGGATATTAAGCCCTTTTTTTATCAAAAAATACAAGAACAGGATTTTAAATATTCATCCGTCGATCTTGCCGGCGTTCAGCGGCAAAGATGCTATCAAGCAGGCTTTGTGCTATGGCGTAAAAGTGAGCGGCGTTACGGTTCATCTGGTTGATGAGCATGTGGACCACGGCCCGATCATTGCACAGGAATCTGTTACGATTTTGGGCCATGAGAAAATAGACGAGCTTGAGGCTAAGATTCATGAAGTAGAGCATAAGGTGTATCCAGAGGCGATAGGCCGTATCGTTTCAACGCCTTTTTTTGTCCGCGGCCGCAAAGTTATCTTTGAAGTGTAGTTTTTTTAAGTAAAGTTTTGCCGGTGGTTTATTTTTCTAAAGATGTTGCATAAAATTACTGTTTGAGCGGGCCTTTAGGCCCGCTCTTTTTATTGTTAATCCCAAAATTTGCAATAGGCTTTTAATCTCTTCTTTGGAACTTCTTACAGCACCAAGAGTTATCATATTGCAATGCGATACAAAAAAGTGTTTGTAAATTTCGGGATACCTCGATAGCAAGTTTAAATCCGTTTAGGATTTAAACTATCGACCCTTCGGGCAGATTTTGCATTAGGCAAAATCTGGGTTAATCGAGGTAATCAGGGAGATTGATTAGAATTTTTGGAATTTCCTGCGGAAAAATTTTGATGCCGTTTTCTGAGAACGTATCGGTAATTTCAATAGCCTGAAAATCGTAATAATCGTAACCCTTGACGACTTCCGCGGCGATCATCTTTGTGTATGCGAGTGGATTAACTGATTTTTCATAATCAGTAAGGTTATATTTCCTGCGCATAAATTCAAAATCAATTTTAATGGCACCAAATTTGACAGATGAGGCTGAGGAACGTATTTCAAACAGGCTCCTTAGCTTTTTATCTTTAGCGAAAAGCGCCTTCGCCCTATGGATGATTTGGTAGCCGATAAATTCATCAAAAGTAATATCGTGGAATTTTTTATAAGATCCGGTTGGGTCGCCAATCGCCTCTTCGTTAAAATCAACGTTGCGGACGCTGCGCATAAAATACTCCCCACGGGAGAATCTTTCAAGCATGGCTTCTTTAATGTCGGAAATATATTCAATAGCGGTAAGCTCCAGGCCGTACTTTTTTGTGTCCGCGGCTACAACAGCCAGGAATTTAATGTCAGCGTCAGTGCTCAAGGTTACGCGATGGGTGACGGCGATGACTTTGCTCATTTCTTCAAGCCCTTTATTATTCCAGGAAAGTTCCTTTTCATCTATGAGCTTTTCGGAAGGCATAAACACCCAGACTGTTTTTCCAACGATACGGCAGGAAGCGTTAAGCCCGGTTTCTTCCTTTATTTTTTGTGTTAACTGTGAAGTGAGCGAGCGGGCAGGGTAGGTAGGTTCACAAGAAGATAAAATTCCCCCTAAGCATAGAAACAGCGTGGATAAAAAAAGTTTTTTGATGATTTTATTTCTCCGGCGGAATTTGAGGCCCGAAGAACTGTGTTTTATTGAATTCTTTAAAAATTGCATCAATTTCATCATATTCAAGCTCTTCTTTTTCCAAGAGCTCTTTGGCAAAACGGTCCAAGAGTTGTATTTCGTTACGCAGGAGTTGTTCAGCTTCGGCAGCGCATTCGCGGAATATCCGTTCTGTTTCGGAGTTTAAGTCTTCTTTGAGCTTTTCGGAAATTTGAGTTTCGGGTATCATGGCGAAGTCTCCGATATGTTTCGATCCCATACCCAGCCGCCAGACCATCGTATGGGCTAACTGCATAGCGTTGTTAAAGTCTGAGAGAACACCGTCGGATGTGGTTCCGAACTTTATCTTCTCTGCCATATAGCCCGATAAAGAAACTTTGATATTAGCCAGATACCTTTCTTTATTTGATGTGAATATTTCTTCACGCGGCTGATGATGCACAACTCCTAAAGCGCCCCTGCGGCCGATGATCGAAGCTTTAAAGACATCATCTGTCGGATGCAGGAGGTAGAGGGTGATGAGATGCCCGGCTTCGTGGTAAGCGATAAGCTGGCGTTCTTGCGGGGTCATGTGTTTGCGGTGTTTGATGCCAAGATCAATGCGTTCCATCGCTTCCGACAGGTCTTTATAAGTAATTTCATGCCTTTTGTTTCTTAAACATATTAAGGAAGCTTCCTTAATAATGTTTTCTAGTTCTGCGGGTGTTTTGTAAACCGCTTTTCTCGCTAACCGCGCTATATTTATTGATTTGTCATAAAGGACTTTGCTTAAATAATATTTTAGGATTTCTTCCCGGCCTTCCAAATTTGGTTTTTCAACATAGATTTTTCTGTCAAATCGTCCGGGGCGCAGGAGCGCGGGGTCTAAGACTTCCTCGGGAGAGTTGGTTGCCGCGATAACAACTACATTTTCTTTCTCATTTTGAAGTCCGTCCATTTCAACAAGGAGCTGGTTGAGTGTGGTATTGGTTTCTTGCCCACTCATAAAACTAAAAGTTCTGGTGCGGCCAATGGCGTCAATTTCATCGATAAAAAGGATAGCGCCGCCATGGGAGTAGGAAAGCTGGCGGGATTGCTTAAAGAGTTTGCGTACGCGCCTGGCACCGACACCGACAAAAATTTCAGTAAATTCTGAGGCGGATAAAGACAAGAAAGGTAAACCCGCTTCTGTGGCGATAGCTTTCGCCAGATAAGTTTTACCGCAGCCGGGAGGCCCTATTAAAAGGAGCCCTTTGATAATTTTTCCGCCGACTCTTTGGACGGCACTGTGGTCTTTAAGCAGTTCGACCACTTCAATGGCTTCTTCTTTGGCTTCGTCAATCCCCAAGACTTCAGAAAATTTAACATTAACCTGAGAGCCTTTTACCTGTTTTTTATCTATTTGGCCAAACCTGCCGAAAAGCAGGGTAACATAGATGATGGCTGAGATAGCTGATGCTAGAATCCACATCATAATCTGGATAGGCAGTTGGGCCAACTGCATTTTGCGATAAAAAGATTCAAGCCCCATAAATCCTATAACGGACAAGCCGACAAGGATGATGACGGCGACTGTAACGGAAACAGCGACCCAGTGCTCTCTTAGAAAAGTTTTGATTTTTCTTAAGAAAAGGTTAGATTGAATCTTATCAAGGACTTTTTTATTTAAACTCATATTAGGCAACCTTTGTTTTGTGGAGCTGGATGGTTTAACAATATTCAGAAGATAACATAAATCTGGGATGCTGTCAACTTGTTGTAATTTTCATGCAGGCGGACCGGAATTTTCTTGACGCGGGCTTTCGAATGTGTTAATCTTTTACTTCCCTATTATAAAGCAAAAGGCATAAATTTGGAGGAAGTATGGCTGTCATTAAAGATGTTATCGCAATGGAAGTATTAGATTCAAGAGGCAACCCAACCGTTGAGGCCGACATTATATTGGATTCTGGTATTATTGGCAGGGCGATTGTGCCTTCAGGCGCTTCAACGGGCGAGCATGAGGCTCTTGAATTGAGGGATAAGGATAAATCCAGATATTTGGGTAGAGGGGTTTTAGGGGCTGTTAAGAATATTGAGGAAATTATCGCGCCCAAGATTAAGGGCCTGGAACCGAATTTTATGAATATTGATAAGATTATGCTTGAGCTTGATGGAACTGATAACAAGGCGAAGCTTGGAGCCAACGCTATTTTGGCCGTTTCTATGGCCGCTGCTAAAGCTGAGGCGCAACAGGAGCGTAAGTCATTGTATAAATATTTAGGTGGGAAAAATGCCAGCATTCTGCCGATTCCGTTGATGAATATTTTAAATGGCGGCTTGCATGCGGATAATAATCTTGATTTCCAGGAGTTTATGATTATGCCTATCGGCCTGCCTTCTTTTAAGGAGGCTTTAAGGGCGGCTACTGAAGTTTTTCATAATCTCAAAAGTATCTTAAGCGCCAAAGGCCTTTCTATATCTGTTGGAGATGAAGGAGGTTTTGCGCCAAATTTAAAATCCAATGAAGAGGCTATGGAACTTATTATTGAAGCCATTAAAAAAGCGGGATATAAACCTGGAAAAGATATCTATCTGGCGCTGGATGTGGCCTCAAGTTCTTTTTATAAAAATGGCAAGTATATTATGGAAGGGGAGGAAAAGTCCGCCGATGATCTGATTGCTGTCTATAAAGATCTGGTGAAAAAATACCCTCTCGTTAGTATTGAAGATGGGCTGGCCGAGGATGACTGGGATGGTTGGAAGAAGATGACGGATGAGCTTGGCGATAAGTTGCAGTTGGTTGGCGATGATCTTTTTGTAACCAACACAAAAAGGCTTCAGAAGGGTATTGATGAAAAAATCGCTAACTCTATCCTTATTAAAGTTAATCAGATTGGTTCTTTAAGCGAAACATTAGATTGTATAGAGCTGGCTGGTGAGAACGGTTATTCAGCGATTATCTCGCATCGTTCCGGTGAAACGGAAGATACAACAATTGCCCATTTAGCTGTCGCGACGTGTGTGGGGCAGATTAAGACAGGTTCTCTTTCACGTACAGACAGAATTGCTAAATACAATGAACTTTTACGTATTGAACAGGAGCTGGGAGAACGCGCCGTTTACGCAGGCACGTTGTGGCCGAAGGTGTTTGGCAGGGTGTAATTCGTTTTTAAAACAGACGCGTCAAAATATATGTTGAAAAACGCGCGGTTTTTCATTATCATAGTGATACTCTTATTCGCTTATCTGCCTGCTTTTACAAAGCTTCAAGAGTTAAGGCAGAGGCTTAAAGATACGCAGGAAGAGATTTTGAAGGCTAAGCAAAAAAATTTCGATCTGGAAGAAGAAATCACACAGATGGAAACGAATCCGGATTATCTGGCGGTGGTTGCGCGCGATAAGATGGGTGTGGTTAAAAAAGGTGAAACGGTTTTTAAGATTGTGCGCCAGCCTGATAAAGATGTTTTATCTCAGGACAGCATTTAATAGTAGAGAAGAAGAGTTCCTTCTTAAAGATAGATCGCGGGGTGGAGCAGCCTGGTAGCTCGCAAGGCTCATAACCTTGAGGCCGTCCGTTCAAATCGGGCCCCCGCAACCACTTTGATGTGGCAAAAAAGCCAATCTTTATTTTACGAGGTTGGCTTTTTTGTATTCAGGGCAGCGCCGGCGACGGCTTTTGGCGAGTCGGCCAACCAGACGACTTGAAAGCCGGTAGATAGAGAAGTACAGCCAAGTAAATGGGCCTGTTGCAAAATGCGCAATTTTATTCTGAACGAAGCCCGAAGGGCGAAGTGAAGACTGCTGGTAGGCACATATATCCATACAGTTTGAAAGATAGCAAGGGAAAAAGTAGGTTTATAAAATAATACTTGACAAGTCAATGATTGTATTGTAAACTTTATTCCAGAAAGGAAAAAAGGTATGGATTTCTTAAAAGCATTCGGCATAGAGGTGGGCAAGGACAAGTATTACGAAGAGATCGTTTACAGCACAGCGCTACTCTATAATCTTATCGAAGCAAAGGTTTCTACGCACTTGGCTGCATTTAACCTGACAACAGCAAAGTTTAACGTTCTTATAATACTTCAGCACCAGGCAGGGCATGATGGTATGAGTCAGGTAGATATCAGCAAACATCTTATCGTGACCGCCTCTAACATGACACGCCTTCTGGATAAGCTTGAGAAAGAGGGTTTAGCCCAGCGATCAGCCTTAAAGAATGACCGCAGGGTCAAGACAATCAAAATTACCTCAAAAGGGTCCCAGCTTCTTGACCGTGCTTGGCCTGGTTATGTCGATGTTTTAAAGATTCTGGCTCAATCTTTGAGTCTTAATGAACAAAAAATACTTGCAGGCTTGTTGACTAAGTCAGTCAGCGAATTAACAGAAAAGTAATGTTTCTGCCTATATAGTTGATAAGTCAATGATTGGTAGCGTGTAGTTATGAAAATACTTATATTGCGCGGACTGAACTGGCTTCTGACTCACACTATTTATAAGATAAAGGTGGTGGGTGCAGAGAATGTGTCTAAGAAAGGAGGCGTTCTCTTAGTTTGTAATCATGTTTCTTACGCCGATCCACCTCTTGTTTTAGCCGCTTTAAAAAGACACGTCCGTTTTTTAGTCTATCGTCCTATTTATGAAAACATTTTTCTTAATCCTTTTTGCCAATGGATGAGGGCTATTCCCGTTTCTCTTGCTGATTCACCCAAAATCATAATGAAATCACTTCAGGAGGCACGCAAGGCAATCGAAGCAGGGGAAGTGGTTTGCATCTTTGCCGAAGGCGCATTGACGCGTACAGGCAACATGCTACCTTTTAGCAGAGGGTTTGAGTATATTATGAAGGATTTGGATGCGCCGATAATCCCGATGCATCTGGATTCTATTTGGGGAAGTATATTTAGTTTTGAGAGAGGAAAGTATTTTTGGAAGATTCCGCACTCGACGCCATATCCCGTTACTATTTCTTTCGGCCGGCCTCTATTAGGTCAAGCAAAAGCTCATGAGGTTCGCTTGGCTGTCCAGGAGCTTTCGGCTGAAGCCTTTAAGTTAAGAGGAAGGTATCAGGAGAAGTTGCACATGGCTTTTATTCGAGAAGCTAAAAAACGTCCTTTTAAACTTTGTGTGGCAGATTCGCTTGGGACGAAAGTAAATTATATCCAGGCACTAGGGAGTTCGATTTTATTATCAAAAAAGTTGTTTTTGGTTAAAGATGAAGTTTTTGATGCGCCGGAAATGGTAGGTGTTTTGCTGCCGCCATCTGCCATGGCCGCCTTAATCAATGGAGCGATTTTAATAGCAGGCAAGATTGTCGTTAACTTAAACTATACCTCATCTCAGGAAAGCATAGAGTCTGCTGTTCGGCAGTGCAAAATGAAAAAAATCATAACCTCAAGAAAGTTCTTGGAAAAGCTTAAGATGGAAACAAAGCAAAATATGATCTTTCTTGAAGATTTTAAGGAACAGATCAATTATTTTGAAAAAATATTAGCTGTTATGGTTGTATTTTTATTGCCCGCATTTTTGATTAAGATTTTGTTTGTGCGACGGGATAAGACGAATATTGACGATATAGCGACTATTATATTCTCAAGTGGCAGCACAGGAGAGCCTAAAGGAGTTATGTTGTCTCACGGCAATGTTTTTTCCAATATTCAGGGTTTTTGGCAGGTTGCTAATATTAAGACGGATGATGTTGTTATGGGCATCTTGCCGTTTTTCCATTCTTTTGGTTTTTCGGCATGTTTGTGTTTTCCTATTGGAACTGGCTTGACGGCAGTTTATCATTCTAGCCCGCTGGATGCGGCTACAGTTGGTAAGCTCGTTGAAAAATATAAGGCTTCGATTATCCTTGGCACACCTACATTTTTTTTAGCCTATATCAAGAAGTGTACAAAAGAGCAATTTAAAACTATAAGGTATGCTATTGCCGGAGCAGAAAAGCTACAGGAAGTATTAGTCACTGCTTTTCGGGAGAAATTTGGCATTACTCCGTTTGAAGGATACGGAGCCACAGAGCTTTCTCCAATTGTTTCTTTGAGCGTGCCGGATCCGGATAATACAAACGAGGATATAGTGCAGATAGGCAATAAGCTTGGCAAGGTTGGGCATCCGATTCCGGGGGTTGCTGCAAAAGTAGTCGACCCAGAAACTTTTGATCTTTTATCTTTTGATGAGGAGGGCTTGTTGTTGTTGAAGGGGCCGAATGTCATGAAGGGGTATCTTGGAAATCCGGAGAAAACAAAAGAGGTTATTAAGGATGGTTGGTATGTTACTGGAGATATTGCGACTATAGATAAAGACGGATTTATTCATATTACCGATCGTTTAAGCCGTTTTAGCAAGATCGGCGGGGAGATGGTTCCGCATATCAAGATTGAAGAAGAGGCATTGAATATTTTAGGAACACAGGAGACGCTTTGTGCTGTTACCGCTGTTCCGGATGAGAAGAGAGGCGAAGCTTTGGTTATTTTTTATAAGGGAGTAATGCTTCCCGATGAATTATGGGAGCGTCTTAACCAAAAGGATCTGCCGAAGATCTGGATTCCCAAGAGGGAGAATTTCCATCAGGTCGATGATATCCCTCTATTAGGATCTGGCAAAAGGGATTTAAAAAAGATTAAAGAAATGGCTTTGAAAAAGTTGAATAGCAGCCAGGGCAATTATTGGCCTAAAGAAACTCTATAAGCCAGGAGGGTATTATGTTTATCTTTTTTTTATGGATTGTTTCAATAGTTACGACTTTAGTCATCGCTAATAATAAAAAGCTTAGTATGGCCTCTTTTTTCTTTTTAGCTCTTTTAACCGGGCCTTTGGCCGTTTTTATTGCCCTGGCAGATCCTTCTTCAAAAGTCGAAACAATAGGTAGTCTTCAGGATGCCCGAAGGCAGTTAGATGATCTGAAGAGTTCGATGTTTGGCCTGCAGGATAGAATAAATAGATTGGAGACGTTGATAAGCAAACTGGCGGGACCAGAAGATATTAGCGAGACCGCGGCTACAACACAAAAGTCTGTAGAAGATAGAATCGGCAAGGAAGATATTGGTGGCAAAATTTTGTCTAGGGTGGAGAGTGGCGAAGTTCTTGCCCCTGTTAAAAAATCTTCCGACATGGAATTGGATTTTGGCCGGTATTGGTTGAATAAAATCGGTATCGTGGTTTTTACTCTAGGATTGGGTTTTTTGATTAGCTATACATTTCATTATTTCGGGCCGGTATTAAAAATTGCAACAGGGTATTTAATTAGTATTATTCTTTTTGTTCTCGGTTTCAGATTGGAGGCGAAGGAGAAATTTGTTCGTTTTGGCCGCGTGCTATTAGGCGGTGGTTGGGCTCTTGTCTATATCACGACTTACGCCATGCATCATTTTCCTGCCTCTCGGCTTATATCTAGTCAAATGCTTGATTTATGTCTATTGGCGATTGTAGTTGTGGGTATGATGCTGCACGTCTTAAGATATAAATCAGAGGAGATGATGTCGGTAGCGCTCCTTGTGGCGTATGTCACGGCAACAATGGGCCAGATAACCAGTTTCACTGTGATCAGTTGCTTACTCTTAGCCGTCTTGATTCTTTTTTTGGTCTATCATTTCCAATGGACAAGAACATTTGTTTTGGGGATTATTGCAACTTATGTGATTCACTACATCTGGGTCGTGCCTAATATCACATCTTCTGCTCGTCAGTCTGTTTTTTCTAACGTAGCCGTAGCCGTTGCCGATTATGGCCTGTTGATGAATCTTTTGTTTTTGACAGCCTATTGGTTGGTTTTCTTAGCAGGGACTCATGTCGCCAGAATATTTAAAGATGATAAATTGGCCAGGACGCTTGCAGCGGCCAATTTCGGCAATATTGCCCTATACAGTGTCTTGGCTTATCCCTTAGTTCTCAAGCTATTTTATGGTCAACGTTTTCCCATCGCCCTGTTCGTTGGAGTATTATATTTGGTTTTGGCCTTAGCCATGAAAAGAATAGGACGGCAGAAATTGTATGTAAGCGATATAGTCGCCGCTGTTTTTATGATTACTTTTTCTATTCCGTTAAAGTTTTTGCCGACTTCAACCTTGTTGATATGGTTGGTTGAAGCGTTTTTTTTATTATTTGTCGGTTTAAATTTCGAAGAGAAGATATTCCGCTATCTCAGTTATGCTCTGACTTTTTTTGTTGGCTTACGGTTGATCTTTTTATGTACTTTCGAGCACATGGCTAATATATACTTCTTGGGTTTAACGTGGCGATGGGGCGAGTTTATGTCTTTGTGGGCCACTATTTCCATGGCGGGGTGTTTTTATCTGACACGGCGTGCGAAAAGTGGTATTGACTTTGATGATCAAGATCGTATTTTTGATCAGGTATTTCCTGCTGCCTCTTGTATTTATCTTACATCCCTACTTCTTTCAATGATAAGAGAGCCTTGGCTTGCTTTTGCGTTATCCGTAGAAGGCCTCGTTTTATTAGCGGCGAGTGTTTTTCTTGTTTTGAGACGTTTCAGAGTTTATTCCTATTTGGTTTTAGGAACAGGCGCTTTGATTTTTATGTCAGAAAATATATATACAGCTTCTAATATTTTAAGATGGTTTCTCATAACTGTTGATGTGGCTATGTTTTTTATCGCTTATTTTGCGCTGAAGTATGTTAAGCAACTTAAAGACCTTAAATTATTTTTTGAGAGAGAAGAGACTCTTATTTTCTGGCCAGGTATAATTTTATTAGTTTCTGCAGTTTTCCAATATGTAAATTCGCAATGGATTTCTTTGTCTCTTGGCATAGCAGGAGTTCTTATTATTCTAATCGGAATCTTGGATTCAAACAAGACAGAACGTTTGGGAGGCTTGCTGCTGCTTGGCCTTACCTTGGGGAGAGTGATTTTTGTCGATCTTTCAGGCATGGAAGTTATTTTTAAAATAATCACTTTTATTGCCCTTGGTATTTTGTTTGCAGGAGTATCTTTTGTGTATAACCGGTTTAATATTGCTCAGGAGAACAAAGATAGCAGGCTAACAAGATAGACGAGCGAGAATGGTGTCCACCTCTTGTGAGTGGACATATCTCTACTCATTGTAGGGCAATAAATTAGAGATAATTGGGCTAGAAAATAGAGGACATTTTAGACATAAAATGTTTCTCAAAAGCGCTGAATTTCGGAATTCTTGGCCTATTCGCTATATAGTCAGGTCATCCAGATCGCAAGAGGAAGTCCTATTATACCCAGATCCCCGCAACCACTTTGATGTGGCAAAAAAGCCAATCTTTATTTTACGAGGTTGGCTTTTTTGTATTTAAGGCAGTGCCGGCGAGGGCTTTTGACGAGTCGGCCAACCAGACGATTTGAAAGCCGGTAGATAGAGAAGTACAGTCAAAAAAGAACTGCTGTAACTGGCAGTTCTTTTATCGTTTAAAGGGAGCCAGCCGAGGGTCCAGCGTTCAGGCCGGTGCGGATTGCGAGCGGGGTGAAGAAGGTATTGTCAAAAAAAGATGGTTTGCAAGGTGATTTGGGCTATAATAAAATAGGATAAAAGATAAATGTTTAATTGTTGCCAATATTAAATGAGGAGCTTATATGGAAGAGAATATGTTTCCTATTGTTATGAAAATTTTTGTTTTATTAACCGCTCCCGTCGTTTTTTTTGTTGGAATATTTTTGTTGTTTGATTTTGACTCCTATCAAAAATTAGAAAAGTTCCTTTCTAAGAGTTATTTTGTATCCCGCGAGAAGTGGCTGACGTGGCTTGATAAAAGCAAGGATGATGTGCATATGTATTTGATTAATCACAGGCGTTTTTTAGGTGTTGTATGTTTATTGAATGCGGTAGGAATCATCTTGGCAAATCTTTTCTTGTTTAAGAAGTGATCTTTTTTATCGATTTTTTTAATCAGGTAAATTAATATTTATGCAGGTATGCTAATTTGCTGCGTATAGTTTCCGGGGTGAGTTGTCCTGCAAGCTCAACGCGCCCATTGATAACGATGATGGGCATTTTGGCTATATTGACACTATATTTGTTGGCTTCTTGCAGATTGGGTGTATGCCGGAATTCATAAATAACTTTTATCTTGTTTTGTTCTTCAATTTCGTGAATCGTTTCTTCAATTATCTTTTTGGCCTGGTCGCATTTTGGGCATGGCAGGCAGATGATTTCAATTGTTTTGATAGGCATCATAACCTCTCATTTTATGGTTCTAGTTTTTTACCTCTAAGTTTAGCATAACATAATTGTTTTAAGCGGTCAATCAAGTAGCGCTTTCATCTTGAGAGTTTAAATCTTTAGATTTAAAATATATCTGAATACAGTATTTTTTATAGTTAGCATTTTAATAAAATGGGATTGTGCTTTTAACTGCCGGCATTGGCCGGTTTGATTTTTTGAACTTATTATAAACCCAGATTTTGCATTAGGCAAAATCTGCCCGAAGGGCCGATAGTTTAAATCCGTTCAGAATTTAAACTTGCTATCGAGGTATCCCGAAATTTGCAAACACTTTTTTGTGCTGCATTGTAATAGGATAACTCTTGGTGTTGTAAGAAGTTACAAAGAAGAATAAGAGCCTATTGCAAATTTTGGGTTAAAGAAGGATTGTGGTACAATAGTCAGAAGAGATGATGCAGAAAAATATAAAGACGGGTAAAAAACCAAGTGAAGCTATGAAAAAGACGGTTGTGTTCTTGATGATTTTTTTGGTTGTTTGCATTGGCTTTTTTTTGATCACGCGCCACGCTAATGAAAAAAAGATTCTAAAAGAAGTTATCACGCGCTTGAAATCCGATTCCCGTATTGCTGAAGTGCTGGTAACGGATGTGCGTGTGGGCCAACAGGCTGGCCAAGAGTTAACCACGATTAAATTTTTGGAATATGACGCGCGCGGCAATGCGTTACCACCCCGTTTTTTTACTTTTCCCGGCAATATCATTCAATTTCAGTCTTTGGTGATACGTTTTGATGATGATTTTATTTGTCGAAATGACAAGCTTAAAGGAAAGAGTATCTATCTTTTCTGGAAGGTTTTCATGCTGGATGGCGCGAATACGAGAGAGTTCGAACTTGTCAAGGTTAATGAGATCCCCTGCGGTTATAAAATTGAAGGTGTTAAAAGTAAGTTCGAGCTTGAACTGTGGCAGAAGTTCTGGCAGTATGCTTTAGACAGCGGCCATGCTGAATTGGCTGGTATTAAGTGCGCTCAGATAGAGGCTCCAGGGACTCGATTTGTCCCCGGCGTCCTCTATACGATCAAAATAGAACATGATGGCGGCATCCGGATTGACACTCAAGTTCTGCCGTCGATACTGGAGGGAGAAAGGGTTTTTAAAAAAAGGAGTTAGTATGCCTGAGAAAAAACTTCCTGTGATTATTGAAGAGTTTTGTATTGGTTGCGGACATTGCGTGATGGCTTGCCCTTTGGGTGTTTTAAAGATTGTTAATAAAAAGTCTAAAGTGGTAAATCCACAGGTTTGTGATAGCGAGGGTCGATGTATTGCCGCTTGCCCTCAAAAGGCGATACCGCACCTGCAGGATAAACAGTATTGAATGGGTTGTTTGTTGCGAGCGGTAAAAAATGAAGAAAAAATACTTAGGCATTTTATTTTATGTTTTTTGTGTTACTGGAAATATTTTTTTTAATGTTCGTGCGGATGCGCGTGAAGATAACGCTTTAAAAAACGGGGCAGAGATGGAAGAAAAGGCTGTTTTTGCAGCTGGTTGTTTTTGGCACGTGGAGTCGGCGTTCCGGCAGGTAGAGGGTGTTGTTTCTGTGCGTGCCGGTTATACAGGAGGTTATGTTGAGGACCCTGGTTATGAAGACGTTTGTTCTGATGAGACCGGCCATGTGGAGGCGGTCGAAGTGAAGTATGACCCTTCGGTTGTTTCTTATCAGGGGTTGCTTGATGTTTTTTGGAGGATTCATGATCCGACGACGTTTAATAGGCAGGGCATGGATGTTGGCTCTCAATACCGCAGTGTTATTTTCTTTTGCAACGCGCAACAGGAAGAGCAGGCTAAGGCTTCCAAAGAGGAGATGGCCAGGTCAGGCAAGTATAAGCGCGCTATTGTGACGCAGATCCTTCCGGCTATGCGGTTTTACCAAGCGGAAGATTATCATCAAAACTATTTTGCGAAAAAAGGTTTGCCGTCATGCAAAATTAAATAATATTTTTTTAATTGGCTTTTTAAATGTGGGGCCATATGAAAAAAATCGTTGTTTTTCTTTTTTTGATGGGTTTCTTTTTACCGGTGGTTTTTGCCCAAGAGGGAAGTGTTAGTGAATCAACTTTTAAGCAGGAAGCGCCGAAAGTTGTGTCCAGTTTTGAGGGCGGCCGGCTTTATAAAGAAGGAAACTTATCTATTGTAGAGTTGTGGGGCAGTTACCGTCAGATGGGCAGGCAATATGGCCATTTGCTTAAAAAAGAGCTGGAGGGTTTTTATCAGCTTGCCGTTGAAAAGGGGTTGGTTGGCCGCATGGGCTATTCAGAAATCAGCCTTGCGGTGCGCGCAAGGTCTATTTTTGATCTTTATCCGCTACGTTTAAAGGAGATTGTTTACGGTTTATCAGAAGGTTCCGGTTTGGCGTTGGATAAGATTCTAATTCTTAACCAGCTGGTTTCCATTATGATGCTTGAGAATGATACCTATGCTTCTGTTCTTGCGGTAAAAGGGCCGCTGGCAAAAGACGGCTTGGTTATATGCGGATCCAGTTTTGATTACCCCTCCTGGTTTAGTGATTTGATGCTTTTTTTGACAGTCGCTGTTTTTAATCCGTCGGATAATGTCAATTCCGTGGCTTTGGCGGGTTTTCCAGCCTGTCTTGAAGCTGTAAGCGCAGTTAATGAAACAGGCTTGTTTATTTTTTCCGCTGATGCTTCTTTGTCTGCAGGAAAATCTCATGTCAGTGGGCGTTCTCCTGTGTTAACTTTGATGCTTGGTTATCTTTTGGATTATTCCACGTTTGGCCAGTTGGACGCGGCTATCGCTTCTATGCGCCCTGACTATCCGGTTATTATTACCGCTGCCGGTAAAAATGACATTTGTTCTTATGAGTGTTCTTCGTTTGATGTCGTCCGCCGTCAGCCACAGGATGGTAATCTGCTGAGCGCTGTAAATTTTTTTCTGGACCCTTCCTGGAGGATGGATATCCCTCAAGACGATTTTGGTTTTTCATCTAGCCGGTATAATAACCTTGCGTTTTTTGGGGAGGATATGAAAGGGGATTTTTCATCAGCCGGTATGAAAGATATTTTCAGCCGTCCTATTTCCAAGGGTGGTGTTGTTATTTCTGAGGCGGCTTCGTACCAGATTGTTGTTTTGCCGGAAGATTTAAACTTTTTTTTAAAAATGCCTAATGTGGAAAGCTGGATCGAGGTAAATTTATCAGGGTTTTTCGGTTTGACAAAAGAAGCCGTCTTTAATCAAAGCGCGCTGGCTGTCGTTATAGAATCTGAAAAAAAAGCAGAGGAGCAGGATGTGGTAGTGATAGAACCAGAAGAAAAAGCAGTTTCAAGCGGACTTGCCGTTGCGCCAGAGAGAAGCCTGAATGAGATTATCGCTTCATCATCGCAGGAAAAGCAACAGAGCTCTTCCGGAGCCGAAAGCCTGGCCGAAGATGAAGAAGATAACACAGTTTTGAAGTGGTAGGCGATGAGCAGGCGGTATGGGTTATAGGGATTTTTTTTAAAAAAAAGGGGGTTTTGATGGCAGATGTGATTAATCAGGATAATGAACATTTGCGGCTGTTGTCTATTTTTCATTACGTAGTTGGAGTTTTAGGAGGTTTGTTTTCCTGTATTTTTATCATTCATCTTGTGATTGGGATTATCGCTTTAACGTCCCCTCAGTTGATGGCGGATAAATCAGGGCAAGTGCCTCCGCTTTTTTTTGGTTGGCTTTTTGTTATTATGGGCAGCGCGGCGTTGCTTTTTGGCTGGGGATATGCGGTTTGTATGATTATAGCGGGGCGTTCTCTGGCTCGCCGGAGGCGCTATATTTTTTGTATGGTGATCGCGGGTTTAAGTTGTCTTTTTGTGCCGTTTGGTACGGTTTTGGGGATTTTTACGATTATAGCCCTTAGCCGGCCAACGGTTAAAGAAATTTTTGGGCAAAAAGTATAATCATATCGCTAAATGGCATGTTTAATTTTAGGGCTCCAGAGTGTCATTTATTTAGCTACCACTGAAAAAATGGAATTAGTTCTCACAAGAGTTTTCAGTGAGAACTATGTAAGTGGGGGGGGGGGGGGGGGGAGAAAGCAGAAAAAAAAACATGAAAAATTGAACAAATAGTTTTTTCAAATTTTTCCGGGGTGGGGGGGGGGGGGGGCGGTAGAATATGGTTAAAAAACTGATTTTTTCTATAGGGTTTTTTTTAACGTTGCCGGTTGGGTTTATTGTTAGCGCTGAGAACGTGCGTGAAACGCCTGTCGTTAAAGTCGTGCGTGAGAATTCCGCCTGTGTCGTTAATATCAGCACAGAACGTATTTTGCTTTTACGCCAGAACCCTTTTTGGGGGAGCTATGGAAACGAATTCGATATCTTATTTAACCAGTTTTACGGTGTGCAGGCGCAGCCCCGGGCTTTGAAATTTCAAAGTGTCGGTTCTGGCGTTATTGTTGCTCCGGATGGCCTTATTGTGACAAACGCTCATGTCGTGAACATGGCCAGCACTATTATTGTGATTTTAAACAATGGTGCATCTGTTCGCGGCAGGGTTGTTTATGAGAGCCCAGACAAGGATGTGGCTTTGATAAAGATTGAGCCCTTTGAACGATTAACTTCTGTAAAGTTGGCAAGGGCCTCGGATATTTTGGTTGGCGAGACGGCCGTGGCGGTTGGCAACCCTTTGGGGCTTGAAAATTCTGTGACGGTTGGGGTGGTGAGTGGTATCAACCGCCAGTTTTTCTTTATGCAAGGGCAGCATGTTTTTGATGGGTTGATTCAGACGGATGCGCCAATCAATCCAGGCAATAGCGGCGGAGCGTTATTTAATCTTGACGGTGATTTGATTGGTATCAATATGGCTGTTGTGCAGGATTCGCAAAGCATCGGATTTGCGATACCCGTTGAGAAGGTAAGAGCTGTTATGGAAGCATATGAGAAGATTAAGGACAATCCTCAGGCATTAGCCGGTTTGAAAACGCCAACGCCTTTGGATGATATGAAACAGGTTCTAGGGGGAAATATGTTTGGCACTGATTTGATGGCGGCGCCAAGCTTGAATGTAGAACCTCAACAGGATGCTTATATCATAAAGATGGATATTACTAATTTTAAAAAGGATACGATTGATGTGCAGGTAAATCCTGGGTCTTTGACAGTGGTTTGCCAACGTTCCGGCTTGGAAGAAAATCAGGAACCCGGTTCTTTCTATAAGATGGAAAGTTTTGGTTCAGTTTCGCGATCAATTTCTTTGCCCGAGGATGCTTTTGTTCAGGAGATGATGACAGAAGTTAAAGATAACACGTTTATTATCTACATACCCAAGAAAAAATAGGTTTAAAATATGTTGGCCTATTGGTGAGTTAGCGAGTGCTCGGGTGAACGGGTTGACGGGTTTAACTCGCCAGCTCGCTAACAGGTTAATTTTAAGTACTCCTCCGCCTGCCAGGAACTTCTCGCGTAAGGCGCGCTTTCAACATGTTTAAACCCCAGATTGAGCGCTATCGTTTTATAATGGCCAAATTGCCGAGGGTTAATATATTCAGCGATTTCTGTGTGCTTAAGGCTTGGCCGCAGGTATTGGCCGAGGCATAAAAAGTCGCAATTGTGTTTTTTTAAGCCTTTCATGGCATCAACCACTTCGTTTTCTTTTTCGCCCAATCCCAGCAACAGCGCTGATTTAGTATGGATATTCTCGTCAATGTCTTTGATGAATTGCAATACTTTTAAAGAGCGCTGGTAATCGGCTTGCGGCCTTAGATGGTAGAGCCGCGCGATGGTTTCTAAATTGTGGCCGATGATGTCGGGCTTGCTCTCAACTACTGTTTTTAAGGCGGCCTTGTCAGCTTTAAAATCCGGTATGAGCAGTTCCGTAGAAGTTTTATTTGAAACCTTTTTGATTTCGCGCACCGTTTCGGCAAAGATAGATGCCCCTCCATCTGGGATGTCATCACGCGTCACACTTGTGACAACCGCGTGTTTGAGCCTGAGTTCTAAGACAGCCTGAGCTACTTTTTGAGGTTCATTTTTATCCAGCGGCAGGGGTTTTGTTTTTTCCACATTACAAAAGAGGCACCTGCGTGTGCAGTACTTTCCTAAAATAAGGAATGTGGCGTGATTCTCTTTAAAACATTCGCTGATATTGGGGCATTTTGCTTCTCTGCAGACCGTATGGACGCCGATAGCATTTAAAATATTTGCCGTTGGGCGGCTTTGATTAAAATCTAACTTTTTTTTAAGCCATTCTGGCTTGCGTTGAATTTTCATAGATATGGATTATTATTCGCCGTCAGTTGGGCTAATTCTGTTCTCTGTATAAGTTCCACCGCGCCTGGGCATATTTTTTACGTTTTAACTGTTCTGCCAGTTTTTGTTCTTTTTCGCTTAGCCCGCTTTTTTCAAGCGCTGTTGAAAAGTGCGCGCCAAAAGCGTTTTTAAGAATATCGCTTAATTCTGTAAAAGAAATTTTTTTATCCGTTATTTCATTAATGCAAGCCACGTTAAGATCTTTTAAGAAAAGGCTGTTTTTAAGAAAGGGCGCTATCTTTTCTTTTTCAAAAGAGAAGGGGATAGAGCCGTGCTGCAGGATGAGGCGTTTTTTTCTTTTTTGCGCGTTTCCGCCTATCTTTTTGCCTTTGATAAGGATATCGTAATCTTCGTTTCTTGAAAAGCAAAAATCTGCAATCGCATGAAGTTGTTTTACTTTTTTGCCTGATTCAATGGCGAAGCAGGCACGCACGCCTAGATCTTGATAGGCGCGTGTAAGAAACAAGGTGATTTTTCTTAACGCGCCTTTGACATTCAGGTTTTCCTGAAGGTCGCCTTGTGAAATGATGATGCTGTAAGTAACGTCATCATTATGAAAAATAATGCCTCCTCCAGTTGGCCTGCGCACAACGGGTACGCCTTTTTGCTCGCATAAATCTAAATGGAATAGCGCCGCCGGGTCTTGGGAGTAGCCGAATGAAAAAGCTGCTTTCCGCCAGCCGTAGATACGCAATATTGGTTTTGATGAGCCTTCTTCGTAGGTGTTTAGGAGGGCTTCATCAACAGCCATGTTCGTGGCGGCATCACATAGCCCGCTTACGATATATCTTGAAGCGTTCATAATTTAAAGGTAGCTACAGTCCATTTTTCTGGCCGCTTTTGTTTCATCCGGCCTTGTGACAGGGGTAGATCTTGGGCAGGCCTTGAGCTGGTCTGGATTTTTTTTGCTTAAGTCATCAGCCTCCAGCATGCAGGCGATAAAATAGTCCAATGTTTCTTTTGACTCTGTTTCTGTTGGTTCAATCATAAGAGCTTCTTTGACAATTAAAGGGAAGTAGATAGTGGGCGGGTGTATCCCTTTATCAATAAGAAATTTAGCAATATCAAGGGCTGTTGCTCCTTCTTTCGCCTGTTGTGATGCTGATAAGACGCACTCGTGCATACAGCGCCGGCCGCCAGCGACAGCCGCGTATGTGGTTTTTAATTTTTCAAGAATATAGTTGGCATTTAAAACAGCCTGTTCGCTTGTTTTGATGAGGCCCTCTTTTCCCAAAAGCAGGATATAAGCGTAGGCTTTTAAAATAACAAGGAAGTTGCCATAGAAGGGCGCGATATAGCCGATAGAATGTTTTTTTTGGTAATCCAGGTAAAACGTCCCATCGTCTCTTTTGCTGACCCTTGCAACAGGTAAAAATTCAGCGAGTTCTTTTTTAACGCCAACCGGCCCCGCGCCTGGCCCGCCGCCGCCGTGCGGCGTAGCAAATGTTTTGTGCAAGTTGACGTGGATGATATCAAATCCGATATCTCCCGGGCGGCATTTGCCGATGATAGCATTTAGGTTGGCCCCATCATAATACATGAGGGCGCCTGCTTCATGCGCGGCTTTTGCGATCTCATCAATATCTGTTTCAAAAAGCCCAAGCGTGTTGGGGCATGTCATCATGATTGCGGCTACTTCTTTATTTAGCACCTCTTTGATTTTGGTAATATCCATTGTTCCGTTTTCATTGGATGCTATATTGATAATTTCGTAACCAGCAATAGCCGCGCTTGCCGGATTTGTGCCGTGCGCGGAATCCGGGACAAGAATATATTTGCGTTTTTCATTTTTTGCCAGATGATAGGCCGCGATGAGCATAACGCCGGTTAACTCCCCATGGGCTCCTGCGGATGGCTGCATGGTGAAGGCGTGCATGCCGGTGATTTCACATAGAAGCTGTTCCATATCGTAGAGTACTTCCAGGGCGCCCTGCGTTAGAATGCCTCCGAGCTGTAATTGAGGCAGGAGAGGGTGCAATTGCGTGAACCCTTCCAAGCGGGCGATATCTTCAGTAAATTTTGGATTGTATTTCATGGTGCAGGATCCCAGCGGATAAAAGTTTGTGTCGACAGAAAAATTTAAACGCGAAAGATTGGTAAAGTGGCGCACCAAATCTAGCTCTGAAACCTCAGGAAGGGCGCAGGGATTTTTCCTCAGATATTTATGAGGGATTTCTTTAGCGGGACAGTCGCTTTTAGGCAGCCTTGTAGAGCGCCGTCCAGAAACAGATTTTTCAAATATTAGCTCCATAATACAGACTCCAGGCTTTCGGCGTAACGGATAATCTCTTCTTTTGTCCGTTTTTCCGTCACGGTGACCAGCATGTGGTTTTTCAAGTTGTGATAGTAGCGATTGAGTGGGAAGCCCGCGGCAAAGCCTTTATCAACCATGGCGCCAATAACGGGCGCTGGGTCTTTGGGCAGTTCAACCAAAAACTCATTAAAGGTTGGGCAATCTTGTTTAATGGTGATCCCTTTTATTTTAGTTAGAAGAGTTTTGGCGAATTCACTTTTTTCATGGTTGAGTTTCGCGACTTCTATAAGGCCGTTTTTGCCTAAAGCGCAAAGATAGATCAGGGCTCGAAGAGCGCAAAGCGCTTCGTTGGAACAGATATTAGATGTGGCTTTCTCGCGGCGGATATGCTGTTCTCTTGCCTGAAGGGTTAACACGAAAGACCTTTTTAAGAAAACATCCAGCGTTTCTCCGACAATACGGCCGGGCATCTTTCTGGCAAGGTTTTTTTTTGTCGTCATAAAACCCAGATAAGGCCCGCCGAAACCCAAAGGGATTCCCAGGCTTTGCCCTTCACCGGTCACGATATCAGCACCCATCTCAGCTGGTGTTTTTAGCAGCCCAAGGGCGACAGGATAAACTGATTCAATAACGAGCGCGCCTACGTGGTGGGCGTCGGAAGCGATATCCGAGTGGTCGTCAATATGGCCGAAAAAGTTTGGATTTTGCAGAAGGACACAGGCTGTTTTATCGTTCAACTCTTTTTTTAAGGCCGCTCTGTCGATGGAATTGTTTCTTATGGGGATTTCAACAAATTCGATATTTAAGTTTTTTGTGTAAGAGTAAATGATTGTACGGTAAATAGGGTTAATGGCCTCGTCCACAACGACTCTGTTGCGGCCTGTGATCCTTCTGGCCATCATGACCGCTTCATAGAGGGCTGTCCCTCCGTCGTATAAAGAAGCGTTGGCGATATCCAAGCCTGTTAAACGGCATAAAGCGCTTTGATACTCATAGATGGCCTGCAGGGTGCCTTGAGAACATTCCGGCTGATAGGGCGTATAGGCTGTGTAAAATTCACTGCGGCTTGATAAGTGGTCTACGATAGACGGAATTTCATGGTCATAGTAGCCGCAGCCTAAAAAACAGACAAGGCCACTGATATTTTTTTTTGATAATTTTTTGAAATAACGGACGACTTCAAACTCTGATTTTCCAGGAGGCAGGTCGAAAGAGGCCGGCCGCTGGTGAGGTTTGATATCGGCGAAAAGCGCGTCGATGCTTTTGGCCCCAATAGCGCTGAGCATTTCCTTAATGTCATTTTCCGTATTGGCAATATAGTCGCTCAATGTTTTAACTCCTGGACAAAATTTTTATAAGAGGCAGCGTCCATAAGGTTTTTTGTTTCTTGTGGATTTGTAACCTTTATTTTAGCGATCCAGCCTTTTGTGTAGCAGTGCTGATTAATTAAGGCGGGATTGTTGTCAAGTTCAGTATTGACTTCCATAATCGTGCCTGATAACGGCGCGTAAATATCGCTGGCGGCTTTGACGGATTCAATCGTTGTCATAACCTGAAACTGTTGGATATCTACATTGGTTTTTGGTAGTTCCACGAATGTGATATCTCCTAAAGCGTGTTGGGCGTATTCGCTGATGCCGATTGTGCCGTTTTCGCCTTCAATTTTAATCCATTCATGCTCTTTTGTAAATAATAAACCATCAGGGATAGGCATGCGTTACCTCATCTTGTTTTTTAGTGAAGTTTGTTTGATAAAAGGTTTTGTGCAAAAAAATGATTCAATCTTCGTTTTGTCTTCTCCGACATGGATAGTTTTTGTAAGGTTGTCCAGGGGGATTTCAGTGAATCCAATACCGATACCTTGTTCGAGATGGGGAGAGAAACTGCCGCTCGTGACGGTACCGACGCAAAGGCCGTCATGGTAGATATTATAGAGGTGCCGGGGCGCGCGCCTTGTTGTTGTCTTCAGAAAGACGCGGTGTTTTTTTAAACCCTCTTTTTTCTGGCGCGCAAGCGCTTGTTTACCGATAAACTCTTTGTCAAGGCTGATGAACTTTTCAAGCCCCGCTTCCAGGGGGGAAGTGGTTTCATCTATATCTTGTCCATAGAGGCTATAGCCCATCTCCAGGCGCAGGACGTCTCGCGCGCCTAATCCGGCTGGCTTGACATTTTTAGTTTTCAATAATGTTTTCCAAACAGTTTTAATTTTATCTATGGAGGCGTAAATTTCAAAACCCATCTCTCCTGTATAGCCTGTCCGGCTGATAATATTTTTTTCTCCAAGAATCCCGGTTGTTGTGAAGGTATAGTATTC
Source organism: uncultured Planctomycetia bacterium (assembly GCA_964423185.1). Classification (GTDB taxonomy): domain Bacteria; phylum Omnitrophota; class Gorgyraeia; order Velamenicoccales; family Velamenicoccaceae; genus CAYRDK01. The sequence goes on from CAYRDK010000001.1 coordinate 113,419, forward strand.
TAAGGGCCGGATTTCAGGCGCAATCATTTTTATGATATTTTCGGATTCCGGGCCCTGAAGGTCAATTTTACCTAATATTTCGGAAAGGTCATTAAACTCGGCGTTTTTGGAAAGGTGTTTTAAAAAATGTTGTTTGTCTTTTTCAATGGTGCCGGCATTAACAACAATCATCCATTCTTCCTGAGCTTTGCGATAGATGATAAGGTCATCAATGATGCCGCCTTCTTCATTGAGCATGGAACTATAACGGCAGGAACCAATAGCCAAGTTATCAAGATTGGCACTTACAATTGTTTCCAGCCCTGATTTGTGGGCATCGCCTTTGATAAGAAATTCTCCCATATGGCAGATGTCAAAGCAGGTGGCGGCATGACGGGTGTAGAGCGCCTCCGATAGAATACCTTCATATTGAATTGGCATCTGCCAGCCCGCGAAAGGCGCGATTTTCGCGCCAAGAGCGAGATGTTCTTCCAGTAACGGAGTTTTTTTGAAGGGTTGAGCGGCTTCCATGATATCGTTAAAAATAAAAAAACCTGAGTATTGGAAAACCCAGGCTTACGATTTTCTCTTATCCGTAACTTCCTCATGGTTAATTCCATGTAGCCAGAAGTTGTTAATGTATTATAACAAAAAAAAATCAGATGTAAATATAAAAAAAAACGGTTCACAAAAAAGAGTGTTGTCTGGTATGATAATAAAAAATTAAGTGTAATTTTTTAGAGCACAGTTTGGGTAGATAATTGAGTATCTTTTTGGTTTAGGAAGAATCCTGAATCCAGCCCTCCGTACTCGGAACTGATTTTATATTTTAAGGAAGGGGTTATGTATGCCGGAAGTTAATGTCCATGTTAGATTATTGGAGATGACGCAGAATGCGGTAGCGCTGATGTACGCAGCGTGCCGGCAATGTTATTCTCATAAGTTCGCCGGAGATTTCTTTGATCAGAAAGAAGAGGACGCTGGTAAACAGGCTGATTTTATTAAAAAGGTTATTGCTTCCGGCCATGAAAGCCCATTGGAACACGTTAAGTTTACGTTCGCCATTGAAGGAGTGTCACGGGCTTTGACACATCAGTTGGTGCGTCACAGGATGGCGTCTTATTCGCAGCAAAGCCAGCGTTATGTTAAAGAGTCTAGTTTTGATTATATTATACCGCCTTCTGTCGCCGCGGATCAGGAGTTGAAACAGGAGTTTTTAAAGGCTATGGATTTGATTCAGGTTGGTTACAATAAGATGCTTGAGATCTTTAAAGAAAATGGTTGCGTGGGGGAGCGGGCTAATCAGGATGCACGTTTTTTGCTGCCGCAGGCTGCTGAGACAAAAATTGTTGTCACCATGAATTGCCGTGAGTTGCTTCATTTTTTTAAACATAGATGTTGTGCGCGGGCTCAATGGGAAATAAAAAGGCTGGCGGAAAAGATGCTTGAGATCGCCAAAGAAAATCTGCCGCAGGTTTTTGAAAATGCCGGCGCAAAATGTGAAGCTTTGGGGTATTGCCCGGAAGGGGAAAAGTTTAGTTGCAGGCGGTATCCTTTAAAGGAAGAAGTGATTAGAAAAAATACCTGATTGGAGGCAATGTTAACATGGACTGGAAAATTTTTGTTACAACTTTTTTGGCTGTTTTTGTCGCTGAGCTGGCGGATAAGACTCAGTTGGTGGGCATTGGTTTGGCTTCGAAATCAGGCAAGCCATTGGCTGTATGGGCTGGGTCTGTCGCCGCGTATATTTTGATAACGGCCGTTTCTGTTTTGGCCGGGGCTCTGTTGGGCAGGTATTTAAACCCGGATGTGGTAAAGATTGTCGGAGCTGTTTTGTTTATTCTGATTGGTTTATTCATGTTGCTTGGGAAGGTATAGATGCCGAGAATAAAACATGCCTTTTGCCATAGCAGTATTTTATGTTTAATGGTGTTATTGTTGACTTCCTGCGCGCGCGCAATCCCGCCTCATCAGGCTCCTTTGGACTATGTTTATAAACCCGTTTCGGACCAGATGATTACCCGGCATGACGTCATCCATATTATTGCTCCGGCGGAAACAATCTATCGTATTAGCAAGATGTATGATGTCCCTGTTAAATCTATTCTGGAAGAGAATCAGATTAGGGACCCGCGCAAGATGAAGGTTGGCCAGAGGTTGGTTATCCCCCTGGCTTCTTCTTTACGGCCCGTCATACCTGTTTTTAAGGCAAAAAAATGGAAGTATATTATTATTCATCATAGCGTTACTGATACAGGCGATGCCCGTTCTCTAGATCTTATTCACCGCAGGCGTGGATTTGATAAGGGGCTCGGGTACCACTTTGTTATCGATAATGGGACAAATACGAAGGTGGATGGCCAGATTGAGGCTTCGGCCCGGTGGATAAAACAGCTGAATGGGGCGCATTGCGCGGCCAGTAAAATGAATAACCACGCGATCGGTATTTGTCTGGTTGGTGATTTTACGTATACGCAGCCGTCTAGCAGTCAGATGGAGTCGCTTCTGTTGTTAACCAATACTTTAAAGGATTATTATGGTATTCCTTCTTCGCGTATCCTGAGGCATAAAGATGTGCCAGGGGCTAAGACGGAGTGCCCTGGCAACAGTTTTCCCTGGTACGAGTTTAAGGGGCGTTTAAAACGAGATTAAAGAGAGTCCGGCCGTGTAGTTCCGTGTAGTTTTTAGAACTTCTTGTGAAAAGATGTTATTTGCGATAAAATAAAACAAAAGTGGCCATAAGATAACTTTTTGCCAAGTTGATAAGACAGGGGGGAGATATATTGGCGAACTACAATTTTTTCGGATTTTTAATCTTATTGTAGGTGTTGTTGGGCTGGCGATAGGTATGGGAGTTATTTTAGTCCCGCAGGCGATTTCGCAGATTGAAAAGAAACTTGATAAGACTTTTTCAACAGACAGGATTGAGAAGCTGCTTAATGCGAGAAAGAATTTAAGCGATGCTTTATTGAAACACCCGCGGATTTTTGGTTTTATCTTATTTTTTGTTTCATTTTTTCTTATTTTGGGGAGCCTTTTGTCGATATAGTATTTTTATAAAAAAGAGAGCTAGATGATTTCATATTTTTTTAGCCAAAAGGGGACAGGCCAATCGTCATCTTTTTTTTGGGCCATGAGCCTTGGGCTGGTTTTAGCCGCTTTATTGGCCGGCTTTTTTCTATTAAAAGCGGCCTTCGCGGCCAGTTTATTTTTTGGGCTTTTTTTTCTTTTTTTTATCCTGCCTGTTTTAGTTAGATATTCTTTTTCTTTTTTTCTTAAGTTTTTAGTGGATTTTTTAATGAAAAAACAGGCTCAAGGGGTGAAGGCCGATAAAAGTACACCGGCTGGAGATGCTATTGATGTCGCTTATAAGGTTGTAAAATAATTATTTTTTTAGTTTCTAACTTATTTTTTTGCAATAAGTTAAGTAATTTTTTGAAATGGGCAATCGTCTGGATTGCCCATTTTTATTTGACTTAGAGGCCTGTTTTTGTTATATTAAGTACCTATATAAATTATAAATTAGTTCTCACAAGGGTTTTTTAGTGAGAACTAATTATAATCAGGCCTATTCTTTAATTAAAAACTCTTTAAAAAAAGAAGTTAGCAGGGTATAGTTGCAGAGTATGTGGTATATTTAGAGTTTTGTTGGAAACTAAATGTGGCTTCTTATATGCCAGGAGGGCGTATAAGAAGCTGACAATTCAGAATATATTAGCCTGGCAGATTGTTAAAAAATTGAGGTGAATCATGATCGAGCGATATGCGTTACCGAAGATGAGTAGCATTTGGAGTGAACAGAACAAGTTTGACCAGATGCTAAAAGTAGAGATTTTAGTTTGTGAGGCATGGAATAAGTTAGGGAAAATTCCAAAAAAATCGCTTGTTTCTATAAAATCAAAAGCAAAAATCAATATAGATAAGATAAAAGAGGCGGAAGAAAAAACCAAACATGATGTTGTCGCTTTTGTAAATAACTTGTCTGAAAGTGTTGGCGATGATGCTAAATATATTCATATGGGATTGACATCTAATGATATTTTGGACACATCTTTGGCACTGCAGATGAAGGAAGCGCTTGATATCATTGTTGAGGATGTTGAGTGCCTTTTACATGTTTTAGCTCAAAGCGCTAAAAAGTATAAAAATACGCCTTGTATTGGGCGTACGCATGGGGTACACGCGGAACCAACGACTTTTGGCCTTAAGATCGCTCTTTGGCATGACGAGATGCTGCGTAACCTGGAGAGGTTAAAATCGGCCAGAGAAGGGATAGCTGTTGGCAAGCTTTCAGGGACCATTGGCACTTATACGAACATCGATCCTGAGGTTGAAGAGTATGTTTGTTTAAAGCTTGGCCTGGGGATTTCCAGAAGCTCAACTCAGGTGATTCCACGTGACAGGCACGCGTTTTGTCTGACAACGATGGCTATCACGGGCGCTTCTTTGGAGCGATTCGCTACAGAGATAAGGCATTTGCAGAGGACGGAAGTGCTTGAGGCTGAAGAGCCTTTTTCCAAAGGGCAGAAGGGTTCTTCCGCCATGCCACATAAGCGTAATCCTGTTATTTGCGAAAAGATCTGTGGATTGGCGCGCCTTTTACGCACAAACGCTTTGGCTGAGCTGGAAAATATCGCCTTGTGGCATGAACGTGATATCAGCCACTCTTCTGTTGAAAGAGTTATTTTGCCGGACAGTATGATCGTTTTAGATTATATTCTAAATCAGTTTAAAGATGTTATGGAGGGGTTGGATGTCTATCCAAAAAATATGCTCATGAATCTAGGCAAAACAAACGGCCTGATTTATTCTCAGCGCGTCCTTTTAGAACTCATGAAAAAAGGACTTGCCAGACCTGTGGCTTATGATATTGTGCAAAAGTGCGCTTTCCAGTGTGTGTCTTTGAACCGTGATTTTAAAGATGTTCTTTTGAGCAATGCGAGAGTCCGTAAATATTTATCCAGTGACGCTATTCAGTCTATCTTTGATATCAAGTATTACTTGTCTCATATCCCGGCTATTTTTAAGAAACTTGGCCTTGATTAAGGTTGTGTGCAGTATATTTTTAAAAAAAAGGCCGTAGTTTGATTTTGGTATAACAGCTCTATAAAGTATCCCTGAAAGAGTTTACCCTAAAGTCTGTTGAAAGGGTTGATTTCAGGGTTTTTTTTTGGTATAGTAACTCCGTTGTTCTTGTAATTATAAATTTAGCTGTATGTTGCGCATAACGAGCTTGCTTGGAAAAAAGTCTTTTTTGTAGCCAGTTTGTAAATGGCGTATGCGCGTCATTGAGTATTTCCATCCTTTATAAAGGAGCTCCTCTGCAAGCTTTCCTTTTGATGGTATTTTAGGGGAAAATCCGCCTATGTATTGGCGCATTGAAGTTAAAGATAAAGAGGGTGTTTATAGCAGCTTTGCCGAAAATTTGAAAGCCGAGATCATGAGTTTCGGCTTTGGCCAGGTGCAGGATATCCGTTTAAAGCATGTTTATTTTCTAATCGGAGCTTTAAGCCGTCAGGATGCCGAGCGGGTGGCGAAAGAGCTGTTAATAGATGTGGTTACCCAGGAATATGATGTTTATACGCATGAAGAAACACCTCTTTCATTGGATGGCTATGCATCTGTCCAGATTATGTATAAACCCGGCGTTATGGATCCCGTCGAAGATTCAGTGCTTAAAGGTATCAGAGATTTAGGTATTCAGCCAGTTTCAGCCGTGCGTACGGCAAAGAGGTATCTTTTTAAAGGCGTCTCTTCTCAAAAGAAACTTCTCTTAATCGCCCAGAAACTTCTTTACAATAAAATGATTGAGTTTGTCTTGCCGCAGGATGAACATCATCTCTATGATTTTTCCGCTGTACCGGACTATGTTTTCCATATGAACGCCATAGATATTTTAAAGGCGAATGATAAGGAACTTCTTAAGATCAGTTCGCAGGGCCAGCTTTTTTTAAATCTTGCCGAGATGCGTCAGATTCAGTTTTATTTTAAGAGTAAAGAAAGGAACCCGACGGATTGTGAGCTTGAGACAATAGCCCAGACGTGGTCGGAACACTGTGTCCATAAGACGTTCAGGGGAAATATTGATTATCAAGAAAAAACAGGCCGAAAGTTGAGTGGTGAACGTTTTCAGAAAAAGATAGGGCATAAAATCATTCATAATTTATTAAAATCGACCGTTATGAAAGCGACAAAAGAACTTAAGAAACCGTATTGTTTGTCGGTGTTTGAGGATAATTCCGGTGTTATCTCCTTTGACGAACAGTTCTGTCTTTGTTTTAAAGTGGAGACACATAATCATCCTTCGGCGCTTGAGCCTTATGGCGGAGCCAACACGGGCATCGGCGGTGTTATCCGGGACCCTATGGGGACCGGGCTGGGGGCTAAGCCGATTTTAAATACGGATGTTTTTTGTTTTGGGCCTCTGGACTATCCGCAAGAGAAACTTCCGCAAGGGGCATTGCATCCGGCTTGCGTGATGAAGGGGGTTGTCAGCGGGGTAAGGGATTATGGCAACAGGATGGGGATTCCGACGGCAAATGGGGCGGTCCTTTTTGATGAGCGCTTTGTCGGCAATCCTTTAGTCTATTGCGGCACAGTTGGTATCCTGCCTAACACAATGGTTTCTAAAAAGGTTGAGACGGGAGAGTTGATTGTTGTGCTCGGCGGCAGGACGGGGCGCGACGGTATTCATGGAGCTACATTTTCGTCCGGCGAGTTGACACATGAGTCAGAAAATGTTTCATCGGGCGCGGTGCAGATCGGCAATGCTATTACGGAAAAAAAGATGCTGGACTGTCTTTTGAAAGCGCGTGACAGGCGGCTTTATAGCGCGATTACTGATTGTGGCGCCGGTGGGTTATCCAGCGCTGTCGGTGAGATGGGGAAGGATTTAGGCGCGCGTGTTGATTTAGACCGAGTGCCTTTGAAATACCACGGCTTAAGTTACACGGAAATATGGATTTCAGAAGCACAGGAGCGTATGGTTTTAGCTGTCAAGAAGGAGAATGTCGAAGAGCTTCTGGGTTTGTTTTCACGAGAGGATGTTGAAGCGGTTGTTATTGGCGAGTTTACCGGTACGAAAAAGCTTGAACTTTATTATAAAAGCCACCGCGTGTGTTTGCTGGATATGGACTTTTTGCATAATGGGTTGCCGGATGTGACGAAAAAGGCTCTTTGGCAGAAGCCACAAAGCAAAAAGGGCGCCGTTAAGGTGAAAAAGGATTATTCAGATATTTTATATCGTTTACTTGCTGAGCCGAATATCGCTTCAAAGGAATGGGTAATCCGCCAGTATGATCATGAGGTGCAGGCGGCTACAATTATTAAGCCTTTCGTGGGTGTCACAAATGATGGCCCGTCGGATGCGTGTGTCGTTAAGCCGTTGTTTAACTCTCTAAAAGGTTTTGCTGTTTCCAATGGTATTAATTTTAAATATGGTGATTTTGACCCTTATTGGATGGCGGCCAGTTGTGTTGACGAGGCGCTCAGGCAGATTGTTTGTGTCGGCGGGCCTCTTGAGAAGGCGGCGATCCTTGATAATTTTTGTTGGGGTAATCCTGATAAACCTGATCGTCTGGGGGCTTTAGTGCGTTGCGCCTACGGCTGTTATGACGCTGCATTGGGTTTTGGTGTCCCTTTTATTTCGGGTAAAGACAGCCTTTATAATGAGTTTGCTTTTGGCCGCAAGACGATTTCTATCCCTGGCACGTTACTCATATCCGCTATCGCTATTATGGATGATGTTTCTAAAAGCCTTACGATGGATTTTAAAAAGCCCGGTAATCTGCTTTATCTGATGGGTGAGACGTTCGCGGAGTTTGGAGGGTCTCACTATTACAGCGTCAGGAAAATTAAGGGAGGTTTTGTCCCTAAAGTTGATTTTAAGAAGTCCAGGCGTTTGATGGAGAAGTTGTCAAAAGCTGTTGCTGGAGGCTTAGTGGCCAGCGCGCACGACTGTTCTGAGGGGGGATTGGCTGTCGCGGTGGCGGAGATGTGTTTTGCCGGAGGTTATGGCGCCAATATTTTTTTAAGCGATGTTCATGCGAGCCCTCGGCTTTATCGGGAAGATGATATCCTTTTTTCCGAATCTAATTCAAGGTTTGTTGTTGAGGTTGAGCCGTCGCGGCGCAAGGAGTTTGAGAAGGCTGTCAAAGGCACAGCTGTGAACCTCATCGGATGTGTTTGTGAATCTAAAGAATTTAAAGCTTTCGGCCTTAAAGGGGCGTGTTGCCTCCAGGCACCGATCGGAAGATTAAAAGAGGCATGGCAGGCCCCTTTGAAGGATATAAGGTAAAAAATGACGGTATTAAAGCCTAAGAAAACAGGACGAGCGGTAAGCCGGGTAAAGAGGCTTTCTAAAAAGAAACTCAAGACGGCATGCGAGCAGGATGAACAAGGCCGTATTGAGCGCATTTCGCAAGAGTTTGCCAATGGTGTTAATATTCTTTCTCAGTACGAAAACGCTATTTCTATTTTTGGCTCATCCCGCCTCCGCCCTCATGATGAGCATTACAAGTTAGCGGAGGAGACTTCGTATTTATTGGCTAAGGCCGGATACCAGGTTATTTCCGGCGGAGGCCCAGGTATTATGGAGGCGGCGAATAAGGGCGCTAAAAAAGCCGGCGGTGTTTCTATAGGTTTAAATATTTATATCCCAACAGAGCAAAAAGCGAACCAGTTTGTGACGACGTTGGTTGAGTTTCATTATTTTTTTATCCGCAAGGTGATGTTTGTCCGTTATGCCAAAGCCTTTGTTATCTTTCCAGGCGGTTATGGCACGCTGGATGAGTTGTTTGAGTCCATTAATCTTATTCAGACGTCCAGGATTCCAAGATTTCCGGTTATCCTTGTGGGTAGCCAGTATTGGAGAGGGCTTCTGCATTGGATTATGTCAACGGTCTTGCGTCGTGATTGTATCGGTAAGCACGACTTAAGTCTATTTTCTTTGGTGGACAAGCCGGAAGATGTTATAGGCATTATTAATAGATTCTACGGTAAGAGTTCACATAAGAGCGAGTTTTAAAATGGCAAAGCCAAGAGTTTGTATCCTTAAAACAGCCGGTGTTAATTGTGACAGGGAAACGGAATTCGCTTTTGAATCAGCGGGCGCTTTAACGGAGCCCGTCCATATTAATGAGCTTGTGGCTGGCGTAAAAAAGCTTTGTAATTATCAGATATTGGCTTTATCCGGCGGGTTTACATACGGCGATGATATCGCAGCTGGTAAGATTTTGGCGAATGAATTGAAGTTTAAACTTTTTGATAGCGTCCGCGGTTTTATTGATGCTGGTGGGTTGATGATCGGTATCTGTAACGGTTTTCAGGTGTTAGTGAGAGCTGGAATTTTGCCGGGGAATGATTCGTTCATGCAGGAGGCGACGTTATCTTTAAATGATTGCGGCCTTTTTCAAGACAGGTGGGTTTATTTAAAACCGGCACGAGGCGGTTGTGGTAAATGTGTCTGGACGAAGGGGATAGAGGAGGTCATTTATTTACCGATTGCTCATGCGGAAGGAAAGTTCATTCCCCGCAGTGAAGATGTTTTGGGCCGCCTGAACCAGGCGGGCCAGATTGTGTTTCAGTATAGCGATAAAGGAGGCCGGCTGGATGGAGAGGGTATCAATCCTAACGGTTCTATGGATAATATCGCGGGTATTTGTGATATGACAGGAAGGATCTTTGGCCTTATGCCGCATCCGGAGAGGCACTTGATTGGGTTGCAGCACCCTCGTTGGACCAGGGAAGGGTTAAAAGATAAGGGTGATGGTTTCGCGATTTTTTTAAACGGCGTGAACTATTTTAAGTGAGAGAGTCGGGGGAGGTTTCCCGGCGGGCCATTTTAAGCGGCAGGAGAAAAAAATGGGTTCTTGTGTGAGTGGTGGATATTTTTTACCAGGTGAAGGTTCTCCTCGGGATCACTGCGGACTTTTTGGCGTATTTGGTTCCCCTGAGGCGAGCTATCTGATCTATTTGGGGCTCTATGCATTGCAGCATAGAGGAGAAGAGTCTTGCGGTATCGTAACCAGCGACGCGCAGGAGTTATTTATCCATAAAGATATGGGGTTGGTTGCTGATGTTTTTGATGAGGTGAAGCTCAAGAGCTTAAGAGGCGGGCGCGGTATAGGGCATGTGCGTTATTCAACAACGGGTTCCAGCCTGGTTAAAAACGCCCAGCCTTTATTTGTGGACTATCTGGGGAGTTCTTTGGCTGTTGCGCATAACGGTAATTTGATTAACAGCCATACGTTAAAAAAGGCACTGGAAAAAACAGGTTCGATTTTTCAGACAACCTGTGACAGCGAGGTTATTGTCCATCTGATGGCCCGGGCAAAAACGAAAGATGTTCTCGCCAGGCTGACAGGAGCTTTGAAACAGATTAAAGGGGCCTATTCGCTTGTTTTATTGACGGAAGATAAGTTGATTGGCGCGCGGGATCCTTTTGGGTTCCGCCCTTTATGTTTAGGGAAGAAGGACAACAGTTATTGCCTGGCTTCAGAGACATGTGCCTTTGATTTGATTGAGGCCAAGTTTATCAGGGAGGTTGAACCGGGAGAGATTGTTGTCATAGATAAGAAGGGTTTGAAATCTTTTCGTTTTTGCGCTAAGAAGAAAAACAGTGCCTTCTGTATTTTTGAGCATATCTATTTTTCAAGGCCGGATTCTGTGATTTTTGGCGAAACGGTGCATTTGGTCCGGCGTAAATTAGGGGAAGTTTTGGCACGCCAGCATCCTGTTAAAGCTGATCTGGTTGTCGCGATGCCTGATTCCGGGACATCGGCCGCTTTAGGGTTTAGTTTTGCCAGCGGCATCCCGCTGGACTTGGGGATTATCCGTAATCATTATGTCGGCAGGACATTTATCCAGCCGCAACAGAAAATTCGTGATTTAGGCGTTAAGGTCAAGTTTAATATTTTGCGTGATGTTGTTCGCGGCAAGCGTGTTGTGATTGTCGATGATTCTATTGTGCGCGGGACGACGTCGCGTATCAGAATTAAGAATTTTCGTGAAGCCGGCGCTAAAGAGGTTCATATGCGGATCTCCTGCCCGCCTCATAAGTTCCCTTGTTTTTATGGGATTGATTTTCCGTCTCGAAGCGAGCTGATCGCTAACCGGTTTTCGATTGACGAGGAGGCGAAGTATCTCGGGGTGGACAGCCTGGGTTATGTAAGTTTAGACGGTATGTTTGAGGCGGTTAAGTTTGATAAGAGCAAATATTGCGCGGCTTGTTTTAATGGGCAATATGCGATGAAGTGCCCAACGATGGATAAGTATTGCCTGGAGAAGGGCTGCCATGTTTGAAACAGCTAGTAGTGTTAATGGGGCAGGGTACAGTAAAAATTAAAAACTTTTTGTTTTCTGATTTTTTTTGTGGTATGCGGCATTGTGCCAGTAATAATTATAGAAAAGAAGGTGTCTATGGGTCTGAGTTATAAGAAAGCGGGGGTTGATACGGTTAAGGCCGGAGCTTTTGTTGAAAGTATCAAAAAGCTTGTGCAGGATGGCTTGGGCGCGAAATCACACGCCAGCATTGGAGGTTTTGGCGCTTGCTTTGATATTTCAAAGATGAAGTCTAAAAACGCGATGCTCGTCTCTTCCTGTGATGGTGTGGGGACGAAACTTAAAATAGCGATCGCTTCAGGGATTCATGATACGGTTGGTGTTGATTTGGTTGCGATGAGTGTTAATGATGTCCTTTGTACAGGGGCTAAGCCTTTATTTTTTCTGGATTATATCGCGACAGGGAAGATTAAAACTCAAGTATTGACAGAAGTGGTGAAAGGGATTGTGGAGGGGTGCGCTCAAGCTGACTGCCTTCTTGTCGGCGGTGAGACCGCCGAGATGCCGGGAATGTATAAGGCGGGGGATTATGATTTGGCCGGTTTTTGCGTTGGCCTTGTTGAGCGTGAAAAAGTTTTGAGCCGCCAGCGTGTCGCGATGGGGGACGCGGTTATCGGTTTATCTTCCAGCGGCCTGCATTCCAATGGTTTTTCTCTTGTGCGCAAAGTTTTTTCTTCGCCTGAGCTGAAGGCCCGCGCCCGGGAACTGCTTGTCCCGACGAGAATTTATGTTAAGCCTGTTATGAAAGCGTTGGCTAAATTTAATGTTGAGGGGTGTGGTATCAAGGCTATCGCGCATATCACCGGCGGCGGTTTTTATGAAAAAGCCCTCCGCGTGGTGCCGCCGCGCATGACGATGGTTATCTATAAGAATGCGTGGGCCTGGCCGGAACTGTTTTTAGAAATGCAGGAACGGGGCAAGGTGAGCGATAAGGAGATGTTCAAAACTTTTAATATGGGCGTTGGCATGGTTCTGGTTGTTAAAGACAAGATTAAGATGGATGTGGTCCGTGCTTTTTCAGAATATGGTGTTAACAGTTATCTGATTGGAGAGATCGTCAGCGGTGTTGGTACTGTGACGGTTGTTTAAATATGAAGATATTGGTTGTTGGCAGCGGTGGAAGAGAGCATGCTCTTGTATGGAAGCTAGCGCAAAGCAGCCGGGTTGAAAAGATTTATTGCGCTCCGGGCAATGCCGGTATTTCAGAGCTGGCGGAATGTTTGCAAATAGAGCCTGATAATATAGAGGGCTTGTTTGTTTTTGCCAGAGATCATGGCATTGATTTAACCGTCGTAGGCCCGGAAGTGCCTCTTGTTGAAGGAATCATCGACCGTTTTCAAGCCGCCGGGTTAAAGGCCTTTGGCCCCCGCAAGGCTGCCGCGCGCCTGGAAGGGAGCAAGAGTTTTGCCAAAGAGATCATGCGTAAATATGGCATTCCGACGGCAGATTTTTTTATTTGCAGGAATTTTGAGGAAGTTAAGCAGGCTGTTGATAAGCTTGGTTTGCCTGTTGTATTGAAAGCAGATGGTTTGGCGGCCGGCAAGGGTGTTGTGATTTGTCAGACGCAAGAGTCCGTGCGTGATGCGGCTCATCAGATGCTGGTTGAGAAGATTTTTGGCAGCTCTTCAAATGAGGTTGTTGTTGAGAAGTGCCTTAAAGGAGAGGAAGCTTCTATTTTGGTTTTAACCGACGGGAAAAAGGCGGTTCCGCTTGTTTCCAGCCAGGATCATAAGCGTGCCTATGACAGGGATGAGGGGCCTAATACCGGCGGGATGGGGGCATATTCGCCGGCAAATATTATCACGGATTCCGTTTTAGATAAGATCATGAGCCAGGTTATTTATCCTGTGATTAACGGCTTAAACCGTGAAGGCATTGAATATAAAGGGGTTTTATACGCCGGTGTCATGATGACGCAGGAAGGCGCGCGCGTTTTAGAGTTTAATGTGCGGTTTGGAGACCCTGAAACGCAGGCTGTTTTGTTCAGGCTTGAGTCGGATTTGTTTGAGGCCCTTATGTGGACTGTTTCCGGCGGGAATCCGCCTCGCCTTCAATGGAAAAAAGAGCCTTCTGTTTGTGTTGTTTTGGCCTCAGGTGGGTATCCCGGTTCTTATGAAAAAGGGAAAAAGATTTCTGGTTTGGAGCGCGCGCGTTTGATGAAAGATGTCGTTGTTTTTCACGCCGGGACAAAAAAATCTCCTGACGGTTTCGAGTGTGAAACCTCTGGAGGGCGCGTGTTTGGCGTGACGGCGTTTGGTTCTGATTTGACAAAGGCTATTGGCTTGGTTTATGATGCCGTTGGGCAGATTCATTTTGACGGGATGTTTTACCGCCGGGATATAGGATGGAGAGCGCTGGGAAAGTAAAGAAAAAGCAGCATGCTTAGCATTTAGCTATCACGCGGAAAAGATGAATTATTCAATAGATTAAGCCAAAGAGGCGGTTAATATTAGAAAAAATACCTAATTATCAGGCATTGTTAAGAGGATGGAGAATATGAAAAAACCGCAGGTCGCGATTATTATGGGAAGTAGTTCTGATTTGGAAACGATGCGGGGCGCCATTGATATTTTGAAAGAGTTTGGGGTTTCTTTTGTTGTTAAAGTATTATCCGCGCACAGGACGCCTAAAGATTTAGAGGCTTTTGTTGTGGCCATGGAAGAAGCTGGCACACAGGTTTTTATAGCTGGCGCTGGCGGTGCGGCGGCGCTTGCCGGTGTTATCGCCTCTCATACGATTTTGCCTGTTTTGGGAGTGCCTATTGAAACAAAAAGCCTCAAAGGTTTAGACTCCCTTTTGTCAACGGTGCAGATGCCTGCAGGCATACCGGTTGCAACATTCGCTATCGGTTCAAGCGGCGCAAAAAATGCTGGCCTGTTCGCTCTGTCTTTGCTCGCTTTAACATCACAGGATAGAGGCCATAAGATTGTCTCTTTCAGGCATAAGCAGGCACAAAAAGTCCGCGCTACGAAAATAAAACTTTAAGCCATGCCCAAGATTATTAAGGTTGATCCGTCGGCAATTGATCATAGGCTGATGAAAGAGGCTATTGATATTCTCGAAAGAGGCGGTTTGGTCGTATTTCCTACAGAAACGGTCTATGGGATCGCGGCTAATCTTTTGAATACTGCGGCTATGGAGAAACTTCAGAAGATAAAAGATAAGCGGCAGGATAAGCAGTTTACGATTCATTTAAGCCGTAAAGAGGATGTTGAAAAATACGCCGTAGGTATTTTACCGCGCGCTTATAAGGTGATGGATTGGTTTTGGCCAGGCCCCTTGACGGTTGTTTTAAACGCGCCTGATGGAAAATCGGTGGGGTTGCGTATGCCGAGGAACAGGGTGGCTCTTGAGCTCTTAGGCGGCCTTGATTTTCCTGTGATAGTGCCGTCAGCTAACATATCAGGCCACCGCGCTTCTAAAGATGCGCCGGAGGCTTTTCAGGAGTTGGATGGGCTGGTTGATATGATTATTGATGCCGGCCCCGCTGAGCTTGGGGTCGAGTCGACAGTTTTAGACGGGCGGTCTTTACCATTTAAAATTTTGCGGGAAGGGTTTTTAAAAAAAGAAGAAGTTTTGAACGTGGCTTCAAAAAAGACTGTCCTTTTTGTCTGCACGGGAAATTCATGCCGATCGGTTATGGCGGAGTATCTTTTAAGAAAAAAGGTGTTTGATTCCCGCCATCAGGATGTGGAAGCTCTTTCTGCGGGGACGTTTGCTTTTTTAGGGATGGCGCCAACGCGTGAAACGCAGAAACTTATTTTAGGCCTTGAGCTTGACGCTGGAGCGCATCGCGCTCAGAAGATTTCACAAAGCCTTGTGAATAAATCTGATTTGATTCTTGCGATGGAGAGGTTTCATAAACAGGATATTCTAAGGCAATTTCCTGAAGCGAATAAGCGCGTGCATGTTTTAGGCGAATTTGTCGGATTGCCCGCGGCTGAGGCGGATGTCCCTGACCCTATAGGGAAATCCGAAGATTTTTATTGGAAAACATTTGAAAAGATCAGAGAGTTAATTGAAAGGCTGAACCCATTATTATGAAGCCAAAAAAAGTTGCTTTAGGGTGTGATCACGGCGGTTTTGAATTGAAGGAGAAGGTTTCCGCTTTTTTGAGTGAGGCTGGTTATGAAGTTTTGGATTTTGGTACATTTTCCAATGATTCAATGGATTATCCTGATACAGCTTATAAGGCAGCTTCGGCGGTTGCAAGGCACAAGGCCGCGTATGGAATTTTGATTTGTAAAAGTGGCATTGGCAATAGTATTGTGGCTAATAAGGTCAAAGGTATTCGTGCCGCTTTATGCTATAACATTAAAGCTGCCCAGCTTTCCAGGTTGCACAATGATGCCAATATGCTGGTTTTTGGGTCATTATTTGTTAAGGCAGAAACGGCTAAAAAAATGATTTCCGTCTGGCTTAATACCCCTTTTGAGGGCGGAAGGCATTTGAGAAGAATAGAAAAGATAGAAAGGATTGAAAAACGATGCAGATGAATGTGGATTCTTTAAAAAAGGTTGATCCTGAGATTTATAAGGCCATAGGGGATGAGTTGTCGCGCCAGCATCGCAATATTGAATTGATCGCCAGTGAAAATTTTACATCTATAGCTGTTTTAGAAGCTCAAGGGTCCGTATTGACAAACAAGTACGCGGAAGGCTATCCACGGGCACGCTGGTATGGCGGGTGTGAGTATGTGGA
This sequence comes from uncultured Planctomycetia bacterium, assembly GCA_964423185.1. GTDB lineage: Bacteria > Omnitrophota > Gorgyraeia > Velamenicoccales > Velamenicoccaceae > CAYRDK01. Next base: position 129,439 of record CAYRDK010000001.1, read on the forward strand.
TGAAGTTGAAACTTTGGCCAGAGAGCGGGCGAAAAAACTTTTTGGGGCGGATTACGCGAATGTTCAACCTCATTCCGGCACCCAGGCGAATATGGCCGTTTATTTTGCTGTTTTGAATCCAGGAGATACGGTTTTGGCCATGGATTTGGCCTGTGGAGGGCATCTTTCGCATGGTTTAGCTCAGAACTTCTCAGGCCAGTTTTATAAGATCGTCTCTTATGGCGTGAGCCCGAAGAATGAGATGATCGATTATGAGGAAGTCGCAGATCTGGCAAAAAGGCATAAGCCTAAATTGATTTTAGCAGGTGCTTCTGCTTACCCGCGGCAAATAGATTTTAAAAAGTTCAGGGAGATAGCTGATTCCGTCGGTGCATATCTGTTTGTGGACATGGCGCATATCGCGGGCCTGGTCGCATCCGGCCTTCATCCTTCGCCTGTGCCTTACGCGGAGTTTGTCACAACGACCACACATAAAACTTTGCGGGGCCCCAGGGGAGGCATGATCTTATGCCGCGCGGAATTTGCTAAAAAAATTGATAGTGTTGTGTTTCCCGGCATCCAGGGCGGGCCATTGATGCATGTGATCGCGGCTAAGGCTGTCGCTTTAAAAGAAGCGCTTTCTGGAGATTTTAAAAAATACCAAAAGAAGGTTCTTGCTAACGCTAAAACACTCGCTTCGGAGTTGGCGGAAAAAGGCCTGCGCATTGTTTCCGGCGGGACTGATACGCATCTTTTGCTTGTGGATTTGGCTCTGAGGGAAATAACGGGTAAAGAGGCGGCCGTTTTATTGGATCGCGCGCGAGTCACGGTTAATAAAAACCTTATCCCATTTGATAAGAAGAGCCCATTTGTGACAAGCGGGTTGAGGCTTGGGACACCGGCGGTGACGACGCGGGGCATGGGCGCTGTTGAAATGCGCCAGATCGCCGGTATTATTTATGATGTTATCGTTTCGCGCGGCGATGAGAAGGTTATGAATAGATGTGTTGAAAGGGTTGAAGGCCTCATTAAGAAGTACCCTTTATATAAATCTCTTTGGAAACAGTATAAGGTTTAAAAAGGCTTTTACCATGTCTGAGCTTAAACATAAAAAAAGAACCAGGGCGGATAAAAAAGACGCGCGGCCCAGTTGGGATGAATATTTTTTAGAGATAGCTTTTTTAGTTGCTAAACGTTCCACGTGCTTAAGGCGCAAGGTTGGCGCTTTAGTCGTTAAGGATAGGCGTATTTTGGCAACAGGCTATAATGGGACGCCTTCCGGAATCAGGCATTGCGCTCAAACGGGGTGCTTACGTGAGAAAATGAGCGTCCCTTCCGGGCAAAGGCATGAGCTTTGCCGCGGCCTTCACGCCGAGCAGAATGTTTTGCTACAGGCATCTTTACACGGAGTTTCTTTGAAAGATAGTGTTTTATATGTGACAAATCAACCCTGTTTGATCTGCACCAAGATGATTATCAATGCAGGTATTAGGGAAGTGGTGATGGCAGGCCATTATCCGGATCCGATGGCTTTAGAATTTTTGAAAGAGGCACGGATTAAAGTACGGCGCGTATAACTATAGCCTATAGTCAACGGTTTACAGACCACAGAAAAACAAAACCAAAAAATAAAAATGAAATGTCCTTTTTGCGGCCATATTGATGATAAGGTGGTAGATTCGCGTGCCAGTTCGGAGGGGAACGCGGTCAGGCGCCGTCGCGAGTGCCTTAAATGCGGCAGGAGGTTTACCACGTATGAAGTTGTTGAGCAGATGTCTCTTTTTGTTGTGAAAAAAGATGGAAGGAGACAGCCTTTTGACAGAAAGAAGATATTGGCTGGAATTGAAAAGGCTTGTGAAAAACGTCCTGTCTCTTCAGATAACATTGAGGAGCTTGTCTTAGACATCGAACGCCAGATTTATAAAAAGTTTGACCGTGAGGTGTGCGCTCGCGATATCGGCCAGATGATTATGGAGCGGTTAGCGCTTTTGGATGAAGTGGCGTATGTGCGTTTTGCCTCCGTATACAGGCAATTTAAAGATGTGAATCATTTTATGCAGGAGTTAAAAGATTTATTAAAAAAAGAACAAAAGAAGGAATGATGCTATGTTGGTAGAGATGGAATTAAATAAGATTATTATTGATGAAAAAAGGCAGGACCAGATTATTGTTTTAAAAGAAAAAAAAGGAAAAAGATTTCTGCCTATCATTATTGGGTTTCTGGAGGCTAATGCTATCAAGATGAAGGTGAGCGGGATTGTTCCGCCGCGGCCCTTTACGCATGATCTTTTATTGAACATGGTTACCGGCCTTGGGGCCCATGTGGAGCGTATTGTTATTGATGATGTTCAGGATTCAACATTTCATGCTAAGATTTTTTTGTTGCCTAAGGGCGCACGTCAGCAAAGTATCGTTGTGGATGCCAGGCCGTCTGACAGTATCGCTTTAGCGGTCCGGGCCAAAGCGCCGATTTTTATTGAAGAGGATGTTTTGAATACTTCTGAGCTTGCTGATCAGGAAGGGCAGGAGTAGGGAGCCGTGATAAAAAGCCCATCTTTTTTAAAACACGATATTTTTAGTTCGAGGCCTTATAAAACGGTTGTTTCTCTTGCGAAAAAAGAAGGTATAGGATTATATCTTGTAGGTGGTTTTTTACGGGATTTGATTCTTGTCCGGAAAAAGGCATCTTTGGATTTAGATTTTTCCCTGGAACGCGGCGCGATACATTTTGGCCGTAAAGTTGCCAAGGCACTGCGCGCGGGTTTTGTTATTTTGGATAAGGAACATGGGTGTTGCCGGGTTGTTTATAAGAATGGTTATAACATAGTGACGTTTGATTTTGTGGATTTTAGGGGCAAAACACTTTTAGATGATTTGAGGAAGCGTGATTTTACGATAAACGCGTTGGCTGTCAAGGTGCCCTTTGAAAAAGAAGAGGTGTCAGACCCTCTAGCAGGCCGCCGGGATATAAGTAAAAAGATTATCAAGGTTGTCGGTTCAGAATCGTTTGATGAAGACCCCTTGAGAATATTGAGGGCTTTTAGTTTAAGCGCGATTTTTGGTTTTAAGATTACGCCAAATACCATGCGGCTTATCAAAAAGAAAAAAGATCTTCTGCCATCCGTGGCTTGCGAACGGCTGCGGGATGAACTGTTTAAGGTTTTTGCATCTGAAAACGCATATTTTTATGTTAAGCTGATGGACAAGCACGGCGTTTTGAAGCTTGTTATCCCGCAGGTTGGTTTAATGCATAATGTCCGCCAAGGGGGATATCACCATCTGGATGTTTGGGGCCATTCACTGGAAACAGTCAGAAAACTTGAAGAGTTATTGTTGAAGTTTTCCGAAGATAGCAGGATGCTCGCTTATTTGGATGAAGTTTTAGCTTCTGGCAGGACGAGGCGCCAGTTGATTAAATTGGCTGCGTTATTGCATGATATCGGCAAGCCAAAGGCTTATGAAGTTAAAGCGGGCAAGACGATGTTTCACGGCCATGAACGTATAGGCCGTATTATTTCTGATACTGTTTCAGCCAATCTTAAGCTTTCGACGCGGGAACGTTTCGCGCTGGATACGATTATATTTTGGCATTTAAGGCCGGGCTATTTAGCTGATAATAAAGTTTTGACCAAAAGAGCGGTCCATAGGTATTTCCGCGACACGGGGCAAGAGGCGGTTAGTGTGCTTCTTGTTTCTATCGCCGATCAGAGGGCTACCCGAGGGCCTTTGGCGACCAGGGAGAGCCGGATAAAGCATGAGAAAGTTTCCTTTTCTCTTATAAGCCGGTATTTTGAAATGCTTGAAGAGAAACCTTTTAAAAGATTGATTGGCGGAAGAGATTTAATTAAGGGGTTAAAATTAAAGCCTGGGCCTGTCTTCTCTGTGATTTTAGATGTGGTCGAGGAGGCTCAGGTTGAGGGAAAAATAAAGACGAGACAGCAGGCCTTATTTTTAGCGAGAAAGACCTTTCAGCAGCAGAGCGCCAAGTAACCAGACAGGCTTTATGATTATGGTTATAATCTTTTGTGGATGCGGGCGCGAGAGGATATGTTTATGAATATTCATGGTGTTAAAGTTGAGGTTTTGAAAGCGGATATATTCAGAGTTAAAGTTGATGCTGTGGTTATTGAAGCCAGGAATAGGCCGGCCTCTCGCGCGTATAAAGATTTAGAACTAGAGCCCTCGCGGGGTAAAGCCAAGCATAGAATCAATGTTGTGTTGGGATGCAAGGGTGGCAGTATTAATGAAAAAAAGGTGCGTAGTGCCTGCGCGAACGTTTTGAAACTGGCGGATTCTTTAGGAGTTGAGTCTATCGCGTTTACAGCTTTAGGGTGTTATGATAGCGGGTTTCCTAAGCTGGCTTGTGCCAAGATTATGGCACAGGAAATTTTTCGTTATGCCCGCCAGGGTAAGCCGGCGTTAAAGAGTATTAAGATTGTTTTATCTCTTAAGGAAGACTATGAACTTTTTGTTAGAGCGGTTGATGGTTATCTCTCTTATATGTTGCATAAGCTTTCCGAAGGCCCGTATGTGACGGTTGATACTATTATTGAAGTCGGCACAGGGATAGTTTTGATTAAGCGCAGTAACCCTCCGTTCGGGTGGGCTATTCCCGGCGGATTCGTGGATTACGGAGAGAGCTTGGAGCAAGCGGCCGCGCGCGAGGCTAAAGAAGAAACATCGCTGGTTGTTAAAAACTTAAAGCAGATGCATACATATTCAGACCCTTCGCGCGATCCCAGGTTTCATACGGTCTCAACGGTTTTTGTCGGGCAGGCCAAGGGGAAACCTCGGGCTGATTCTGACGCAGCCGAGGCTTATATTTTTAAACCACAGGAGTTAGGCGGCCTCTGTTTGGCTTTTGACCATACAAAAGTTCTTTCTGATTACCTCCAGCTAAAAAAAAGAGCGCGGAATTAGCGAGTTTTATAATGTGGCGTGAGATTTGTTTTAGAAGTTTTCGTGCCAAATGTCTTTATTTTCTTCACTTGTGGATTCTCCATCAGGGTGGGATGATTTCCATCTTTCTTTATAGATAACATAGATTACGATGAGCAGGATGAGGACGATATTAATATAAATACCGTATCTGTCAATTTCTTCTAAAAGAGTTTCTGAAAGTTTTTTCTTTTTTTTGGCCGCTTTTTCTTCCAAGGCTTTGAGGATATCTTTATATTTTTGTTCGAAATCAGGTACTGTAATTTTTGGTTTTGTAAGTTTATCAAGAGCGGACATCTGGGACGTATAGGATGTCTGCGGCGGTGTTTGTGCCTGGCTATTGATATTTTGTGTTAAAGAGGGTGTGTTAATAAATACAGGAGTACGCGGGGCCGATGGTATTGTTGGTGTTGTTTTAATTTGAGGCTGTTTCTTTGTTTGATAATTGGAGATAGGCTGTGTCTTTGTAAAATCATGCCCAAAGTTGTCAGAGGCATGGCCTGTCCCGGCAAAAGATACTATGAGAACTGCCATAAAGAACAGGTGAGAGGATTTTTTATACGTTCGCGGCGTAACAAACTGCACTTTTGAGAGTGCGCTTGCCTGCCGGCAAGGCAGGGATGGGGCAGGAGCCGCTTGGTATTGCGCTTTTGGAAACCACGGGCTTTTAGCACGCGGAGCTTCATTTTTTTTCATTAAAAAAATTTGACTTTTGTAATTATGGCCGAGATTCTTCATGCCTGAAAGCACGCCTTTTCTTTTTATAATATGTGATAATATTTTAACATATTTTTATTGTTCGCGCCAATAAAACCCCGCGACAACTTTTTCTTTACAAAGGGTGTTTTCAAATGTATAATGACGCCCGTCATTAAAAATACCATCCTGTAATGTTATTTATTTCAGTTTTTTAGAGTGTTTTAATAAGTACGTTTTTTAGTAAAAGATGCAAGGTAAAAAATGTCTGTAGAAATAAAAAAAATAAAATTTGGTATACCCAAAGGGAGCTTGAACGAAGCAACATTAAAAATGCTGGCCAAGGCCGGTTATAATGTCAGTGTACGTTCGCGTTCCTATATTCCCAGCATTGATGATTCCGAGATAGAGCCTGTTATGCTTAGGGCTCAGGAGATGTCCCGTTATGTGGAAGATGGCGTTTTAGACTGCGGGATCACGGGTAACGATTGGATTTTGGAAAATAAGTCAAATGTTAAAAAAGTAGTTGAGTTGTCTTACGCGAAACAAAGCATGAATCCTGTCCGTTGGGTTTTGGCCGTGCCTGCTCAATCAAAAATAAAAGGCGTTAAAGATTTAGCCGGGAAAAGAATAGCGACGGAATTGGTGCAGGTTACAAAAGATTTTTTAAAGAAGAATAATGTTAAGGCGGATGTGGAATTTAGCTGGGGAGCGACTGAGGTAAAGGTCGCTGTCGGATTGGTAGATGCTATTGTTGAATTGACGGAAACAGGTTCGAGTTTGCGCGCGCATAATTTAAAAGAACTTGTTACGATTTGTACATCGACAACGCAGTTTATCGCTAATCAGGCCGCTTATCAGGATCCTTGGAAAAGGCGAAAAATGGACCAGATAGCATTGTTGCTTAGAGGCGCTATTGATGCTGAGGGAAAAGTAGGCCTGAAGATGAATGTTATGGAGGCAAAGCTGGATGTTTTATTGAGTATTTTGCCGGCACTTAAAGAGCCGACAATTTCGTCATTATCCGGCAAGAAGTGGGTAGCGGTTGAGACTGTGATTGATGAGAAGCTTGTACGTAAAATTATTCCTGAATTAAAAGAAGCCGGCGCTGAAGGGATTATTGAGTATTCACTAAATAAGCTTATTCAGTGAATATTTGCGCAAGTTAATAGTTATTATAGTTATTTTTTATCAGGAAGTGAGTGTAACTCCTTGCATAATCACAGGTAAAATTTGCAGTTCAATTACACCTGTATGCTTTGGAGTAAATTCGCGCAACTAATTTACGCATAGTAAAGATATTCGTAAGTTATGCGCTCATTTAAGGAGTAGAATTTATGCCTTGTGGAAGAAAACGAAAAAGAAGGAAGATAAAGACGCATAAAAGAAAAAAGATGCGTCGTAAGCTCAGGCATCTCAAGAAACGAGATTGGGGATAAGATATTTTTTTAAATGTTGTGTCTTTTATCAGAAAAGACGGGCTTTTAATGTTTGATAAAAAGCACGCAACGCTCGTTTTTGGTTCTGCTGTATTGTTTTTTTTGGTTTCTTGCGCATATGAAAGCCGCGCGATTAAAAAAACATCGTTGTCATACAGTAATTTTTTGAGTGGGCTTGTAAATGAGCGTTTGGGAAATTTTAAAGAAGCAGCTTTATGCTATAGGCGCGCTCAGGAATATGATCAGACAGCCTCAGTTTTGCATTTGCGCCTGGCATTTGATTTAATCAAGCTGGAGAAATACGTACAAGCAGCTAATGAACTTGAAAAAACTCTTTCGTTGGCGCCGCAGCAAGATGACGTGCGATATGTGCTTGCTTTGATCTATGTTCAACTTGATAATTATCAAAAAGCCATTGAACAATATGAACGCCTGTTGCAAAGTGGGCATAATGAAAGATCTCGGGTTATTGAGCTGAGGCGTATTTTGTCTCAGCTTTATTTTTTGAGACAGAATTATGTCTTGGCAAAAAGCCAGTGTTGGGAGCTTTTGAAGCTGGATCCTTTAAATCTGTCCGGGCTATATTTTTTAGCAACAATTGATCTTGAAGAGGGGCGAGTTTCGGAAGCGGCTGTTAGATTTCAGGAAATTATTGAAAATTATCCTCAAGCCGCTCAGGCTAGAAATGCGCTGGCATATTTGTATTGTGAAGAAAGTATAAATTTGCCTCAGGCGCTTATTTTGGCGGAACAGGCCATAGAAATAGACCCCTCAAATGGCGCTTATATCGATACCTTGGGGTGGATTTATTTTAAATTGGGCGATTTTGACCAGGCTGTTGTTTATTTGGAAAAGGCTTCTCAGTTAGAGTTTGATCCGGAAATATTTAATCATCTTGGCCAGGCTTACGCGGCTAAGAATATGATGATAAAAGCAAAAGAAGTATGGGAGTCGTCCTTGCGCTTGGACCCTTCTCAGAAAAATGTTCGTAACTATTTAAAAGGTGTAAAATAAAACCATGATGCTGGATTCCAAGAAAATTACAGAACTTGAAGAAAAAGCGAAAGATATCCGCCTGATGATTATTGAGATGTTAGCTGAGGCTGGCTCTGGCCATCCCGGCGGTTCTTTATCAAGCGCGGATATTTTGACATGTTTATATTTTTCTGTTATGCGCCATGATCCTCGTAACCCTGGGTGGATTGACAGAGACCGTTTTCACCTCTCTAAGGGGCACTGTTGCCCGGTTCTTTATGCGATATTGGCAGAAACGGGGTATTTTTCTAAATCGGAACTGATGTGTTTGAGGAAGTTTGGCGCGATGCTTCAAGGGCATCCGGACAGGCATACGCCGGGAATCGAAGTTTGTAGTGGGTCTTTAGGTCAGGGGTTGTCTGTCGCCTTGGGAATGAGTTTGGCGGGGAAGCTTGACAGGAGAGATTACCGTGTGTATTGCCTCCTTGGTGATGGAGAAATACAGGAAGGTAATATTTGGGAAGCGGCTATGGCGGCCGCTCATTATAAGTGTGATAACCTTTGCGCTATTTTGGATTATAATGGATTTCAGATAGATGGCCGCGTGAGCGAAGTTATGGCACTGGAACCTTTAGCGCAGAAATGGGCTGGATTCGGTTGGCATGTTTTGGAAATTGACGGGCATAATATCGGCGCTATTTTGAAAGCTTTTGATGCTGCTAAAAAAATTAAACGCAAGCCGACAATTATTATCGCTAAAACTATTAAAGGAAAAGGTGTTTCTTTTATGGAAAATATTGCTGATTTTCATGGGCGCGCGCCGACACCTGAGGAAACAAAAGTGGCTATGAAAGAACTTGGAAAAAAGGATTGAAAATGGGTGAAATGCTTTATGCCAGAGATGTTTATGGCAAGACATTGGTTGAGATTGGTAAACAGAATTCCAGTGTTGTTGTTCTGGATGCTGATTTGTCAGGATCCACACGGACGCGCCTTTTCGCCAAAGAGTTTCCGGAGAGATTTTTTAACTTTGGTGTCGCTGAGCAAAATATGATGGCGACAGCCGCTGGCCTTGCCAGTTGTGGGAAGGTTGTTTTTGCTTCTACCTTTGCGATGTTTGCTGCAGGAAGGGCGTGGGATCAGGTGAGAAATACGATTTGCTACGGTAATCTGGATGTTAAGATTGTCGCTTCTCATGCGGGGATTACCGTTGGGCCTGATGGGGCAAGCCACCAGGCTTTAGAAGACATTGCGATTATGCGCGTTATTCCAACAATGAGAGTTTTAGTACCATGCGACGGGCCTCAAACACGCCAAGCTATATTGACGGCGCTTCAAACACCAGGGCCATTTTATATCAGGTTAGGGAGGGCTAAGGTTGAGACAGTTGATAAAGATGAGCCTTTTGTCCTTGGCCGCGGCCGGGTTCTTATGGAAGGAAAAGATGTAACAATTATTGCTTGTGGTATTTTAGTCCATCAGGCGCTGGAGGCGGCAAAGGTTTTAAAAAAGGAAAATATTTCTACGTGTGTTATTAATATGCCTTCTGTGAAACCCATTGATTCACAATTATTGATTGAGCAGGCTAAGAAAACGAAGGGTTTTGTCGTCTGCGAAGAGCATTCTGTGATTGGCGGATTGGCATCGGCCGTCGCGGAAGTAGTTAGTGAAGAACATCCAACGAGAATTTTAAAGGTTGGGGTAAAAAATAGATTTGGCCAGTCCGGCGAAGAAGCGGACCTTTTGAAAGAGTATCAGCTTCTGCCATCTGATATTATTTCTGCTGTTAAAACGCTTTTGCTTTAGCTTGAAGTGATCTCGTTATGAATTTTCATCCGCGTGATAAAAATAACTTCCAAAAAAATATCCTTAGCAAAACTCTTCTTTTAGATGCTCCCGCTAAGTTGAATCTTTTTCTAGATGTGCTTGATAAAAGGCCTGATGGTTACCATGGCCTTGTGACTTTATTTGAGAGGATTACGCTTTTTGACAGGATTCGTTTGACCCCTTTGAGCGATGAAGGGATCGTGGTTTCTTCAGAGAGCCCGGATATCCCTTTAGATGAAAACAACTTAGCTTATAAAGCAGCAGAATTAGTAAAAAGGTCACAGGGGATCAGGCATGGCGTTAAGATTGAGATTGAAAAGAATATACCGGTAGGGGCCGGGCTCGGTGGTGGATCAAGTGACGCGGCTGCCGTTCTTTTAGGGCTTAACAAGATGTTTTCTTTAAAGTTATCGATAGAAACACTGCTAGCTTATGCTAATCGGTTAGGTAGTGATGTCGCTTTTTTTATTTTTAACCGTAATTTCGCGGTTGGGAGGGATAGGGGCGGAGATTTGGAAAAGGCAGCCTTGCCAAGAGATTATAAGTTGTGGCACTTATTATTTATTCCACATGTCAAAATTATTACGAAAGATGTTTATTTTTTGCATGATCAGGAAGAAAAAATCCAAAAAAATAGCGAAAATACGCAAAATAGTTTGAAGTTGACAAAAAATGAGGATGATGTTAATATACTTATCTCTAACTTAAAAAATGGGGATTTGAATTCACTTAACCGAAATATTTACAATCGGTTAAGCTCAACTGTAATGAAATCATATAGTTTGGTTTCTGAACTAAAAGCTGATCTTTCAAAACTAGGTTTAGACGAAGTGCATATGTCCGGTAGTGGCCCCACGCTTTTTATGAATTTCGCGGAGAAATCAGACGCGCAAGCAGTGTTTGGGCGTATCCATGACAGGATTTCAGATAGATGCAGGCTTTTTTTGGCAAGTACCCTATAGTGACGCAACAAGATGTTCAAGGAGGGCGGACCATGGAGATAACGGAAGTTAGAATTTTTCTTAAAGATAGTCCCGATAAGAAGTTAAAAGCTTATGCTACAGTAACTTTGGACAATGCCTTTGTTGTAAGGAATATTAAGGTTATAGAGGGCGGATCAGGTTTATTTATTGCCATGCCTTCAAGAAAACTTAAGAGCGCTTGTCCAAAATGTGGTTTCAGAAATGAAGTTAAAAGTAAGTATTGTAATCAATGTGCGGTACAGCTTCCGGCTGTTTCCAGGCCAATGAACACTGATCAGGAGGCTGCCGGCGCGCAATCCGAACATAGAGACATAGCTCATCCTATAACTCAAACCTTCAGAGATTATCTGCAAAAAAAAGTTTTAGAAGCTTATGAAACGGAGAAGACAAACGGTTCATCTGTAGCTTCGAACAAAAATGAATTTTGAGTTTTAGATTTCGTGTAAGAATCTGGTGTAAGTTTTTTGATTTTTATATGTCTAAAACGGATATTGCCCGGTAGTGTAATCGGTAACACTCCAGAATTTGCCGTGAACCAGTGCGAAGCACGATTCACGGCAACCGTAAACCGAACTTTGTTCTGGTTTACGGTTGGATCTGGGATTATTATAAAAGTATTTCAGACTTGAATTTTGCCCGGTAGTGTAATCGGTAACACTCCAGAATTTGGATCTGGCTTTTGAGGTTCGAGTCCTCACCGGGCAGCCATTCTTGACGCTCAGGCGAACAAAGAGGAGGCATACTATATGGATGCTAAAATAAAAAAAATCATAGCGAGAGAAGGCCTTATATTCTTACCATTTATTTTTATTAGCACTTTTTTGCTATTTCAAAAAATAAAAATTCATAATGATATGGCGAATTGGGAAAAACATGGCTTGACTATTCCCGATCCGCTTTATTCACAAGATGTCACTAATAATAGTTGGCTTTTTTACCTAATTGCTCCGTACGCGTTAATGATAATTATTCGTTTTATCATTTGGGCAATCAGAACGCTTAAACAAAAATAGGTTGTCATTTGCTGGAGCAATATTATGCCATTTAATCCAAAATATACGATTACCGAAAAAATCTTAAATAACCTTACGGCAATCGCAGCGGCGCGGGAGATTATAGAACAGGCGCATTTGGTGCCGAAATGGGAAGCGAAATTAAGGCGTCAGGCGTTATTGCACAATACTCATTCATCAACTGCGATCGAAGGCAATAAATTAACTCTTGAGCAAGTTGAGGCGTTGCTTGAAGGTAAAGACGTTATCGGCACGAATAAAGATAAGCAAGAAGTTTTGAATTACAAAGAAGCTATAGAAAAAATTCCTGCGCTTGCAGAAAAAGGCAAGATGAAGGTAGCCGATTTATTGAATATCCATAGGTTTGTAACTAAAGATGTAATGCAGAATACTTCCGATTCCGGGGTTTTTAGAAATAGGCAAGTTTTTGTTGGCAAAAGAATTTTTGATGGCACGACTTTCAAGGAAGTCGTAGAATATATGCCGCCCAAAACAGAAGAAGTACCGCAACTTGTCAAAGAATTTATAGATTGGCTTAATTTTGATAAGATTTGGGAAGCCAATCCGGTTTTAGTGGCAGGCATTGTTCATTATGAGATAGCAAGAATTCACCCATTTATTGATGGCAATGGCAGGACTGCGAGATTATTAGCCACGCTAATTCTTTACTTAAGTAGTTTTGATCATAGGAGGATTTTTGCTCTGGATGATTATTATGACAGGGATAGGCAGGCATATTACGCTGCTTTAAAGACGGCTCAGCAGAGTAACGGAGATATTACGCAATGGCTTGAGTATTTTACCGATGGAGTAGCTTATTCGGTTAAAGAAGCCAAGGATGCTGTTTTAAAAGTTGGCTCCAAGAAGAAAAGTGGACAGACACAAATTGCCCTTACCCCAAAGCAGATGCAAATAGTTGAATATATCAACATCCATGGTAAAGTAGCCAATAAGGATTTACAAGATTTGTTTAAGATTTCTGCCCAAGCTGTTCATAAAGAATTAACTAAGCTTATAGAGCTTAAGGTTATAAAAGCTGCAGGTGAAGGCAGGGCGTTGCATTACGTTTTGTTATAGACGAAAATTGGCTGTCAATTGGTTGATGATTAGGTTGATGATTAGGTTGATGATTTTAAGCTGGGTAGTCGCCTAAATATATAAAACCACCCTTGCCTCGGTGGACAGCTATTTTGATAACCAACTGGCAATATTGATGTTGTGGACTTCGGCTGGCGACAACATTGGGCAGTTTGATTTTGCCTTTGGCAAAATCAAACAGAGAGTCGAAAATCGAGAGTTGACAATAGAGCGATGCTCAAAGAAGATTTATTAAGGACACGATGCTTACAAAAAACAAGGCATTGATCGCGATTAAAGATCATGCTAGAGAAATTAGCATTTATGGTGTTAAAAGGGTTGGTATTTTTGGTTATTTCGTCGCAAAGTTGACCTTGTTATTAAAGAGGCGCTAAAGGCAGGAATTAAAAATCAAGTGCTTTCCGAGGTTAAGTATGCGTGATGCTAAATTATACTTAGATGATATCCTTGTCGCTATAAAACGAATCGATAAATATATTAAAGGATTATCTCTGGAACGGCTAAAAAAATCGGATTTGGTCATGGATGCCATTGTGCGCAATCTTGAAATTATTGGTGAAGCCGCGAAACATATTCCAACGTATATAAAAGAAGAATATTCGGATGTTGAGTGGAAAAAGATTGCGGGATTGAGAGATGTTTTGGCGCAGGAGTATTTTGGTGTTGATACGGAAGTTTTGTGGGATATTGTTAAGGGAAAATTGCCTGTTTTGAAAGAAAAGATAGAGAGTATTTTAAAAAAGAGAAAATAGTATTTGTTGCGGGTATTCATTTTTTTAAAAGATATTCATGAAAAATTTATGTATTGTTATTTTAGCCGCCGGGGAAGGGAAGCGGATGAAGTCCGCGACTCCGAAGGTTTTGCATGAAGTTTGTGCTAAACCCATGGTGGCTCGCGTAGTTGATGCGGCACGCCCTTTGGCGCGCGGAGAAAAAATAATCGTTGTCGCCGGCCGGCATATAGCGGCTATCCGTTCTATTTTAGGAAAAGATGTTGTGTTGGTTCAGCAGGCACAGCCATTAGGGACAGCTGACGCGGTTAAGGCGGCTAAGCGCGTGATTCCTAACTATGCCAAAGATGTTATCGTTTTATATGGCGACACTCCTTTGATTAGGACAGAGACTATTAAATCTTTATATGAACGTCACGTGAGAGAGAAGGCGGCTTGTACAGTCTTAAGCGCTTTTTTAGACAATCCTGCTGGTTATGGGCGTATCTTGCGGGATAAGGGTGGAGATTTTACAGGGATTATAGAGGATAAGGATGCTGGTTTTGCTCAAAAAAATATCAAAGAGATTAATACAGGAATGTACTGTTTCAGGCGTGAAGATCTTTTAGAAGGGCTTAGTTATGTTGGATCTTCAAATAAAAGCCGTGAATTTTACCTGACGGATGTTTTTAGCCGTTTTTTTAGTGAGGGTAAAAAAATCATAGCTTATCAAGCGGATGAATCATCCGAAGTTTTGGGTGTTAATTCTAAAATAGAGCTTTTAGAGGCCCAGCGTCTTTTTAGACGGCGCATTTTAAGGCATTTTTTAGATAAAGACGTTGATATTATGGATTTGGATACGATTTTTATTGATGAAACGGCAAAGATTGGCCCAGGCACAAAGATATATCCTTTTACATATATTGAAAAAAATGTTGTTATAGGAAAAGATTGTTCTATTGGCCCTTATTGCCATTTACGCGAGAATGTTGTTTTGAAAAATCGTGTTTCCGTCGGAAATTTTGGCGAAATTAAGAATTCGACATTAGGCGATGATACGTTTATGCGTCACATGAGTTATCTTGGGGATACGCGTGTGGGGCGCAAAGTTAATATCGGTGCTGGTGCTGTGGTTGCGAATTTTGATGGCAAGAAGAAGAATGAAACTATTATTGAAGATGGCGCATTTATTGGGTGCGACGCTGTTTTGATCGCGCCTGTTGTCGTCGGCAAGAATGCCGTTGTTGGCGCCGGGAGCGTTGTTACGAAAAAGCATGATGTTGCCTCTGGTTCTGTTGTTGTTGGGATTCCAGCCAGGGAAGTTAAGCCGAAAGAAGATTAACGCTAAATTAAAGGGTGCTGAGATGAATAAGATTGAGATTGTCAGTGGAAATGCGAATCCGAAATTAGCTCAGGAGATCTGTGCGGAACTGGGGAAAAATCTTGGCGGTATGATGGTGTCAAGGTTTAGCGAGGGAGAGGTCAGGGTTAAGATAGACGAGAATGTCAGAGGGAAGGATGTTTTTGTTATTCAGCCGACTTGCCCGCCGCCTAATGAGAATCTGATGGAGTTATTAATTATTATTGACGCGCTAAAGCGGGCTTCAGCAGGCAGGATTACGGCGGTGCTTCCATATTATGGTTACGCCCGTCAGGACCGAAAAGATCAGCCTCGCGTGCCTATTTCGGCAAAACTTGTTGCCAATCTTTTAACCGTTGCCGGCGCTAACAGGATTTTAACTATGGATTTACATGCCGGCCAAATTCAGGGGTTTTTCGATATTCCTCTAGACCATCTTTATGCTATAAATGTTTTTGTTGACTATATACTAAAACTTGGAATTGAAAATCTTGTTGTCGTTTCTCCTGATGTTGGCGGTATCAAGACTGCCCGCGCTTACGCTAAACGCCTGCAGGCCGGGTTGGCCATTGTTGATAAGCGGCGCATCTCTCCTGAAAAGGCCGAAGCGATGAATATTTTAGGTGAGGTTGAAGGTAAAAACGCTATTCTTGTGGATGATTTGATCGCGACTGGCGGTTCTCTTATTGAAGCGTCTAATGCTTTAAAGAAGGCTGGCGTCAAAAAGATTTACGCGGCCGTGGTGCATGGGGTTTTGACGGGGAACGCCATTAGCAATATAGAAAACTCCGTTATTGAGGAGTTAATTATTACAAATACGATTCCATCAGAGAATCATAATACACATCCGAAAATCAGGGTATTATCGGTAGCGCCGCTTTTAGCGGAAGCTATTAAACGTATACATAGGGAAGAGTCTATCAGTTGTTTGTTCGGGCCGGATATTTAAAGTGTTAGAGATTTTAGGGAGTCAAAGTGTCAGAGTAAAAGCAGAAAGCGTTATTGTGTTATAGAGTTGTACTGTAGGGGTCGGCCTTGCGTCGGCCCGAATAAAAAAATACCTACATATAAGCAATATTAAGGAGATGGAGAAATGGAAGAGTTGTTTTTAGAGGCGATGGTCCGTCAGGAAGCTGAAATAGGCAAGAGCAGCCTTTTGCGCAAACAGGGGTTTGTGCCTTGTGTTGTGTATGGTGAAGGGCACAAAACTTTAGCATTGAAGATTGAAAGAAGCCGCTTGATTAAGTTTATGCACGCCCATCACGGAGGGGAGAATTTGGTTATAACGTTAAAAATTACTTCCCAGGGCAAAGAGGCTGTGAAGAATAAGCCCGTGATTATTAAAGAAATACAAACACATCCAGTCACTAGCGATCTTATCCATATTGATTTTAATGAGATTTCTTTGACGAAGCGTATTATGGTTGAGGTGCCTATTAAGGCAAAGGGCGAAGCTGCAGGCGTTAAGCAGGATGGCGGAACGCTTGAACATGTTTTATGGGAGGTGGAAGTTGAGTGTTTGCCGACTCAAATCCCTGAAAAGATTGAGGTGGATGTCACTAATATGAAGGTTGGCGAGACCATTCATGTTAAAGATCTTAATGTGCCGAATGGCGTTGTTGTTAAACATGATCTGGAAGCTATAGTTTTTACTTTGGTTCCGCCTCATAAAGAGGAGTTGCCTGTAGAAGGCGAGGCAACAGGGGCAGCAGGCACTGAGCCGGAAGTTATTAAGAAGGAGAAGAAGCCGGCTGAAGAAGCTGAAGGTGAAGAAACCAAAGGTGCCTAGATTTAGGCGGATGTTAAAATGTTATCCGCTTCTGTCTGTCGTTTTTTGGCAAATTTTTTAGTTTTACTAGGTTTATAGTGAAACAGGCGGCAGGATATTGATCTATTGTTCGCGGGGTTCCATGTTTTTTTCTAAGAGGGTGCGTTGTAAGTCGGCTGGAAAACTCATTGTCGGATTGGGCAATCCCGATTCAGTTTATAGTTTGACACGTCATAACGCGGGAGCGCAGGCTGTTAAAAGGTTCGCGAAAGAAAATAATTTTATTTTTAAAAAGAGCTGTATTTTAAAGGGCTTTTTTGCGCAAGGCCATATAGATACAGAAGTTGTTTCGTTACTTCTTCCGCAGACATATATGAACCTTAGCGGTGGAGCGGTTGCCGCTTATTTAAAGAGAAAGCCGACGCCATTAGAAGATATTCTGATTGTTTATGATGATATAGCGCTGCCTCTGGGGCAGGTGCGTTTAAAGCCTCACGGTAGTGCCGGTGGGCATAATGGCCTGGCTAATGTTATTGAAAGGTTGGTTACGCAGAATATCGCGCGCTTAAGGATCGGTATTGCCGGAGATCATTTTGAAAATTTATCAGATTATGTGTTGTCAAAGTTTGGCACACATGAAAAGATAGTATTAAACGAAGCGTTGAATTTTGCTGTGCAGGCAATGAAGGCCTGGATTTTGGAAGATATTGACAGGGTGATGAGTAGTTATAATATAAAAAATAAAATAAGAGAGTAGTGATATTTAGAGAGAGGAGTTGGTTGGCGCATGAAAAAATACGAAGCAATGTTTATAATTAAGCCTAACTTGAAAGATGAGGAAAAGGCTGCCGTTATGAAGTCCATCAAGGAGCAGGTTTCTAAACATGAGGGGCATATTTTAACGGATCAAGTTTGGGCGGAAAAGAAAAAACTCGCTTATGATTTATTTCCAATTGGCGGAGGGATGAGGTTTAAAGAAGGCATGTATTATTTGATTAATTTTGAGTGCTCGCCGGATGTAATAGCGTCGCTTAAGACAAATTATCATATGAATGAGCAGATCCTTCGGTTTCTTATTATTAAAGAGGATGAAAAAAGAAAAAAGGCTTGAGGATGCGCTCTAAAGCTGGTTTTTGGAGGAAGTATGGCAAATTTAAATAAAGTTTTAATTATCGGAAATTTAACGCGTGATCCTGAATTGCGTTATACTCCCAGCGGGACAGCTGTTGCTAATTTGCGGATCGCGGTTAACCGGCGATACAAAGATAAATCCGGAGAATCAAAGGATGAGGTTTGTTATTTAACAGTTGTTACCTGGGATAAACAGGCTGAGGTGTGCAATCAGTATTTGCGTAAAGGAAGCCCTCTTTTCGTGGAGGGGCGGCTTCAGTCAAGGAGTTGGGATGGCCCTGACGGGAAAAAGAGAAATGTTGTTGAGATACGTGCTGAAAGGGTGCAGTTCTTAGGCGGCGGTTCCCAGAAAGCAGTTGTTTCCGGAGAATCACAGGTTTCTTCTAAGGATGATAAACAGGGAGATAGTGGTTTTAGTCCAGCGGCGGCGGAGGAGGTATCTTGGGGGCAGGATATGGCTGCTGAGGAAGATATAAATTAAGAGAAAGGATTGGTAAAAAAAGGCTATGAAGAAGAGAGAAAATGAAAAGACGAGAACAGGTTCCAGGGGTGCTTTAAGTTTTAGAGAAAAGATGAGGAAAGAGAAAAAAGAGGACGTTTTGTCCGGGCGCCTGAAAAAAAAGACTTGCCGTTTTTGTGAAGAGCATGTTGATTCGCTGGACTATAAAGATATGAGGAAATATGAACGCCTGATTAGCGAAAGAGGCAAGATGCTTTCCCGTAGAATTACGGGTGTTTGCGCTAAGCATCAGCGGAAAGTTGTTGATGTTGTTAAAAAGGCGAGGTTTTTGGCATTGTTGCCTTTTTTAAAGCGTTAATATCCGGCCAAATATGGATTTTTGTGTTATGTGTATTTTGAGGCATTATTGAAACAGGTTTTTAAAAGCAGGTCATGGAGAAGAGTATCAGCCAAAGGCTGGCCCGCATCTGGCGGGAATTCGGCTTAATAATTTACTTACGTTTTTGACGTTCGTAAGTTATAGCCTCATTTAAGCGAGGTCGTGATGAAAAAAGTTATTTTAAAAAGTGATGTAGCTGGTTTAGGTAAGGTTGGAGATGTGAAACAGGTCAAAGATGGTTTCGTGCGAAATTATCTCCTGCCGCGTCAGTTGGTGTTGCCTGCCACGGAGGCTAATTTAAAAAAAGTAAAGATTGAGCGAGAGAAGATAGAGGCGAAAAGGAATCTTGAGATTAAAAAAGCTCAGGAAGTTGCCAGCCGCCTGGGGAAGTTGTCTGTCACGATGATGGTTGAAGTTAATGACGAAGGCAAACCTTATGGTGGTTTGTCGTGTGCGGATATTGCCAAGGCTATAGGAGCGGAAGGGATCGATGTTGATAAAAAGAACATCGTATTGGATGCTCCTTTGAAAGAACTTGGTATTTATGATGTGAGTGTGAAGTTGCATTCGGAAGTTATAACAAAAGTTAAAATATGGGTTGTTAAAAAATAATGTTATGGCTGTAGCCAAGACACGCAATAATTTCGAAAAAAATAAACAGGCAGCTTTAGACCATTCTTTGGTAGAGAGGCTGCCTCCGCAAAACCTTGAAGCTGAAATGGCTGTTTTGGGTTCTATGTTGATTGAAGAGGACGCGATTGCGGGCGCGTTAGAGGTGTTACATGAATCCGATTTTTATAAGGATCCGCACCGGCGTATTTTTTCTTGTTTAGTCGGGCTTTATGACCAACGTAAAGCTATCGATCTCATTACGGTTGTAGAAAAACTTAAAAATGATAATATTCTCGAAGAAGTCGGAGGGGCTGGTTATTTAACGGCTTTGACAAATGTTGTCCCAACGGCGGCTAATGTGGCGCACTACAGCCGTATTGTAAAAGAGAAAAGCATCTTGAGGCTTTTGATTAATAGCGCTACCCGTATTGTTAGTGAATCTTATGAAACAGAAGACAGCGTTGATCATGTTTTGGATCGCGCCGAAAAGATGATTTTTGAAATTTCAGATCGCCGCGTGGAGGGAGGGTTTTCTTCCATAAAGGAGATTGTTAAAGACAGTATTGAGACGATCGACAGGCTTTATCAGAATAAGGCGCATGTAACGGGTATCGCGACAGGTTTTACGGATTTTGATATTAAAACGGCAGGATTGCAGCCTTCTGATCTGATTATTGTGGCTGGGCGCCCATCTATGGGTAAAAGCGCTTTTGCTATTAATATTGTTGAGTATTGTGGTATCATTGAAAAAATTCCAACAGTTTTTTTTAGTTTAGAAATGTCAAAAGAACAGTTGGTACAGCGTTTATTATGTTCTCATGCCCGGATTGACGCCCATAAGGTACGCACGGGTTATCTATCGGCTTCTGATTGGCCCAGTTTAACAACGGCTGCCGGAAAGCTTTCTGAAGCGCCCATTTTTATCGACGATATGCCAGGGTCTTCTGTATTGGAGCTGAGGGCTAAGGCGAGGCGGTTAAAAGCTCAGCATAATATCGCGCTTATTGTTGTCGATTATCTACAGCTCATGCAAGGGTCTTTGAAAGTTGAAAACAGGCAGCAAGAGATTTCTGAAATTTCCCGTTCCTTAAAAGCATTAGCGCGTGAATTAAGTGTGCCGATTATCGCTATCAGCCAGCTTTCAAGGGCTGTTGAAAATAGGACTGACCATAGGCCGCAGCTTTCAGATTTAAGAGAGTCAGGTGCCATAGAGCAGGATGCTGATGTTGTTGTCCTGTTGATGAGGGAAGAGTACTATAATCCTACAGAAGAAAATAAGGGGACAGCGGAGGCCATCATTGCCAAGCAGCGTAATGGCCCTGTTGGAACGGTAAAACTTGCTTTTATTAAAGAGTTTACGCGTTTTGAGAATTTAGTTTCGCATCAAGAGCAAAACTATGATTGACTTTAATTTTTTGCTACCTTATAATTAAACGATAAAATATGTTTAAAAAAATTTCCTGCTTAATTTTACTTTTGTCCTTCCTTTTTACTTTTTCTTTTTGTGTGTCAGCTCAGAATGAAGAACAGCCTGTTTCTTCAAGCGGCACATCAAAAGTTATTAAAGCTGTTGAAGTGGAAGGGAATAAAGCGATCAGCACAGCAACGATTATGGTTAAGATAAAAACCCGTCCTGGTGAGCTATATTATTCTCAAACAACCAGGGACGATATTAAAAGGCTCTATGAAACGGGATATTTTTCTGATATTAGTTTAAGTTTGGAGGATTTCGAAGGCGGCATAAAAGTTATTTTTAAGGTAGATGAACGCCCCATTATTTCTGCAATAGAACTTAATGGTGTTAAGCTGGTTAGCCGGAATGTTTTATCGCGCAAAATGAAAACAGCTACAGGGCAGTATCTGAACTTCGCTCTTTTAAAAGAAGATATCGCTGCTATCAAGGCAGAATATGAACGTAAAGGGCTGCCTGATGCCAAGATTACCTATGATACTATTGCTGATAAAAAAGAAAATAAGGTTAAGCTTGTTATTGATGTTGTTGAGAGCAGGCCTGTAAAGATTAAAAATATGTATGTAGAAGGAAATTTTCATTTTGCGGACGGCAAAATTTTAAGTTTAATTAAAACCAGAAAAGCTTGGTTTTTTAATGCCGGTTTCTTAAAGGAAGAGCAGTTTAATGAAGACTTGGAGAGGATTAAGACTTTTTATCTGCAGCAGGGGTTCTTGGATGTGAGTGTGGATTACAGGCTTGATTATGATGTTCAGGGTGATATTTATATACGTATTTTTATTGACGAAGGCAAAGTTTATACTGTAGGAAGTATTATTTTTAGAGGTGATAAAGTATTTTCAACTGAAGAACTTCTTCCTTCTCTTAAAGTGTGCCTGGTTGGCGGTGTTTTTACTTATGACGCGTTAAAAGAAGATGTGGCTAATATTCAGGGGTTTTATTTCAGCAAAGGTTATATATTTGTCCAGGTGCGGGAGACAACGTCATTAGATATATCTACGGGTAAGGTTGATGTTGTTTACAATATTGTAGAAAATGAGTTGGCCTATGTTGACAGGATTATAGTTCAAGGGAATTTGAAAACTCAGGATAAGGTGATCAGAAGGGAATTGAGGATTAAGCCGGGAGAGGTTTTTGATGGAGACAAATTGAAACGCAGTAAGGAACGGCTTTATAATCTTGGTTTTTTTGAAGAAATTAATTATGATACGACTCCGGGGCTTGAACCTGATCAGCGTAATCTTGTTGTTGAGGTTAAGGAAGCGAAAACAGGATCTTTTAGTTTTGGAGGCGGCTATAGTTCTATCGATCAATTTGTCGGTTTCGTTGAAATTGAACAAAAGAATTTTGATTGGAAAAACTGGAAGACTTTTACTGGAGCCGGGCAGGATTTAAAATTACGCGCTGAATTGGGGTCCGTCAGGCAGAATTTTGAACTTAGTTTTACGGAGCCATGGTTGCTTGACCATCCTCTTTCTTTTGGTTTTGACGCTTATAGGCGGTCTCATGAAAAAGATGTTGATTTAGGTTACGGTTATGAAGAAACAAGAACCGGCGGCGACCTGCGTTTAGGCAAAGATTTTAATGAATATTTGAAAGGCGGAGTGACGTATCGGCTCGAAGAAGTTGATGTCAGTAATGTGGATGAAGCTGCCACGTCCGATTTAAAGAATGAGGCGGGAAAGAATTTGATTAGCAGTATTGAAACTTCGGTAACATGGGATACGACTGATAATATTTTTAATCCAACGCGGGGGTTGGTCTTAAGTGGGTCGTATGAGATCGCAGGCAGTTTTTTGGGAGGAGATAAAGATTATAATAAGGTTTTTGGTTTGGCTTCTCAATACATCCCTCTTTTCGCTAAAAGTGTTTTGCAGCTGCAGTTGAGGGCAGGGATGGCCAAGCCTTTTGGCGGATGTGATGAAATACCTATTTATGAAAGGTTTTATGCCGGTGGTGCTAATACGATCAGAGGGTATGAAGAGAGGAGCGTAGGCCCTGTTGATCTTCCGACAAGCGACCCTCTTGGCGGCGAGGCGCTTTTGATTATGAATGCTGAATATATGATTCCTATAATAGATTTTATTAAGGGTGCTGTTTTTATTGATACGGGTAATGTTTGGGAAAAGACTTCTGAGTTTGGCACCGGCGGACTTAAAACAGGCGTAGGTTTTGGTGTAAGAATCAAAACACCTGTCGGCCCGTTAAAGCTGGATTATGGTATTCCTTTAAATAAGCAGGCGGGAAAAGAAAAGAAGCAGGGTAGATTTCATTTTAGCATGAGCCATGGATTTTAACAGTGGAGACAAAAAAAAGGGGGAGTTATGTTTAGGAGAAAAGGGGTTGTAACCGCGGTTGTTTTATTGTTTGCTGTTTTAGGTTTAGGTTTGAATGCTTTCGCAGCAGCTGAAAAGATTGCCTA
This sequence comes from uncultured Planctomycetia bacterium, assembly GCA_964423185.1. Classification (GTDB taxonomy): domain Bacteria; phylum Omnitrophota; class Gorgyraeia; order Velamenicoccales; family Velamenicoccaceae; genus CAYRDK01. The sequence continues at coordinate 152,700 of CAYRDK010000001.1, forward strand.
CGTGGATTTATCTCAGACATTTGATAAATATGAAAAAACAAAAGTTTATGATGATTCTCTCGCTTCTCTTCAGGCTGGCAAAGAAAAAGAGCTGGAGGGCATGGCGAAAGATATTAAAGCCTTAGAAGACAAGATGTCTTTATTGACTGAGAAAGCAAAGGCTGAAAAACAGCAGGAGCTGGATGAGAAGAATAAAAAAATCCGGCAGATGAGCCAGCAGATCGCTTTGGATTTAAGAAAAGAGCGTGATGAAAGATTGAAAGAGATTTTACAAGATATCGAAAAAGTCATCCAGGACTATGCGCGTAAAAACGGATATGATTTTGTTTTAAATGATAGAGTTTTGCTTTATGGGTCAGCCAGCGCCGATATCACCCAAGATGTAATTAAGACAGTAAATAAAGATTACAAGAAGCCTGTTAAAGAGTAGTTTATTTTTTTGATACATTCAAAACGGCGCCGAAGCCCTGTCTTCTAGAAAGCAGGGAAAAGGCGCCGTTGATATCATGTTAAGCAATCTTTAGCCTTTAAACTTGAGAGGCTGCTTTGAGGGATTGTGCTGTTTGTTTTGATATGATAGACTGAGGCTCTTTTGTATTTATAAGCGAGAACGTGAAAAGATGCTTTGGCAGATATCATTGGATTGTCCGAGGAGTTCCGTATGGTGAAAATAACGGTAGGCGAGATTGCTCAGCTGGTAGGCGGAGAAGTAGCTGGTGATTCGGGCATTATTATTAGCGGCGCGCGCGGTATTAATGAAGCTTGTTGCGGCGATGTTACGTTTGTGGCAAATACGCGCTATATGCCGTTGCTTACCAAGACGGCGGCTAGCGCTATCATTGTGCCCTTGCAGGCAGAGGTTGTTCTGGTTAAGCCGGTTATAAAAGTAAAAGATCCGTCGTTGGCATTCGCTCAAGTGATTAAAGCTCTTTACCCTCTTAAAGCCTGTCATCCTAAAGGGATTCACAAAACGGCTTTGATTTCAAAAAAGGCAAAGATTAGGAAAAGTGTTGCCATAGGCGCCTATACAGTTGTTGAAGATGATGCCGAGATTGGCGATAACAGTATTATTTATCCTAATTGTTTTATAGGGCGAGGCTCGCGAATCGGCTGTGATTGTTTATTTTATTCACATGTTTCCATCCGGGAAAATATACAGGTAGGGAATAAGGTTTTTATTCAAAGTGGCAGCGTTATTGGTTCGGAAGGGTTTGGTTACCTTAATGTTGAGGGCGTGCATTGTTTAATTCCGCAGATTGGGACTGTTGTTATCGAAGATAATGTTGAGATTGGTGCTAATGTTACGATTGACCGCGCTCGTTTTGATAAAACCATTATCGGAAAAGGGACCAAGATAGACAATCTTGTCCAGATCGCGCATAATGTTATTATTGGGCAGAATTGTATTATTGTTGCGCAGGCCGGTATTTCAGGCAGCACGCGTATTGGCAATAATGTGACGATTGCCGGCCAGGCCGGCCTGGTAGGGCATATTACGATAGGCGACGGCGCGGTTTTGGCCGCACAGGCAGGTATAACAAAATCCGTCCCTCCAAAAACAATTGTTTCCGGATATCCGGCGAGGCCTCATCAGGAAGCCAAAAAGATCAACGCTTATATTCAAAGGCTTCCGGAGATTTCAGCGGCTATCAAAGAGTTGAAAAAAAGAGTTGAAATATTGGAAGGGGAGCTAAAAAGATGATTGGGTTGATTTTAACAGGGACGTTAGAATGCAAAGAACAATAAGAACTGAATTATTATTACAGGGTAAAGGGCTTCACACAGGCAATACGGTTGAAATGAAATTTAAACCGCTTGGGGTTAATATGGGGATCATTTTTCAGCGTGTTGATCTGCCATCAAAACCCATGATTAAAGCGGATGTGAATTTTCTCTGCGCCGCCAAGGGTAGTTCCCGCCGCACAACAATAGGTTTTGATGATGCGCAGGTACATACCATTGAGCATCTGATGGCTGCTTTTTTCGGCCTGGGGATAGATAATGTTTTAATCGAAATCAACAACAATGAGGTTCCGGGGCTGGATGGGAGTGCAGCTTCTTTTATTGAAGTATTGAAGAAAGCTGGGATCGTAGAGCAGTCGGTGCCTCGCCGTACCTATAAAGTGAATGCCCCGCTTTGGGTGGAAGATGATGACGCGGTTGTCGTTGTGCTCCCTTCTTCTGATTTTAAAATTTCTTATACATTAAAATACGATCATCCTTTACTAGGCAGCCAGCATATGGATATTAAGTTTGATAGTGAAACTTTTGAAAAAGAGCTGGCTCCGGCGCGTACATTCTGCCTTCAGGAAGAGGCTGACACGCTCATTAAAAATGGGATGGGTAAGGGTGCCAGTTATGAAAATACGCTTGTTGTTTCGAAAGAAGGCGTTGTAAACAATAAGCTTCGTTTTGAGAATGAATTTATCCGGCATAAGATTTTAGATCTCATTGGTGATTTATCTTTATTAGGCACAATGATTAAAGGGCATGTGATTGCCGTTAAAAGCGGCCATACGCTCAATATGAAACTTGTGCGCAAGATTAAAGATCAGATGGATCAGCAGATGATGGTTGCGATCAAGTCCGTTGAGGGTGTTAGCAGGTCAAATGAAATAGATGCGATGACGATTATGAAAATTTTGCCACATCGTTATCCTTTTCTTTTAGTGGACCGTGTTATTTCCATGGAAGAAGGTAAGTGCGCGGTTGGCATAAAGAACGTAACAATTAATGATCAATTTTTTGAAGGGCATTTTCCTGGGCGGCCTGTTATGCCCGGAGTTTTGATTGTGGAGGCTATGGCGCAGGTTGGCGGTGTTTTGATGTTGAGCCCCGCTGAAAATAGAGGGAAGCTCGCTTTTTTTATGGCAGCTGATAATGTAAAGTTTAGAAAACCGGTTATTCCCGGCGATCAATTAAGGCTGGAGGTTCGCGTTGGGAAGATAAGATCCAGGACGGGGCAGGTGCATACGGAAGCTTATGTCGATGGAGAAATTGTGGCGGAAGCGGACCTTATGTTTGCTCTTATTGAAAAATAGAAAGAACGAGTATTTAATGATAGGCAATACTAAGATGAAAATACATTCTACGGCGATAATATCTAAAAAAGCTCAAGTGGAGACAGATGTTGAAGTTGGCCCTTATTCGATTATTGGGGATGGTGTTAAAATCGGCAAGGGAGTTAAAATAGGCGCATGTTGCGTGATAGACAATGATACAACAATTGGTTCCGGTTGCAAGATTTTTACCGGAGCGGTTATAGGCAGTATACCGCAAGATCTTAAGTACAAAGGCGAAAAAAGTTTGGTGGTGGTTGGTAAAGATAATATTATACGGGAATATGTGACAATTAATTTGAGCACAGAAGAAGGTAATAAGACGGTTGTTGGTGATGGTAATCTTATTATGGCTTATAGCCATATCGCGCATGATTGTGCTATCGGCAATGGTTGTATTATCGCCAATAGCGGGACATTGGCAGGGCATGTGACACTGGAAGATAAAGTTGTTATAGGCGGCCTCGTCGCGGTTCATCAGTTTGTGCGGTTAGGGAAGATGTCTATTATTGGTGGCTGTTCGAAAGTTGTGACGGATATTCCGCCGTTTTCAACATGTGACGGGCACCCGGCAAAATTTTTTGGATTAAATATCATTGGTTTAAAAAGAGCTGGAGTTTCTTCTGATGCGATGCGCCAGTTGCGGCACGCTTTTAAGATATTTTTTCAGTCAGGCTTAAACAAGAAGAACGCTATTGAGAAGATTAAAGAAATTATCAGTCCCTGCGCTGAAATTGAACACCTGATTAATTTTCTTACTTCTTCAAATAGAGGTATATGTCATTGAGCGGATTTAATGGCGAGAAAAAAATCGGGTTGATTGCCGGGAATGGAAAGTTCCCAATTCTGTTCGTTAAGGCTGCTTTATGCCAAGGGCTTGAGGTTGTTGTTGTCGCGATTAAAGGCGATACTTCAAAACTCATAATGTCATTGGCAAATAAGGTCTATTGGTTAAGCCTGAAAGATTATGCCAGGATGTATGATATCTTTAAGAATGAAGGTATTCGTAAGGTTATTATGGCTGGGCAGGTTAATCCAAGAAGCCTTTTTTATAAAGATTTGGGTGATGAAACATTGAAGACTATGTTTGCAGCGATGAAAGATAAGCGCCCTGACACGGTCTTTGGCGCGGTTGCCGATGAGCTGGCAAAGCATTCAATTGAATTGATGGATTCTACGCTATTATTGAAAGACTGCATGCCTTCAGAAGGAGTTTTGACGAAGAACGAGCCTGATGAAAAGACATGGGCTGATGTGCGTTTTGGGTTCCAGTTGGCCAAACAAACCGCTGGCTTAGATATCGGCCAGACCTTATGCGTAAAAAATGGGGCTATTGTAGCGGTTGAGGCTATTGAAGGCACAGACGCGGCTATTGTGCGCGGTGGCCGTTTGGCTGGGCCCGGTATTGTCGTTATAAAAGTCAGCAAACCTTGTCAAGATATGCGTTTTGATGTCCCGGTTGTGGGGCCAAAAACAATTAAATTTTTAAGTAAAGTAAAGGCAACTTGCCTGGCTATTGAGGCCCAGAAGACGCTTATGATTGACAGGGATATATGTGTGGATATTGCTAATAAGAAAAATATCTCTATCGTGGTCGATAAGGTTTAAAGAAAATTTTGCAAAAATATGGATATTTATAAAATATTTTTTCTAAAGGAGGCCGTCATGATTAAAAAAAATATGGGGTCGAAAAAAATTGAGTTTAAGATTTCAGCGCCTAATGCGAATAAAGTGGCTATAGCTGGTGATTTTAACGACTGGAGGCCTGACGTATTAGCTGCTAAAAAAGATAAAAAAGGGCTCTGGAAGGCATCAACGACAATCCCGGCGGGTACATACGAATATAAGTTTGTGATTGATGGTTCTTGGGTCACCGATCCCATTTGTTCTAAAAAAAGGGCAAACACGTACGGGTCTGAGAACTCTATTTTAGAGGTTAGGTAGGCCGTTAGGCCATTTTTTGTTCTTAAAAGTCCAGAGAAAGAATATTGCTTTTTGGGTTGAGTGAGGCCGGATGAAATGTTTTAAGTTAACCAGAATTTTTAAACCCGACAGGTGTTTTATTTTTTTGTGCCAGGGATAGCTCGAATTAGGCTATCCCTTTTTGTTTGTAACGTCTGGAGCAGGCGATGCTCAGGGCAGGCGAATGGTTTTAGAGTAGTTGGTTTTAAAAAGGAATCTATTTTCTTATGAAATATATTTACGGACCTGTTAAATCAAGGCGGCTTGGAAACTCTTTGGGTGTGAGCGTTGTCGGATATAAAGTCTGTAGCTATGACTGTGTGTATTGCCAATTAAAAGCAACGACAATAAAAACGCTTAAGAGAAAACGTTATATTCGTCAAAAAGATATTTTGAATGAGATCAAAGAGTTTTTAAAGTCTCGCCAGAGAACCACGGTTTCAGATGAAAGAAAAATATGGCCTGTCCACCGGGAATCTTTAGTTGAGGAGATTGATTATATTACTTTTTCCGGGTCAGGAGAGCCGACTTTAAATAGCGATATCGGCCATTTGATTAAAGCAGTTAAAAAATTAACTTCTATCCCTGTTGTTTTAATTACGAATACTTCCACTCTGATGAAACCGCGGGTTAGGAAAGAAATCTTGGAAGCCGATATCGTGATTCCTTCTTTAGATGCTGTAACACAAGATGTGTTTGAAAAAATTGATCAGCCAGTTAAAGGTGTTTTTATTAAGGATATTATTGATGCTCTTATCAAGTTCAGAAAAGAGTACAAGGGTGAGATTTGGCTTGAAATCATGCTGGTAAAAGGATTGAATGATTCGTTAGAGTACCTTGCGCGCATTAAAGAAGCAGCAGATATGATCAGGCCGGATAAGATTCATCTTAATTCTCCTGTGCGCCCTCCCGCGCAAGGTTGGGTGAAACCCGCGTCCGCCGCCACACTTAAAAGAGCGAAGGAGATGTTTGGGGCGTTGTGTGAATTGGTGTAACGGGTAAAGTGGGTTGAAAGCGTTATTATGCCTATAGTTTTCGCTTAAAGGCCGCCAGTCTTTAGCGGGCAATGAATAAAAAACCTATAGGTTTTTTAAAAGTTTATTGCGCCTATAGCTCAACTGGATAGAGCATCTGCCTTCGGAGCAGAGGGTTGGAGGTTCGATTCCTCCTAGGCGCATTTGAAATTTGACAAGGTTAAGGATTATCAATAAATGATGCGTAGAAGATGTTAGGTATTTTTGTTCAGGGATTGTTAAGAGCTTAATTGCCAGGAAAATGCCTGTTGTATCCGTGGGTTCTGTTTTTTGTTTCGCAATAACTTTGAGAAAATTTTTATTTTGGTGTTATAATTGAAAAAATATCTGCAGACTTGATTTTTTAGAAATATCTGTTACAGGAGGAAGCATAATGTATGAAGAGAGAAGGAAGTATCCTCGGTTGAGTCTTAGCATTAGGGTGGATTGGGGCAAAAAGGATGCGGGTGCTTTAGCCACGGAGCCAAGATGCGACATTACAAAAAATATTTCTGAGGGTGGGATTTGTTTGATTGTTTATGATAAGGTTGAAGTGGGCCATGACTTACGGTTAAAGATAGAATTGCCGACAAAAAAACTATTGAGTCCGTAGGTGAAGTTGTTTGGGTAAAGGAGTTTGATATCGTCGGGAAACCAAGTGAGATGCGGTATGATATCGGTATTGAATTTTCAGCGATAGACCCCAGGGATCGAGAGGAGATAAGAAGTTTTATATCCACGTTATTGAGTAGCACTGGGTGAGGCTTAATGTCTGAAAATGCGTTTTTTAAAAAAAAGTATTTTAGCGTTTGGTTTTTTTAAGTAAAATCCTTAATTAATTTTTAAAAAAGTGGATTGTGGGGGTTGAGATGTATGAGGAAAAACGCAAGTACCCGCGGTTAGATATTAATGTCAATATCAACTGGAAGAAAGTCTCACAAGATTCTGTTGCTGTTAAAGGCATGTCAAAAAATATTTCTGAGGGTGGGATTTGTTTGATTGTTTATGAGAAGCTAAACAAGGGTGATATCTTGTCTTTAGATATTGAGCTGCCAACAGGGAAGGTCATCAGGTCACGCGGAAAGATAGCCTGGACGAAGGATTTCGAGATTATCGGGAGAGAGCAGGGTTATGATGTTGGCGTTGAACTGATGGATATTTCTGATCAGGATAGGGAAGTTTTAAGGAGCTTTGTTTTTAAGCTTTTGAATAAGTAGTATATTTTTAATATATTCATGAGAAATATGCATAATAGTAGAAATGGTTGTATTTCTTTGGTTGGGTTAATTTTAGTTTTAGGTGTGGTTTGTTTTCTGGTTCTCAAGATGATGAATGTTTATGTCCATAAGCCGGTTGTTGATGAAGGGATAAAACAGATGATGGCAGGAAGAAACAGTGGCGGCCGGGGATACGATGCTGTCTTGGATAATATTGAAAATCAGGTTGGTGAAATTAATAAGAAAGCAGTTCAGCGGGAAAAAGAGCTTGAGGATATTTTCTAGGGCATGTCTCTGGAAATAACTTATTTATAAGGTGGTATTAAACGGTAATTTAATGAAGAGGATACATTTTTGTGCCGGGATGAGCTTGGTTGAGATTATATTTGTAGCGGTTTTGATTGCTGTCTTAGCGGCTTTTATTATCCCGCCTCTGCATTATGCCAAGATTGAAGCGCAGACGAAAGAGTGTCATTCTAATGTAGTTGCTTTAAACGCTCAGATAGAACTATATCAAGCGCGGCAGGGTGGCTGGCCTAACGCTTTAAATAATCTTACAGATTTAGATTATGTGGAGAAGTTTCCACGGTGCCCTTTTGGGGAAGCGTATGTTTATAATTTGTCAACATACAAGGTTTCACAGCATACACACGGATAAGCTGTATATTTCTGCGGTTGATAACTGCTGGAGGTTTTCATAAGTATCTGCGGTGTAATTTATTCTGTAAATATGATGATTACTTCAAAAGTGAAGATAAAAAAAATACCTTTATTTTTGTGGTTTTTTATCGCGGCCAATATCTGGTGGGCTATTATTGTTTTGTTAACATACGCGATATATTTTTTATCATCCGTTGATAATGTGGAAGGAGCAGGGTTTCTTTTGGCGTTTATGGGGTTTCCTTCCAGCATGCTTGTTTCGTTATTTGATGTTTCTGTGCAAATGCAGATATTTTTGATGTTGATTTTTGGATTTGTCCAATGGAACTTAGCCGCTTATTCGGTAGGGTTTTTAGCTAAGACGATTATGGAGAAGGCCGCCACGGACATAAAATTTTAAAAGAACTATGCCTTTTTCTTGCTTTACACCTTTTATGAAATCTGTTAATATGTCTATCCATTTAAGCCGGAAAATTGTTTGGTTTTCGCATAAGCGATCTTTTTGACTATTTGTTATTTTGGGCCGCTAGCTCAATCGGTAGAGCATCTGACTCTTAATCAGGGGGTTGAAGGTTCGAGTCCTTCGCGGCTCATTTTTTTTATTTGCGAAGGATGAGAACCTAAAGGGGTCTGGGGAAAGAGTTTCCCCAGGCTTTCGGGGTGACAGCGAAGCCGAAGGCGAAGCGTCATAGGGGCAGAGCCCCTATGAGGAGCGGCAACGCCGAAGGCGTGAAGCGACAGGGTCTAGGGCTTTTAAAGCCCGGAGTCCTTCGCGGCTCATTTTTGTTTTATTTGCGAAGGATGAGAACCTAAAGGGGGTCTGGTAACCCTTTTAGGTGTAGAAAAACAGGGTAGAAATATAATTATTGTATCTGGCGCATAGTTGAGAGCTATGCGCTTTTTGTTTCTATAAATGAGCTTTATAAAGTATAAAATAGAGCTGTTGCGAAATGATCCTTTTGTCATTCTCTAAAGGGAGGCCGACAGCCGACCGAAGCCTACCGGCAGGTAGGAATTTCATCAGTGTTGAGATTCTTCCCCTTCGCCTCTGGCTCAGGGTCAGAATGACATGTAATTGCGCATTTTGCAACAGACCCAAAATGGAAAAGAATATAAAAGAGATAAAACAATGAAAAAGGTTCTGTTAATACTTATGCCTGTTTTTTGGCCGAAGATGCCGCCTTTGGGTATTGGTTATCTTCAAAGTTTCGCGCTCAAGGAAGGTTTAAAAATAGATTTATTGGATTTAAATAACTATTTTTATAATCTTGCACCAGAGGATTTAAAAAAGTCATGGCTTATGAGCTGCCATAAGTATTTGGAAGAAAATATTTTTGATATCATAAATAAAAAATATCCACAAGCCCTCCAAGGTTTTTTTGAAAAAATACTCTCTTATGATGTGGTGGGTTTTTCTTGTTTTAAAAGTAATTTTAAAACAACGCGTTTGATGGCGCGCGCCCTTAAAAATTTAAAACCTGAGCTACAGATTATCTTTGGCGGGCCGGAGATCACAAGGCAATCATTTAAATCTTTAATTCAATTGCAACATGGATTTGGTGGTTTGTCTGATTTTTGCATTGCGGGAGAAGGAGAGAAACCGTTTCTTTCTTTTCTGAAAGGCTCATCTTTACAGGAGCCCTTTGCGCGTTTTTGTGAACTGGATAATTTAGACCACTTGCCGTTTCCAAGGTATGATGGTTTAGATTTGTCCGCATATCCCAGGAAAAGGGCGATTTCAGTTTTATCTTCTCGCGGATGCTTGCGTGTTTGCCGGTTTTGTTCTGAACGGTTGTTATATCAAAAGTTTAGGCTGCGCCGCGTTAGCCATATTCTCAATGAACTACTTTTTCATAAAGGCTCCGGCATAGATTCTTTTGTTTTTCATGATTCCATGATCAACGCGGATTTAAGGCATCTTGAGGAGGTGTGTGAAGCGATATGCCTGGAGTTTACTTCTTTGCCCTGGGAGGCGCAATTAGGTATTGACGCGCGTATGCCTCAGAGCCTTTTCGACAAGATGAAGCAAAGCGGGTGTTATAATTTATTTATCGGCCTTGAATCTGGTTGCGGCCGCGTACTTAAGAGTATGCGCAAAGGTTTTACAACGGATGAGGCTTTGAAATTTTTTGAAAAGCTTAACGGGGCTGGATTATTTTTTGGGGTCAGCATGATTGTGGGGTTTCCCGGCGAAACGGATGAGGATTTTTATCAAGGGCTTGATTTCATCGTGCGCCATAAAAAACTTATCCCAAAGATTGAGCAGGTAAATCCTTTTGTGTATTATGATGGTACGGATGTCTTTGGCCATTTTAATAGCGGACAGGAGGAGGTGTCTTTTAAGCGGTATGAGATCTTTGTGGAGACAATCAAACGTGAAGGCATCCGCCATACAAACGCTTTTCTAGGAAATTTGCTGGAAAAGAACGAATAGAGTGCTCCTGACATAAACATACTAAAAATCTTGCTTTGGATTTTTAGTATATGTCATGAGTAAATTCGGCCCAATAGCTTATAACAATCTAAAATATAATTAACATAAGATTGTTATAAGTTATGGCCTCATTTAAATGATCACTTATAGCGAAATTAAAACGGCGCGTGTTTTAAACCCAACATCCATTGATTTAGGGGAGTATGTTATTAATCCTTACAAAGGTTGTGTTTTTTCCTGTTTGTATTGTTATGTCAGGTCTAATAAGGCGTCTTTACGTTCACCTTACCCCTGGGGGAGTTATGTCCAGGCACGCGTCAATACGGGCGAACAGCTTGAAAAGGAGCTTTTGCTTAAAAAGCCAAAATGTGTGTTATTGGGTTCGACGACCGAGTGTTTTCAGCCTGCTGAGAAGATGTATGGTTTAACGAGGCTTGTTTTGGAAATCCTCAATAAGCATAAAGTTCAATATGTGATTTTAACGCGTTCGCCGCTTATCCGGGAATATATTCCTTTATTAAAAAATGGGTTATGTAAAACAGTTTATTTTACGGTTAACAATTTTTCAGAATTGCTTAAGGATAGCCTTGAGAAAGGAAGCCCTTCCTTTGAGGAGCGTTATCAGGCGGTACTTGAACTTTTAAAATATGGCATTCCTGTGGTAGCATATGTTTGCCCTGTTTTGCCGGGCGCAACAGATACCTTTAGGTTGTTTAAGGCATTTTCAGGAGTAAAACGCATTGATTTTGAAGGGCTTAATTTTAATTTAAAAAATATAAGAGAGATCGTTTACCTGATTGAGTCTGTCTGCCCGGATCTCAAAGAGGTTTATCTTAATATGCTTGCTGATAGCGCGTTTTATGAGAAAATATGGCAGGATGTGAAATCTCAGATTCTGACACAGGCGCGTAAGGTTGGTAAAGATTGCCATGTTTTTATTCATCCGTTTGGGCAGTATTTTAATAACAGATATCTTGATTGATATTAAGGCGAGGAAAACCGATTATGGGCGATGTAGCCATGAAGAGCGATGTGTATTTTGTTCCGGTTGAGACGAACGATTTAGAGGCGAGGGCGGATGCTTTAGATAAACTGATAGGCCGCCTTAGCGGCCTTATGGTTTATCAGGAAAAAGAGATTGTGCCTGTGAAGTTGACCATCGGTGACTCGGCATGTGTTTATCATATGAGCCCGCAGCTCGTGAAACAGATTGTTAATAAGATTAAAACATTAAAAGCCAGGCCTTTTCTTTTTGACACAGGGGTTATCTATCATGGTATGCGTCAGAATGCCGTTGATCATTTGACGCTTGTACAGAACAAGGGGTTTTTTCATTCAAGGGTCGGAGCACCTTTTATCGTGGCCGATGGCCTTTTGGGTTTTGATGGGCGTGAGTATGAAGTTAATACAGCTAATTTAAAAAAAATAAAAGTGCCGTCTTTTGTCGGCATGTTGGATAGCCTGGTTGTTTTATCGCATGCGACCGGGCATGTTTTTTCAGGTTATGCCGGCGCACTTAAAAATGTTGCCATGGGGATGAGCTGCCGGCCAGCAAAGCAGGTTCAGCATTCTTCACTAAAACCATCGGTGATTAGGGATAAGTGCAGGTCTTGCGGTTGTTGTATTCAAGCTTGTCCGGTTGGCGCTGTTTCCCGGGATGACAAGGGGCGTGCTTTTATCAATACGGCTGAATGTATCGGGTGTGGCGAGTGTTTATGTGCCTGTAAATTTGAAGCGGTTTACGTGAACTGGAATGAGGATATGAAAATTTTTTGCCGGCGCATGTGTGAAGCCGCTCATTTTATTCTTTCTAAATTTAAAAATAAGATGTTTATAACATTCGCTTTTGATATTACACAGGAATGTGATTGCATTTCAACAAAAGATGACAAGATGATTAGCCATAATCTTGGTATTTTCGCCTCATGCGATCCTTTAAGCCTGGATCAGGCTGTTTCAGATATGGTTACCGATGATTTGCATTTTTTTCAAAGCCACGCTGAATATAAGAAGATGTTCGATTATGCTCAAGAGATCGGTTTGGGCAATATGGCATATAATTTGATAAGATTATGAATGTTTTTAAGAGCCTTTTTGGATTAGAGCCGGAAGATGTGCAGGAAAGTTGTATTGTGCTTCCTTGTATAAACAAGGATTTGCTGGCAGCTTTTGGAGTAGGAGATGTCCGCCGCGGCAAACTTTATGGATTTGCGCAGGGGGATGGCTTCACGTTGATTCATGCGCGTATCGGCGCGTGTTTTGCCGGCGACATTGTTTTATATTTAAGAGAAACGGCAGCTCGTCAGGTTTTTCTATTTGGATCATGCGGTTCTACCGGCGGATTGGATATCGGGCGCCTTGTTATGCCTGTCAGGTGTTTTGCAAAAGAGAGTTTTTCTTCTTTGTTGTATGAAGCTGAGCCGGGCCCCGGGCGTATCTTTTATCCAGATGAGAGGCTGGCTGATGTTTTTTTTAATGGAATAAAAGGCGGCCGCGTTGATAAAGCCACCTGCATGACATTACCGTCATTAAAACTCGAAGAGGCGCTTGGCCAGCAGTTCAAAGATTTTGGTATCGATGTTGTGGATATGGAGTGTTCCGCTTTTTTTGCCGCCGCTTCAAAAGCCGCCCTGCCCGCTGTGGCTTTGTTTTATGTCTCCGATATTATTAACAGTAAGCCTTTTTATGCGGACTTAAATGAATTTGATCAGAAAAGCATGAAAACAGGCATGACTTATGGGATTGAAGCTCTATGCGATTTTTTACGAAAGAGTCCAGGCGATTAAAAAGTGTCCAGAAGCTGGTTGAGGCATGCTCTTTGGGCCGGTTCGGCGTTAATAAAAAAAGAGAGCTTATTAGGCTTTTTTATGAGATCTCAAAACGTGAAAATTTAGCTCCTTCTTTGATAGCGGGCCAAGCGGGGTGTTTAGATTATAAGGCGTTGAAGCAGGCTCTCTTGATAAGGAGATTTTCTGATGCCGCCAAGCCTGGCCAAAGTTTAAAACCTTTTCTGTCATCCATAAAACTGTCAGAGGATTTTTGCGCGGATACAAAGCCAAAGGCTTTTTATCCTAAGAAAATTTATGTGGAAGAAGAGTCGAGAGGTTCTTTTCTCGCGCGAAGGTTCAATCTGTTTTTCCCGAAAGCTAAAATCTCTTTCATTCCTTCTTTGAAAGAGTTTTTGAAAGGCCATAGGAGGGCGGGCATTGAAGATTTTAACAAGCGCCGGGATATCGCTTTTATCGTTGCTCAGCACCACGATTTTTTTAAAAAATGCCCCTGTACCAAAGGCGCTGCCGGATGTGGTTATCATATTTTTAATTTAGGGTTCGGCTGTATTTTTGACTGCGCCTATTGTTACCTCCAGGCCTATACGAATGTTCCCGGCATTATTTTTCCGGCGAATATAGAAGAGTTTTTTAGTAAATTTTCTTCTTATAAAAGGCCTGGTATACGATTAGGGACGGGTGAGTTTTCTGATTCGTTGATGTTGGATCATGTCGTGGAGTATTCAAAACCTATCGTTGATTTCTTCAACCACCATCAGGATGCGGTTTTTGAGTTTAAGACGAAAAGTGTCAACATTGATAATTTGCTTGGTATCAAGCATAGCGGCAATATTGTCGTATCCTGGTCTTTGAATCCTCAAAAACTCATTGATGAAAATGAGTTCTTTGCCGCTCCTTTAAAAGAAAGATTGAAGGCCGCTTCAAAATGCGCTCAAGCCGGTTATAAAATAGGGTTTCATTTTGATCCTGTTATTTATTTTGACGGCTGGCAGGAGGCTTATGGAGATGTTGTTGAGCAGTTGAAAGGGGCTGTGAACGCTGATAGTATCGCATGGATCAGCCTGGGGACATTTCGTTTTGGGCCTTCTTTAAAACAGGTGATTGAAGCGCGGTTCCCGGGCAATAAAATATTAGACGGTGAGCTTTTACTCGGATATGACAATAAACTCAGATACCCTGATTCTATCCGCGCTAAAATTTATAAGTTTATGATTGAAAAGCTCAAGGCTTATTCTAAAAGAATACCGGTGTATCTGTGCATGGAAGACACGAAGATGGTAAAGTCATTAGGAGCCGACTGTTTGTAAAATAATAATTTCAAATAATAAAGAGAGGCTATGAGAGTTTCTCGCCCACGGAATTTTTTGCCGTCAGCTACAATTTACGATGGAGATATTACACTTCATAAAAGATGGTCGCTATATCTCCATCGTAAAGTTTTGCTGACTTTTGCCAAAAAATTCCTGATTGTGGGCATTGAAAAACTCTCATAGCCATTTGCTAATCTAAAAAGAGATGTATAACAAAAATAATGATTTTTTATATAAATATTTTCCTTTGAGGAAAGATAGAGATGATGATTTAGGATATATAAAGAAGGTCTTAGAAAATAATGTTTTGTATTTTTCATGTTTAAAAAGTTTTAATGACCCTTTTGACTGTTGTCCTGTTTATGTACAGCCGACGTCCAAAGATCGTCAGTTGTTGCTTCAGCGTAAACATAGTGAAGGTTATTCGGAAGCAGATGTTGAAAAAGCCAAGAATATCTATGACAGAAATAAAAAAATAAACCTTGAGGGATTTGAGTTGAGAATGTCACAGAATATTCATGAAGAAATTGGCATTTGTTGTTTTTCTAAAAAGCCGGATAATTTATTGATGTGGGCGCATTATGCTAGTTGTCATGCAGGAGTATGTTTTGAGTTTAAAAGATGTATTGAATATCCTTTTTTTCTTGAGGCTCAGCAGGTCCATTATCGCTTAGGACGACCTAAAGTAAATCCTCTTAGAAGAAATGTGGATGGCAGGGTAGATAATAAAACCATTAATGATATTTTCTTTTCAAAAAGTTCAGATTGGAAATATGAATCAGAATATAGGATAGTGAATCAGAAGCGTTCTCCAGGAGAAGAGCATAAATTTCCAAGTCAATGCCTTTCAGGGATTATTTTCGGTGCTAAAATGGAGAAGGAACATGGAGAAGTATTAAAAGAAATTGCAATCAAAAGAAAATTGACAATTAAAAAAGCGGTATTAGACAAGGCAAAGTATCAAATAGGGCTTAAAAATATTTAAAGATAATTTGTATTCTTTTCGGGTAGTTTAAGAGTTTTTATATGATTTGAATAATCTTTTGGTTTATTTTGTGCGGGGACGCTTGATGTGGCCCTGCGGACACATCTATGCTCGGCCTGCAAACGCCCTATTTAAAATAAACCAAAAGATTGAAACTTTAATATTTGCGGTTATTGGTGGCGTGAATAAGAGAGGAGTTGCTATGGCTATGTCATGGCATAAGGAAACAAAAGAAAAATTTGATCAGCTCATGTTGAAGATTCCTGTTTTTATGCGTAAGATCGCCCAGGAAAAGATTTCGCAGGCGGCGCAGGATTTCGCGAAAAAAGATAACCGTAGTGAAATTATTGAGAAAGACCTGGTGGATGCGTTTTTTAAAGAAACGCCTTTTGCCTTTTACGGCCCCATGAAAGCTGATTTGCAAAACGCCGGCATCGATTACACACGGTACGGTTATGATCAATAAGTGTTATGAGCTTTTAAAAGAGAAATGTATTTTACAAGTGAAGATCTTTTTGATGTTTTGCTTTTTTTTTGTGTTTGGTGCCTTGTGGCTTGGTGACTTTTTATGATTACGATCAAGCTGGGTGATATAACAAAAGAACTTGTGGATGTTGTTGTTAACGCGGCTAATACGAAGCTTTGCGGTGGAGGGGGTGTGGACGGGGCGATCCATCGAGCGGCAGGGCTGGTTGTTTTGAAAGAGTGCCTTATGATGGGCGGTTGCCCGACAGGAGAGGCTGTTATGACAAACGCCGGTAACTTAAAAGCGAAAAAGATTATTCATACACCGGGGCCGGTTTGGTCGGGAGGCGAAAAAGGCGAGCCTGCCTTGCTGGAAAAGTGCTATGAGAACAGTTTCGTATTAGCTAAAAAAAACAAGATGAAGACGATCGCTTTTCCCGCGATTAGCACAGGTGTTTATGGTTACCCTGTTAGAGAAGCCGCGCGTGTTGCTTTGAGCACAGGGAAGAAGTTTGAATTGGACTTTGAAGAGATTCGTTATATCTGTTTTTCTCAAGGCGATTTGGCTGTTTATGAAAAAGTTTGGCTTGAATTAGCCTGAATTCATTTCAAAGGTTTTTTAAGAAAGAAGTGATTTCCTGAGCGGTTCTGCGGTAAGCGCCAGGAATCCCGAGAGAATTTTTAAGAGCGTAAAGTTGGGAATGTATTTTCTCTCTCTTTTTTTTGTCATGTAGCAGCGTTTCTGCTGTAGCGGCGATTTTTTTAGGCGTAGCATCAAACTGAATTAACTCAGGGACAATCTTTTTTCCGGCGATAACATTCACCAGGCCGATGTAGGGAATTTTTACGCACATTTTCGCTAAAGCCCAGGTTAAGAGAGCGACCTTGTAAATGATAACCATGGGTTTGTTGAGGATAGCGGTTTCCAGGGTTGCTGTTCCTGAAGCGACAATAGCTATGTCTGAAGCGTCGATGGCCGCATAAGTCAAGTCGTCTATAATGCTGTAAGGGTAGTCAATCCTCTCTTTATCAATAATTTTTTTGAAGAGTTCTTTTGGTAAAACTGTTGTGCGGCAGATAAAAAATTGGGTGTCTGGATTTCTTTTAAAGATAAGCTGGGCAGCTTTCAGCATGGGGGGCAATAGATTGATAATTTCCCGTTCCCGTGAGCCCGGCAGGAGGGCGATAGTTGTCCGTTCTTTCTTGAAGCCTGTTAATTCCAGGAGTGGAATATTGGTTTTCTGCGGTTTCACCGTGTCTAAAAGAGGGTGGCCCACAAATTTTACATTAAAACTTTTATCCGCGTAGAGAGTTTCTTCAAATTTAAATAAGACCAGCATAAGGCTGACAGTTTTTTTGATAAACTTAATCCGTTTTTCTCCCCATGCCCATACCTGAGGGCTGATGAAGTAAATGACCGGTATGCCGAGTTTTTTAAGTTCACCTGCCAGGCGCAGGTTGAATCCCGGGTAATCGATAAGGATGGCGGCGTCAGGTTTATACTGGCGTGCTTTATGGAGGACATTATCGAAGATCTTTTTAAATTTTGAATAGTTTTTCAGGATTTCAATAAAGCCAACGACAGCCAGCCGGGTTATGTCATATTCAATATGGACTCCGGCATTTTTCATGTTTTTCCCGCCGAGCCCAAAGAAGCTCATTTTCGGGTTTAGTTCTTTTAAATGGTTGACGAGGTGCGCGCCGTGCATGTCGCCAGACATTTCCCCGGCTACGATCAGGATCTTTTTTTCCATATGGCATCTCTAATTTTTGTGGCAAGTTTAAGAGCCTGATAGGCTTCAACTCCTGAAACGACGGGTTTTTTATTGTAACGCGCGCAGTCAATGAAGGATTCTATTTCCCGTTTTATAGGTTCTTCTTTTTCTATTGGGATAGGAGTTTTAATGATGGATTCTTTTTCCTTTTTATAGGCGAAAGCCTCCTGCGCCTGATAGTCCAGAGATATATACGTATCTTTTAAAAAAATTCGTATTTTACGCAGAGATTCTTGAGAGATGCGTGAAGCTGTTAAATTAGCCGTGCAGCCATTTTGAAAATTAATGCGTACGTTAGCAATATCTTCAAAAGGCGTTAAGACGCTGACACCTGCAGCGTCAATGCGTTTGATTTTTGAATTGACGAGGCCCAGGACGATATCAATGTCATGAATCATGAGATCGAAAACGATGCCTATGTCGAGAGAACGGTGCGGGAAAGGGCTCAACCGGTGGCATTCTATGAAGAGCGGATTGATGGCAATTTTTTGTGTTGCCAGGAAGGCTGAGTTGAATCGTTCTATGTGGCCTACCTGAAGGGTGACTTTGTTCTTGTCAGCCAGGGCGATAAGATGTTTGGCTTGTTTGAGGCCCTGAGTGATTGGTTTTTCAATCAGGACGTGTTTTTTGTGCTGGATGGCGTAGCGGGCGATTTCAAAATGTGTATTGGTTGGTGTGGCGATGCTCAGGAGGTCTGTTTCAGCAATGAGCTTTTTATAATCTTTATAGGGTGCGGTTTTATAAAGAGACGCACAGTTTTCGGCCTTGTTTATATCGATATCACATATCCCTGTGAATATGATTCCGCTAGCCTGTGCGTAGACTTTTGAATGGATCGCGCCAAGTTTACCTGCTCCGATAACGCCTGCTTTAAGCTGTTTTGTCACGATTATTCCTTTTTTTGCTCCTTGGCAGATATTCTAAGAATTATAATAAGATTCTTAGGATCGTACGCGTGAGCCTTATGTTGATATCAATTCAATGCGCAATCATAACAAATATCTTGTGGTATGTCAACAAGTGTGATAGGATAAAAACTCTTAATTCTGCCGCTTTTTTTATAGGAAATTAGTTTAAATGAGGTTCTATAAAGTTAATTTTTCCGGCTTTGATGATTAGTCCGAAAAATTAAGGTTTTTTGGCCTGAAATGCGCACAAGATGAATAGTTGAGGGAGTTTTCGTGTCTAAGAAAAAAGGGCTTTTATTTCAAGATTACTATGATCTTTTTCGTTTTACACGGCCCCATATGAAGGTTTTGGGTTTTGGTGTCGCTTGCATGGTGATATCAACCTTTTTCGATGGGTTTTCTTTGAGCATGATAGTTCCATTTTCGGATAAGATTCTCTCAAACGGGAAGATTATTATTCCTGTTGCTATGCCGGCCTTCGCGCAAAATTTTCTTGATAAGGTCAATGCGATGTCCAGAGTCGATCTTTTGCACCTTATGGCTACTATTCTTATTCCCATGTTTTTCTTAAAAGGGCTTTTTACCTTTTTACAGGGCAATCTGATGTCGGACGTCGGACAGAGGGTTATGCGTGATGTCCGTGCCCAGCTTTATGAAAAGTTTCAATCATTAGACCTGGATTATTTTTCTAGCAAGCGCAGTGGAGAGCTGATCTCAAGAATTACGAACGATGTTATGATGGTGGAAAATGCTGTCTCCTATGGGTTTACAGATTTAATATATCAAAGCCTTCAGATTTTTCTTTTTGCCCTTATTGTTATTTTTCTGTATCTGAAACTGGCTTTTGTTGCTTTGATCATGATTCCTTTTATTGCTATTCCAATTGTTTTAGTTGGTAAAAAGTTGAGAAAAATAAGCAAGGCCACTCAGGAAAAGATGGCTGATATTAATTCTTTGTTGGTTGAGACAATTTCCGGAGTCCGGGTTGTCAGGGCTTTTTGCGCGGAACCATATGAAATTAATAAATTTAAGAAGCAAAATCAGGATTTTTATAAGTTGAATATGAAGTCGATCAGAAGGACACTGGCTTTAGGCCCTGCTACGGAGTGTATCGGTGTTGTGGGTGGTGTTTTTATCTTGTTATTTATCGGTAAGCAGGTTATAGATGGCATTTTGTCTTTCGGCGTCTTTGGTTTATTTTTAGGGTCTGTCATGATGATGATTCGCCCGTTTAAGAAGCTAAGCAGCGTTAATTCTATTATGCAAAAGGCGTTTGCCGCTTCAAACAGAATTTATGATGTTTTGGATACTCAGCCGAGGATTAAAGAAGACCCGGCAGGTTGGAACTTGACGGAGATTTGTGAAGGTATTGAGATGAGGGATGTCTGGTTTAAGTATGAGGATAATGAAGTGTTAAAGGGGATTAATTTACAGTGCCGTAAAGGCGAAGTTTTAGCAATTGTCGGGCCCAGCGGGGCGGGTAAGAGTACGCTTGTAGATCTTGTGCCTCGTTTTTATGATCCACAGAAGGGGATGGTCCTTGTGGACGGCCGTGATATCCGTACTTTTAATACAAGAACACTGCGCCAGCAGATTGGGATGGTTACCCAGGAAACAATTTTATTCAACGATACTGTCGCCGATAATATCGCTTATGGCTTTAGGGGCGCTAATTATGATGAAATTGTTGACGCGGCTAAAAAGGCCTTTGCGCATGATTTTATTTTGAATTTGCCTCAAGGGTATCAAACATTTATAGGGGACCGCGGAGTAAAGCTCTCAGGGGGAGAGCGACAGAGGCTGGCGATCGCGAGGGCTATTTTAAAAAATCCTCCTTTATTGATTCTTGATGAAGCGACATCCGCCCTTGATACGCAATCGGAGAAGTTGGTTCAGGAAGCTCTTAATACACTTATGCGGGGCAGGACTGTGCTTGTGATAGCTCACAGGCTTTCAACTATTAAACATGCTTCAAGGATTATTGTTCTTAGCGAAGGGAGAGTTGTGGAGGAGGGGCGTCACGAAGAGCTGTTGAATAAGTCAGGGCTTTACAGGCGCCTTCATGATATGCAGTTTCAGGTTTAAAATTTTTATTTGAAAATAAAATATTTTGTGATATATTATATCGGTTTAAATTAAAGAAGGAAGATTTTAGGGCTATTTTTTTAAAAAATTGTAAAATATAATAGAAGAAGTAAAAAAAGAAGCATAGAAAGGAGAACGTGACACTTGACTACTGAATTAATTAAAAAGTTGTTAGAAGCTGGAGTCCATTTTGGGCATCAGACAAAGAGATGGAATCCAAAAATGAAGAGTTTCATTTTTGGAGAAAAGAGCAGTATATATATTATTGATTTGGAAAAGACTGAGAAGTTCTTAAATGAGGCCAGAGTTTTTATTTCTGAGATAGCCGCTCAGGGCAAAAGCGTGCTTTTTGTTGGGACAAAAAAACAGGCTCAGGAGGTTATTGAAGAGGAGGCAAAGCGCTGTGGCGCATTTTATGTTAACCATCGTTGGTTAGGCGGATTGCTGACAAACTTCCAGACTGTTAAGAAAAGTATCAATCGTTTTAAAGAAATCAATCAGATGGAAAAAGACGGAGTTTTCGAAAGTCTATCTAAAAAGGAGATCGCTTCTTTAACTAAAGAGAAAGAAAAGCTGATCAAAAACCTTTCAGGAGTTGTTGAAATGGACCGTCTTCCCGGGGCTATTTTTGTCGTTGATTCTAAAAAAGAAGTAACCGCTGTTCTGGAAGCCAAGCGTTTGAATATTCCAGTCGTCGCTTTAATAGATACTAACTGTGATCCGGATTTGATTGACTTTCCTGTCCCTGGCAATGATGATGCTATAAAATCTGTCAAATTGATAACATCTTTTATCGCTGACAGCGTTCTGGATGGCAGAAAACGTTATGAAGAAGTAAAAACTGTTGTTTCGGAGACAGTGAAGCAGGAAAAGAGTGAAGAGAAGCTGATACAGAATGAGGAGCCGCCTATTGTTATTGCTGAGCCGGATTTTCTTCTCGATAAAAAGATAATAGATGAAGAGGAGTAGAAATAATGGTGATTTCAATTGAAATAATTAAACAGTTAAGAGAGATGACTTTGGCTTCAATCTTAGATTGTAAGAACGCCCTGGAAGAAGCTGATGGAGATTTAAAGCTAGCTAATGAAATTCTTAAGAAGAAGGGGTTGGAGGTTGCCGCCAAGAGGGCGGGGCGGGAAGCAAAGCAGGGGCGAGTGGAAGCCTATATTCATTTAGGCAATAAAATCGGTGTTTTGGTGGAGGTAAATAGTGAGACGGATTTTGTTGCTAAAAATGAAGAGTTTATCCGTTTTTCAAAAGATGTCGCTATGCAGATTGCCGCGACAGAGCCAAAATATGTCAAAAAAGAAGACGTGCCTGCGGAGGATATAAGCAGTCTGGATGAGCAGGAGAAGAATGATTATTTTAAGGCGAACTGTCTGCTTAGCCAGCCTTTTATTAAAGATGTAAAGATAACCATGCAGGATTACTTAAGCAATCTTATTGCTAAGATTGGTGAGAATATTATTGTGAGAAGATTTTCCCGTTTTAAGCTTGGTAAAGATGAAAGATAAAGCCGCCTATAAGCGCGTTGTTTTAAAGTTGAGTGGAGAAGCCTTGCAAGGGCATGAGGCGCATGGTATTGATTCGCTCGTTTTATCATCTTTGGCAGCACAGGTTTTAGAGGTTCATCATCTAGGTGTCCAAGTCGCTTTGGTTCTCGGTGGCGGAAATATTTTCCGGGGCCAGGCAGGGACACGTTCTTTTAAAATTGAGCGGACCGTTGGTGATTATATGGGAATGCTGGCAACAGTCATTAATGGCCTGGCTTTGCAGGACGCGATTGAGAAAAAAGGGATTCAGACGCGGGTTATGACGGCGATTGAAATGCATCAGATAGCCGAGCCGTATATTCGTAGAAGAGCGGTTAGGCACCTGGAAATGGGGCGTATTGTTATTTTTGTTGCTGGCACAGGGAATCCTTATTTTACTACAGATACGGCTGCGGCTTTGCGCGCCATGGAAATTGATGCTGATGTTATTTTAAAGGCGACTAAAGTTGACGGTGTGTATGACCGTGATCCCCTAAAAGAAAAAAATGCGAAAAAGTTTACCACTTTGAAGTATATTGACGTATTGAAAAAAGGCCTTAAAGTGATGGATGCGACAGCTGTCAGCCTGTGCATGGATAATAAATTGCCCATTGTGATTTTTGATGTGAAGAGAGAAGGCAACATTAAAAAGATTATCATGGGGGAGAAGATAGGCACGGTGGTTGGGTAATGTTTCGTTTTTATTTTGATACTTTGAATCTTTGATACCATTAAGAGAGGTGTTTATGAGCGCAAAAGAGATCGTCAAGGACACAGAAGGCAAGATGAAAAAAGCTGAGGATGCCGCCCGAAGGAATTTTTCTGAAATCAGGACGGGAAGGGCATCTCCGCATCTTGTGGAAGGCCTGCATGTTGATTATTACGGCACGCCGACTTTGCTCAAATCTCTCGCTTCAATTTCTGTTCCGGATGCCAGGCTCATTATCATTCAACCATGGGATGCGTCTATCATCCCGGAGATTGAGAAGACAATTTTAAATTCCAGCTTGGGGATTACTCCGAATAATGATGGCAAGGTTGTCAGGTTGCAGCTTCCTCAATTAACAAAAGAACGCCGTGAAGAGCTTAAAAAAGTTGTCAAGGCTATGGCTGAAGATAGCCGTGTGTCACTGAGGACAATCAGGCGGGATGCTAATGAAGCTATTAAAAAACTGGAAACAGATAAGGTGATTTCTGAAGATGAGCGTTTTAAAAGCCAGGATCATATTCAGAAAATCACAGATAAGTTTATTTCAGAATTGGATAAGTTCCTGCAGGATAAAGAAAAAGAACTTAGTGATTTTTAAAGATTTTGATATTTGATAAGCAGGATGAAGGATGAGTTTTTCGGGCCGCTAGCTCATTTGGTAGAGCACCGCCCTTTTAAGGCGGGTGTGCCGAGTTCGAGCCTCGGGCGGCTCATTTATTTTATCCGTTTTCACGCGGTCGCCTCATCGTCAGTATAAAAAACCACGGGTGTAATTCGTGTATAGACGAGTGGGGTGGGCCGGCGGATAATAGATAATAAGAAAGGGCAATTTTTCTGATAGCCGGAAATATAAAGTTTTATTTTTCAGGCCTCTAAAAGGTTTATTATCTTAATGATAAATGCTTTTTTAAGGCTTGAGAAGGAAAGAGGCATTTTTCGCCGCGGTGGCGGAATTGGCATACGCGTTAGGCTTAGGACCTAATGTTCGTAAGGACATGAGAGTTCGACCCTCTCCTGCGGCAAAGACATTTTAGAGAAAAGGTGGTTTAGTTGTTTTGATAAATTTTGCGGGAGTAGCTCAGCTGGTAGAGCGCAACCTTGCCAAGGTTGATGTCACGGGTTCGAATCCCGCCTCCCGCTCCAAATTCCAATCCTTATCTTCATCCATAGCCGCAAGCCTAATGGGAGGGTTGAGATATGTTGACAGGCGGTTTATTTTAAAATAATAGGAGGAGTTAAGCTGATGAAGATTATGGATTTTCTTTCTGCTGATGCGATTACAGTTGATTTGAAGAGCGTTAATAAAACAGACGCTATAAAAGAACTTGTTGATTTGCTTGTTGGTGCCGGAAAAATTGAAAAAAAAGATAAGGCGAAAGCTGTTGAGCTTCTGATAGCCAGGGAAGCCTTAGGGTCAACGGCCATCGGGCACAACGTCGGTATTCCTCATGCCAAAGTGGATTGTATTAAAACGCTGACAGGCGCGTTTGGCCTTTCAAAAAAAGGGGTTGATTTCGATTCTCTCGACGGAGAACCTGTTTATATTTTTTTTCTTCTGCTCGCTCCACAGGATTCAGCGGGCCCACATCTGAAAGCGCTAGCCAGAATCTCACGCCTCATTAAAGATAAGTATTTTCGGGATATGTTAAAACAGACCAAAGATAAAAAGGGCATTATAGAGATTATTGAGTCTGAAGATGAAAAAAAGGCATAAGCTAGCAACTTTTTTAAAGTGGCTTTATCCCGGTATGCGTTTTAAGAGATGGGTTTTTTTGTCTCTTGTCGGTGTTGTCTTAATGATTGTAGGCGTATGGGGCGTGATGAAGTACCCGGATAGCCTCGTTTCTGTTATAACATATGTCTATTACGCCAATATCGTTTTAGGCATCGTCCTTATTGTTTTAGGTTTCAAAAATATGATGATTTCGGTAGTTTCTCTGCTTGTGCCTTTTAAACAGGGGCACTTGGTAGATATTATGTATCAGAGAAGGCTCCTGGAACATGGGCCAAAGATTCTTGCTATCGGCGGAGGGACCGGGTTATCTGTTTTGTTGCAGGGTATTAAGCAGTACACGCATAATATCACGGCTGTTGTTACTGTAGCTGATGATGGCGGCAGCTCAGGCCGCCTGCGGCAGCAGTTTGATATGGTTGCTCCTGGCGATATTCGTAACTGTTTAGTTGCTCTGGCTAACGAAGAAACAATGATGCGGCAGCTTTTTCAGTATCGGTTTGAAAAAGATACTGAATTTAGCGGGCATAGTTTTGGGAATCTTTTTTTGACGGCTATGACTCAGGTGACAGGTGATTTTGAGAAGGCGATCAAAGAGTCAAGCAAGGTTCTTTCAATCCGTGGCAGAGTATTGCCTTCGACACTTGAAAAGATTGTTTTAGTTGCTGAACACGTTGACGGCAGGGTAACAGAGGGCGAGGCTAAAATCCCCCAGGCTGGATCGCCTATAAAAAAGATTTTTATACGGCCTCAGGACGCGTTGGCCGCAACTGATGTTATCCGGGCCATACAAGAGGCTGAATTGATTATTTTAGGCCCTGGGAGTTTGTATACAAGTATTATCCCTAACCTTCTGATTAGAGAGATTCGCGAGGCCGTTGTTGCCTCAGATGTGTCAAAAATATACGTGTGTAATATAATGACGCAGCCTGGTGAAACTGATAATTTTAAAGCCTCAGACCATATTAAGGAGCTGATCGCCCATACACATCCAAAAGTTTTAGATGCCTGTATTGTTAATGTTGGAAAGATTCCGGCCGGCATGTTGACAAAATATGCCAGTGAAAATTCCGTGCCGGTTGAAACTGATTCGCAAGTGATTAAGGATTACGGGTATGGAGTTATCGAAGAAGATTTAGTTAGTATTACGGATCATGTCCGTCATGACCCTGTTAAGTTGTCCAGGATTATTGCGAATTTGCTTAATTTGGAAAAGCGTTCTAAATAGCATGTTAAGCGGGATATATACCAGCGGCGCGTAAAAAGTATGTGTCTGTCAGGCGGCGTGGTTGGGTTTGGCCGTTTTGTGCATTTCTCCTTAGAGTTTGTTTGCCGCAAGGCAAGAGAATCCCGGGATAAAGGCCCGGGCGGGTTTCAATTTAAAATGTTTAAGCGAATTGAGAAGACAGTTAAAGTAAAGAATAAACAGGGTTTACATGCTCGTCCCGCGGCTTTATTTGTACAGATTGCCAATAAGTATGATTCTTCAATTAAAGTGTTAAAGGATGATCAGGTTGTTAATGGTAAATCTATCATGGGTATATTGATGTTGGCAGCGGAGAAAGACAGTGAAGTTACTATCATTGCCGAAGGCAATGATAGTGAAGAAGCGGTGTGTGAATTAGAGGGTATATTAAATTCAGATGAGTGAAATAATTTTAAAAGGGATACCGGCCTCTCCGGGAATCGTCATAGGCAAAGCTTATATCTACGGCAAGGAAGATTTAGGCGTTGAAAAGCTTTTCATTACTGAAGAGCAGGTTCCGCTTGAGATTTCTCGTTTTGAAGACGCGCTTATTCAGACACGCCAGGAGATTATCGCTTTACAGCGCAAGATCGCTCAGGAGATGGGCGTTGAACATGGAGAAGTTTTTGATGCTCATTTGCTTGTTTTAGAAGATCGCATGCTTATTGAGGAGGTTATCTCCCGCGTTAAAAAAGAAAAGCTTTGTATTGAGCATATCTTTTGGGAGGTGCTCAAGCGCTACGCGAGTGTCTTTTCCAGGATAGAAGATGAATATTTAAAAGAGCGTATCAGTGATATTAATGATGTTGGGCGAAGGATACTTCGTAATTTGCTTGGCAAAAAACGCAAAGGGTTAGCTGATTTAGAAGAAGAAGTTATTGTTGTGGCGCACGATCTTTCGCCTTCTGATACCGCGACGATGCATAAGCAGAAAGTAATTGGTTTTGTTACTGATATCGGCGGCAAAACTTCACATACTGCTATTATGGCCAAGTCGCTTGAGATTCCGGCCGTCGTTGGCCTCGAGGAGGGCACGCAAAAGATTAAAAATGGCGATCAGGTTATCATTGTTGGGACAGCTGGCCTTGTTATTGTATCACCCAGCAAGGAGACATTGGAAAAGTATGAGCTTCAGGGCGCCAAAATTAAAGATCTTACAGACACCTTTGTTTTTATTAAGGACTTACCCGCGCAGACAACGGATGGAAAAACTGTTGTTTTGGAGGCTAATATAGAGTTTCCCGAGGAGATCCCGTCTGTTTTAGAACATGGTGCTGATGGCATAGGGCTTTATCGGACGGAATATTTCTATATGAACAGAAAGGATCTTCCGACAGAAGAAGAGCAGTTTCAGGCTTATAAAAATTTAGCGGTTTCTTTTGAAAACAAGCCGGTTATTGTGCGTACGCTTGATTTAGGGGGAGATAAGTTTATTTCTCAGTTTAGCCTTCCAAAAGAGATGTCTCCGTTTATGGGTTGGCGGGCGATTCGTTTTTGTTTGGCCAGGCCAAATATTTTTAAGACGCAGCTTCGCGCCATTTTACGAGCCGCAGTCCATGGGAATTTAAAAGTTATGTTTCCTATGATTTCCGGTATTGAAGAGTTAAAAAAAGCGAAAGTTATTTTGGAGGAAGCTAAGGAAGAGTTGAGAAAGGGTGGTATCGCATATAAGCATGATCTTTGCGTAGGAGTTATGGTGGAGGTACCTTCCGCGGCTTTGACAAGCGATGTTTTGGCTCGTGAAGCTTCCTTTTTCAGCATAGGAACGAATGATTTGATTCAGTATACTTTAGCAGTGGATAGGACAAATGAAAAAATCGCCTATCTATATGAACCAACACATCCCGCGGTATTGCGGCTGATTAAAAATATTATTGATGCCGGCCATGCTGCTAATATTCCGGTAGGCATGTGTGGAGAAATGTCTGGTGAGCCGACATTCGCCATTTTGCTTTTGGGTTTGGGGCTTGATGAGTTTAGTATGCCTTCAGCATCTATTTTAGAGATAAAAAATGTTATTCGTACAGTTGGCTTCCAGCAGGCGAAAGAGATAGCGCAGCAGGCGCTTAAGCTTGTGACCGGAGCTGAAGTGGAACAGTTTTTGAAAGATAAGCTCAAGATGGCGCTGCCTGCAATTTATAATTATTGATGTTTAAAAATTCTTCAAATAAGCCTGATACAATCAAAGCGGTTATTCTAGCGGCAGGTTATGCTACTCGCCTTTACCCTCTAACACTGAATATGCCAAAACCGCTTCTTTTTGTTACGCCTCAAAAAACCGTCATTGACTTTATTGTTGATGAACTTCAAGAATGCGGCCTTGTTTCTGAGGTGGTTGTTGTAACGAACAGTAAATTTTATTCTCATTTTTTAAGTTGGGCCCGTCTGTATAAAGGCGGTATGCGCCTGACAATTCTTAACGATGGCACACATTCCAATGAAGACAGGCTTGGTGCTATTGGGGATATATATTTTGCTGTTAATAAGAGAAAGCTTGACGGTGATATTGTCGTAGTTGCGGGAGATAATCTTTTTGAAAGCGGGTTAAAATTTTTTTTAGCATTCGCTGTTAAGAGCCGGCCTCATGTAAGTTTGGGCGTTTTTGATATTAAAAAGAAAATTTTAGCGCGCCGTTTTGGAGTCGTGACCCTTAAGGATAATTCATGGGTTGGTTCGTTTGAAGAAAAACCTGGCCATCCGAAAACGGCATTGATAGCAACCTGTCTTTATTATTTTCCAAAAGAGACTATTAATTTTTTAAGCCGGTATTGTCATGATCGCGCAATGTCTAATGATGCGTCTGGGAATTATATACGATGGTTGCTTAAGGTGGACAAGGTGCGGGCTTTTGTTTTAAAGAATACGCACTGGTATGATATAGGGCATATGGATTCTTATAAAGAAGTTGTCTCCTGCTATAATAGTAAATCTCTTTAATTTGAGAAAGACTATTTGATTTTTTATGTTTAAAGAGTTTCACTGGTCAAAATATCCATTTTTTGTTATAGTAAAATGGTTTTATGAAGCTTATCAGCCTGATAGATTGTTAAAGGAATTAACGTGATTTTTGATATAAAACAATAGGAAGAGTATCAGCCAAAGGCTGACCTGCCTCTGGCGGGAATTCGGCTTAATAATTTATTCACGTCTTTGACGTTCGTAAGTTATAGCCTCATTTAGGGAATTAACGTGACTCTTGACATAAGCATCCTAAAAATCTTATTTTAGATTTTTAGGATATGTCATGAGTAAATTCGGCCCAATAACTTATGTTTCATAAGTTATGGCCTCATTTAAAGGAGGAGAAGAGAATGGGAGATAGGAAATATTTTTTCGCGTCGGAGTCTGTTGGTGAAGGCCATCCGGATAAAGTGTGTGATCAGATTTCTGATGCCGTTTTGGATACGGTTTTAGGGCATGATCCGCACGGGCGGGTTGCCTGTGAAACGTATGTGACAATGGGATTGATTATTGTCGGTGGAGAAATTACAACTAAAACGACTATTGATGTCCATAATTTAACCCGGCAGGTTTTGGAAGGCATAGGTTATACGCATCCCAAATATGGTTTTGATTTTCATACATGCGCGATTTTAAACGCTATTAACAAACAGTCCCCTGATATTGCTCAAGGGGTTGACGCTGGTGGTGCCGGAGACCAGGGTATTATGATAGGCTATGCTGTTGATGAAACAGAGGAGTTGATGCCGTTAACGATCATGTTGGCTCATAAACTTGTGCGCCGCTTTGCAGATGTCAGGAAGCAGGGGATTTTAAAATATCTTGGGCCAGATTGTAAATCCCAGGTTACGGTTCAATATGAGAACGGCAAGCCAAAGAGGGTGGATAATGTTGTTCTGGCTTGTCAGCATACGGAAGATATTCTTGATAGCACAGGAAAATATATTACAAAGGCCGCTAGAGAGGAAATAATCAGGGTTGTTGCTGATCCGATTTTAGGAGATTTGACGGATAAGAAGACTCAATATTTTGTAAATGAGACAGGTAAGTTTGTTATTGGCGGGCCGCAATCAGACACAGGCATGACAGGAAGAAAGATCGTTGTTGATACATATGGCGGCGTTACATCGCATGGCGGCGGCGCTTTCTCAGGTAAAGATCCTAGCAAAGTTGACAGGTCTGCTACGTATATGGCCCGTTATGTCGCTAAAAACGTAGTGGCTGCCAAGCTTGCGAAAAAATGTTTTATTCAGCTGGCTTATTGTATTGGAAAGGTTGAGCCTGTTAGTCTTTTTGTGGATACTTATAACACGGGCGTTGTTGATGACCAGGTGTTGGAAGATGCTATCCGCAAAGTTTTTGATTTAACGCCGAAAGGCATAATTAAAACATTGGATTTATTGAAGCCAAAGTTTTTGAAAACCGCCTGTTACGGGCATTTCGGCCGCACAGAAGAAGGTTTTACGTGGGAGAGGACTGATAAAGCGGAAGTGTTGAAGAAAGCGGTGAAATAGTCTTTTATAGTATCAGAGTGTCAGAGATTCAAAGTGTCAGAGAAAAATCAAGAAGCGTTATTGAGTTATTGCGTTATAGAGTAGAAAGAAAAATCTGATTTTTTGATACTTTGTGTTTTTTGGCTTAAGGATATCTATATTTTTAATTTTAAAAATTACCTATAGAGGAAAATTTATGCGATATGATATTAAAGATATCAAATTGAGCACGAAGGGGAAGTTAAGGATTGAATGGGCGGCTGATAATATGCCCGTTCTTAATTTGATTCGTGAGAGGTTTTCAAAAGAAAAGCCGCTTGCCGGGACAAAAATTGCCGCTTGTTTGCATGTTACGACAGAAACGGCTGTGTTGATGTTGACATTGCGGGCAGCTGGCGCGGATATATCTTTATGCGCATCAAACCCTCTTTCAACACAGGATGATGTAGCGGCATCTTTGGCTGAGGATTATAAGATTCCCGTTTTTGCTATTAAGGGCGAAGATAATAAAACGTATTATCAACATATCCAGGCTGTTTTATCTGAACATCCTGAAATGACCATGGATGATGGGGCAGATTTAGTCTCCGTTATCCATAAGGAAAAAAAGTTTATTCCTTGTGGCGGGACGGAGGAAACGACAACAGGGGTTATCCGGTTGCGTGCGATGGAAGCGCAGAAAAAGCTTCTTTATCCTATTGTTGCTGTTAATGACGCGCAGACAAAGTTTATGTTTGATAATCGTTACGGGACAGGCCAATCTACGATTGACGGGATTATTCGCGCGACAAATAAACTTATTGCCGGGACAAACTTTGTCGTCTGCGGTTATGGCTGGTGTGGTCGCGGCGTGGCCATGCGGGCGAAGGGGTTAGGAGCAGATGTTATTGTTGTTGAAGTTGATCCTTTTCGCGGACTGGAAGCCGTTATGGATGGATTCCGCGTTATGCCTATCGCTCAGGCCGCTAAAGCCGGCGATATCTTTGTGACGGTTACCGGCGATATTAATGTTATCCGGGCTGAACATTTTAAAGTGATGAAAGATAAGGCTATCATATGCAATTCCGGCCATTTCAATGCTGAGATTGACATAGCGGCTTTGGAAAAATTGACAAAGAAGCGCAGGATTATTCGGGATTTTGTTGAAGAGCATGTGATGACAACGGGAAAGCGGATTTATCTTTTAGGGGAAGGCCGGCTTATCAATTTGGCGGCTGCTGAAGGGCATCCGGCGCAGGTTATGGATATGAGTTTTGCTAATCAGGCGCTTGCTGCTGAGTTTATGAAGAAGAGTTATCAGAAACTTCAGAAGCGCGTTTATAAGGTACCGGAGGATATTGACAAGAGTATCGCGCAGTTAAAGTTAGCATCCATGGGTATAAAAATAGACCGTCTGACGCCTGAGCAGAAGAAGTATTTGGGAAGTTGGGAGATGGGGACGTAAAATATCAAAAACAAAAATGTAAAATTAGAAATAATAAAAAGAGTAGCGGCGGAAGAGTTCATTAATTTTAAATAGAAGAATATGGGCATAAAAAAAATTGGTGTTTTGACGAGCGGAGGGGATGCTCCGGGTATGAACGCGGCTATCCGTTCTGTTGTACGTTGCGCTTTTTCTAAAAATTTGAGCGTAGCGGGAATTTTGCGCGGATATGCTGGGCTTTTAAATGATGAGATTATAGATTTAACACACCGTTCCGTTTCAAATATCATCAACCGCGGCGGGACTATTTTAAAAACATCCCGTTCGCCTGAATTTATGACAAAAGAGGGTCAGAAAAGAGGCGTTGATATTCTAAAGCGTAACGGCATTGAGGGGCTCGTTGTCATCGGCGGCGACGGAAGTTATCGTGGCGCGCAGGTTTTGTCTAAAGATTGGGGTGTCCCATGCGTTGGTGTTCCTGGGAC
Source organism: uncultured Planctomycetia bacterium (assembly GCA_964423185.1). Classification (GTDB taxonomy): domain Bacteria; phylum Omnitrophota; class Gorgyraeia; order Velamenicoccales; family Velamenicoccaceae; genus CAYRDK01. The sequence goes on from CAYRDK010000001.1 coordinate 184,943, forward strand.
GATAGATAATGATTTAAATGGCACAGACCGGACTATTGGTTCTGATACGGCTGTTGAAACAGCGCTTGATGCTATTGATAAGGTCAAAGACACTGTTAACTCCATGGAGCGGATTTATGTTATTGAGGTGATGGGGCGGCATTGTGGTTATATCGCGTTAAAAGTAGCATTGGCCGGTGGTGCTGAACAGGTACTGGTTCCTGAGATAAAATTTGAACTCACGGATGTATGTCAACAGATAACGGAAGGCTATATTAGAGGTAAGGCTAGCTGGATTATCGTTGTGGCTGAAGGGGCGGCTCATGCCAATGATTTATCCGCGAAGATACAAGAGATGACGGATTTAGAAACACGGGCTGTTGTTTTAGGCCATGTTCAGCGAGGAGGAACTCCAACGGCTGAAGACAGGATTTTAGGCTCTCGTTTGGGAGCGGCTGCTGTTGATTTGCTTTTTAAAGGTGAAAGCGGCAAAGCTGTCGGGGTCGTATGTGATAAAATCAACGTGGTTGATTTTAGTGTAGCCTGCGCTCCTTGTATTTGCAAGGTTAAAGATGATCTAAATCTCATTGATATTTTAACATAGTATTTGAATTGTTAACTGCGATAAGAGTGGAGGAGTGAAATGGAAGACAAGAAGCTGGATGGTTTGTTGATGGATGTTGTTGTGGGGGCAGATATCAGGAAAAAAGAAGCAGCTATTAATGGAATCTGGGAAGAGGCGCATAAACAAGGCGTGTATCCGGCTTCCATCCATGATTTATATAGAGCCCGCGGAGAAGGCAAGTGGCAGGGTTTTAGTGTTCCGGCGATAAATTTGCGTTCTTTAACCTACGATTTGGCCCGCGCTATTTTTCGGGAAGGCAAAAAAATAAATGCTTCTGCTTTTATTTTTGAGATCGCGCGTTCCGAGATGGGTTATACGGACCAGAAACCGCTTGAGTATTCAACAGTCATCTTGGCGGCGGCCTTAAGAGAAGGCTATAAGGGGCCGGTTTTTATCCAGGGCGATCATTTTCAGGTTAATGCTAAAAAGTATAAAGAGAACCCCAAGGCCGAAGTTGATGGGTTGAAAAAGTTAATCAAAGAGTCTTTGGAAGCGGGTTTTTATAATATTGATATTGACAGCTCAACGGTTGTTGATTTGGCTCAGCAGGATTTATTGGCGCAGCAGAAGTTGAATTCCGAGATTTGCGCTGAGTTGACCGCCTATATCCGCAGTTTACAGCCAAAAGGCGTAAACGTTTCTGTCGGTGGAGAGATAGGCGAAGTTGGCAGTAAAAATTCTACCCCTGAAGATTTAAGGGCGTTTATGAAGCTTTATTTGGAGAATCTGCCAAAAGGCGTTGAAGGGATAACGAAGATCAGTGTTCAGACAGGGACAAGCCATGGCGGCGTTGTGCTGCCGGATGGTTCTATCGCCAGTGTCAGTTTGGATTTTGATACTTTAAGGGTTATTTCTGATGCCGCCAGAAAAGAGTTTAAGATGGCGGGTGCTGTTCAGCATGGCGCATCCACGTTGCCTGAAAACGCGTTTCATAAGTTTCCCGAGGTGGAGACTGCCGAGGTGCATTTAGCGACTCAGTTTCAGAATATGATTTTAGACAGTAAGTTTTTCCCCGCTGATCTGAAAAAGAAGATATATAATTGGCTTAAAGTGGAAGCAAAAGACGAGATGAAACCCGGCATGACGGATGATCAGTTCTTTTATAAAAGCAGGAAGAAAGCGCTGGGGCCTTTTAAAAAAGAGATTATGGGTATTGCCAACAGGGAAAAGATTTCCGCTGAAGTAGGAGAAAAGTTCGCTTTTCTTTTTGATCAGCTTAAGCTGAAGAATTCAGCGGATGTTGTGAGAAAATATATTAAAGACAATAATGTTAAGCGTTCATTTGGGCTTTTGCACGATAAGAGGGCTGAACAGTTTGAAGGAGACGATTAAAATACAGGGTACAGTAATCTGGGTGCAGGGTACAGTAAAACCAAAAGATTCTGATCTTGCTGAACCCCGAACCCTTAACCCTGAATAGGAGTTTATATGCGATCAGATGCGATAAAAAAGGGTGTTGAACGGGTACCGCACAGGGCGCTTTTACAGGCGACAGGGATTTCTAAAAAAGATTTTTCCAAGCCTTTTATTGCCGTTGCGTCTAGTTTTAATGATATTATTCCCGGCCATGTCGGTATGCGGGATTTAGAGCGTTTTATCGAACGGGGTATTTGTTCAGGCGGAGGAGTTCCTTTCTTTTTTGGAATTCCGGGGATTTGTGATGGTATCGCGATGGGGCACCCGGGTATGCGTTATCCTTTGGCTTCACGTGAATTGATAGCGGATTCTATTGAATGTTTTGTGAACGCGCATAGCCTCGACGGCCTGGTATGCCTTACAAATTGTGACAAGATTACGCCCGGTATGTTGATGGCGGTTGGGAGGCTTAATATTCCGGCGATCGTCGTAACAGCAGGCCCTATGTTGAGCGGGCGGTATAAGAAAAAAAGGCTTTCTTTGGTTGGAGACGCTTTTGAGGTTGTCGGCAGGTTTAAACGCGGCGAGGTTAACGAAGCTGAATTGGAATGTTTTGAAGCTGAGGCTTGTCCAGGTGCTGGAGCATGCCAGGGGCTTTATACGGCTAACACCATGGCTTGTATTACGGAAGCGATGGGGATGTCTTTGCCGGGGTGCGCGACAGCTTTGGCTGTTTCAGCTAAAAAGAGGAGGATTGCGCAGGCTTCGGGTGAGAAAATTGTTGAATTGGTTAAAAAAGATATCACTCCGTCACAGATCATGACAAAGGGCGCTTTTGAAAATGCTATCCGGGTTGATATGGCTTTGGGAGGGTCAACGAATACGGTTTTACATCTTTTGGCTATTGCCCGTGAAACTGGCATTGAGTTGTCTCTTGAGGATTTTGATATGTTAAGCAAGGACACGCCGCATATCACGAATTTATTGCCGGGCGGTGAGCATTTTATGGAAGATCTTGATTATGCCGGCGGGATACCGGCTGTATTAAAGACTTTGAAATCAAAGATTCATGTTTTGCCGACCGTTAGCGGCCGGACAACACATCAGATAGCTAAAGATGCTGTCGTTAGTGATGAGGATGTTATCAGGCCCATAGGCCGTGCTTATCATGAAGAAGGCGGGATTGCTGTTCTCTTTGGGAATCTGGCACCTCAGGGGGCTGTTGTTAAACAGTCTGCTGTCAGTGAGACTATGATGAAGTTTAGCGGGGTGGCTTTAGTTTTTGAATCAGAAGAAGACGCCCAGAAAGCCATCCTTTCAGGCAAGATTAAACCGGGTATGTGCGTTGTTATCCGTTATGAAGGCCCGAAAGGCGGCCCGGGGATGCGGGAGATGTTAGCACCGACGGCAGCTATTGTTGGAATGGGATTGTCTGACTCTGTTGCTTTAATCACGGATGGAAGGTTTTCTGGAGGAACGCGCGGTTGTTGTATCGGCCATATTTCGCCGGAAGCTGCTGAAGGCGGCATTATTTCTATTGTGCAGGATGGCGATCCTATTATGATAGATTTGCCTAACCGCAGGCTGGAGCTGCAAATTTCAAAGAGCGAGATCAGCGCGAGGCTTAAAAAAGTTAAACATCCGCCGGCACACGTTACGAGCGGGTATTTAGTAAGATATGCTAAAATGGTTTGTTCCGCGGATAAAGGGGCAGTATTATTATAAGAAGGGCATGAGCGAAGACGATAAGCTTTTAATTTTGGAATATATTTGTGCTGAATGTAAAGACGCTTCTTTACATGAGCAGGACGGAAAAATAAATTTTCTAGTGAGTGAATAGCCATGTTTTTAAACAATCGTAAAAAAATATTATTAATTGAATTAGAAAGAATAAAAGGGGAGTTGATTATAAAATATCATCCTCAAAAAATTATTCTATTTGGTTCGTTGTTAAAAAACAGGATAAAAAAAAATAGCGACATAGATTTAGTGATTATTAAAGACACGAATAAAACATTTATTGACAGGGCCATAGAAGTGGCTTTATTAACGCATCCGAATTTAGCGGTAGATTTTTTAGTATATACGCCTGAAGAATATAAGCAGATGAGTTTAGAAAATAATTATTTTTTCAATGAAATAAACAAGGGTAGAGTTATTTATGCCGCATAAGCCTTTGGCAGATAAATGGTTGGTATTCGCCGGTGATGATTTAAGAATTATCCAAACTGTTATCGAAGAGGGCGTTTATCATTTGGCCTGTTTTCATGCCCAGCAGTCTGTGGAAAAATCCTTAAAGGGTTTTGTTATTTTTTATAAAGGAAGTATAGAAAAAACACATAGTCTTGTTGAATTGTTAAATGAGGCAATTAGAACGAACAGGAAATTGGAAAGATTCAGGGATTATTGTTTGATTCTCGACAGGTATTATATTTCAACGCGTTACCCCGATGCTTTCCCCGGCGTTTTGCCGGCTGGTTTACCGGGAAAAGAAAGGGCGCAAGAAGCGTTGAAATATGCCCAAGAAATTTTTGATTTTATAAAAGGTGTTTTGGAAAAATGACAAGCGCATAAATTTTAATGGGATGTTTTAAAAATATAAAGACTCAATAATCAAATCACAAGAGGCTATGGCAAAGATAACGGTATGAGGAAATAATTATGGCAGTTTTAACAGGTGCGCAAATTTTATTAGAGTCGCTGATTAAGGAAAATGTTGAGGTGATGTTTGGTTACCCGGGAGGCGTGGTTTTGCCTATTTTTGACAGCCTCTATGACTCTAAGCTAAAATTTATTTTAACGCGCCATGAACAGGCGGCAGCTCACGCGGCCGATGGTTATGCTCGCGCGACAGGGAAGGTCGGGGTGTGTTTATCTACCTCAGGCCCGGGCGCGACAAATCTTTTAACCGGTATCGCGACCGCGTATATGGATTCTATTCCTATCGTTGCCATTACGGGCCAGGTGAAGACGTCCTTGATTGGTAATGATGCTTTTCAGGAATCGGATATTACGGGTATGACGCGGCCGGTGACAAAACATAATTATCTGGTTAAAGACGTGAAAGATTTAGCGCGTGTTATCCGGGAAGCTTTTTATATTGCTTCAACTGGAAGGCCGGGGCCGGTTGTTATTGACCTGCCGGTTGATGTCCAGCAGGCTAAGACAGAATTTATCTGGCCGGATGAAGTTAAGATACGTTCCTATCAACCTAAATATGACGGGCATCCCGGGCAGATTAAAAAAGCCGCTAAGCTTATAGAACAGTCTCAACGCCCGGTTATTTATGCCGGCGGAGGTATTATCAGTTCAGGCGCGCCGGATGTTTTAAGAGAGTTTGCTGAGAAGGCCAATATTCCTGTTACGACCACTTTTATGGGTTTGGGCGGGTTTCCTTCTGTGCATCCGTTGTCGCTGGGAATGCTGGGGATGCACGGCACGGCCTACGCAAACCACGCGATTATGGAATCAGATTTAATCATCGCGGTCGGCGCGCGTTTTGATGATCGCGTCACAGGCCGTATTGACGCGTTTGCTCCGCACGCTAAAATTGTCCATATAGATATTGATCCTACGTCGATCAGCAAGAATGTCCGGGTGGATATTCCTATTGTTGGAGATGCCAAGCGGGTTTTGATGGAGTTGATTCATCAAGTTAACGCTGTTGGCGATTATTCGCCGTGGCATGGCCGTATCAATGCGTGGAAAAAAGAACAACCGCTTTTTTACAAGCGGGATGAAAAACTTAGGCCGCAATTTGTCATAGAGCAGATTTATGAAATAACAAAAGGTGACGCTATCATTACGACAGAAGTTGGCCAGAACCAAATGTGGGCGTGCCAGTGGTATAAACATAATACGCCGCGCGCCTGGATTTCAAGCGGCGGATTAGGAACTATGGGGTATGGGTTTCCCGCGGCTATCGGCGCGCAGATTGGGTGTCCTGGAAAACTTGTCTTTGATATCGCCGGAGATGGTTCTATACAGATGAATATTCAGGAGCTGGCGACAGCTGTGCAGAATCGCCTGCCCATTAAAATCGCTATTTTAAATAATGGTTTTTTGGGGATGGTGAGGCAATGGCAGGAGCTTTTTTATCATAGGAGATATTCATCAACGCCGCTGCAAAATCCTGATTTTGTGAAGCTTGCTGAAAGTTATGGTGCTAAAGGCTTAAGGATTACGCGCAAGGAAGATGTCGCAAGCGCATTAAAAGAGGCCATTTCCATAGATAATATCGTTGTTATGGATTTTGTGGTAGAACCTGAAGAAAATGTCTATCCAATGGTTCCGGCGGGCGAGGCGATTAACCGCATGTTGAACGGGATGGCATAATAACTCAAAACCCAAAATTCAAAAAGCAAAACGTAAAACGACAACGCAAAAGTAAAAAGGTAAAATTGTAAAGGGCGATAAAATGAAACACACATTATCCATATTGGTTGAAAATAAGTTTGGTGTTTTGGCCCGCGTGGCTGGGCTTTTTAGCGCCCGCGGCTATAATATAGATTCTTTGACAGTAAGCGAGACAGAGGATCCGACGATTTCCCGCATGACTGTTGTGGTGAACGCCGAGGATGAGCAGATTTTAGAGCAGATAGAGAAACAACTGCATAAATTGATTGATGTCATTACCGTTGTGGATTTTCGTAAAAATGAATATTTTGAAAGAGAGTTAGTTTTTGTGAAGATCGCCTTAAGCGGCAAGAGTGTTGATGATATTAAAAAAACAGCCCAAAAGATCAAAGCCGAGATTTTAGAGGAGTCAAAAGATTATATTATTCTCGAGCTCGTTAATGATCAGGATCATGTTAAGAGATCATTAAAAGAGCTGGAAAGTTTTAGCATCTTTGAATTGGTAAGGTCTGGACGGATCGCTATCGCGAAATAAAAAGGAGGAGTTTTTAGCATGAAGATTTACTATGATAAAGACGCAGATTTGAAATACTTAAACGGGAAAAAGATTGCTATTATAGGATACGGGATTCAAGGGCGCGGGCAAGCGTTATGTTTGCGTGACAGCGGGCTTGATGTGATCGTATCTGAGATGTCTGGAACACAGAATTATGAGGCGGCTTTAAAAGACGGTTTTACGCCTTTGGCCGCGGCAGAAGCGGCTCAGAAAGCTGATGTTATTCAGATATTAACACAGGATCATGTCCAGGCGAAGGTTTATAAAGAAGCCATTAAACCGAATTTAAAAAAAGGGAAAGTGCTTGTTTTTTCCCACGGTTTTAATATTCATTTCGGCCAGATCAAGCCGCCTAAGAAGGTGGATGTTATTATGATCGCTCCGAAAGGGCCTGGCGCTTTGGTGAGAAAGATGTATGAAGAGGGCAAGGGTGTTCCGTGCCTTGTGGCTGTTTATCAGGACGCAAGCGGCGAGGCTAAAAATATTGCTTTGGCGTATGCTAAAGGCATCAAGGGAACAACAGCCGGTGTTATCGAGACGACATTTGCCGAAGAGACGGAAACGGACCTTTTTGGAGAACAGGCTGTGCTTTGCGGCGGTGTTTCAGAGTTGATTAAAGCCGGGTTTGACACATTGGTTGAAGCCGGTTATCAGCCTGAGATCGCCTATTTTGAAGTATTGCATGAGTTGAAGTTGATTACGGATTTGATTCAGGAGCGCGGCATTTCAGGGATGCGAAGAGGCGTTTCTAATACGGCTTGCTACGGGGATTTAACACGGGGGCCAAGGATTATTAACGCGAAAACGCGCAAAGAAATGAAGAAAATCCTAAAAGAGATTCAGAAGAAGAAATTCGCCCGTGAGTGGATCGCTGAGAATGAGAAGGGCAGGCCGAATTTTGACCGCCTGATTAAAGAAGGCGACGAACATCTGATAGAAAAAGTTGGAAAAGACTTGAGATCCATGATGCCATGGATGAAAAAATAAAATAAAAACGTTATATGATTTATTGTTATATTGATATATGGTTATATTGTTTTTAAAATTAACATAACTCCTGACAGAATCATGTTTAAAATCCTATTGGGGATTTTTAACATATGCCAGGAGTAAATTCAGCCCAATAACTTATGTTCGCTTCGCGGAAAACCGCTTGCTCCATAAGCCATGGCTTCATTTATGAAGAAATTAATTGTTTTTGATACAACATTAAGAGACGGTGAACAGGCGCCAGGCGCCACGCTAAATGAGCACGAGAAGCTTGAGATAGCGCATCAGCTTGTGCGTTTGGGCGTGGATGTCATTGAGGCCGGATTTCCTATTTCATCTGTTGGAGATTTTAATGCTGTCAAAAGCATCGCTTCTTCAGTTAAAGGGGCGGTGATTTGCGCTTTGGCCCGCGCGGTTCATAAGGATATTGATGCTGCTTATAACGCTCTAAAGCGCGCGCAAGGCGGAGCGCGTATCCATGTTTTTTTAGCGACATCCAAGATTCATATGAAGTATAAGCTTAAAAAAGCTGAAGATGAGATTCTCAAGATGGCTAAAGAGGCTGTTTGTTATGCTAAAAAATATACCAGTGACATTCAGTTTTCTCCGGAAGATGCTTCTCGTACGGAGCCGGAATTTCTTTTTAAGGTCGTTGAGGCTGTTATTGATGCAGGGGCTAAAACGGTTAATATTCCTGATACGGTAGGTTATGCTTATCCGCGGGAGTTTGGCGCGTTGATAAAGTCTATTCAAGATAATGTCAGCAATGCCCATCGTGCCGTTATCGCTGTGCATTGTCATAATGATTTGGGTTTGGCAGTTGCTAACTCTTTGGCCGCTATTGTCAATGGCGCACGGCAGGTGGAGTGTACCATCAACGGTATTGGTGAGCGCGCCGGCAACGCGTCCTTAGAAGAGATTATTATGACGGTTAAGACTCGCCGGGATATATTCGGCGATATCCAGGCCGGTATTCATACGCCTCAGCTCTATAAGACGTCTCGCCTTGTTTCAAAGTTGACCAGTTTTGTTGTTGCTCCAAATAAGGCGATTGTCGGCCTTAATGCTTTTCGTCATGAGTCCGGGATTCATCAGGATGGTGTTATTAAAAAAAGGCAGACTTATGAGATTATCTCTCCTGCCGATGTTGGTTTTACCGGAATTGGCCTGGTCTTAGGCAAACATTCCGGCAAGCATGCTTTTGCTAAACGCCTCCAGGAGATGGGTGTTAAATTGGGAGAGAGAGGCCTTATCAACGCTTTTGAAAAGTTTAAAGTCCTGGCAGATAAAAAAAAGAATGTTTATGAAGAAGATATCCTTTCTATCGTGGAAGATGAGGTTAATCAGCCTTCACAGATTTGGCAGTTGGAGGGGATAGCTTATTCCAGCGGCACGCATGTTGTGCCTAACGCGACGGTGAGGTTGAAACATATGGGCAAGGTTATCGGCCTTTCTTCTGTTGGAGATGGGCCCGTTGATGCCTGTTATAGGGCGATTGAAAAGTTGACGAAGATCAAGGCGAAGCTTTTGGACTATCGTATTGAGGCTGTTACAGCCGGTAAAGATGCCTTAGGCGAAGTTAACGTGAAAGTTTCCGGCAATAAAATGGTAGCCATGGGCCGCGGGTCAAGTACGGATATTATAGAAGCATCCGCGAAGGCGTTTCTAAACGCGGTTAATAAACTCGCTTTAAAGAAGAAAAAGTCTTTAAGCTCATAACTTTTTATCTGTAATGGATAAGTGCCGCACGACAAAGTTTTTTGGATTAGTTGGGTATCCTGTCAAGCACAGCTATTCCGCTTTTATGCATAATGCCGCGTTCGCCCATTATAACATGGACGCGCATTATGACTTGTTTGAAGTCCAGCCACAAGATTTAGAATCCTTTTTTAAAACGGTTATTTTCGAAAAATCTATCCACGGCCTTAATGTCACGGTTCCCTATAAGGAGAAGGTGTGTGAGTATTTGAATATTATCGGCGGAATGGATGCCAAAGCTATTGGCGCCGTTAATACCGTGTGCGTCTCTTCTGACGGTTCGCTTATTGGATATAATACGGATGCGGCCGGATTCGCGATGGACCTAAAAAATTTACATGTTTGTGTTAAGGATAAAAAAGTCGCCTTGCTCGGCGCCGGAGGAGGAGCTAAGGCTGTTGCGGCCGCCATCGCCCATCTTTTACCTTCTGAAGTAAGAGTTTTTGATATGAATCGTGAGAAGGCGTCGCAGTTGGCACGTAATATAGCTTTGCTGGGTGTTAATATGCACCTGGCCGCTTCCTTAGAAGGCCTCGAGGTTGAAAAAGCTGATATCCTTATTAATGCCACGCCCATTGGCATGAAAGAAGGCGATCCTCTCCTGATTAAGCCCGAGTGGTTAAAAAACAAGCCTTTTGTTTATGACTTGATTTATAATCCTTATGAGACTAAACTATTGCGGGCGGCCAAAGAAGCCGGGTGTGTGTTTGCTAATGGCTTGGGTATGCTTTTATATCAAGGGGCGCTCTCTTTTACGCAGTGGACTCATAAACAGGCGCCTGTCGAGGTTATGCGGCAGGCCTTATTGGAGCGGATTCATGTTTGAGACAGTGATAGCCTTTTTCGTTTTTTTGCTTGGTTTATGCGTCGGTAGTTTTTTAAATGTGTGTATTTACCGGATGGGCCGTGAACAGTCTGTTGTAAAACCGCGTTCGCATTGCCCTTATTGCCGCAAAAGCATCGCCTGGTATGATAATATCCCTTTATTGAGTTTTATTTTATTGCGCGGGCGTTGCCGTTGGTGCGGCAAGAAAATTTCGCTTCGTTATTTCCTTATTGAGTTGTTAACAGGTATTGTCTTTCTTCTTATTTATCAGAAGTTTTATCTAAGCTTTTTCATGGCAGCCTATTGTATTTTTATTTCAGGCTTGATTGTGGCGACGTTTGTTGATTTTGATTTTCGTATTATTCCTGATGAGATTAGTTTGGGCGGCATCATCGCAGGGTTAGTTTTAAGCTTTATCTTTCCGGGATTACATTACGTGCCGACACACCTGGGTGGGTTGTGGCAGTCTTTTTTAGGGGTTTTGGTGGGGGGAGGAGCCCTTTGGGTGTTGGGCTGTATAGGGGATTTTATTTTTAAAAAAGAGTCTATGGGCGGAGGAGATGTTAAGCTTTTGGCCATGATAGGCGCTTTTTTGGGCTGGAAGATTGCCCTTTTGACATTGCCGCTGGCGTCTGTGTTTGGAGCCGTTGTTGGCGTTGTTATTAAAATAAAAACAAAAGAGAGCTTAATCGCTTTTGGCCCGTATCTGGCTCTTGGCGCTTTTATTGCTATTTTTTGGGGCGATACTATTTTGAACGCGTTATTTTTGTATTCGTATTGATATGGAGGAAGTATGTTAAGATTCTCAACGGCGGGTGAATCCCATGGCCGATGCATGGTTGCTATTTTAGAAAATATGCCGGCGGGTTTAAAAATTGATTTACAGCAGATGAATTTAGAGCTCAAGCGCAGGCAGATGGGGTATGGCCGGGGCGACCGCATGAAACTGGAAGGGGATAGCGTTGATGTGCTTTCCGGGGTTAAAAATGGCTATACGTTGGGCAGCCCGATAGGCCTTTATGTTAAAAACAATGATTTCAGGATCCATGATTTAACGCCTTCTACATGTCCGAGGCCTGCTCACGCGGATTTGGCAGGTTGTTTAAAATACGGCCATCAGGATATACGTAATGTTTTAGAGCGTTCATCTGCCAGGCAAACTGTTTCGCAGGTGGCTGTGGGGTCTGTTTGTAAACTTTTCTTAAAAGAGTTTGGGATTGTCGTTGCGAGTGAAGTGTTGGTGATTGGCGGTGAATCCAATAAGGTGAAAATGGAAAGAAAGATTGATGCCGCTAAGAAAAACCTTGATACGGTGGGCGGTATTTTTAGCGTTACGGCAACTGGCGTTCCTGTTGGCTTGGGTAGTTATGTGGCTGGATACCGGCGTTTGAACGCGCGGTTAGCGGCAGCGGTGATGTCTATTCCCGCTATAAAAGGCGTTGAGTTTGGTTTAGGGTTTTCTTATTCAAAAGAGTTTGGTTCCCGCGCGCATGACGCGATTTATTACTCTAAGGAGCAGGGGTTCTATAGAAAGACGAATAATGCTGGCGGTATTGAAGGCGGCATGAGCAACGGTGAGCCGATTGTAATGAGGTGTGTTATGAAGCCTATTCCGACTATGGGATCTCCTTTGGATTCCGTTGATATTGTGACAAAGAAGCCGGTCAAGGCTACTGTTGAGAGATACGATACGTGCGCTGTGGCTTCAGCCGGTGTTATCGCGGAGTCGTGTGTCGCGTATGAATTGGCCGATTGCATGATGGAAAAGTTCGGTGCCGACAGTATGCATGAGATTAAAAGAAGTTACAAAGCCTACCTGAGAAGCCTTTAGCCAAGGCGCAGAAATCTTGAGGTTTAAAAACCTCAAGATGAATGCTGTGCAACTGCCTGCCGGCAGGGATTACACCGCGGAGTATTCATTTAGATTATAATAAGATAAGGCCCTGGGTATAAAATGATACCCGGGCTTTTTTTATACGTTCGCGGCCACAAAACCGCGGCCTTTAGGCCGCGGATGGAGTTTGGCCGCTCAGTATTCCGCTTCAAGAAACCGCGGGCTTCAGCCCGCGGAGCTTCATTGGGCTTAAGCCATATTCTATTAAGGCGCTGTTGCGTAATAGCAACCGCGCCTGATTACAAAGATTAATACAGATTACAGAGATACGGAACTTTTGTATTTTCAACAAAATACTAATCTGTGTAATCTTATTCCAATCGCTGTAATCAGGGACTGGTGTGTTTCGCGACAGTTCCATTAACTGGTATTTGGAGTAAAAATCAGCAGGATTTGAGCCGTTTCCAATCGTCAGAAATTAATTTTTCCGAAATAGTTATGTGATACAATATGAAATAATATTAGCCATGTGTTCGTCCTGAACTATATAGGTTTAAAAGTGAGAAAGAATAGTTAGGTTTTTAGATGTTTGTTGGCCACTGAATGAAAATCTTGGAGGCAATTGTTATTTCAGGGATCGTTCGTATTTATAATGTTGCATCAGTGATTTGAATCTAATGTTCCCAATATTTTCCATTTGAAGTGCAGTGTATTTTTCAGAAAAAAATGAAAATAATGAAAGATAATCGTATCTTTACAATCCACGGGCAGAATGACCGTGAAGTATTGAACGATCTGAGTAAATATATCCAAAGAAAATATGGCTTCAATAAGATTTATATTGATAACGCTTTTATAATTTTGTTATCACATTCAATGTTAGAGAAATCTCTTAAAGAGATTATTTATGAGCTTGTAAAGGATAGGCAAGATAAGAAATGCATTGAAATAGAGAAGGGATTGTCTCGTATGAGTTTTTCTGATAAAATTGAAATTTTGCGTAGTCCAGAACTTAGATCATTATTCAAAAAGAATAGCGCATTCTTGGCGAAGTTGAGTTGTTTCAATACAATGAGAAATGCATTTGGACATTTATATCTACCTGGACATAAAGCTTATACAAAATTTTTTCAATCTTATGATATAAGTCAAAAAATATTAACTATGGGAAGATATGGCAAGATAGCTGAATTACAAGGTAGACTTGAATATATATTGAGTAAGTTAAAAGCAAGGTGATGCTATTTTTTAGCAAGTAATTTTTAAGTTAGGGTAGATACCTGCATAAGGAATCGGAAATAATAGAGTTTAAGAAATTGACTGCTTCATTCGTTTCAACACACTGTAAATAAATAACTTGCAAGATTATATATTTTATGTAAAATATAGTTTACATAAATTACAGTGGAGGGCATAAGATGACCAAGAGCAAATTGGATACGATTCAAATAGCCACGATTCTTTCTCCTTATAATCCTTGGTGGGAAGAAGGAAAAGTTAAGACAGAGGTGTTCAAAAGGCCTATTTTCCATAAAATTTACAAAGACCTTTTATCTCTTAAGCAGATTATTTCTATTACCGGCCCGCGCAGGGTAGGCAAGACAACATTGCTTAAACAGATCATTCAGTCTTTAATTCAGGACGGTCACGCTAAGCCAGATCGGATTATTTATTTTTCTTTTGACGACCCGTTAATGTTTGAGCCTCATGTGCGTGAAAGATTTCTTGACGAAATGATCAAATGGGCTGATATCACCCATAAAAGCCAAGGAGTATACTTTTTTCTTGATGAAATTCAGCGTTTTGACCGATGGGAACTTTATTTAAAGAAATTCTACGACTTAGGCTTTCCAATTCGTTTTGTTATTTCTGGTTCTGCTTCATCGCCCATATTCAGAAAGAGCAGGGAAAGCCTTTTAGGAAGGATTAAAGATAACCACCTTATGCCGTTTTCTTTTAAAGAATTTGTGTATTTTAATAAAGCTAAAGATCAAGAAGTCCTTGATTTTATAACTCGGGCGCATGATTTTGGATATAGGCTGCAAAGGGAAATGGCGGTTGACTGGAAAGAATTCCAGTCTGAAGCGGGGCCGTTAAGCGTCTCGCCGCGAATTTTTAGTGAATTGAACGGGCAATTAGAAAGCTATTTTATGGAAGGAGGGTTTCCTGAGGCATGGGAAATAAAGGATATGCTTGCCAAGCAGGAATATCTCTTTGATAACCAAGTTCAAAAGGTCATTTTTGAAGATCTTGTTATAGCTACGGAATTCCGCAAACCGGAGAAGATAAAGAGCTATTATCTGTCGTTGATCGAACAGCCCGGCCAGGAGATAAATGTTGAGAAATCTTCGCAAAAAATAGGCGTCAGCAGGCCCATGCTTGAGAAATACCTGCCGCTTTTGGAAATGACGGATTTGGTTAAGACGCTTCCGCGTTTTTCAAAACGTCCGCTAAAGTTTAGAAGGGGCAGCGTGAAATGTTATCTCGTGGATTTGGCTTTACGCAATGCAATTTTAAAATTGAACGAAAAAGTGCTTTGTGACGCGACAACGCTTGGTTTCTATGCTGAGAATCTTGTATTTAACGCCCTCAGCCGGTATGAGGGGGCTATAGAATTAACATATTATAAAGATGCAAAACGTGAGGTGGATTTTGTTGTTCATGTGGGTGGAAAACGCTACTTGCCTGTAGAAGTTAAATACAGGGAAACCATTGATGATTTGGCATCGATAAAATACTTTATCGATAAGTTTGATCAGAAATTCGGTATTGTGGTAACAAAACAATTTTTTAAGTCTCAACCGGAAGAAAAAAGCTTATTATTTATTCCGCTATCGGTATTTCTTCTTTTCTTTTGAGACGGAATTACTATTCTGCAAAAAGAGTGTAAATGTCATGGTGGGACCGTTGAAAAATTCGGTATTCGAGTTTCGCTTTTGCTCGCTAAACGCTCGCAAACCATGCCTACAGGAGGGTTTTTCGCTCTCACGTATTTTGCTTAAAGACATAAATTACCAATTGTTTATTGTGTTAAAAAGTCAGTAAAGTTCTCGACAGGATATTTCAGTTCAATAAATTGACACCTTTATTCTATTATGATACACTTCTTACTCTATGTCTAACATATACTTAGTAGGTTTTATGGGGACTGGGAAGACGGAAACCGCCAAAATTTTGGCCCGGCGGCTCAAACGTGTTTTTTTGGATATGGATGAGGTGATTGAGAGGCGTCAGGGGATGCCCATTGCTGAGATTTTTAAAATTAAAGGAGAGCCGTTTTTCAGGTCTTTAGAAAAGGATTTAGTTCAGGAACTGATAGGGCGGGATGGTTTGGTTGTTTCTTGCGGGGGTGGCGCATTTGTTTCTGATGAGAACATTGAAGGGTTGAAAAAAAGCGGTTTGGTTGTTTGCCTTTCGTCTTCCCCGGAGCAGATCTTAAAGAGGACGCGAGGGTATCAGCACAGGCCTTTATTAAATGTGCCTGATCCGCGCGCTTCAATTAGTGATTTACTGGCTAAAAGAGCGCCTTTTTACGCTCAGGCGCATTACCAGCTGGATACGGATTATTTAACGGTTGAAGAAACGGCGCACGCCATTATTGAGTTGATGAAAAATGACTGATTTTAAGGCTCTTGTTTTATTAAATATGGTTGATGGTATTGGCAGTGTGCGCTGTAAAAAGCTTTTGAGCGCTTTTGGCAGGCCGAGTTGTGTCTTTGAAGCTGGTTTAAATGACATATTGGCGGCGGGCATATTGACTCGGCGTATGGCAGAACGTGTTTTCGAGGCTCCAAAAAGAATTGATGTTGACGCTGAAATCGCCGAGGCGAAACGCCTTGACGTAAAAATTTTGACACTTTTGGATGAAGATTACCCTTGTTTATTGAAAGAGATTTATGATCCGCCTTTTGTGCTCTATGTGAAAGGCGAGTTAATCTCTTCTGATGAGAACGCTGTCGCTGTTGTTGGATCCCGTGGCGCTTCATTTTATGGCCTCTCATGTGCTAAACAGTTTAGCGCGGCACTCTCAAGGTTTGGTTTGACTGTTGTTTCCGGCATGGCCCGCGGTATTGACACGGTAAGCCATCGCGCGTGTTTAGATGAAGGCGGGCGCACGGTAGCGGTTTTAGGCAGTGGTTTAAAGAGGATTTATCCACCTGAAAATGAACAGCTTTTTTACGAAATTGCCGCGCGCGGTGTTGTTATGTCACAGTTTCCTCTTGATACGCCGCCTTTGGCCTGTAATTTTCCGGTGCGCAATCGTATTATCAGCGGCCTTTCTAAAGGAGTCCTTGTTGTTGAGGCGTCCAAGAAGAGCGGAGCTTTGATTACGGCACGTTACGCTCTTGAACAGAATCGTCAGGTGTTTGCTTTGCCTGGCAATGTTTCATCCCTAACATCTTTTGGGGCTCACGCGTTGATTAAAGACGGCGCGAAGATGGTAACGGTTCCTGAGGATATTTTGGAAGACCTGCGTTATAACTTAGCGACAGCTGTTCCTGATAGTAGCTCAAAGCCCGCCGCGCATGTTTCTCAGGGGCAGTTGAAAGATTTAGATGAGAAGAGTTTATCTGTATTAAAGTTTTTAGAGGATGAACCGAAGCATGTTGATGAGATTTGCCTTAAAGCGCGCCTTGATGTTGGTGATTGTTTATGTGTTTTGACGCGCCTGGAGCTCAAAGGCTTGATTAAACAGCGCTCCGGAAAGATGTTTGTAAAATGTGTCAGCCTGGCGGACAGTCTTTATGTAGGGAATTAACGTAACCCTGCGCATATCATACTAAAAATCCGGCTAGGGTTGGGATATTAACTTGTGATATGACGGCTTTTGTAAAACTAAGGCCTTATTGAAAACTAAACGTGGCTCATAGCATAACCATATTAAAAATCCTGTTTGGATTTTTAATATACGCTATGAGTAAATTCGCGCATGCAACTTATGTTCATTGGCATTCCATAAGTTGCGCGCTCATTTAAAGGAAGGGAATAATGGCGGATAAGTCACTTGTGATTGTTGAGTCTCCGGCGAAAGCCAGGACAATATCTAAGTTTTTGGGTAAAAACTTTTCTGTTGTTTCTTCTATGGGGCACATCATTGATTTGCCGAAAAAGAAGCTCGGCATCGAAATAGAAAATGATTACAAGGCTGATTTTGTTGTTATCCCGGCTAAAAAAAAGCTTTTGGCTGATTTGCGCAAAAAAGTAAAAGCGGTTTCCAGTGTTTATTTTGCCACTGACCCTGATCGGGAAGGCGAGGCTATTGGCTGGAACCTTATGGAACGTTTGAAAATCAAGGATCAAAAATGTTACAGGGTTGAGTTTCACGAAATTACAAAGATTGCTATTGAGGCGGCTTTTAAAAAGCCGCGTGTTTTTGATGAAGACAGGATTAAAGCCCAGCA
Organism: uncultured Planctomycetia bacterium; assembly: GCA_964423185.1. Taxonomy (GTDB): domain Bacteria; phylum Omnitrophota; class Gorgyraeia; order Velamenicoccales; family Velamenicoccaceae; genus CAYRDK01. The sequence goes on from CAYRDK010000001.1 coordinate 202,625, forward strand.
GGCCAGGAGGATTTTAGATAGGATTGTCGGGTATTTTTTAAGCCCTTTATTGTGGCGCAAGGTGACGCGTGGCTTAAGCGCGGGAAGGGTCCAGTCTGTGGCGTTGCGCCTGATTGTTGACCGTGAAAAAGAGGTTCAGGCTTTTATCCCAACCGAATATTGGAGCATTACAGCGGATTTAAAAAAGAAGGACCCCTTGCTTGAAGACGCTGAAGTTGTTTTTCAGGCTTCATTGGATAAGGTAGATGGGCAGAAAGTACAGATAAACAGCAAGGCTGAAGCAGCCGCGATTATCCAGGATCTGAAGCTAAAAGATTTTAGCGTTTCCGATGTTACCAAGAGTTTAAAAAACAGGAATCCCCAGGCGCCTTTTATTACAAGTTCTCTGCAGCAAGAGGCTTTTAATAAACTTAAATTTAGCGCAGTTAAGACCATGTTTGTCGCGCAGCAGCTTTATGAAGGTATTGAGCTTGGCGAAGAAGGGCCGGTTGGTTTGATTACGTATATGAGGACTGATTCCACGCAAGTCGCTAAGACGGCGATTGAGGAGGTGCGTTCTTTTATTGAGTCCAATTACGGCAAAGATTATCTGCCGCAAGAGGAGCGAAAGTATAAGTCAAAAAAGTTGGCGCAGGAGGCGCATGAAGCGATTCGGCCTACGTCTGTTGTCAGGAGGCCGCAAGATGTTCAGGCGTTTTTGACACCTGAACAGTTTAAGCTTTATGATTTAGTCTGGAAGAGGTTCGTTGGCAGTCAGATGACTTCAGCTTCTGTTGAGTTGACAACGGCGCTCATACAATCCGGCAAGTATCTGTTCAGGGCGACAGGCAGTGTTATTGTTTTTGACGGTTTTACCATTGTTTATAGAAGCCAGGAAGAAGACGGTGATGAAGTTAATAATAAGGCTGTTTTTCCGCGGTTGAAAAAAGATGAGCTTCTTGATGTTTTGAAGCTGATTTCAGACCAGCATTTTACGAAACCTCCCGCGAGGTATTCTGAAGGTTCTTTGATTAAGGCCTTGGAAGAAAACGGTGTCGGGCGCCCGAGCACATACGCGCCGACGATCTCAACGATCGTCTCCCGTGATTATGTGCGCAGGGAAAAGGGGTACCTTAAGCCTACCGATTTAGGTATTAAGGTTAGTGATATGCTCGTTTGTTATTTTCCTCAGATAATGGATATTTCGTTTACGGCTCATATGGAAGAAGAGCTCGACATGGTTGAAGACGGAAAAGTTAACTGGGTAAATATATTAAAAGAGTTTTATGGGCCTTTCAAAGAAAGGCTTGATTATGCTTCTGCTTCTATTGTAAAGGAGATCGTTTATTCCGACGAGGTTTGTGCCCAGTGTGGTAAGCCTATGGTTATTAAATGGGGCCGAAAAGGAAAATTTTTAAGTTGTTCGGATTATCCGGCATGCAAATATTCTAAATCTATTTCTTCAGGCGTCAAGTGCCCTCAGCCTGGATGTACAGGCGAGTTGATCCTAAGGCGGTCTTACCGCGGCCGGTCTTTTTATGGGTGCAGCCGTTATCCTGAATGCACATTTACCTCACGCCAGCTGCCTGGGCAGGAAGGGGCCGGGCAGAATAAAGAGGACGGGCAAGAAAATCAAGCAGACGAGTAGATCCTCTGATGCGGTTTGCTGCAGGCTGTGTTTGGGATTTTCGCCCGGAGGCGATAAAAGAAGGACCACGGGGCTCCAATGGAACGCCATATTGAAAAGTTTTTAAGATATTTGGAGATAGAAAGAAACGCTTCAGCGCATACGATTTTAAATTATAAGCTGGATTTAGAAAATTTTCGTGATTTTATGAAAGATATTGAGATTGAAAAAGTAGATTATCTTTTTGTTAGAAGGTTTTTGGCTCACCTTAAAGAAAAAAAGATTAGTTCAAGAAGCATCGCCCGTAAGCTCTCCGCTCTAAAAAGTTTTTTTAAATTTTTGGTTAAAGATAAATATTTGAACATGAATCCTGCCGATGTGCTTGCTTATCCCAAGCAGGAAAAACCTCTCCCAAAATTTTTAACAGAAGCGGATGTTGTCCGGTTAATTGAAGCTCCTGATCCGGCAACACTCAAAGGCGCTAGAGACCGCGCGATTCTGGAGACGCTTTATTCGACGGGGATGCGTATTTCCGAGCTTGTTTCTTTGAAGGAGAGCGAGGTAGATTTTATCGGCTCGACGGTTGTTGTGGCCGGCAAAGGAAAGAAGGAGCGGATGCTGCCGATTGGAGAAAGGGCTTTAAGTGCTATCAGGAGATATCTTGAAAAGCGCGGTGACATAAATTTAAAGGTTATTTTTTTGAATAAAAACAAAAAACCCCTTGGAAGCCGCGGGATTCGCAAGATGCTGGATAAGTATATTCTTTTGGCTAGCTTGAAAGAGCATGTTTCTCCGCATACGCTCAGGCACACATTTGCCACACATCTTTTGAATCACGGAGCTGATTTACGTTCTGTTCAGGAACTTTTAGGCCATGCGAACCTGTCGACGACTCAGATTTATACGCATCTAACAACAGAAAAACTTAAAAGTATTTATGATAAAGCGCATCCGAGAGCGTAAAAAGGTTAGATGCAGTTTGCGGTTGCCGGTTAGCGCGAACCGATAACCGCACACCAAAAACCGAATATTTATATTATGTTATATCTCATTTACGATGTGATTATATTTTTGGCAAGTTTATTGTATTTGCCGTTTTATGCCTTAAAGGGGAAAGTTCACGCGGATATCTTCATGAGGTTAGGCGTCTTAAAAAAAGATTTTTTTAAAGAGTTTGAGGGGCATGATGTTATCTGGATCCATGCTGTTAGTGTTGGAGAGGCGCGCGCGGCTGAATCGTTGGTTGCGCTGATCAGGCGTGATTGGCCACAGAAAAAGATTGTTATTTCTACTGTGACTCCTACGGGGAATTCCATTGTCAGGAAAGTTTTGCAAGGTGGCGAATTGGCTTTTTATGCCCCTTTGGATATTTCTTTTGTTGTTCGCCGGTTTTTGAAGCTGGTTAGGCCGTCATTATTGATCATTATGGAAACGGAACTATGGCCAAATCTGATTCGTTTAAGCAGTCAATATGGTATACCTGTTGTTATTATAAACGGCAGGATATCCGATAAGTCCTATCGCCGCTATATGTTTACCAAGCCGTTATTAAAGCGTATTTTGCGAAAAGTGGATTTTTTTTGTATGCAGAATAAAGAAGGGGCTGACCGCATTATTTCTTTAGGGGCTCTCCGCCGGCGCGTTGAAGTCACAGGTAATATTAAATTTGATATTACCGCGAATCTTAAAGAACCTCCTTATATCGCGGCACTTGGAAGTTATCTTGAAGATTGCCTTTTATTTATTGCCGGCAGTACACATGAGAATGAAGAAGAGGTTCTATTGGGGATCTATAAGTCGTTGCGTAAGGATTTTGCCCGTTTAAGGTTTTTGATTGCGCCCCGGCATCCTGAGCGTGTTGATAAAATTAGAAGAATGGTTAAACTTATGGGGCTGGACCCTTTAAACCTGTCTCATGCGTCCGGATTTTCATCGGCGCAGGTTATGCTTGTGGATACAATTGGTGATTTGAGCGCGCTTTACAGGCTTTGTGATATCGCTTTTATTGGAGGCAGCCTGGTTAAAAAAGGAGGGCATAATCCGCTTGAGCCGGCGTTGTTCGGTAAGGCCATTATTTTCGGAAAAAATATGGATAATTTTAAAGAGATAAGAGATGTTTTCATAACGGCGGAAGCTGCCATAGAGGTTGATAGCCCTGAGAAGCTTGAATATGAGATCAGAAGATTGTTACAGGATGTTCCGTTAAGGCAATCCTTAGGCACGCGGGCAAAGGAGATTCTTGATAAAAATCGTGGCGCATCTCAGGCTGCTTTTCTTTGTTTGGACCGGCTTTATGGGGCGCCTAAATTTTGCGATAGCAAGATAACTCCAAAAGAGCCAAAAGTTAAGGGCAAGAGGTTTTTGTAAAATGGCGGGATCGATGTTTACGATGCGTGATTTTTATGCGGATAATAAGATGACATTTTTATCTTTTTTTTTAATGCCTGTTCTTTTTCCGTTATCCTGCCTTTATAGGATCATTCTTTTTATCATAAAGTTTCTTTACAGGGTTCATATTTTAAAAATTTATCGCCCTAAATCATCCGTTGTGAGCGTGGGCAATGTGACGTTGGGAGGGAGCGGTAAAACGCCTTTTGTGGCATATTTGGCTGATTATATTGGCGCTCGCCGGCCTGTCCTTGTTTTATTGCGGGGATATAAGAAGCCAAACGCGCGCGGGTTTTTAGGCAGTGACGCATTTTATAAGTTTGGCGATGAAGCGAGTATGCTCATGAATAGTTTGGGCCATCATTGCCAGGTTGTGGCTGATTATGACCGCCTGCGCCAGGTGAAGTTATTGGAAGCGGCTGGGTTTAAGGGGGTTATCATTTTAGATGATGGTTTTCAGCATTGGAAGATTGAAAGGGATTTTGATATTGTTGTGATTGATGTGACAAACCCATTTGGCAACAAGATGGTTTTGCCGGCAGGGCAGTTGCGCGAAGGTTTAGGCGCTCTTGAAAGGGCGGATTGTATTTGTCTCTCACGCTGTGACGAGGCCGCGCCGGAAAAACTGGAAGCACTCAACTGTTTTTTGTCCAAAAAAGCGCCATCCGCTGTATTTATTAAAACCATCCATCAAAATGTGGCGCTGAGGTCTTTGAAAACAGGGGATGAGATCGGGCTTGAGCATGTAAAAGGTAAAAGGGTGTGCTTATTTTGTGGTATCGCAAATCCTCGTTCATTTGTTGCCAGTGTTAAACGCTTAGGAGCCCAGGTAGCCGTGAGTAAATTTTTTCCGGACCATCATGAGTATGATAAAAATGAAGCCGAATCACTGATAAAAATGTGTTTAGATCAAAGAGTGTCTGTTTTAGTTACAACAGACAAGGATGCCCAGAGGCTCTGTGGTTTTTTTGCCCATGTTGAGGCGGGCATAGATATTTTTGTTTTGAAGATAGCGATAAAAATTATAGAAGGGCAAGAGGTTTTATATGAGCGAATCAATTCTTTGCGCGGTATTTAGAGCCCTCGTTTTTTTTATGAGGTTTCTGCGTATTGAGGCATGGTTGTTTTTAGGCCGTCTAATGGGAAGGCTTTATTATTATATCGCTTTTAAACAGAACCAGAAGGCGATGCGTAATTTAAAGATCGCTTTCGCTGGGCGTAAGCCTTTAAAGGAACTGAAAAAAATTGTTAAGCAGATGCATCTGCGGATGTTTGAAAATTTTTTCGAAACATTGTATTTGCCTTATATTGACGAGGCCTATATTAAGAAATATGTTCAGATTAAAGGTTTTGACAGCGTTCAGAGTGGTCCAGGCGGTAAACATGGGGTTATCCTTTTAGGAGTCCACGCGGGCAGTTGGGAACTTTCAAATGCCGCCTGTGCCATTCTTTTAAAAGACAGTTGTTATGCGATGTTGGCACAGCCGCAGTCCAAATACAAGAAGATAGATAGTTTTCTTAATCATTTAAGGGAGAGCAAAGGGGTGCATGTTATTCCTGTTACGGAATTAAAAAAGCTTCTCTTTCATCTGAATGCAAATAATATTTTGGGCACCATCGTAGATCATGGCGGCCAGGACGGCGTGGCTGTTGATTTTTTTTCCAAGCTTGCCATGACACCAACAGGCAGTATTAAATTAGCCAAGAAGCTTGGTTCAAAAATCGTTATCGCTTTTATGCGCCGTTTGGGTGGGCCGTATCATGAAATGATTTTTTCTTCTTATGAGCTAAGCCATGGGGTAGATGCGGCTCAGGAGATAGAAGCTAACTTATCTGCAATCAATAAAATTTTCGAAGGGCACATCTATTCTTTTCCTCAAGAGTACCTCTGGACGTATAAGAGGTGGAAATACTCACCCCAGACGGATGTTTTGGTTCTAAACGACGCGAAACTCGGGCATTTAAAACAGTCTTTAGCGTTAGCGCGCCTCATGGAGGATTCATGCCATAAGATCACATCAACGGTTGTGGATATGAAATATAAGAATATCTTTTGTGCCCGCTTGCTAACTCTGATTGTTTTTTGTTTCGGCCCGCGAGCGGGCAGGTGGTTTCTGTCGTCTATTGCCACTAAAGAAATGGCCTCTCTATTATTAGAGAGGGCGTATGATGTTGTGGTATCCGCCGGATCAGCAGCTGTGCCTGTTAACTTAATCATTTCTGCTGAAAACAAAGCGAAATCCATTGTGATTATGAAGCCGGGTATTTTTGGCCTTTCAAGGTTTAGCCTGGTTGTCGCGCCAGATCATGACCGCCTGCCGCGGAGAAGCAATGTGTTGTCTGTTGCCGGTGCTGTTAACACGGTTAACGCGGCTTCCATAAAAAATGATTTTGATGAACTTTGCTCTGCCAGGAAAGAACTGTTGCCTTTAGATACAAGCCAATATCTCAAGATCGGCCTGCTCATAGGCGGAGACTCTAAACATTATGAGTTATCTTGCGAAACAATTGATTTTTTATGCCGGCAGGTAAAAAAGTTTTTAGAAGATAATAACGCCTTATTGTTTTTAACAACATCACGCCGTACCCCTGAAAAGGTTGTGAAGGTTCTGGAGGCCTATTTTAAAGAATATCCTTCTTGCCGGCTTTTTATAAATGCTGCGCGCCATAACCCGGGCGCAAGTATAGGCGGGATTTTTTACTTAAGCGATATTGTGATTGTAAGCGGAGAGAGTATTTCAATGGTTAGCGAAGCTTCATCAAGCGGTAAATATGTTGTTGTGTTTAAACCTGGGCGTAAAAGTGGAGCTGATAAGGTCGAGAGGTTTTTAAATTGTATGGCGCAAAAGGGTTATATCTTTCTGATCAAACCAAAGGATATTTATGGGACACTGGCGTGGATTATTCAGGCTAAGCCTGAGCATTGTTGTTTTGACGCGCAGAGTGTTATTAAAGAGAAGTTAAAACAAATTTTGTTTGCGGGTTGACGAGTGCGCGGGTTAATGGAAGGGCGCGTAAACGCGCATACCCGCTAAGCAGTTAACACCATATCGTATGAATATTTTACAGATTTTACCAAAATTGGATGTCGGTGGAGTTGAAACCGGTACAGTTGATTTGACCAAATATCTTGTTAAGAATGGCCATCATTGTGTTGTGGTATCGGCTGGAGGGGCGCTGGTTAGAGAGCTGGAGAGTGAAGGCATCCGTCATTATGAGCTGCCTGTGAATCACAAATTTTTCGGTGTTATGGTTAAGACGGCGTCAAAGGTAGCTGATATTATTAAAAATGAACATATTGAGTTGATACACGCGCGTTCGCGTGTACCCGCCTGGATTGGTTTTTTAGCTTCTCAAAAAACAAATGTGCCATTTGTGACGACGGCGCATGGTTATTACGCTAAGCATATTTTCAGCGCTATGATGGGGTGGGGGAAGTATACTATAGTTCCAAGTTCTGTTATCGGCCGGCATATGATGGAAAATTTTGGGGTCCCATTAGGAAACATCAGGTTGATCGCCAGAAGCGTCGATTTAGATCGTTTTGTTTATCATCCTTTTGCTACGGGAGATAAGAAAGAACTGGTTGTGGCGGTTATCGGCCGCGTTACGCCTATCAAAGGCCAATTGTATTTTTTAAAGGCTTTTTCTAAGGTGTTGAGGTCTGTTTCTTCCGTAAAGGCGTGGATTATCGGCAGTGTTTCTCCCGGTAAAGAACATTATATGGAGGAGCTGGAGGCATGGGTGCGCAGGTTGGGCCTAAAAGACGCGGTTATGTTTTTGGGGAACCGAAGGGATATTCCTGAATTGCTTGCCAAGGTAGATATCTTGGTTATGTCTTCTGTTGTCCAGGAGGCGTTTGGGCGCGTGATTGTGGAAGCTCAGGCAAGCGGCGTGCCTGTCATTGCTACAAAAGTGGGAGGTGTGGTTGAGGTTATTGATGACGGCCGGACCGGGCTTCTGGTTTACCCGCGTGATGTTGATTCTATGGCGGAGGCGATAATCAAATTACTTAAAAATCCGGCTTTTGCCTGTGAGATGGCTTTGCGCGCGCGAAAAAATGTTGAAGAAAAATATTCGCTTGTGAAGATGGCCCAGGATACGATTCGTGTATATGAGGAAGCACTTAAGCAAAAGCGTATTCTGGTTATTAAGTTTAGCGCTTTGGGAGATGCTGTTTTGATTATTCCTTCTTTAAAAGCGCTTAAGCGTGTATACCCTTTTTCAAAAATAACCTGTTTGACTTCTTTGGCAACAAAAGAAGTTTTTCAAAGATGCCCCTATATTGATGAGTTGATTGTTTGTGATTTTAATGGCAAGGATAAGGGGGTGTCCGGTTTTTGGGCCCTTATGGTCAGGCTTCTTCGCAGGCGTTTTGATTTTGTTGTTGATTTTCAAAATAACAAAGCAAGCCATCTTTTGAGTTACGCGACTATGAGCCCGGCGCGCTATGGTTATGATAATGGGAAGTTCGGCTTCTTGATGAATAAGGCCATTAAGGATGATAAAGGAAGGCCTCTAAGCCCTCTGGAACATCAGTTTCAGCTGTTGAAATTACTTGGCATAGATTATAATGACGAGAAGCTTGAGCTCTGGCCGTCAGAAGACGACAAGGGCTTTGTTGAAGATCTTTTGAGGGATAGCGCTTTGGGTGGTAAAAAATTGATTGGCATCAATATTGGATCAAGCCCCCGTTGGCCATCCAAACGCTGGATTATGAAAAATTATGGTTTATTGTGTGAAAGGTTAGCGCAAAAGGGGTACCGTGTTGTTTTAACGGGCCATCCGTATGATATTTCATTCGCGAAAAAGATTCTTAAAAATCTTAGCGTTGAGCCGATTTGCGCAGTAGGGGCTACATCATTTTTGCAACTGGCGGCCTTGATTAAAAAATGTGTTTGTTTTGTGACAGGGGATTCGGCTCCTATGCACCTGGCAGCGGCCATGAATGTCCCCTTTGTGGCTCTTTTTGGGCCTACGGATGCCATACGGCATGTCCCTTCAGGATATGAGTGTGTTGTTTTACAGGAAGGCTGTAAGCCTTGTTATAAAGGGCAGTGCCCTAAAAAAACAAATATTTGCATGAAGCAGATTACCGTAGAGGATGTCGTGGAGGCGCTTGAACGCCTTTTGGCGGCGGGAAAAAAGTCATGAAAATCCTTATGCTGGCTAACCATCTTAATCGCGGCGGAATTACAGCTTATATGTTGGGCCTCTGCAGGATGTTCGAGCGCGAGCGTGATATTGAGGTGTATGTGGCAACAAGAGGCGGAGACATGGAAGCGGAGTTTTCGCGGCTTGGAGTTAAGCATATTACGGTCCCATTGAAAACAAAATGTGAGGTAAGCCCGAAACTTCTCTTTTCTTTTTTAAAGCTGATCAGGTTAACCAGTGAGGATATTGATTTAATCCATGCTCATACAAGAGTGACTCAAGTGTTGGCGGCTCTGTTGTCTTTTTTTTCAGGCAAGCCCTATATATCAACATGCCACGGTTTTTTTAAAAAAAGGTTTTTTCGAAGGATTATGCCGTGCTGGGGTAAAAAGGTTATCGCTGTTAGCGATCAAGTGGCGGCGCATCTTGCGCGTGATTTTCATCTTGAGCGCGGCCGGATTGTTGTGATTTATAATGGCGTTGATGTTGGCCGTTTTGTTTTGACTGCTTCTAAGAAGCAGGATCTGGGGATGAACCTAAAGAAGAAGATTATCGGCCATATTGGCAGGTTGTCTTCTGTTAAAGGACAGAAGTATTTGATTTTAGCCGCCAGTCATCTGTTGAAAAAAAGAAAAGATATCCAGTTTTTAATTATTGGAGATGGCAAAGAAGAGGACAGGTTAAAAGCGTTGATTCATGATCATGCTTTAGAGAAGGACGTCATTTTACATCCTTCTGTCGATGATACAGCGCAGGCGTTGGCTATTATGGATATTTTTGCCATGCCTTCGCTTCAGGAAGGGCTTGGTATTTCCATTTTAGAAGCCCAGGCCAGCGGTGTGGCGGTTGTAGCTTCTCGGGTTGGAGGAATTCCAGACGTTATTGAAGACGGACAGACCGGCTTGCTCTGTGAGCCGGGGAACCCCGTTTCTCTGGCTGATGCTCTAGAGAGGTTGTTGGATAACAATGATTTAAGGGTTTCGCTTAGCACGCGTGCTCGGTCGCGGGTTAAGGAAAAGTTTTCTTTGGAACGCATGGCAGGGGAAACAGAAGCCCTTTACAAAACGTTTCAATAAAGTCATGATTCAAAAGTCAAAAGACAAAATGATACAACGAGAGAAGATTTTAAAAAGTTTTGAGTTTTTAGCTGGCGTTTTGACTTTTGCATTTTTAGTTTTGAGTTAATTTTATGTATAAAATTATCAAGAAAATTATCGGGTATTTTTTTATCTTTGTCGTTTTTTCTTTTTTTACCTGGATCGGTTATCTTTTTTTCAGCGGCCGCGATCCAGTCATTCTGATGTACCATAGCATTGGCGAGAAGTTGGAGAAAGAGAGCGTGCTTAATGTAAGCGAAGAGGCGTTTGAGGCTCAAATGGCTTTATTACATCGGTCCGGTTACCGTGTGATTTCTCTGAGCGATCTGGCCGGAATGATTGAACATGGCCAAAGGATACCTTTTAAGACAGTTGTGATCACATTTGATGATGGTTATGAGAATAATTATACAAAGGCCTACCCTGTTTTAAAAAAATATCATTTTCCGGCTACAATATTTATGATTGTTGACTATATCGGCCTGGAAAAGGAGATGGTTGGGCATCGCTACCGTTTCTTAAATAAGGAGGCGTTGAAAAGTTTGAGCGATGAAGGGTTGATATCTATTGGGGCTCATACAAAGAGCCATCCTTATTTACCGAGCGTCAAAGAGCCTGCTTTGCTTGATGAAGAGATATCTGGAAGCAGAAAGGGGCTTGAGGATATTTTGAAAAAACTTCCCGAGGCTTTCGCTTATCCTGTTGGAGGCTATAATAATGATATCCTGAAATGTGTCCAGAAGGCGGGATACAGGGTTGCTGTGACAACTTTACCTGTGAAAAAAGGCGTGACGCGCCTTAATCCACTTGCTTTAAAAAGAATCAAGATGACAGAGAAAGCGAAGAAACCTTTTGTTTTTTTTATTGAGACGAGTGGTTATTATATCAGGATGAAGGAGATGTCTGGATGAAGCCGCACGATGAAGCTATGGCGCCTTTTTATGCCAGGGAGCGGGTTTTGATTGTTGAGGTCAATTGGCTTGGCGATGTTTTATTTTCAACGCCGGCCTTGAGGGCTATCCGCAAAGCGCATCCCGGTGCTTACATAGCGGCGTTAGTTGTGCCGCGCTGTAAAGATGTTTTGCTGGGGAATAATTATCTGGATGAGGTTATTGTTTTAGATGAGCCGGGCCGCCATCGAGGTTTCTTAGGGAAGCTTAAGCTTGTCCGTGATTTGCGTCTGCGGCGGTTTAATATTGTTTATTTTTTTCACAGGTCTTTTTCACGCACCCTCTGTTGTTTGTTGGCAGGTATTCAAAAAAGGATCGGCTACTATACGAAAAAACGCGGTTTTCTCCTGACGGATAAAATTCATTATCCAGAAGGCCCTTGCCACAGGGCTGATATTTATTATTATGTTATCGCGAAAGACAAGATTCCGCGTCAGGAGAGGTATTGTGATTTTTTTATTTCCGGCGAAGATAAGTCTTATGTTGATAAATTTTTGCAAAACAAGGGGATTCGTGAGGGCAGGGGGTTTGTTGTTTTGCATGTGGGCGGAAATTGGGATTTGAAATTATGGCCGGCGGTATATTTTGCCGAGCTGATTGGCCGTATTAGAGAGGAGAGTGAAGTTGATATTATCATTTCCGGGACTCTAACAGACCTGCCGCGCGCTCAAGAAGTCGCCGCTCTTTCTAAATATGAGCCGGTGATCGCCTGCGGTATGACCAATATTAAACAGTTAGGGGCTCTTTTTCAGAAAAGTGATTTTGTTGTTTCTGCTGATTCGGGCCCTTTGCATGTGGCCGTGGCTGTTAAAGCGAAAGTCGCCGCTTTATTTGGCCCGACTTCTTTTGAGCAAACTGGCCCTTTGACGATAAGTGATGATTGCTTGATACTGTTTCATAAAGACACGCATTGTGTTATTCCTTGCTACAATCTTAAATGTCAGGATAATGTATGTATGAAAGCGTTGACACCGGATTTTGTCTTTAATGAGGTGAAAAAACAAGGATGGTTACTGCACCGCAAGTAAACAAAATTTTATTTATAACACTGAGTAATCTCGGTGATGCCGTTATGTCTGTGCCGGCTTTGGATTATTTGAAGAGGGCGTATCCTGCGGCGCGAATAACCGTTATGGCCGGGCCTCGTACGAAATGTGTGTTTGAGGATCATCCGGATGTTTACCGCCTGATTGTCTTCGAGAAACATTCCTCTCTGCGTTATAAAATCCGAATGTTTTACGCGTTGAAAAAAGAAGGTTTTAACCTGATTGTTGATTTAAAGAATACGTTTTACCGCCTGGGCTTAAAAGCATTTTATAAAAATCCGGCTGTTATTACATATCCTTCCTGGGCGTCTCATGCCAGCCGCCGGCATCTTTACGCGGCGATGAGAGCTTTAAAAGGGAACGTTGTTGACCAAGAGGAGTTTCAGGCTTCTTATGGGAAGCGCAATCCTTCTTTTGTCTCTGTTTGTGATAAGGGTTATATAGAACAGCTTTTGGGAAATCATGGAATTTTAAAGGAGGACAAGATAGCCGTGGTGGTTCCGGGTGCCCGGAGCCGTCTTAAACAATGGGATGCAGATGGTTTTATTGAAGTGATACGGGAGATCAGGTCGCGGTATCAGATGAAGGTTATTTTGGCCGGTATGGCTGATGAGGCGCCTTTAACGGGCCATATCGCCTGTCTGTCTGGAGAAGGGGTTGTGGATCTTGCAGGTAAAACGAACTTTGGGCAGTTGTGCGCATTAATTTTAATGGCCCGGCTCGTTATTTGTAATGATAGCGGTGTTTTGCATATTGCCAGTTATATGAATAAACCTGTCGTCGCTATTTTTGGCCCGACGGATTATATAAAATACGGCCCTTGGTCAGATAATAGTATGGTTGTGCGTAAAAGCCTTTTGTGCGCTCCGTGTGGCCGAGCTGCCTGCCGGAATCAGATGGAGTGCCTTAAGGTCATCAGGCCTTTTGATGTACTGTTGGCTGTGCGCTTAGTGTTTGAGGGTAAGGAGAGCAGGCCGCATAAAGTCCAGTATGAACGTATCTTGGTTGTCCGTACGGACCGCATCGGCGATGTTCTTCTTTCAACCTCTGTTCTTAAAGTTTTGCGGCATCAGTACCCTTTAAGTTATATCGCCATGATGGTTTCTCCTTACACCAGGGAGATAGTGGATGGCAATCCTTTTCTTGATGAGGTTATTGTTTTGGACAAGGATGGTTCGCATCAGGGGTTTTTGGCGACGATAAAGTTTGTCACTGAACTCAAGAAGAAAAAGTTTGATTTAGCGGTTATTCTCCATCCAACATTAAGGATACATCTAATTTGTTTTTTAGCTGATATCAGAGAACGCATCGGTTACGATCGTAAAGCTTCATATTTTTTGACCAAGGCCATACCTCATCATAAACAGGAAGGGGACAGGCACGAGGTAGAATATAATTTTGATCTTTTAAAGGCTTTAGGGATAGCTGAAACATCTTGTGAGCTTTATATGCCTATTAAAAAAAGCTCTGAGGAGTTTGTTGAGCAGCTTTTGCGCCAAGCCGGCATAAATTTTCAAGACAAGATTATCGCCATCAATCCTGCGGCAAGCTGTATTTCAAAGCGTTGGCCTGTGGGCCGTTTTGCCGAACTGGCGGATCGGCTTGCGGTTTTATACCATGCTAAGATTGTTGTTGTGGCTGATAGCGCGCATCACGGTATTTCTCAAGAGATGCTGGCTTTGGCACGGTACAAGCCGATTGATTTTTCAGGGCAGCTCTCTTTAAGCCACTTGGCGAGTTTGTTCAGGCGTTGTGTCCTTGTTGTTTCTAATGATTCAGGCCCCGTGCATTTGGCTGTTGCTGTTGGTACGGCAGTCATTTCTATCTTTGGGCGCAATCAGCCTGGCCTTGGGCCAAAACGGTGGGGCCCGCTTGGAGAATCCAGTGCTGCCCTTTATAAGGAAACGGATTGTCTTTCTTGTTTGGCACATGCCTGCAGGAATCATTTTAAATGCCTGGAAGCGATTAGTGTCGACGATGTTTTAGAACAGGCTGCGCGTCTTTTAAAAGGAGCGGATAAAAATTATAAAGATGTTGCCTTTTTTAGTAAAAATTAGATAGAATATAGTGTCATATGCAGGTTGAAAAAGCCAAAGTAAGTTTACGCGTGTATGTTTTAGTGTGGTCTTAGGATAACCATGTCTGTACCAGGCGTCATCTGTTTTTTGTTTTAAGCAGTTTATTTTGCTGATAGCATATAAACGGTGAGTTTATTACAGACCAAGTTCACAAGGAGGAAAAGATGAGACAGATGCGAGTGAGTGCTATTGTTGCGTTGGCGGTAACGATTCTTGCTGTGGTGACGGTTGTTGTTTTTAGTTTTGCGACGATGACCTATCAGAGGGAAGTCGTGGAAATGAAAAGAATCAATCTGGAATATAGGCGTACGATATCTGAATACCGCAATGTATTAAATGGAATTCAGGATCAACTTTCTCAGGCCAGGATTTCGCCGAGAGCTTAACGAAAAAAGCAAGAGGCGGGTTTTGAGGCTTGGAATTATATATTTGTATAACGGTTAAGGGTTTAATGAGTGTTTAGGCAGGGCGAAATCCAGAAAGCTGGTTTTTGCCAGGCTTGGAGCCTTATCGTTTGAATTTTATTTTGTCTCGTGCAAGATGAGAGAGGTGATAGCATGAAGCACTGTTTTTTAGTTTTATCTTTTATGTTTCTTTTCTGCGGATGTGCTCAGGTCTGTGAATTCGGCGAGACAGAAGATTCTTCCGGTTTAAAATGTTTCGGGCTTTCCGCCAGGGCCGAGAAGGGGATGACAAGCGAAGAAGTGGAAAAACGTATTGGCGTTCCAGCCCGAAGGATGGCGCCGGCTGATTATCAGGGTAAAACATATGATGAAGCGTGGATTTATGATACTTCGCCGACTACCATTCTTTATTTTAAAGGGAATATTTTAAAAGAGAAGGATTATCAGCATGGCATTGGCGTTGATAAGGTATGAATTCCGTTGACGCTTCACGCAGGCGTTGATATAATTGAGCTCGCGTTAAAAAATAAAAGGGCCGGAATTGTCAGGAATAGCCATAGCTTGGGCTCGTATTTTGATGAAGCAGTTTTATAGGCATTTTTTTATGGGATTATATGGATCTGTCCAAGTTAAAAACGTATCCGATTAAAAACAGAAAAAGTAAGGTGAATGAGAAGTTATTTGCCAAGCCTTTAAAGCGTGGAGCAAGCTTCCGCGCTTTTTTAGATTCTCTGCCTCAGATTTTAAAAGCCAAAGACCTTAAAGATGTTGTTGATGCGGTTGTTTTAGCTCGCCGGAAAAATAGGCCGGTTCTTTTTCTGATGGGCGCGCATGTGATTAAATGCGGGCTTTCTCCTTTAGTGATTGAGCTCATTGAGCGCGGTGTCATAACAGGTGTCGCGATGAACGGGGCTGGTGCTATTCATGATTTTGAAGTCGCCTATTGCGGCTCTACATCCGAGGATGTGGCCGCTTCTTTAAAAGATGGGAGTTTCGGGATGGCGCGCCAGACAGCGGATTATATCAATGCCGCTTTGCACGAAGGCGTAAGCCAGTCCAAAGGTTTTGGTGAATCTTTCGGTATGATGATTCAGGCAAAGGCGTTGCGCCACAGGCGTTTCAGCATCGCTTACGCATGTTTAGAAAAAAAGATTCCTTTGACTGTCCATGTGGCTATAGGGACAGACATTATTCATCAGCATCTTTCTTTTAACGGGGCTGATACAGGGGAAGCCTCGGCGCGTGATTTCAGGATATTTACAGAAGAGGTTGCTCAGCTTGGCAATGGCGGAGTTTTGATTAATTTTGGGTCAGCTGTTGTGCTTCCTGAAGTTTTTTTAAAAGCGCTCAGTGTCGCGCGTAATTTGACAGGAAAAGTCGTTAATTTTACGACGGCTAATTTTGATATGAACGTGCATTATCGGCCTTACGTTAATATTGTAACACGGCCTGTTGACGGGGCAGGGCGGGGGTATTATATTGTGGGGCATCATGAGATTATGCTCGCGCTTTTGGCCCAGGCTATTATTGAGGAAATTTAATATATGACGATAAATAAAGCATTTGCCGCAAAAATATTATCCAAGTTTGAAAAAATGCGGATTTTGGTGGTTGGGGATTTGATCTTGGATGAGTTTATCTGGGGAGAGGCTGATCGTATTTCACCAGAAGCGCCTGTTCCTGTTGTTTGGGCTAAATCTCGTACTTATCTGCCCGGCGGGGCGTCCAATGTTGCCAGTAATATTGCCGCTTTAGGGGCTAAAGCCCTTCTCTGTGGTGTTGTAGGCGATGACAAAAACGGCCAGATTTTAAAAGAAAAACTTCATGAAAGGCATGTTGGCATTGATGGGATTATTACGGATCCGCAGCGTATGACAACGTTAAAGACACGTATTATAGCCGCTCATCAGCAGGTGGTGCGCCTGGATTGGGAAAATGTTGATCAGTTGTTCTTGGATAGGGCTAAGATTATTGTGGAAGCTGTTGAGGGCAGGATTCATGAGATTGATGCTTTGATTATTGAAGATTACGGGAAAGGTTTTATTACGCCATTTTTATTAAAGAAGGTGACAAGCCTGGCTAAAAAATATAAAAAAATTATTACGGTTGACCCGAAAATCGAGCATTTTAATTATTACAAAGGTGTTACAGCTATAACGCCTAATGAAAAGGAGGCATCAGCTGGTTCCGGCATAAAGATCGCCTCTTCTGAAGATGTGGACCGGGTTGGTTATAAACTGCTCAAGTCGCTTAAATGTGAAGGAGTTTTAATCACCCGGGGGGAAAAAGGGATGAAGCTTTTTAGAAATGATGGCAATATTTCTATTCCTACCGTAGCACAGGAAGTTTTTGATGTTTCCGGCGCCGGGGATACGGTGATTTCCGTTTTTACGCTTGCGCTTTCCTGCGGCATTAAGATGCAGCAGGCGGCAGAACTTGCCAATGTGGCTGCCGGGATTGTTGTCGGCAAGGTTGGTGTTGCTGTTGTGACAAAAGAAGAGATACTACAGAGTTTAAGCCAGTTAAAATACACACGTCATAGTTGATTCCAGGATAGATACTTATTATGAGTTTTATGAATGAGAAGGGCACAATGAATGTTGTTGGTGTTATTCCCGCCAGGTACTCTTCAACAAGATTTGAAGGGAAAGTGTTGGCTGACATTGCCGGGAAACCTGTCATCCAGCATGTATGGGAGAACGCCAGAAAAGCGAAGAGCTTAAGTGATTTGATCGTCGCTTGCGATGATGAGAGGATCTATAAAACAGTTTTGAACTTTGGTGGTAAAGCTGTTATGACGGCCCGTGCCCACACCAGTGGCACGGAAAGGATTGTTGAGATTATTGGCGAAATGGATGTGAAGATTGTTGTCAATATCCAGGGGGATGAACCGTTGGTTCACGCATCCATGATTGATGATGTTGCGGATGCACTTTTGAGCAATCCCGACGTGCGTGTAGCAACGGTTATGAAACGTATTGAGCATGAAGAAGAAATTTTAGATTCCAATGTTGTTAAAGTCGTGGCCGGCAAAAAAAATAACGCGCTCTATTTTTCCCGTTGCCCGATTCCTTTCGTCCGTGACGAGGAACCAGGGATGCGGGTTCATTTTAAACATATAGGCCTGTATGCTTACACGAAAGATTTCCTTTTTATCTATAAAAATTTGCCTTCGTCGAAGCTGGAGAATTTAGAGAAACTGGAGCAGTTAAGAATTTTAGAGAATGGTTACCCTATTTATGTCGTTGAGACCAAATACGAGACAATAGGCGTAGACACTTATGAAGATTTAGAGAAAGTGCGGCAGTTATTTAGCAATAAGGGAAAAAAGGGGTAACGAGTGAGTGTGCGTTTAGTAAAGATAGGGGATGTTTCTGTTGGGGCTGGCAAGCCGCTTGTGTTGATAGCGGGGCCGTGTGTTATCGAGTCTGAGAAAGGCGCCATGCGCCATGCTGTCAAGATTAAGAAAGTCTGTGATAAGTTGAAGGTGGATTTTATTTTTAAGTCTAGTTATGATAAGGCTAACAGGACATCTTTGTCGTCTTTTCGGGGCCCCGGGATTGATGAGGGTTTAAGAATTTTGGCAAAGATTAAAGCAGAGTTGGGAGTGCCTGTTTTAAGCGATGTCCATAATGTTGCTGAGGCAAAAGCTGCCGGTGAAGTTTTGGATTGTTTGCAGATCCCGGCTTTTTTGAGCCGTCAGACGGATCTGGCTGTGGCTGTCGCACGGACCGGCAAGGCCGTCAATATAAAAAAAGGGCAGTTTTTAGCGCCTTGGAATATGGAAGAGGCTATCCGTAAGGTTGAAGCTAACGATAACCATCGCATTTTATTGACGGAACGGGGTGTCTGTTTTGGTTACAACAATCTCGTTGTTGATTTAAGAAGTTTGCATATTATGCGTCAATTCGGTTATCCGGTTATTTTTGACGCTACGCATAGTGTTCAGTTGCCGGGTGCCAGAGGGGCATCCAGTTCGGGAGAAAAACAGTATGTGGAGGCTTTGTCCCGCGCGGCTGTGGCATTTGGATGTGATGCTTTATTTCTTGAAGTTCATGAAAATCCGCCGGAAGCTCTTTGTGACGGCCCCAATATGGTTTCTATCAAAGAACTGGAAAGGCTGTTGCCTCAGGTTATTGAGATTGATAATATTATTCGTCAAAATAAGGTTAGGTGATTCATGCATCTTCTAGAAGCAAAAAAAGTATTGAATATTGAAGCGCAATCTATCCGCCATGTTGCTAAAAGGCTGGGCCCGGAATTTAATCGGGCTATTGAGATTTTAACAAAATGCACCGGCCGTGTGATTGTGACGGGTATGGGTAAAGGCGGGCTTATTGGGCGCAAGATATCCGCGACTTTGGCTTCAACAGGGACGCCGAGCCTTTTTTTACATTCTGCCGAAGCCATTCATGGGGATTTAGGGTGCGTGACAAAAGATGATGCCGTTATTGCCATTTCCAACAGCGGAGAGACGCAGGAGGTTATTCAGTTGTTGCCCTTAGTTAAGAAGATGGGTGTAAAACTTATTTCTTTAACCGGCCATCTGAATTCAACACTGGCAAAATATAGTGACGTGGTTTTGGATGTTTCTGTTAAACGCGAAGCCTGCCCTTTGGGGCTTGCGCCTACGGCCAGTACGACCGTTATGCTGGCCATGGGGGATGCTATTGCTGTCTGTCTTTTGAAACATAAAGGTTTTAGGCAGGAAGATTTTGCGTTTTATCATCCGGGCGGTATGTTGGGCAAGAGGCTTCTTTTGAAGGTGGAAGATATCATGCGAAAAGGTAAAACTAACCCTGTGGTTTTTCAGGATACTTGTGTTCGTGAAGTTTTATTCGCGATCACAGAGGCGCGTTCAGGAGCCGCGAGTGTCGTTGATAAGAAGGGAAGGTTGTGTGGTATCTTTACGGATGGCGATTTAAGGAGGCATCTGGAAACAGACACACAGCTTGTTTTAAAAAAAGTCAAAGACGTTATGACAAAGAACCCTATTACGCTTTCCGGGGATTGCCTGGCGAGCGAGGCCTTGAGGATTTTAAAAGATAAGCGTATCGATGAACTCCCCGTTATTGACAAGAAGGGTTTTCCTGTCGGCATGCTGGATGTTCAAGATTTGCTTAAAGTGGGCCTTGTCTGATTATTTTGAGTGCGATATTATGGCTGGAATACTTAAATCTTTAAAAGACAAAGTTAAAAAAGTCAAAATACTTTTGCTTGATGTTGATGGTGTTTTGACGGATGGGCGTATTATATACGATAGCCGCGGTAACGAACTGAAATTTTTTGATGTGCATGATGGGCTTGGGGTTTACCTTTTGCGCAAGATGGGTATTAAGACGATATTAATTACGGCTAAAGGATCGAAGGCTACGAAGCCGCGCGCCAAAGATATGCACGTTGAAACTGTTTATGAAAATATTTTGCCAAAAACAAAAGTATATGAAAAAATCCGCAAGGAGTACGGGCTTAAAGATGAAGAGATCTGTTTTGTAGGGGACGATCTTGTTGATTTATGTGTTTTGAAGAGGGCAGGCTTTGCTGTGGCAACGCATAACGCCTGTGAGGATATCAAAGCCGTAGCTTCTTACGTTACGAAAAAAGACGGTGGTAGAGGCGCTGTACGCGAAGTAGCTGAATTGATCCTGAAGGTTAAGGGGTTATGGGCTCAAGCATTGCGGATTTACGAATAGTTTTTAGATTTTTTTTCTGGCGCTGTTTTTGAGTTTCTTTCCGTGTTTGGTGTATAAGAGAGTATGAATGCTGTTTTTTTGAGTTGTTGTAGAAAATATGAGTAAAGTCTGATTTTTGACAGCTCACTTGACAATGTCTTATTATCGCAGATAATATAGTTTCCACGTCAAAAACATGGTTGCAATTTAACGGTTAAACCGGGTTCATGTAAAGGCAACCCTATGAATAAGTTTCTTCTAACGCTGGCGATTTTATCTCTTTTACTTAGCTCTGCCTGGGCTGCAGGGTCCGGGGTTTCTTCATCGGGAGGGTCTGATCCTCAACAGTTGCTGGATTTTAATTTAGCCGGTTATGGCGCGCAAGGGCAAAAGGCATGGGAGGTTGAGGGCGCTTCCATGGATATGCTCGGAGATGATATTAACATTACTGATATGCGGGCAAAGTTGTACGGTAATTCCGAAAATATGACCTTAACGGCTGATTCCGGGCGTTTCGACAAACAGACCGGTGTGGTTCATTTGCGGGATCATGTGCACGCGGTTACGGAAAGCGGCGCCCATTTGAATACGGAGGCGTTGGATTGGTATCAGGCGCAGCAGCGCATCACTTCCGATGATAAGGTTAATATTACCAGAGAAAATATTACCGCTGTCGCCGTTGGGATGGAAGCGCAGTCAGATTTTAAAGAAGCGACATTTGATAAGGATATCGTTCTTACGCTGACGGAGGGTAAAGATGATAAAGGGGATGCCGTTGAAGGCCCCTCTGTTGCAGGTAAAATGATTATTACCTGTGATGGGCCGTTAGAGTTGAGTTATGAAAAACAAAAAGCTATTTTTCATAACAACGTAAAAGTTGACGGGGGTACGGATAAGGGGCAGATGTATGCTGATGAGATGGTCGTGTATTTTAATACGGCCACTAAGCAGATGGAGAAGATGGATGCCAAAGGAAATGTGAAGATTGTCCGGGGAGAAAATATCTCCTATAGCGATTCAGCTGTTTTTTTAGGGGCTGAAAAAAAAGTTATCTTAAGCGGCCGGCCAAAATTAGTCATTTTTACGGAAGAAGGTTTCGATGTTTCTCCTTGAAGCTAAGGGATTGGTTAAGAGCTACCATCACAGGAATGTTGTTGATGGGGTGGATCTTGAAGTTAAACGCGGAGAGATTGTTGGGTTGCTTGGCCCCAATGGTGCCGGTAAGACGACGACTTTTTATATGATTGTTGGTATTATTCAGCCGGAACAGGGTAAAATTGTTTTTGACAATAATGATATTACGCGTTTATCTATTCATAAACGGTCACATTTCGGTATTGGGTATTTAGCTCAGGAGAGTTCTGTTTTCAGGAAGTTGACGGTTCAGGAAAATATCATGGCTATTTTGGAGACTTTGCCTATTTCTTACCGGGAGCGCAAGAAACGGCTTGATAATTTGCTTGAAGAGCTTAAAATTGCCCACCTCGCCAAGCATAAAGCTTATACGTTGTCTGGAGGGGAACGGCGCAGGCTTGAGATTACGCGCGCGCTTGTGACAAATCCTTCTTTTATCCTTTTAGACGAACCGTTTTCGGGGATAGATCCGATTGTTGTTGCCGATGCGCAGCAGATTATCCGCGACCTTAAAGAGAAGGGGCTGGGTGTTTTATTGACAGACCATAATGTGCGTGAAACTTTATCTATAACGGACCGGGCCTACTTGATAGCTAATGGAAAGATTCTGGTTTCAGGAAGCGCTTCTGACCTGATTAATGATGCTAAAGCCAGGGAACTCTATTTAGGGCAGAAGTTCAGTATGTAGATTGTATCAAGAGTTGTCTAAAAATATTGTTTGTTTCTCGCCCGTTATTTTTCGTTTGTTATATTTTTTAGGGTGGTTTGATGATATAATGGCCAGACTGTTTTTTTAGTTCATGGCCCATTTTGTTGTCTGGGGTATTCAGGTTTAAACAATGAATAGAAATAGAGAGGAGTAGTTTTATGAAGGTTGTAACGACAAAGGATAAAAACAATAAGGTTGTTCTTGACATAGAAGTTGGAACAGATGCCGTTAAGCAGCAATTTGACGAAGTTTATGAGAAAATAGGCATGGAGGTAAAGATTCCGGGTTTTAGGGCTGGTAAAGTCCCAAGGAACGTGCTTGAACAGCATCATTCCAAGCTCGCCAGAGAAGAAGTTTTAAAAGGGTTGATTTCCAAGTCTTATGAAGAGGTTGTGAAAGAAGAAAAAATTGATGTTATTGACCTTCCTGAGATCAGCGAGGTTAAGCTGGAAGAGAATGTCCTTACATATAAGGCTGCTGTGGAAGTTAAACCTGATGTAAAGATTAAGCAGTATAAGGGTTTAAAGCTCAAGAAGAATGCGTTGAAGGTGGAGTCCTCTGAAGTGGAAGAGTATATAAAACAGCTTAAAAAAACACGCTCGCCTGAGATGGATGACGAAAGATTGGCTAAAAGTCTGGGTTATAAGACAAAAGAAGAGCTTATGGATTGCCTTACAAAACAGCTTTTTTTGAAGAAGGAGAATGAGGAGAGGGCAAGATTAGAGAGGGAACTTATTAGCCAGCTTGTTGAGAACAGTTCTTTAATAATACCTGCTTCTTTAGTGAATAGGAGAATAGAAGAGCTGAGGCATCAGGCTCGGCATCAGATGGAGGAGTATGGAGTTGAGAGCGGTAAAATAGAAGAACGCTTAAAAGAGTTTGAGCCTAAATTTAAGGTAGAGGCGGCAGAACAGGTTAAGGTTTTTTTGATATTGGAGGCTATCGCGAAGCTTGAAAATATAAAGAGTGATAATAATGTGATAGCGCACGCGGTAGAGTTTGTGTTTGCGGAAGCGGAGTGGGTGTAGGCCTAAACAAGTGTCAGAGAGTTAAAGATTCAGAGATTTAAAGTAAAAGCAAAAAAGGTTTTAAGATTTTGGTCTTTTTCTGACGCTTTGGCTCGCTGAATCATCTATACTATTTTACATGGAGGAAGAGATATGACAAGAGCGCAGATGTTGGTCCCTATGGTTATTGAACAGACAGGCCGGGCTGAAAGAGCTTATGATATTTATTCCCGCCTTCTAAAGGATAGGATTATTTTTATCGGTATGCCTATTGATGACAATGTGGCTAATCTTGTTATCGCGCAGCTTCTTTTTTTACAGATGGAAGATGTTAATAGGGATATTAGTGTTTATGTTAATTCACCCGGCGGGTCTGTCACGAGTGGTTTGGCGATATATGATACGATACAGTTTATCAAATGTGACGTAGCGACTTATTGCGTTGGGCAGGCGGCAAGTATGGGGGCACTTTTGTTAGCAGCCGGGACAAAAGGCAAGAGGTACGCTTTGGCTAATTCCAGGATTATGATTCATCAGCCCTGGGGTGGCGTGCAGGGTGCCGCGGCTGACATCTCCATTCAAGCACAGGAGATTTTAAGATTGCGAGATACTCTTGAGCATGTGTTGTCATATCACACAGGCCAGTCTTTAGAGAGGGTTAAGAAAGATTCAGACCGTGATTATTTTATGTCAGCCCAGGAAGCGAAAGATTATGGTTTAATTGATGAAGTTATCGCCGGAAAAAGTTCTATAAAGAAAGGTTAAAGAAAAAATATAAGCGGAGGCCTTAAAATGAAAAAAAATTATTTATTAACACCCGGCCCTACACCTTTACCTCCAGAGATATGCGAGGTGCTTTCAAAGCCAATTATTCATCACCGCACGCCCGCTTTTCAGGCTATATTGAAAGAGGTTTCAGAGAATTTGAAAACTGTTTTTCAGACAAAGAATGATGTTTTTATTTTAACGTCTTCTGGAACGGGTGCTATGGAAGCGGCTGTCGTGAACCTTCTTTCATGGGGAGATAAAGCGCTTGTGGTCCAGGGCGGTAAATTTGGTGAACGCTGGACGGAGTTGTGTGAGGCGTATGGTATTAAAGCGACGGTTATCAATGTGGAATGGGGGCAAGCTTTGAATCCGCAAATTCTGAAAGAACATCTTGACCGCGACCCGGCTATCAAAGTTGTTTTTTCAACCCTGTGTGAAACGTCCACAGGTGTTGCTTTTGATATTAAGGGGTTTGGGCAGGTTCTTAAAGATAAGGAAGCGGTTTTGGTGGTTGATGCTATTAGTGGTTTAGGGGCTGTTGATTTTCAGATGGATGCCTGGGGTGTTGATGTGGCTGTGAGCGGTTCTCAAAAAGGGCTTATGCTTCCGCCCGGGCTTAGTTTTGTCAGTGTTAGTAAAAAGGCTTGGAAATTTGTGGAAGAGTCGCAATGCCCCAAGTACTATTTTGATCTTAAAGAAGCAAAAAAAGCTTATGATAAGACGGATACGCCTTTTACTCCGGCCATTGGCCTTGTTGTAGCTCTGGATGAGTCTCTTAAGATGCTGCGCGCCGCGGGGCTTAATAATGTTTTTGAACATCATAAAAGGCTGGCACAGGCTGTCCGTGCGGCTGCAAAGGCTTTGGGGCTTGAGCTTTATTCGCCAACAGCAGGTTCTGACGCTGTTACGTCTGTTAAAGTCCCTGTTGGCGTGGATGGAGGGAAACTCGTCAAGATGATGCGGGATGATTATGGCGTGGCTATTGCTGGAGGGCAGGGTGCGAGCAAAGGAAAAATTTTCAGGATTGCCCAGATGGGTTATATTGGAGAATTTGATATTATTGTCGTTATTTCTTGTTTGGAAAAAGTGCTCAAAAAACTTGGGTATAATTTTGAGTTTGGCGCGGGCGTTAAAGCGGCTCAGGAAGCGTTGTTGTAGATTGATGATAAGAAAAGTTATGTATCGCCTAGAATGGGGAGCGGGCTTATGTTTAAAATATTGGTGAGTGATTCTTTATCGCAGGAAGGTTTGGAGATTTTGAAAAAGGTGAATGAGTTTGTTGTTGATGTTAAAATTGGGCTTAAGCCTGATGAGCTTAAGAGCGCTATTGGCGAATACGATGCTCTTGTTGTGCGCAGTGCGACAAAAGTAACGGCGGATGTTATTGAGGCGGCGAAGAAGTTAAAAATTATCGGCAGGGCCGGTGTCGGTTTAGATAATGTGGAGTTAAAGGCTGCCACAGACAGGGGCATCATTGTTATGAACACGCCTGCCGGAAATACGATTTCAACTGCTGAGCACACGATGAGTATGATATTGGCTTTATCAAGAAATATCGCTGCCGCTGATCAGTCTATGAAGAGAAAAGAGTGGAAGCGTAAAGATTTTATGGGTGTTGAACTTTATAATAAGGTCATCGGGATTATCGGTTTAGGCAGGATTGGTATGGAGGTTGCCAAGCGCTGCCTCGCTTTCGGAATGCGCGTTAAGGCGTATGACCCTTTTTTATCGCGCGATGTCGCTGATGCCGCCGGGATTGAGCTGGTGGAGTTAAATGATATTTATAAAATTGCTGATTATATTACTGTTCATGTGCCTTTAACAAATGAGACCACAGGCATGATTTCAGATAAGGAGTTTGAAATGATGCGCGCTGGAGTGCGCGTTTTAAATTGTGCTCGAGGCGGTATTATTGACGAAGAGGCTCTTGCCAGGGCTTTAGAAAGCGGCAAGGTAGCGGGAGCAGCTTTGGATGTGTATAGCCAGGAGCCGCCGGTCGATTTTAAGCTGGTTGGTTTTAAAAATGTCCTTTTGACGCCCCATCTAGGTGCTTCAACGGAAGAGGCGCAGGTGAACGTCGCGATTGAAATTGCGCATCAAATAAGTGACGCGTTGTTGGGCAAGGGGATTCGTAATGCCGCTAACTATCCTTCAGTTGACCCGGATACTTACCACGTATTGCAGCCTTATATTAACTTATGTGAAAAACTGGGGTCTTTGGCAAGTCAGATATCGGAAGGTGCGATTAATGAGGTAAATATTGTTTACAGCGGCGATATCACTAAACATGATCCGGCACCTTTGACAATGGCGCTTATCAAGGGGCTATTGTCTCCGATGCTGCAGGATACGGTTAATTTTATCAATTCAAAGACGCTGGCTAAAGAGCGGGGTATTAAGGTTATTGAGTCAAAATCAATGGAGTCGCATGAGTTTGTTACGCTTGTATCCCTGGAGGTTAAAACAAATAAAGAAGTTCATCGTGTTGCGGGGACTCTTTTTATGAAAAATGAGCCCAGGATTGTTAAGCTAGATGAGTTTTATGTGGAAGCCGTGCCTTCAGGATGCATGTTGATTATGCATAATTGGGATAAACCCGGTATTATTGGAAGCCTCGGGAATCTTATGGGTAAATATAAGATAAATATTGCGGCTATGTCGTTTGGCCGTGAAAAACAGGGTGGAAAGGCTTTGACGGTGTTGAATGTGGATAGCGCTGTTTCTGCTGACATTCTGCGTCAGGTCAAGGAGCTTGAGCATATTCTTTCTGTTAAAATGATCCAGTTGTAGTGTTGCGTGATATTTATGGGTTATGGTTTTAACACAGGAGAGGCGATGAATTTGGTAAAAGTTCGTCTAAGGGTTTTTCTTTTGTTCCTTTTATTTTTTTTATTTTCAGATTCTTTTGTTTCCGCCGAAGAGCTGAAGATTGTTTTCATAGGCCAGGCTCACGCGGCACTTTATCCTTGTGATTGCCCTTTGGATCGCGTAGGAGGCTTGGCGCGCCGTGCGGCCGCTATCGAGCGGTTGAGAGGCGAGTCAGAGGACGTGTTGGTCTTGGAAGCGGGTTCTTCTTTCGCTTTTGGAGAGGAGGATCTTAATAAACAGGATTTTGATGCGGATCAGCGGCGGACAACTATTTATTTAGATGGCCTTGCGCTGATGAATTATGATGCTGTGCTCGCGGGGAATAAAGAGTTCGGCCTGGGCCTTGATTTTTTAAAAAAACATAAAGGCTTGCCTTTTGTTGCAAGCAATATAAAGGACTTTCAGAAATCTTACATTATTAAAGATTATGGCTGGATTAAGGTTGGCGTTATCGGGTTTTCTGATGTATTAGGCCGGCACGACCTTGAATCAAGATGGACAGCGCCTTCATCGGTATTAAAAAAGGTGATCGCTGAGCTTAAAAGAAAGGGTGTAAATTTTATAGTTCTTTTAAGTGAACTGAACCCGAAGGAAGACGAAGAACTGCTTAAAAATAACATAGGTATTGATCTTGTTATTAATGGTACTCATTCCCTCGGGTCTGTCGCTTTAACTGCAGTTGGGAATGCGATTTATCTGAAGACGTGGTGGCAGGCCAGAAGAGTGGGTGTGCTAACATTGAATTTTAAGGATAGGCAGCTTCAGGATAAGGAGTTATACTTTCTTAAGCTCGATCAGGAGTTTAAGGAGGACGAAAAGATTTTAGCTTTGTTGCCGGCGTGTTTTCAGAATGGCGACTGCCGGCCAGTTCCGGGTTCTACTGTTAAATGCACAGACGGCGGGACAGAAAAGGCGCAGTGTTATTATAAACAGAACTCCAAGGTTGAGTTGATGGTTATTAAGCCGCGGTTTTGTCATACATGCCGTATGGATGATGTTGTGGCAAGCCTTCATCGTTTTTTCGAAAATCTTGAAGTTCAATATGTAGTTGAAGACGACAAGAAGGCAAAAGAGATTATTAAAGAGTTTGGGGTAAAGATGCTGCCGGCTTTTGTTTTTAATAAGAGCGTGGCCGGGCTTAGCCAGTTTGATGCGATAAAGCCGCATATGCTGGAAGGCAAAGATCATTATCTTCTTAAGCCTTCGGATTCAGGGGTTTCTTACCTGCTCGATCGCCCGAAGGTTTCAAAAAGACTGGATGTTTTTTTTGATTTTAGTTATAATCAGGCGCCTGAACTGTTTCGCCTGCTAAAGAGTTTTAAAGAGAAACATAAAAATTACGATGTTCGTTTAAACTTTCTTGTTGTGCGTGACAAAGAGGGCCATTTTGTGAGCCGGGGCGGGGAGTCTGAGATAGAAGAGTTTCGCCGTGTTGCTTGTATAGATAAGTTGTATCCCGGCAGCCTGTTTGATTATTTGATTTGCCGTTCTTCCCAAAAGGGTTTAAGCTGGTGGGGAGACTGCGCGTTAGAAGCTGGAATAGATACGATGCAGGTGAAAGAGTGTGTTTTTTTAGAAGCTGGGCAAGCTGCTTTTGATGAACATATCGCGGTATCCAATGAGCTCGAAGTTCTTAGCGGCCCTACCTTCATTATTGAGAACAAGGAGATTTTTGGTATTGTTAATGTGCCGTCTTTACAAGAGTTTGAAAAGACGGTCATTGGTGTGGCGCAAAAGAAGAAATAGCCCCTGGCGGACAGATACCGGTTTACGTAAACCGCGAACCAAAAATCGAAAAAAGCAAAATCAGGTGGTTTCATTGAAACATTAAGAAGAAAAAGCAGAGCATAGAAACAATATTACAGAGAGGGTTATTATGGCGGTCCAAGCAAAAAATAAAATTTATATCGTAGATGTTACCAACAGGGATGGTGTTCAGACATCACGTATTTGCCTTTCTAAGCTACAGAAGACTATGATTAATTATTTTCTTAACAAGATGGGAATTTTTCAAAGCGAATTTGGTTTCCCTATGACTAAACATGAGGTTAATTATCTCAACGCGAATCTGGAATTAGCAAAGATGGGTGTCCTTTCACCTTTGCGTTTGAGCGGTTGGATCAGGGCGACGAAAGGCGATGTTGAACAGGCTTTTAAGAATGTGCCTTCTTTACAATATCTGAATCTCTCCATCTCAACTTCGGATCAGATGATTGTTAACAAATTTCAGGGGAAACTTGACCATAAAGCGGTTATCAATGAGATGATAGAAGCCGCGAAGTTGGCGAAACAACTGGGAGCTTTGGCTATTGGGGTCAATGCTGAGGATGCCTCTCGTACCAAACTGGAATATCTGATTGAGTTTTCTCAGGCGGCTAAAGCCGCTGGGGCTGACCGCCTGCGATATTGTGATACTCTGGGCCATGATAGCCCGTTTACGATTTATGAGAGGATTAGAAAATTAGCTGAGGCGGTTAAGATACCTATTGAGATTCATTGCCATAATGATTTGGGTATGGTTGTGGCTAATTCTGTTGCGGGGGCAAAGGCCGCCATTGATGGTGGTGTTGATACTTATATAAATACTTGTGTGAATGGCATGGGCGAGAGGGCTGGGAACGCCGATTTAGTGAGCTGTATTTTAGCGATCAAGTATGGCGCTGGTTTGTCAGGCCAGTATCATCTGGATGAGAAGATAGATTTGAAGATGGCCTGGAAAATATGCAAATACGCATCTTATGCGTTTGGTGTCCCTATACCCATCAACCAGCCCGGCATTGGGTCTAACGCTTTCGCGCATGAGTCTGGAATTCATGCCGACGGAGCTTTAAAAGACAGGCGTAATTATGAGCTTTATGATTATGAGGAGCTTGGGCGGGGAGAAGCGGAAATTATCGATACGGGCCGTCAGATTACCGCAGGTGAGTATTCGGGAATAAAAGGTTTCCGAAACGTTTATGAGAATTTGGAAATTGAATTTAAAAATACAGAAGAAGCGACCAGGGTTTTGGATTTAGTGCGTTATGCCAATGTACATAATCAGAAACCTTTGGTGGCGGATGAGTTGATTTTTGTCGCTAAGTATCCGGATATCGCTCAAAAGATTTTTACAATGGCACCCTAAGCTCTATTATTTTATAAGGTATTCTATAGAGGAATTAACATATCTTCGCACATACCTATTTCAAAAATCTTATTTGGATTTTTGAAATATGCGCGAAGTAAATTCGGCCCAATAACTTATGTTTGCTCGCAAAAAGCGCTCGCTCCATAAGTTATGGCCTTATTTAAAGGATAAATAAATGAATACGGTACTCGTAGGTTTGCAATGGGGAGACGAAGGCAAAGGCAAGGTTATTGATATTTTATCCAAGGATGCTGATTTTGTTGTTCGTTATCAGGGCGGCAACAACGCCGGCCATACGGTTGTTGTTAATGGAGATTCTTTTATTTTTCACCTCTTGCCATCTGGCATATTACATGAGAAGAAGATATGCGTTATCGGTAATGGTGTTGTTGTTGATCCGGAGGTCCTCCTTGAAGAACTTAACTCTCTTAAAAAAAGGAAGGTGTGTGTTGAGGGGCGTCTTAAGGTCTCCGATCAGGCGCACGTGATTTTTCCATATCACAAAATATTGGATGGTTTGCGTGAGACAAGGCGTACCCATAAGATCGGGACGACAGGCCGTGGGATCGGGCCTTGTTACGCCGATAAAGTATCCCGATGCGGAATTCGTATTGGTGATTTATTGAATCCGGCCTTGCTAAGCGAAAAACTCAAAGATAACTTAAAAGAAAAAAACGAGATCTTTAAAAAAGTTTACGCGCATGAAGGTTTTGGATTCGATGCGTTGTATAAAAAGTATTTGGCTTTTGGCTCCGAGTTGAAAGAATATATCTGCAATACGGTTATACTGATTAACGAAGCGCTTGAAAAAAAGAAGTCTATCCTGTTTGAAGGCGCTCAGGGTACTTTTCTTGATATTGATTTTGGTACATATCCGTTCGTGACTTCTTCTAACACGATTTCAGCCGGTGCCTGCAGTGGTGCTGGCGTGCCGCCTACTTGTGTTGATGAGATTGTTGGGGTTGCTAAAGCTTATACGACTAGAGTGGGAGAAGGGCCTTTTATTGTTGAGTTTTCTGATAAGATGAACGAAGCGATACGGGTTAAAGGCAATGAATTTGGCGCGACAACAGGAAGGCCGAGGAGATGCGGGTGGTTTGATGCTGTCATGGTGCGCCACGCGGTTATGCTTAATGGCGTAACATCTCTTGCTGTTATGAAGTTGGATGTTTTAGACCAGTTAAGCAAAATTAAGATTTGTGTGGCTTATCGCTATAAAGGAAAAACTTTTGATTATTTTCCTCAGGATCTTGAGGTTATGAAAGGAGCTGAACCCGTCTATAAGGAGTTTCCAGGATGGAATTTAAATATAAATAAAATAAAGAGTTATAATGATTTGCCTGTTCAGGCTAGAGATTATTTAAAAGTTATTGAAGTTTTAAGCGGGGTTCCGATTAAAATTATTTCTGTTGGGTCCGGCCGTCAGGAAACGTTTTTTAGATGAGGCTCGCCGGTTAACTCTTCGGTTTGTTTGGCCGCGCTCATTATAAGCCATTTAATGGCAAGAGCCAGGGTTTTCTAAAACGGAATATTCAAATGTTTAAGCTTAGCCCAAGGTTTGCGAGTTCATTTATTGCAGGTGCTTAAGAGGTTGATTTTGCTTGACTAAAGATTTTCATTGTGTTAATGTGAAAAAGCTTATAAAAATTAGGGAGGATTTATGAAGGACAAAAGGATTGTATTTATAGGGGCGTTTCTGTTGGCATTTTGTTTAATGTTTAATCTTGTAGGGTGTACGGTCATATTCCAAAAAGGCCGCAGGTCAGATATAGAAAAGATTCAATCATTAGAAGAAGAAGTGGACCGCCTTTCTCAAATCAAGGCTGAATTACAACAAAAGCTAAAAGGTGTTCAAGGCATAAGTTTTAACAGGGATGATAGAGGTTTAGTTATTACGTTCCTTGATGAAATTTTGTTTGATTCCGGGAAGGCCACAATAAAATCATCGGCATACTCTGCTCTTGATAAGGTTGCGTCAGTTTTAACTTCGAAAGCCGCGGATTTAAATATCGGCGTTGAAGGGCATACAGATAATGAGCCTATTAAACGTTCTGGATGGAAGTCTAATTGGGAGCTTTCAACAGCTCGCGCGACAAGTGTCCTGCATTATCTTATATCTAAAGGTGTTTCTCCTGAGAAGTTAGCCGCTATCGGGTATGGAGAATATCGGCCGGTCGCTTCTAATGAGACGAAAGACGGCCGCCGTAAAAACCGCAGAGTTGAGGTTGTTATCCTTCCGGAATTAAAGAAGGTGTCTAATACAACGGAAGATGTTGCGCCGGCGAAGAGAATAAGTTCAGATATGCTTGAGCCATCTGAAAATCTGAAATAGGCTTAAAAAAAGAAGGCTATTGTTGATTCCAGCATGAAACATAAAAACTGGATGCTTATATTGTTAAGTGTTGTGGTTATTTTCGCTATTGTTTCATTAGCGCGTACAAGCCACAAGCTTAAAAGTTCCAGTAAAAGTTTTCAGGAGGAGATGGCTTTGCGGCTGGACTTGGAAGAGAAAATATCAGGCATGGAAAAAGAGCAGAATATTTTTCTCACTGAGATAAAGGATTTAAAGCGTTCGTTAGGCAAAAAGCTTGAAGAGATTGATTCATTGAAAGAGAAAATTTTTAAAGAGCAGCAAGAGAAACATGCTTTAAGTAAAGAGTTAAAGAAGGCCCAGGAACAGCTTGATGTTCTTGCGTCGTTATCTTAGCAGCTTTAAAGGATATTTTGACGGATGAATTTTTAAAAAAAATATAAGAAAATAGGAGAGCTTCTGTTGAGGAAGAGACTTTAAAAAGAAAAGGGATGATGGTTATCCCTTTTTTTATTGATTACGAGATAATTTTTTAAAATTTTGTTGACGATCTATAAATGTATTATAATGAGCTAAACCAGTGAAGATAGAGAATAGGATAGTTAGCCATAATAAATGGTATTTTTGATTTTTTATTGTTCTATTTTTGTTTCGCAAAATAAGGGGGTGCGTTATGAAGAAAAAGGTCAAGAAACGCGTAACGCAGCAACGTCCTGCTGAAAAGAAGAAAGTTGTTTTAAAACCATTAAAGGCAAAGAAAAAACGTATCGTTAAAACGATTTTATCGGCCAAACCTTTAAAGAAGCGCCAGCCGGCGATGGTGGCTGTTAATAAAAAATCTGATCTTTCTTTTGGGGATGATGTCAGGGTTGAGGAAACCAAGTTTTACACAGGCATTTTTGAACCTGTTTATCGTAAGCCCGCCTTGGCAGATTTGGAACATAGGCAGCTTCAGGCCGGTTATGATGAGGATGTTATTGTGCTGGTGGCGCGTGATCCTCATTGGGCTCATTGTTTTTGGGACCTGCGCCTTCGGACAGTTGATAAGTTTAAAGCGCAATATGCTGATAGTTTTAATGGGGCCCGTTGGGTTTTGCGTTCTTATGATGTCAGTTATGTTGATTTTAACGGTTCCAATGCGCATAGATTTTTTGATACCCTCATTGATTCAAATACCAGAAATTGGTATTTGAATTTTAACGCGCCTGGCACATCTTGGTGTGTTGATTTGGGTTTTATACTTCCGGATGGCCGTTTCATCCTGGTTTTGCGTTCAAACATTATTTCATTTCCGCTGGATGGCCCTTCTTGGATTACAGATGAAGAGTGGATGATCCCTGATGATGAGTTCAGGAAGCTTTATGGAATGTCCGTCGGCCTGGGGCCTAATATAACAAGCCCTATCGGAAAATTATGGCAGGAAAGATTAAAAAAAGATATTAGTTCTGGCCGCATAAGTTCCGGGGGAGTTTCTTCTCCTGTTAAAAAACTCGAAAAGATACCATTTTGGCTTGTTGTGGATGCCGAGTTGATTGTCTATGGCGCGACGGAACCTGATGCTAAAGTTACGGTTCAAGGCAAGCCCGTAAAACTCAAGAATGATGGAACATTTTCTTTGCGTTTTGCTTTACCCGACGGTAAACAAGTTATACCAGTAGAGGGGACGTCAGCGAAAACGGGTGAAAAACGCGTTATTACCCCAACGGTTATCCGGTCAACAACCCGTAATCCTTGAAAATTTGTCTTTTAAGGCGTGATAATTTCATATTATTTTTACAGTTATTTATTTTAGGGGATAAAATTTATGCATAAAGGATATTTATGTTTGGTGTTGCACGGGCATCTTCCTTTTGTTCGCCATCCTGAATATGAGAATTTTCTTGAGGAAGATTGGCTTTATGAGGCTATAACAGAAACTTATATCCCTTTGATTAATATGTTTGAACGCCTGAGTGCGGATAATATAGACTTTCGTTTGACGATGTCTGTGACGCCGACTTTGGCTTCTATGTTGAGCGACCGCCTTTTGCAGGACCGCTATTTGAAGCACCTTAATAAACTTATTGAACTTTCTCATAAGGAAGTTGAGCGTACGCGTTGGATGGGAGATTTCAACAGGTTGGCTTATATGTATCTGGAGATTTTTGAAAATGCCCGCAGTCTTTTTGAGAGGTACCAGCATAATCTTGTTCTGGCATTTAAAAGGTTTCAGGATTCCGGTAATTTAGAAATTTTGACTTGTGGGGCGACGCACGGTTATTTTCCATTAATGGAGTCGACTAAGCCTTCTGTTCGCGCGCAGGTAAAAGTAGCCGTCTCCAGTTATGAGAAGTTTTTTGGCCGCAGGCCTCGCGGTATATGGCTGCCGGAGTGCGGTTATCAGCCTGGCGATGACGCGGTTTTAAAACAGGAAGGGATCAAGTATTTTTTTACGGATTCTCATGGTATCCTTCACGGGACGCCACGCCCTAAATATGGAGTTTTTGCTCCGGTTTATTGTAAAACAGGAGTGGCTTGTTTTGGCAGGGATATGGAGTCTTCAAAACAGGTCTGGTCAAGCATTGAAGGTTACCCGGGAGATTATTTTTACCGTGAGTTCTACCGGGATATAGGTTTTGATTTGGATTTTGATTATATTAAGCCTTATATCCATCCCGATGGTATCCGTATTAATACGGGCATTAAGTATTATCGTATTACAGGCCCTGAATCTCATAAAGAGCCTTATAATCCTGAAGCCGCGCGTCAAAAAGCTGCTGATCATGCCGGCAATTTCATGTTTAATAGAGAAAAGCAAGTTGAGTATCTGTATGAAGCTTTGGGGCGTAAGCCTATTATCATTTCGCCTTATGACGCTGAACTGTATGGCCATTGGTGGTTTGAAGGCCCATTATGGCTTGAGTTTTTAATAAGAAAGATGAACTACGATCAGAAGATTGTGAAGATGGTAACGCCATCTGAATATTTAGCTGAAAATCCGAAGAATCAGGTTTTGACCCCTTCTATGTCGAGTTGGGGGTATAAAGGTTACTCGGAGGTCTGGCTTCAGGGCACAAATGATTGGATATATAAACACCTGCATAAGGCGTCTAGAGTTATGACAGATATGGTTAACGCGTATCCGGCTGCGCGCGGTTTACAAAGGCGGGCGTTAAATCAGGCGTTGCGGGAACTTTTATTGGCTCAGAGTTCTGATTGGGCTTTTATTATGGCAACAGGCACGCATGTTAATTATGCTGTCCGCCGGACGAAAGACCATCTTTTGCGTTTTTTTAAGCTTGTGGATGATGTCGGAGCCGGCATCGTTGATGAGCCTTTTTTATTAGAAGTTGAGGCTCGGGATAATATCTTCCCTGAAATAGACTACCGCCTACATCAATAACTGTTGTATTCGACGGTGTTAATTCTTCGTTTTTAAGCGTGGAGAAAAAGATGCCGCGGAGTACTATTTTGAGCAGGTTTTTTTCTTAGGCGCAAAGGGATGTATTGAATAATTTTGATTATCCCAGATTTTGCATTAGGCAAAATCTGCCCGAAGGGCCGATAGTTTAAATCCGTTCAGGATTTAAACTTGCTATCGAGGTATCCCGAAATTTGCAAACACCTTTTTGTGCTGCATTGCAATAGAATAACTCTTGGTGCTGTAAGAAGTTACAAAGAAGAATAAGAGTCTATTGCAAATTTTGGGATTATAGGCGTGCCCTAATATTTTATTACAGTTATTGCAGGTTGTATTTAGAGGTGGTTTAATGGAAACACGTGAACTGGATAGTAAAAGGATCCCTGCTCATATTGCCATTATTATGGATGGCAATGGCCGCTGGGCTAAACGTCGTGGTTTAGCGCGTGTTATGGGGCACAAAAAGGGCCTTGATTCTGTCAGAAGGGTTATCAGGGCTGCGCAGGATTTAAATATAAAGTTTTTAACACTTTACGCGTTTTCAAGCGAGAATTGGAAGCGGCCGCCTGAAGAGATTGATTTTTTGATGCGAAGCTGTGAGGCGTTTATTATAGAAGAACTCTCAGAGATGATAAAAAATGATGTGCGGTTAAAACATATTGGTTTAAGGGGGGAGTTAACGCCCAGTTTGCGTGCTTGTATCAACAACGCTGAAGAGTTAACAAAAAATAATCACAAGCTTTGCGTGCAGTTGGCTTTTAACTATGGTTCAAGGCGTGAGATTATTGATGCTGTAAAAAAGATTGTTTCCGACGCTTTAAATACAAAGATTGCCCTTGATAGTATTGATGAAGGATTATTTAGCTCTTATTTAAATACAGCCGGGGTTCCTGATCCGGATTTGTTAATCAGGACGAGTGGTGAAATGCGACTGAGTAATTTT
This sequence comes from uncultured Planctomycetia bacterium, assembly GCA_964423185.1. Taxonomy (GTDB): domain Bacteria; phylum Omnitrophota; class Gorgyraeia; order Velamenicoccales; family Velamenicoccaceae; genus CAYRDK01. The sequence continues at coordinate 239,287 of CAYRDK010000001.1, forward strand.
TTGCTTTGGCAGATTTGTTATACGGAGATATTCGTGGTGAAGAAATTCTGGCCGGATTTTACCGCGCGCGATTTATTGGCTGCTATCGAAGATTATCAGAAACGTAAAAGGCGTTTTGGAGGCATTGATGATTAGTCAGCGGATCGTAACGGCAATTATTCTATCTATTCTGGCTTTGGTATCTATTTTTTTTACGGGGTTTTATGTGTTAGTTGTTATTGGTTTAATTTCTTTAGGGCTATATGAGTTTTTTACCCTTTTGGAGAAAAAAGGGTTTCCGATGTATAAATATTTTGGTATAGTCTGCGGTATTATAATTCCGTTGTCTATTTTTTCTCGTTTTGAGCTGACAAAAGGGTGGGAGCTGCTGTTTATCAGCCTGGGGTTGATCACGCTTTTTATTTTGCAATTTTCCCGGCGCGAGAGCACAAACGCGGTTGTTGCTATTTCAACGACTATGTTTGGTATTTTATATATTTCATGGTGTTTTAGTTTTATGATTAAGATTAAACTATTGCCTTATGGGACGGCTCTTGTGGGGAGTCTTCTTTTGATAACCAAGGGTGTTGATATTGGCGCTTTTTTGATTGGTATCAGGTGGGGCAGGCATACACTTATCCCCAGAATTAGCCCCAAGAAGACTGTTGAAGGAGTTATAGGCGGCATATGTTTTGGTATCCTTGGAGCGTTGGCGAGCAAATCTTTTCTGCCGCCACTTGAGATCTTTTCCTGGAACAAACTGTTTTTGTTAGGGGTTTCTTTAAGTGTTTTGGGGATGTTGGGCGATTTGTCTGAATCGCTCATTAAACGTGATTGCGCGGCAAAGGATTCCAGCTGTATTTTCCCGGGTGTGGGCGGGGTAATGGATGTTATTGACAGTTTGTTATTTACAGCACCCGCTTTTTATTTTTATATGAGTTTTTCTACAGCTAAGGCTTTTTCGGCCGGGCCCGGGTTTTAAATGTCGAATAAAAAGAATGTTGTTATTTTAGGGGCAACCGGTTCCATTGGCGCGAGCAGCTTGGATATTGTCAGGCAACATAAAGATAAGTTGCGTGTTGTTGGATTATCCGTTAATGAAAATATTAAAGGCCTGATGCCTTATATTGATGAGTTTAAGCCTGAATATGTAGCTGTGCGTAATGAAACTAGAGCTGAAGAGTTAAAGGCGTCCTGCGGCGGGAAGGTAAAAGTTTTGGGTTCTATGGAAGGCCTCTGCCGTCTTGCTTCTTTAAAAGATGCTGACATAGTTTTAGTGGCCATTGTTGGTGCTGAGGCAATTTTGCCTGTTTTAAGCGCCATTGACGCTAAAAAAACCATAGCTTTGGCTAATAAAGAGTCTCTTGTTGTTGCCGGCGATATTGTGATGCGGCGCGCGCGGAAGAATAAGGCCCTGATTATTCCTATAGACAGTGAGCAAAGCGCTATCTTTCAGTGTTTAGAGGGTTATGATTTAGACACTGTTGAGAAGGTTTATCTGACGGCTTCTGGAGGCCCGCTGGTAGATTATTCTCTGAAGCAGTTAAGGAAGGTGCGGCAAAAAGAAGTTTTGGCGCACCCTCGATGGAAGATGGGCAGGAAGATAACCGTTGATTCTGCGACTTTGATGAATAAGGGATTGGAAGTGATTGAAGCGCAAAAACTTTTTAACTTAAATCTGGAAAAGCTGGATGTTTTAGTCCATCGCCAGGCTATTATTCATTCGCTGGTTGAGTTTGTCGATGGGTCTGTTATCGCTCAAATGGGGATAACGGATATGCGCCTGCCTATTCAGTATGCTTTGACATATCCCGGCCGATGGCTTAACACGCGCCTTAAGTTGAATCTTTTTGAGTGCCCTGATTTATCATTTGAAAAGCCGCCTTACAGCAAGTTTCCTTGTCTCGGCCTTGCTTTTGAGGCGGCCCGTCTCGGCGGAACGGCACCTTGCGCGTTGAATGCCGCCAATGAAGTCGCGGTGGAGGCTTTTTTGAAAGGCAGGCTGGCATTTGTGGACATACCAAGGATTATTGAAGAGGTTTTGTTAAAGAAGGGCTTCTTTCAAAAAAATCCTTCTTTAGATGATATATTTGAGACAGATAGAACCGCGCGTTTACACGCGTTAAGCAGGATTGGGCTGTATTAAAAGAAAGGTTTTTGATCATGATTATCTTTATATTGATTTTAAGCGTTTTGATCTTTGTGCATGAGCTGGGCCATTTTATTGCGGCAAAACGGCTTGGGATCAGAGTGGAGAAGTTTTCTTTAGGGTTTGGGCCGAAACTGTTATCTAAAAAAGTTGGTGACACGCAATACTTGTTGTGCCTTATCCCTTTTGGCGGGTATATTAAAATGGCTGGAGATAATTTAGAAGAGTATCAGGGTGTGCGCGATGAGTTTTTGTCGCGCTCCCCCGGGGAGAGGGCGCGCGTTATTTTTGCCGGGCCTTTTTTTAATTATGTTTTGGCTTTTTTATGTTTGTGGATGGTTTTTTTTCTCGGATACCCTAAACTTACCACAACGGTAGGGAGTCTGATCGATGGGATGCCAGCGCAAGTAGCCGGGTTTAAGATTGGAGACAGGATTGTTGAAGTGGACGATATAAAGGTTGAGTTTTGGGACGATCTTGCCAGGAAAATCCGTGCCAAGAAGGGGCAAACACTCAAGTTAAAGGTGTTGCGTGGCGAAGAGGAGTTTGATTTAAATCTAACGCCTCAGATGAAAGAAGTTGAAACGATTATAGGCAAACGCCAGGAAGTTGGCTTGATTGGTATTAAACCTGCTGATGAAGTTGTCAAAGTCCGTTATGGGTTTTGGCTGGCTTTAATTAAGGGCGCGCAAAATTTATTTGAGATGACATGGATGACATTGTCCGCGATTTTTTATATTATTATAGGCACAATGTCGTTTAAAGAGTCGGTGACGGGCCCGTTGGGAATATTTTTTATCACTTCCAACGCTGCCAAAATTGGTTTTTCCGCCTTGTTGCATGTTGTGGGTATTTTAAGTATGAGTTTAGCTGTTTTTAATTTGCTGCCACTGCCGATTTTAGATGGGGGGCATATTTTTTTAGCCGGCCTTGAGAAGATAAGAAGAAAACGCTTAAGTTTAAAGTTAGAGAACCTTATTAATAATATCGGGATGAGTTTTTTAATTATTTTGGCTGTTTTTATATTTTGTAATGATTTTATCCGTTACGGTTATTGGGATAAGATAGTCTACCATCTTTCACGGAATGCCGCTTGTTCAGAAAGTAGATAGAGTTTGATTATGAAGAAAATTATCAGAAGAAAAACGCGCTGTGTTAAAATTGGGCGTTTGAAGATCGGGCATGCTTATCCTGTTGCTGTCCAGTCTATGCTTAAAGCTAAAGCCAGAGATTTGGAGGTGGCTGTTTCCCAGATAAAAAAGTTGGCTGATGCCGGCTGTGATATTGTGCGTGTTGCCATAGAAGAAAGGCAGGATGCTTTAGCTATAAAACATATTAAGCGCCATGTTGATATCCCTATTGTTGCTGATATTCATTTTAGCTATCGGTTAGCTCTGGAGGCGATTGATGCCGGTGTTGATAAGATTAGGCTCAATCCTGGGAATATCTATAAGCCGCTGGAAGTAAAAGAAGTTATAGCCGCGGCAAAAAGTGCCCATATTCCTATTCGCATAGGGGCTAATTCGGGGTCTTTGCGGGAAACAGATAAGGATAAGGCCCGTGCTTTGGTAAAAAGCGTGTTGGATTATCTTAAGCTTTTTGAGAAGTGTGGTTTTAATGATATTGTTATTTCGTTAAAAGGTTCAGATATTTTAGAAACAATAGCCGCTTATGAAAGAATGGCTTCTTTGTGTGATTACCCCCTACATGTTGGGGTGACGGCGACTGGTTTACCTCTAGATGGTGTTATTAAGTCAAGTTTAGGCATTGGGGTGTTGTTATTTCAGGGGATTGGTGATACAATAAGGGTATCTTTGTTAGGAGACCCCCTCCAGGAAGTCCTTACCGCGCAAGTTATGCTGAATAGTTTGGGGTTGCGTAAGTTTGGGCCGGAGTGGATTTGTTGCCCTACATGCGGCCGCTGTGAAGTTGATTTATATAAAAAGGCTAGAGGTTTTGAAGATTTATTGAAAGGCTTAAAGCGCCATGAACGTGATCGGTTGCGTTATTATAAAATAGCGCTCATGGGTTGCGTGGTTAACGGCCCTGGAGAAGCAAAAGAGGCGACGTGTGGGTTGGCTTTTTCAAAACAGAAAGCTGTCTTGTTTAAAAAAGGCAAGATTGTCCGTTCCGTCGCTTTAGATAAAGCGGAAGAGGCGTTGTTTGGGATGTTGAAAAAAGATATCTCGGGAAAGGGAAGAAAAGATGAGGGACGTTAAAGAGAGGGTGCGCCAGCAGTTAGCCTCAGGAGATTATTTTTTCGGCAAAAAAGAACGTGGGCCTGTTAATCAGGACAGGTTGAGAAAAGAGCTTCAGAGGGCGATTGAGCATATTACGACTCTTGAGCGTCTCGCGCTTTCCGATGAGGATAAAAATAAAATTATTAGTGAGTTGATGGATGAAGTGATAGGATTTGGCCCGTTGACGCCGCTTTTAAACGATCCGACTGTTACTGAGATTATGGTTAACGGTGAAGATAGTGTGTATATGGAAAAGGATGGCGAAATGATCTTGACCGACATCAGGTTTGAGAATCACAGGCATCTGATGCAGACGGTAGAGAAGATTATGGCTCCGACGCAAAGAAGGGTGGATGAGTCGTCTCCTTTTGTTGACGCGTCATTGCCGGATGGTTCCCGCGTCAATATTATTTTGCCGCCTCTGTCTCTTATTGGGCCGGTTATTACTATTCGTAAATTCTTGCGTGAAATCGCGACCATGGAAGATCTTATTAATCGCGACACATTGACACGGGATATGGCTCAGTTTTTGATAGCTTCCGTTAAGGCTAAACTTAATATTATTTTTGCTGGAGCCACAGGTGTCGGCAAAACTACAACATTAAATGTTATTTCCAGTTATATCTCCGGTTGTGAGCGCATTGTCACGATAGAAGATACATCTGAGTTGCGGCTAAAACAAAAGCATGTTGTGCCGCTGGAGACCAGGCCTCCAAATGTTGAAGGCAAAGGAGAAATCCCTATTAAAGAGTTGTTTAAGAATTCTTTGCGGATGAGGCCTGACAGGATTATCTTAGGGGAGATTAGAGGGGCGGAGGCCTTGGAGATGCTGCAGGCGATTAGCAGCGGCCATGAAGGGTCTTTGGCTGTTTTACACGCGAGTTCCCCGGAGGATGTTGTTTCCAGGATTGAGACGATGATTATTACATCCAATACTGCTATTCCTCTTTGGGCGGTTCGGCGCCAGATCGCCAATGCGATTGATTTGATTGTTATGCAGGAACAGTTAGGTGATGGCAAGCGTAAAATGACCCATATCTCTGAAGTTATAGGCATGGAGAATGATGAGGTTGTTTTAAGAGACTTGTTTTCTTATGAGATCTTGGGGGTTTCCGATGACCAGAAGGTGATGGGCCGTTGGAAAACCGGAGGTGTCATCCCGAATTTTTATAATCGTTTTAAATTAAGAGGTATTGACGTGCCGCAGGAAATTTTTCAGCCGGCGCAATAAATTAAAACCGCTGTATAAAAAACTGATATGTTTTGGACAAAATCTTTTATTTCTACTTTAAAGGAAGCGCCAGAGAGCGCTGAAAGCGTAAGCCATAAACTTATGTTGCGCGCCAATATGATTCGCATCTTGGTGTCCGGAGTTTATTCTTATCTTCCTTACGGTTTTAGAGTCCTTTCTAAAATTGAAAACCTTATTCGGCAGGAGATGAATGCCTGCGGGGCACAGGAGCTTCTGATGCCGGGGTTGCAGCCTCTTGAGTTGTGGCAGAAGACCGGCCGGGATGAGCTTATGGGGGAGACTATGTTTCGTTTTTCCGACCGTAAGGATAGAAAGTTATGCTTAGGCCCGACGCATGAAGAGGTTGTTACGGAATTGGCCGCGAATTTTATAAAGTCTTACCGGGATTTGCCCTTTGTTTTATATCAGATTCAGACAAAGTATCGCGATGAGCTCAGGCCCAGGTTTGGCATCGTGCGCAGTTGTGAATTTATTATGAAGGATGCCTATAGTTTTGACCGTGATCTGAAGGGCTTGAATGAGATTTATGAAAAGATGCGCTTGAGCTACGAGAATATTTTTAAGCGCTGCGGTTTAGCATTTATCTGCCTTAAAGCGGATTCGGGGGTTATCGGCGGTGATGTTTCCCATGAGTTCATGGTACCGGCTGAAAGCGGAGAAGATATTCTTTATAAATGCGCGATGTGCGGTGAAGTTAAAAGCGCGGCCGATGCCCGTTTTGACAGTTGCCCTCATTGCCGGCAGGATATGCAAAAGATCACAGCGTTGGAAGTGGGGCATATTTTTCAATTAGGGCAAAAATATTCTCAGGCTCTTGGTGTTAAGTTTTTAGATGAAGGCGGTGTCAGCCATATTGTTCAAATGGGTTGTTATGGCATTGGTGTCAGCCGTCTGATAAGTGCTATAATTGAACAAAACCATGATGAGAATGGTATTATTTGGCCTCAAGAAGTTTCGCCTTTTGATGTTGTTATTGTTCCGGTTAATATTTCTGATTCGCATATTTGGGAGAAGTCCAGGGAAGTTTATCATCTCTTAAAAAACGCCGGTTTGGAAGTTTTGCTGGATGACAGGGATGAAAGAGCCGGTGTTAAATTTAAAGACGCGGATTTACTGGGGATTCCGTTGCGTGTGACATTAGGCCGCAAATGGGTTCAGGAGCAGAAGATTGAACTAAAGCTGAGGCGCAGCGCTGATTCTAAAGATATTGACCCTCAGATTTTGATAGATCAAGTCATGGAGAGCTTGGGCAGAATTGTTTAATTGTGAGGCAATGTTAAGGAGAATGGCGTAATGGATAAATTGGAAAGAATCCAACAGGTTAAAGAAGAGGTTCGCGCGAAGGTCCTGGCGAGAGTCAAAAAAACATCTATGGGCGATCAAGCCGATATAGAGAATGTTCGCAGGCAAATTGAAACCGCTCTTGTTTCTGTGGTTTATTCCAAGATGGAAGGGCATATTGATGAAGATCTGAAACGTTTTATTACAGAAGAGATTATCAATGAGATTTTTGGGCTTGGGCCTATTGATCGCTTGATAAAAGATCCTGGTGTATGGGAGATTATGGTGAATGGCCCTCGTGAAGTGTATATTGAGAGGGAGGGAAAGCTGCAGAAGACGGATGTTGTTTTTGATGATGAAGCCCATCTGGGTTTTTATATTGAGAGGATCTTATCGTCTACAGGCCGGCGTGCGACTGAATTTGAGCCTTATGTTGATGCGCGGCTTCCGGATGGTTCACGGTTGAATGTTGTTCGTTCGCCTGTGGCACCGTATGGGCCGGCGCTCACAATCAGAAAGACGCATCATAAGGTTTTAGGAATTCAGGATCTGATCTCACGCGGCACAATTACTGAAAAGATTGCTTGTTTTTTGAAATCCTGTGTCAAGAATCACCTTAATATCGTTATGGTTGGCGGCCCCGGTTCAGGCAAAACGGCGATTTTGAATGTCTTGGCTTCTTATATTCCGGATTTAGAACGGGTTATTACGATTGAAGATACTTTAGAACTGCGTATGGAGAATAAACATCGTGTCGCCCTTGAGACAAGGCCGCCTAATATTGAGGGGAAGGGTGAAATAACCATCAGGGACCTTGTCCGTAACGCGCTCCATATGAGGCCGGATAGGGTTATTATTGGCGAAGTCAGGGGAGAGGAAGCGCTGGATATGTTGCAATGTATGAATATCGGCCGCGTTGGTTCTATGACGACGTTACATGCCAATACGGCATTAGACGCGTTATTAAGGCTTGAGACAATGTCTATGATGGGAAGTTTAAATGTTTCTCCGACGTTAATTAAACGCCAGATTGTTTCCGCTCTCGACCTTATTGTTCTAGTGGACAGATTTTCCGACGGTTCACGCAGGGTTATTTCTATTTCAGAAGTTATAAAAGATGACGCGGGTGAATATACTTTAAAAGATATTTATGCTTTAGAGAGAAGGCAGGAAGGCGAAAATTTTATTTTTGAGATTAAGCCAACCGGGCATGTGCCTGTTTTTTTAAAAAAGTTCCGAGAGTTAGATTATGACCCGGAAGTTTTTTTTAAGGCCTAGATTGAGAGTGGTTGCCTGTTTGAGCCAGGATAACGGATAAGGTTGTGCAGATAAATGAACCATGTGGAAGTGGCGTTAAAACTAAAACATCTTTTTTTCTCTTATTTGGATCCTAAGGGATTTGTCCTTGTTGATTTGAGGTTTTTTAGGGGCCATCATGGGGAATCCGTCCTGGAGGTGCTGGTTGATCGTCTTGAAGGCGGCATTACGATGAGTGAGTGTGCCGATATTCACAGAAATTTTAGAGAAGTTGTGGAACGGTCCGGATGTTTGGCGGATGAGTATGCGTTGAGTGTTTCTTCGCCTGGCCTGGACAGGCCGCTGGTTGGTTATTCAGATTTTTTGCGTATGAGAGGAAGAGAGGTGAATGTTTTTTTGAAAGAGGCATTGGATGGCCGGACGGAGTACAGAGGAGTCATTGAATCCGTTGAACAAGATAAAATAGTGATTAGGGCGCAAGATAAAAAAGAGATTAAAACAATAGAGATACCTTTAAACAAGGTTAATAAAGCAAAGCAGGTGATTTTATGAGTGGAGAATTATTAGCAATTTTAGATCATATTGAAAGAGAGCGCGGCGTAAAAAAAGAAGTGCTTATCGCGGCCGTGGAGTCGGCTATGGTGAGCGCTGTTAAAAAGGCCTTAGGCGTTAAAACCAATGAAAATATCAGTGTAACTATTAGTAAAGAAGACGGCAGTATTAAAGCCTTTTTGAACGATCAAGAGGTCAAGTCTGTTGATTTTGGGCGCATTGCCGCTCAGACAGCTAAACAGGTTATTATTCAAAAAATCCGCGAAGCTGAAAAGGACGTGATATTTAACGAGTTCAGCGCAAAAGTTGGAGACATTGCTAGCGGGACGGTTTATCGTTTTGACAAAGGCAATATTGTCGTTGATCTTTTAGGCAAAACTGAGGCGTTGATGCCCAAGCGCGAACAGTCTCCCAGGGATGATTTTAGGCAGGGGCAGAGAATACGTGCTTATGTTTTGGAAGTGCGCCGGGATGTTAAAGGGCCGCAGATTATTCTTTCCAGGACCAGCCCTTTTTTTGTGAAAAAACTTTTTGAATTGGAGGTGCCGGAGATATATGAAGGTATAGTTGAGGTTAGGTCTATCTCTCGCGAGGCCGGGGAACGGACCAAGATTGCCGTTTGGTCCAAAGATGAAAAGGTTGATTGTGTTGGTGCCTGTGTTGGGATGCGCGGTTCACGCGTAAAAGATATTGTGACAGAGCTGCAAGGGGAAAAAATCGATATTATCCGTTGGAGCGACGATATGAAAGAGTATATCGCTGCTGCTCTTTCTCCGGCGAAAATCACGGAGATAAGATTGGACAAGAATACGAAAAGGGCTCAGGTGATTGTTCCGGATGACCAGCTGTCTTTGTCTATCGGTAAACACGGGCAGAATGTGCGTTTGGCGTCGCGCCTTATTGGATGGGATTTAGATATTCGCACCAGGGAAGAGATCGTGCAGGAGAAAGAGGAGGCTAAAAAAGCAAAGGCTGAAATGATGTTGGATGGAGTTGGAGGAAAAGCCTTGGACGCTCTTATTGAGGCCGGTTTTGATTCACTCGAGAAGATTAAGAACGCGGCGGTAGAACAATTGACGCAGGTGAAGGGCATAGGCGCAAAGAAGGCCGAGAAGATTATTGCGGCTGCCAAAGAAAGGTTGTCTAAGTAAAATGAGAGTGTATGAGTTGGCTAAGGAGCTTGGGATAACAAGCAAGGATCTTCTTGCGCGTCTAAAAGATCGCAAGATTGAGGCCAAAAATCACATGGCCAGCCTTGATGAAGATGTTGTAAAGTTGTTTAAAGAGGAGAAGGCGGCTCTAAGCGGCCAGCCCATCATTATTTCAAAAAAAATTGATGTGGCAAAGGCGGTTGTTAAAGAAAAGAAGACCGCGGCCAAAAAGGATGATTCCGGGTTTTTTCCCGCCGAGCAAGAGGCCGTTTCTGAAGAATATCAGATGCCGCAACAACATGAAGAAGAGGCCAAAGAGGCTGTTGAAGAAACTGCCGCGCCGCAAGGGTTAAAGCCGTTGGAGTTTGCCGTGCCGGTGGCTATTAAGGATTTGGCGCAGCACTTGCAGATTAAATCCAGCGATTTAATAAAATACCTTATGTTGAAGTTTAAGCTCTTCGTTACTATCAATCAGAGTTTGGGGGAAGAGATCGTAGCGGAGATTTTGCGAGATTATGGTTTTTGTCTGGTTAAGCCGCCTAGCCTGGAAGAAAAAGTTTTAAAAACTCATGAAAGTGTTGACACGGCAAAGTTAAAACCGCGTCCGCCAATTGTTACTTTTATGGGGCATGTTGATCATGGGAAGACATCTCTATTGGATTATATCCGCCGTTCCAGGGTTACAGAATCAGAACATGGCGGGATCACGCAGCATATAGGCGCGTATGAGGTTAAACTGCCCAAAGGCAGAATTTCGTTTTTAGACACACCGGGCCATGAGGCTTTTACAGCGATGCGGGCCCGTGGTGCGAACGTAACAGATATTGTTGTTTTGGTTGTGGCGGCTGATGACGGCGTGATGCCGCAAACCATTGAGGCTTATGATCATGCCAAAGCCGCCGGTGTTCCCGTTATTGTGGCTATCAATAAGATGGATAAGACCAGCGTGGATGTTGATAAGCTAAAGCGCCAGCTTAATGAATTAGGATTAATAGCGGAGGATTGGGGTGGTAAAACCATAATGGTTGGGGTATCTGCTAAAACCGGGCAAGGCGTTGATCAGTTGCTTGAGATGATTTTGCTTGAAGCGGAGATGTTAGAGTTAAAAGGTTCTTATGACCAGCCGGCTTCCGGAGTTATCATAGACGCGAAGTTAAGTAAAGGAAGAGGGCCGGTCGCGACCGTCCTGGTGCAAAATGGCATTTTGAAGCTTGGTGATTTTGTTATTGTGGGGTATCAGAGCGGAAAAGTTCGTGCTATGCATAATGATTTTCGCCAGCCTGTTAAAGAAGCTGGCCCGTCAACGCCGGTTGAAATTACAGGCCTTTCAGGCGTGCCCGGCGCCGGGGAAAAGTTTTTCGTTGTAGAAGATGAGAAGGCGGCTAAGGAGATTGTGGACCGTAAACAGCAAGAGATGAAGCGCCAGCGCTTAGAGCCGGGAAATAAAAAAACATACTTGCATCTGGAAGATTTGTATCAACAGATTAAAGAAGGCGGCGTTAAAGAGCTTAATATTATCTTAAAGGCGGATGTCCACGGGTCTTTGGGTGCTATTGAGGATTCTTTGATTAAGATAGGCACTAGCGAAGTTAAAATCAATGTGATGCATAAAGGGGTGGGATTAATCAACACGTCTGATGTTGTGTTGGCCACGGCTTCGAACGCTATCATTATCGGGTTTCATGTTGAGCCGGATACTTTGGCAAAAGAGATGGCGCAGAAAGAAGATATTGATATCAGGACTTATCGCGTTATTTATGAGATTGTCAATGATATGAAGGCCGCTCTTGAGGGGATGTTGGCGCCGAAAATCAAGAAGGTTTTTATCGGCAGGGCTGAGGTTAAAAAGGTTTTTAAACTTTCAAAATATGGCATCGTGGCTGGTTCTGTCGTGAAAAAAGGCAAGATAATGCGCGGGACGACGGCCATGTTGATTAGGAATGGCCAGGTTGTTTTTGAAGGTAAAATGGCCGCTTTAAAGAGGTTTAAGGATGACGTTAAAGAAGTTGCCGAAGGGTTTGAGTGCGGTATCTCTTTGGAAAACTTTGAAGATATCAAAGAAGGCGATTTTATAGATTGTTTTAGTTTGCAGCATATTGCCAGAAAACTATAACAGGGGACAGGGTACAGCAAACAAAAAATCAAAAAGCTTTCTGATTTTGTTTTTACTGTTCCCGGAACCCCGTACTCTGAAACCTGATCATTGGAGGTTTTTTTGAAGAAGAGATTGCTGAGCGGTATGCGGCCGACAGGAAAATTGCACCTGGGGCATCTGGTTGGCGCCTTAGGGAATTGGGTGGGTTTGCAAAAAGAGTATGAATGCTTTTTTATGATCGCTGATTGGCATGCATTCATGAGTGAATATGAGAACCCGCAAAATCTAAGAGAATATATTTATGATAATCTCATTGATTGGCTGGCCGCTGGGCTTGACCCAAAGCAGTGTACTATTTTTGTGCAGTCGCAAGTCCCGCAACACCTTGAGCTTTATATGAGTTTTTCCGCCCTTACGCCTTTGGGTTGGTTGGAGAGATGTCCGACATATAAAGAGCAGATGAGGGAGTTAAAAGACCGTCATATCGCTACATACGCCTTTTTGGGATATCCTGTTTTACAAGCGGCCGATATTTGTCTCTATGGGGCTAATGTTGTGCCTGTTGGAGAAGATCAGCTTCCTCATTTGGAATTAACAAGGGAGATTGTCAGGAAGTTTAACGGGATGTATGATGATATTTTTCCAGAGCCCAAGCCTCTTTTAACCGAGGTATCGAGGCTACTTGGTTTAGATGGGCGTAAGATGAGCAAGAGTTATGATAATGCTATTGCTCTGTCTGATTCTGAAGATGTGGTCGCCAAAAAGGCCCAAACAATGTTTACGGACCCAAAAAGGGTCAGGAAGTCTGATTTCGGCCGACCGGATGTTTGTAATGTCTATCAGTATTTCGAAGTGTTCGCGCCTCAGCTTAAAGATGAGGCGAGAGGGTGGTGCCAAGGTGCTCAGAGAGGTTGTACGGAGTGTAAAAAAATACTGGGAGAATCTCTGGCGGATTACCTTAAGCCTTTGCAGGAGAGGCGTAAGGAGTTGGCGTTGAATCGTCAGAAGCTAGATGAGATTTTAGAGGCTGGCAGGAAGAATGCTTCTAGAATTGCCCATGCCACAATGGAAAAAGTCCGTGAACACATGGGATTTTTGTCATGTCCTATAAAATAAAACTTGAGATTTTTGAAGGCCCGCTGGATTTGCTTCTTTATCTGATTAAAAAAGATGAAGTCAATATCTATGATATTCCTATCGCGACGATTTTAGAACAATATTTGAATTATTTGGAATTGATGCGTTTGCTGGATTTGAATATTGCAGGAGAGTTCATTGTTATGGCGGCAACCCTGATGCAAATAAAATCAAAGATGCTCCTGCCTCAGGAGGTTAGGCTCGAAGATGAGATTCCGGACGAAGAAAAAGACCCTCGGCTGGAACTTGTGAAGCGCCTGCTGGAATACCGCCAATTTAAAGAAGCTGCAGAACAGTTGAGGGTGAAAGAATTGGCCCGGCAGGATCTTTTTAAGAGGCCTGTTGTTTCAACGGATGAGGAAACGGGTGAATCGTTTTTTGAAGCCAATCTTTTTGATCTTATCAGCGCGTTCTCCAAAGCGCTTAAGGATGTGCCGAAAGAACTTATCTATGAAGTGATAAAAGATGAGTTTACGGTAGAGGGTAAAGTAGCTGATCTTCGGCAAATTTTTAAAGAACGTGCTCATATATCTTTAACGCGTTTATTTTCTCAGGCAAAAAATAAGCTGGAAGCCATTGCTACTTTTTTAGCTGTATTAGAGCTAATCAGATTAAAAGAAGTTATTGTGGCTCAAAAGAGCTTGTTTGGCGAGATTGAGGTTTTAAAAAACAAAACGAATGAGGAGAGAGAGGCGGCTGTTGAATTTTTTGAGCACGCCCCTCTTTCGCCCCCGCAGGCAACGGACTAGTTTCGATATGGAAGAAAAGCTCTATCCTTTTGAAGATAAAACCCCTCTTAAAAATCGGCTGTTAGAAAATAACGAAACAGACGAAGATATTGTTGCAAATATATCGCTGCGCCCGTCTAATCTTGATGAGTTTATAGGGCAAAGGGATGTTGTAGATAATTTAAAGGTTTCTTTGACGGCTGCTAAACAGCGTTCAGAGCCTTTAGAACATGTGCTTTTATGCGGGCCGCCGGGTTTGGGTAAGACCTGTTTGTCTTCTATTATCGCTCATGAAATGGGCGCAAAGATTACTTCCACATCAGGGCCGGCTATTGAACGCGCCGGGGATCTGATAGGCATTTTAACAAATTTGGAAGAAGGCGATGTGCTTTTTATTGATGAGATTCATCGGCTTTCTAAAGTTGTTGAAGAATTTTTGTACCCTGCCATGGAGAATTGTCAGATTGATTTTGTTATAGACAAGGGCCCTTACGCGCGCACGATCAAATTTAATTTAAAACGTTTTACCCTTGTCGGCGCGACGACGCGCAGCGGACTGATTGGTTCTCCTTTGCGTTCCAGGTTTGGTATTTTGCATCATTTTGATTTCTATCATGAGGAGGATTTAAGCAGGATTGTGAAGCGTTCTGCTGTCCTGCTGGGTATCTGTATTGACGACGATGGGGCAACAGAAATCGCCCGCCGTTCGCGCGGGACTCCACGGATAGCTAACAGGCTCTTGCGCCGTGTCAGGGATTACGCGCAGGTAAGGGCTAATAATGAGATTATAAAGGAAGTCGCTCAGAGCGCGCTTAAAACTCTCAGGATAGATGACCATGGCCTTGATGAAATTGACCGTAAGGTTTTGAAGGCTATTATCGTTACTTACGATGGAGGGCCCGTTGGTATTGAGACATTATCGGCGACTCTTAATGAAGAGCCGGACACGATTATGGATACGATTGAGCCCTATCTTTTAAAAAAAGGGTTTCTTAAGAGGACATCACGTGGACGGGAAGCGACGTCGTTAGCCTACCAGCATTTGGGTATTCAGAAATAGTTGAGTGTTTTGATATTGTGATGCGTATTGTGTGTATCATACCGCGTCAGATTGTTTTCGCGCGCCGAATGCGCCGCGCTTATTATCTATGAACATTCTATTGCACATTTGTTGCGGGCCATGCGCTATTTATCCTGTTGAGGCGCTGAGGCAGGCTCATTATAGCGTGGAAGGGTTTTTTTATAACCCCAACATTTATCCTTATTCTGAATATCTCAAGCGGAAAGAAGCGGCTGAAGTGGTGGCGCGGTATTTAAGCCTTCCTTTTATTTGCCATTATTATGATGACAAGGTTTTTTTGAAGGCATTACTTGCTTTTGAGGAACGCCTGGATTCACACCGCTGGTGTTGGTATAGCCGTCTTAAAGAAACGGCAAAGTTTGCCAAAGAGCGCCAGATAAAGTATTATACAACAACACTTCTTGTCAGCCCTTATCAGGATATTGGCATAATTGTGGAGTTGGGCCGTCAGGCTGGCGCGGAAGAGGGTGTTGATTTTTTAGAGATGGATTTTCGTCAGGGTTTTGCTCATTCGCATCAAATCTCCAGGCAGCTTGGGGTTTATCATCAGAATTATTGCGGTTGTTTTATGTCCGAGAAAGAGGCTATCGAACACAGAATGCTTAAGAAAAAGAGTTTAAAAAGGGTATCAGATGATGGCTGTTGAGATGAAGGTTGCCGCGGCCTTTGGCTTTTTCAGCATGCTATTCCAAGAGATATAAGGAAGGAACAGGAAAGGGCGGGGAATGTCTAAGAACTTTATCATAGCCGGATTGGTTTTGATTATTGTGGGTTTAAGCTGGAGCACGCTTACAAAGCTGCCATTATTTCGCCTCCCCGGAGATATTATTATTCAAAAGAAGAATTTTACTTTTATTTTTCCTATTACAACGATGATTTTATTGAGCGCCGCGCTTTCTCTGGTAGCCAGATTTTTTTCAAGGCACCCCTAATCAGGGTATTTAAAGAACGATGAAAAAAAATCTTATAGATCTTTTAGGGCGCCGGAAAAGGCTTGAGAGGTGTTTGTGTTTAGCCTGTCAGGCTTTTATTTTTGCTTTTGCCGCCATTTTGTTCTTGAGACCGTCTGTATCGTTCGCAAAGGAACCTTTAGAAGTCAGAGTGGCTATTTTAAAAGATGTGCCGGAAATTGTCATATCAGTGGCGGGGCCTGTTCAGATTGTTGATGAAAAAAGTAAGGCACTGCTTCATAGTGGCAAAAAAGGATTGCCGCGGTCTAAGGTCGTTTTAGGAGAGGATGGTTCTTTTAAGGTAGGGCAGATGGTTTTTAAAACAGATTGTTTGAGTTTTATAGGCCAGCGTAAAGCGGCCCTTACGGTAAATAAACGCCGGTTCCGCGGAAAAATTTCTGTTTATAGAAACGAGAATAATAATTTTTTTGTTATTAATACATTAGACGCGGAATCTTATATTCGCGGTGTTTTAAATCAGGAGATTTCTCATCAATGGCCTTTGGACGCCATTAAAGCTCAGGCTGTGGCGGCGCGTACATATGTTCTTTATCAGCGGCTGATGAATAAAACGAGGCCTTATGATGTGACAGCTGATACCTCTTCACAGGTTTACGGCGGTTATTTATCAGAGAGGAGAAAGACAAACAGTGCCGTTAATACGACTTACGGCGAGGCCTTAACTTACCGGGGCCGTATTTTTGAAACTTTGTTTTGCGCTAACTGCGGCGGAATAACGGAAAATGCCAGTGAACTCTGGAAAATAAACGCAGAGCCTCTGCGGGGCGGCTGCAGGTGTCATTTTTGTTCTGATTCGCCTCATTTTCAATGGCGTGTGAAGTTAGGTTTAAAAGCCATTGAGGAAAAGTTGGCTGGTTATTCAAAAAATGAAACAGGTTTGACTGATATCGTGGTTGTTGAACGTAATAATACAGGCCGCGTGAGACAGCTTGAGCTGAGTTATGCGCAAGGGCGGAAGGCCGTAATCAGCGGAAAAGATTTCAGGGCTTTGTTAGGGGCCAACACTATTCGAAGCACAAATTTTCATATCACGCGTGAAGGCGATAAGGTGGTTTTTTCCGGGTATGGATGGGGGCATGGTGTTGGCTTGTGCCAATACGGCGCGTTAGGGGTGGCCAAGAAGGGGTATAGTTACCGCAGGATTTTAGAGTTTTATTATCCAGGCGCTGAAGTTGTAAAAATTTATTAATTTTTCAGGTTTCCGGTATGCGTTCAGAAGCCAGGTGCCAACCGTATTAACTATGTTAAAACTATCTGATTTTGATTATTTCTTGCCACAAGATGCTATAGCGCAGTTTCCGGCAAAAAGAAGAGACTCTTCCCGCCTCTTGGTGCTTGGTCGCCGTGATCAGAGTATAAAGCATGGCAGATTTTCTGATTTGACATCTATTTTGACAGAGAAGGATATGCTTGTTTTTAATAATACAAAAGTTATCCCTGCTAGATTATTCGGGAGCCGCCATACGGGAGGCAAGGTTGAGTTGCTGCTTTTGAATGCCCTGACAAAAGACCGCTATCGTGCTTTGATAAAGCCATTAGGGCGCCTGAAGACAGGTGAAGAGATTTTGCTGAAAGGCGGCTTTTCATGCCATCTTGTGGATCCTAAGGAAAAAGTCGTCGCATTTAAAAAGGGGCAGGTTAAGCGTGTCTTGGAGCGTTCCGGTATTTTGCCTTTACCGCCGTATATTAAAAGAGCGTTTAGGAATTCAGATAATAAGCGCTATCAGACGGTTTTTGCAAAAAAGGAAGGAGCTGTTGCCGCTCCTACGGCTGGGCTTCATTTTTCAGAAAATTTATTAGCCCGGCTTAAAAAGAAAAAAGTGCGTATGGGGTTTTTGACCTTGCATGTGAATTATGCTACTTTTTCTCCTGTCCGTTGCGATGATATTTCGCGGCATAAGATGCATGAAGAGTATTTTGAAATCCCTTCCGCTACCGTGAAGGCAATCCGCCGTACAAAAAATGAAGGGGGCCGTATTTTCGCGGTTGGTACAACTGTTTGCAAGGCTTTAGAAGATAGCGCTTCTTTTCTTCTGGAGGGCCATTCCACAAAACCTGTTAAAAAAAACAGCCGGCTTTTTATTTATCCGCCTTTTTCTTTTAAGGTGGCGGACGCGCTCATAACAAATTTTCATCTGCCCCGCACGACTTTGCTTATGTTGGTCTCGGCTTTCGCCGGGCAGGATTTTATCTTAAAAGCTTATCGTGAGGCGGTTCAAAAGAACTATCGTTTTTTTAGTTATGGCGACGCGATGGTGATATTGTAATGAAGAATGAGAGGATGGGAGAATGACTAAAAAATTATTTGTTTTTGTTTTAGTTTTTGCTTGTTTAATCGCGGGGATTTATTTTCGTTTTTATGCCTTTTCTTTGCCTGTTCTTGATCTTGTTGCCCGCCAGGAGGTATTAGACGAAGAGTCGAAAATGGCTAAAAAGATCGTGGAGGAAAAATATCCGGGTTTTTCCGCTGTTAGCAAAGGCAAGATTATTGAGCGCTTTCTGAAAGAGAATACGGGCACCCATAATCTTGATTTAGAAGTTAAGATAGACAGGCGCTCAGAAGAGCTAAAGAACAGGTTTCGTGATAATGGGGGTAACGTTTATCTGGCAGGGATTGATTCTTATTATTGGTTGAGGCTGCTTGAAAACCTTATTAAAAATGGGCATGTCGGCGATAGGGTTGTTGACGGCATTGAATATGATGACCTGATAGGCGCTCCCGTTGATAGTGCTAGCCGTAAAAGCATGCATATCTGGATGGGGTTGGCGTGTTACAAGGTAGTTTCTTTTATTAACCCGGGCGTGCCTTTATCAAACGCTTTATTTTATCTTCCTCTTTTTCTATCGGTGATCATTGGGGTTTTTAGTTTTTTTGCCGCCCGGCAGCTCGGCGCTGATGATTTAGGGGCTTTTTTTGCCTCTGTTGCTATAAATCTGTCGCCCTTTTTCCTAGAACGCAGTATTGGTGAATGGTTTGATACGGATATATATAATGTCTTGTTCCCTTTGCTTGTTTTTGGCACGTTCGTTTTTTGTTTTAAAGACAGGAATTTATTGAAGCGTGTATTCTTTTGTTGTTTAAGTGCTTTCTTTTTGGCTTGTTATGCGGCCACCTGGAAAGGCTGGTGGTTTATATTTGATATTATGCTTGTTTCCTATTTTATTTTTATCGTAAATCTCAAATTGGCTTTAGCTGATGAACGCCAGGAGGAGCAGGCAGAGCCTAAGAAGGCGGGCGAAATGAGAGGGCATTGGTTTTTGTTGGCCATCTTCTTTTTTAGTTCAAGCCTTTTTGTTGTTTGTATGAATGGTTTTTCTGTCTGGAAGGACTTCTTTATTGAGCCTTTAAACCTTTGGAATATTTTACAAGTGACGCCTCAGGCGTTGTGGCCAAATGTGTACCGTACTGTGGCCGAGTTGAAAGGTGTCAATTCTTTTGAATTGATGATGGTGCTGGGAGGCTCTTTTGTTTTTTTCACGGCCTTAACAGGGTTGCTTTACCTATTTTTATTCAAAAAAACTGTTCGGGATGAACGTTATGGATTTGGCATACTAGCGGCGACATTATGGATTGTTATTATTTTTTGTGCTACCCTTCAGGCTTTTCGTTTTGCCCTCCTTCTGGTTGTTCCTCTTGGGCTGGCTTTTGGTTTAAGTTTTACGGCGATATATCAACTGGTGGAAAGTAAAATAAAAAACCTTCAGCGTAAAAAGTTAAGTTATTTATGCCGTTTTTCCGTTGTGGCCGTTTTTAGCGGTTATCTGTTTTTGAATATCTCTCATATTAATGCCAAGCTTCTGCCTGTATTGCCGCAGATGACTGATGAGTGGCATAGTGTTTTAACAAAAATAAAGAATGAAACGCCAGAAAACGCGATTATTAATTCCTGGTGGGATTTTGGCCATTGGTTTAAGGCCCTTGGCTCAAGGCGAGTCCTTTTTGATGGAATGACACAGAATACGCCTTACGCGTATTGGATGGCCAAGGCTCTTCTATCAGACAAGGAAGATGAGGCCGCAGGTATTTTAAGGATGATTAATGTTAATGATAATAAAGCGGTTGATTTTTTAGAGAAACAGGATGGCATGAATTTGGTCAAAGCCGTTGAGCTTGTCCAAAAAGCTTGTGGGATGGCGGCTATCGGGGATGCGCAAGCTTATCTGGTTGAACATCATTTATCAGTGCCGGCCGCCAAAGAAGCCGCAGCGTTGCTGTTTCCCGAGAGGCTGCCTCCGGTTTATTTTATCGTTTCTTACGATATGATAGCCAAGGTAGGCGCTATTACGTATATTGGTAATTGGGATTTTCGTAAAGTTGACGCCTGGTTTAAACACCAGGAGTTTTCAAAGGATGAGTTTTTAATATATGCCGAGCATTATTATGGGATGGCATTGCCGGAAGCGGTAAATCTCGACTTGGAGATTTCGTTCCTGGATGATGACGAAGCGAAGGCCTGGTTTTCCAAGAGCATGTACCATACTTCACCATTGAGCGACGTCAAAAAAAAGGATACAGATTTACTTTTCTTCGCTAACGGCCTGGCTTTGGATTTAAAGAGTTACCATGGCTATGTCGCGAGTGAATTTCAGGAAAAACAAGGGACGCCGGAGTATGTTTTCTATATGGACGGCGATAAAATTATTGAGGTTGCTCAACAGGATTCCGATAAGGCGTTTAGTGCTCTTTTGGTGCCTAAAGGCGATTCCTATCAGAGTATATTAACAGACGCTTTGTTTGCCCGCAGTATGCTGGCGAGGTTGTATTTTTTTAAAGGCAGAGGCTTAAAACATTTTAAACTTTTTGCTGAATCCGAGGATAAAGATGGTAATGCGATCTATTGTTATAAGATTGAATGGCCACAAGGGCGCGAGGTTCAGGGCCTTCAGACGGATATGGGAAAAGTTAAGGGTAAAAATATAAAAGCGCGCGCGCGAGCTATAATAAAAACAAAAACAGAATAATAACAAATGGCTTTTTACGCATCACGCGGTATGATTAGGATTAGAATATGAAATTGGATTTTAAAGTTACACATAAAGATGCCGCTACGCGTGCTCGTTGCGGCCGCCTTGTTCTCGAACGAGGCGTTATTGAAACGCCTATTTTTATGCCGGTGGGTACTCAGGCCAGCGTTAAGTCTCTTTCTCCTAGAGAGCTGGAAGACTCAGGGGCCCAGATTATTTTAAGTAATGCTTACCATCTTTATTTAAGGCCAGGCCTTGAGATTATTTCACAAGCCGGCGGTTTGCATAATTTTATGAATTGGCATAAGCCTATCTTAACCGATAGCGGAGGTTATCAGATTTTTAGTTTGGCTCTTTTAAGAAAGATCAAAGATGAAGGGCTTGATTTTCAGTCTCATTTGGACGGTTCAAGGCATTTTTTAAGGCCCGAGGATGTTGTTGAGGTCCAGCGTGTTTTAGGTTCTGATATTATGATGCCTCTGGATGAGTGTGTGCCTTATCCTGTTTCTCATCAGGAAGCCCAAAATGCTCTTATTCGGACAACGCTTTGGGCTTTGCGTTCAAAAAAGGAGTGGGAGAGAGATAAGAGGGGGGTTTTGTTTGGTATCGCCCAGGGGTCGACTTATACGGATTTGCGGAAAAGATCAATTCAGGAGCTTGTGGATATAGGTTTTGGCGGTTATGCCATTGGAGGATTAAGTGTTGGCGAACCGCAGGATTTAAGGTATAATATTTTGAATTCTGTTGCGGATGACTTACCCGGCGGTTCTCCTCGTTATCTGATGGGTGTTGGCCTTCCGGAAGATATCCTTGAAGCGGTTTCTATGGGTATGGATATGTTTGATTGTGTTGTGCCGACACGTTACGGGCGTAATGGAACCGCTTTTACGAGTTGCGGCAAGGTTACGGTCAGGAATGGCGCGTTTGCCCGTGACCAGGGGCCTTTGGATAAGGCGTGCTCTTGTTATTGTTGCCGGAATTTTACGCGGGCCTACTTGCGCCATCTTTTTAATGCTGGTGAAATTTTAGGCTTAAGGTTGGTTTCTTATCACAATATTTATTTTTTTCTCGACCTTATGAAACAGGCCCGGCAGGCTATAAAAGAAGGTCGTTTTGATTCATTTAAAAAAGGTTTTTTAGCTCAATGCGCATAGATATTCTGACTATTTTTCCTTTAATGTTTGAATCTGTTTTGAATGTTTCTATCCTTAAGAGGGCACAGGGTTCAGATAAAGTTAAAATCTATATCCACGATATTCGTGATTACACAAAAGATAAACACAGGAAAGTAGATGACCGCCCTTTCGGCGGAGGGTGCGGCATGGTTATGAGTGCTGAGCCGATTTTTTCCTGTGTTAATGCGGTTTTAGAAAAAGCGAAAAGCCTTAAAAGGGAAAGGTCTATTATTTTGCTCTCTGCTAAAGGCAGAAGGGTTGTTCAGTCTGATTTTAAAAAACTTTCTAAAAAAAAGCATCTTGTTGTTATATGCGGCCATTATGAAGGGGTTGATGAAAGGGTCGCTAAATATTTAGCCGATGAGGAGATTTCTATCGGGGATTATGTTTTAACAGGGGGCGAACCTGCTGCGATAGTCGTGGTGGATGCGGTTGTCAGGCTTTTGCCCGGGGTTTTAGGGAATGAATCTTCCGCGCTGTATGAGAGTTTTGAGGATGGGATGCTTGAGCACCCACAGTATACGAGGCCTGCTGTATTTCGCGGCAAAAAAGTGCCGCAAGTCCTCTTGTCCGGAGATCATGCCCGGATTGAGGCTTGGAGGAGAGCAGAAGCTTTAAAGATTACTCGAAACAACAGGCCGGATTTTATAGTGCCAGAGATTCACAGAGGCAAGGCGTCAGGGAAGAAACATAAATAAAATAAGAGATAACATAGACCGGCCCGGCATATTTTAATAATGCTGGTTGAGATTCATTTTAACCATTGTTGAAATGAGGGGCCTCATTTAAGGAGAAGAGGAAGATGGATAAGATCAAATTGGTTGAAGCGCAATTTTTAAAAAAAGATTTACCCGCGTTCAGGGTTGGTGACACGGTAAAAGTCCGCGTGAAGATTCAGGAAGGAGACAAAGCAAGGATTCATCCTTTCGAAGGCGTCGTGATTGAGCAGCGAGGGGAAGGGACCGCGACAACATTCACAGTCCGTAAGGTCTCTTTTGGGGAAGGTGTTGAGAGGACATTCCCGTTGCATTCACCGAGTATTGATTCTATCAAAGTGATCAAGAGGGGGAAGGTTAAGAGGGCCCGGCTTTATTATTTGCGTGATAGAGTTGGCAAGGCGGCAAAGGTCAAAGAGATTAGAGAGGTTAAAGAGGCGAAGCCTTAACTCTTAGCATAAACATATTAAAATTTTATACCTTGCGGCTTGAAAAAACCGCGCCCTTTAAAGCACGAGTGGGATGAGGTATAACTTTAGCCATTGTTGAAATATGGCCTTATTTATACGTTCGCTGCCACAAAACCGCGGCCTTTAGGCCGCGGATGGAGTTTGGCCGCTTGAGTAAACCGCTTCAAGAAACCGCGGGCTTTTAGCCCGCGGAGCTTCATCCAGGGGAGCTTGTTAAGCTGTGCTTAATTTTGAGAATGCCGCTAAAAAAGATGGTTATTCTGTTATTGTTGGCATAGACGAAGTAGGCCGCGGCCCTTTAGCCGGGCCAGTTGTTGTTGGTGCTGTTTTTTTAAAAGAGTTTGCGTTTAAGTCCAGGATAGACGATTCAAAAAAACTTACCAGATTACAGCGCCAAGCCGCTTTTTTTGAGATTATTGAAAAAGCATCCTATGGCATAGGCATTATTAATGAAAAAGCCATAGATACCGTCAATATTGCCAGGGCTATAGAGCTTGCGCTTGATATGGCCGTTTTGAAATTGTTGGAACGTTGCGCGGCTTATGGGCCTTGTGTTAAAAATGTCTTCTTGCTTATGGACGGGTCTTTACGCTCAAGCCTGCCTTATGCCTCAAAGGTGATTGTCGGCGGAGATCATTTAAGCCTTTCTATCGCTTGTGCTTCTATTGTGGCCAAAGTTATCCGTGACAGGATTATGAATATTTACCACGCCGTTTATCCCGAATACGGATTCGCTTTTCATAAAGGGTATGGAACAAAAGGCCATAGAGATTGTATTTGTTCACATGGCCTTTCGCCTATTCATAGGCATACTTTTTGCCGGAGGGTTGTGCCGTATGAGGTTTAAGAAAGATTTAGGGGATTTTGGAGAGTCTATCGCCGCCGATTATTTACAGAAAAACGGATATAAGATTCTCACGCGTAATTACGCCGTATCAATCGGAGAGATTGATATTATTGCCGCTGATCAAGAGACGCTTGTGTTCGTTGAGGTAAGGACTCGTTCGGGCCGGTTGGCACATGAATACAACCTTAGTTCTATTGATGCTAAAAAACAGCACAAGCTTTCAAAAATGGCTTTGTTTTTTTTAAAAGAAAAAAATGTTTTTCATAAGAAAGCAAGGTTTGATGTTGTTTCTGTCGCTTTGTCTGATCCGGTTGAAAAAATCCGTTTGATAAAAAACGCTTTTGACCTTTCGCCGAGGTACCAATAATGAAGAGCCTTAAGCCTATTAAGTCCGTCGCTAAAATGCTTCGTATTAAAGATTGCGAACTTGAGTTTAACGGCCCTTATAAAGCGAAGGTTAACCTGTCTATTTTAAAGCGCCTTCCTCAAAAGCAGCACTCAAAGTATATTCTTGTCAGCGCTGTGACGCCAACCCCTCTGGGAGAGGGGAAGACTGTAACGACGATTGGTTTATCCATGGCCCTGAACGCCCTAAAGTTAAAAGCGGCTTGCACGCTTCGCCAATCTTCATTGGGGCCGTTATTTGGGGCTAAAGGCGCTGCCGGCGGAGGGGGCTTGTGCGCGGTCTTGCCGGCTGACGAAGTCAATTTTCATCTCACCGGAGATACTCATGCCGTTGGGGCCGCTAATAATCTTTTAGCCGCTTTTCTTGAAAACTCTATTTATCATGGGAATCCTTTGAAGATAGATCCATCTTCTATCATGTTGAAGCGCTGTCTTGATATTAGCGACAGGTCTTTGAGGCACATCAGTTATGTATTAAAGTCTGGCCATCAGAAACTTCCGATTTCAACAGGGTTTGAAATTACGGCCGCTTCGGAAGTCATGTCTATCTTGACTTTAAGCCGCGATTTTGATGATATGCGCAGGCGCCTGAGCGGTATTATTGTTGCCAGGACGCAAGACGGCCATTGTGTCAGCGCGAGGGACATTAAAGCCGACGGCATGATGTGCGCAGTGTTGAAAGATGCTATTAAGCCGAATCTGGTCCAGACTACAGAAGGTACGCCTTGTCTGATTCATAGCGGGCCGTTTGCCAACGTATCTATTGGTGCTAGTTCTATTATTGCCGATCGTATCGCGTTGGGATTATGTGATTATGTGGTGACGGAGAGTGGTTTTGGCGCGGATTGCGGAGCGGAGAAGTTTTTTAATATCAAATGCCGATATAGTGGTTTGAAACCTGATCTTTGTGTTTTGGTTTGTTCCGTGCGCGCTCTTAAAGCCCAGAGCGGCAAGTTTAATATTTCTCCCGGCGCTAAGCTTGATCAGGCGATTTTTAATGAAGATATGGATGCGCTTTCTGCCGGAGCTGAAAATTTGAGGAAACAAATTTCCAATATTAGCCTTTTTGGCGTCCCGGTGGTTGTGTGTTTAAATGTTTTCTCTCAAGATACAAAAAAAGAGCTGGATTTTATTAAAGTAAAAGCCTGCGAATTTGGCGCTCTTGACTGCGTTGAGAGCACCGCGAGTTCAGATGGTTCCAAAGGCGCTATGCTACTAGCCAAAACTGTTGTCAGATATACACAGAAGCCGGCGCCCGTTTTAGATTTTCTCTATGAGGATGAGCTGCCTCTTAAGGAGAAGATTGACAGGATTGCTAAAAAGGTTTATGGTGCCGGCTGTGTGGAATATTCTCTCCCCGCCTGCGAACAGATTAGTTTTTATGAAGCCAAGGGTTTTGTTCATCTTCCTGTTTGTATCGCGAAAACTCAATTTTCTCTTTCTCATGATGAGTCTTTAAAAGGGGCGCCGGCAGGATTCACGCTGCCCATTAAGGATGTCAGGCTGGCCAGCGGCGCGGGTTTTGTCTTGGCGCATACTTCTTTTATGCAGACGATGCCTGGTTTGCCGTCTGAGCCGAGGGGTGAAAAGATTGACGTGGATGTTTCAGGCGAAGTGACAGGGTTGTTTTAGAGATTTTAGAGAGTCAAAGATTCTAAGTGTCAGAGTAGAATCAAGACACTATTGAGATTCTAAATGTTCCTGCATGCGGCCTGGTGTCTTTCGAAATTTTTTGCTATACTGATTAAATCATGAGATATATAGACCATGACATTAAGACATATTTAAGGGATTTAGGGTCTGATATGCCGGCGCCCGGCGGAGGATCTTCTGCGGCGCTTTCAGCGGCTATGGCGGCAAGCCTTATATCCATGGCATGCCGTTTTACATTAGGAAAAGACAGGTATAAGGCGCATGAACGTGATGTTAAAAAGATTTTAAAAAAGAGTGATTTTTGCGCGGCAAAGTTAACCGCGCTTATTGATAAGGATATTGAAGCGTATAAGGTAAAAGATTTAAAAGCGGCTATTGCTGTGCCCGCGCAAGTGTGTTTTTTAAGTTATGATCTTTTGGGTTTGATAGAAGAGCTGTTGATCAAAGGCAATAAGAATTTGTTTTCTGATCTGGCGATGGCCGCAGCATTAGCCGAAGGGAGCTATGCCAGTTGTTTTTTTTATGTCAGATTGAACCGTAGAGTGGCTGGTTTTAAAGCGTTGAAATATCAAACGATTGAACGTGACCTTTCGTGCCTGTTGAAGAAAGTAAAACTTTTGCGAAAAAGAATCGAGGTAGAAGTTGGCAAAGTTATTGGACGGTAAAACAATTGCCCAGGAGATTAAGAAGGGCCTTAAGAAGGAGTGCCAGGCGCTTAAGAATAAATATGGGAGGGTACCTGTTTTGGCGTGTTTGGGTGCCGGGCGCGATATGGCCTCTAGTGTTTACGTGAAGGCCCAGGCAAAAGCCGCTTCTGATATAGGCATAGGGTATAGGCCTATATTTTTTAACAATCCTGTTTCTTGTAAAAAGTATGTTGCGCAGATCGGCGAACTTAATAAGGACCCTCAAGTCAGCGCGGTTATGTTGCAGGCGCCATTGCCATCCGGGATAAAGATATCAGATTTGGCGGATTGTATATTGGCAGCAAAGGATGCTGAAGGCCTCCATCCGCAGAATCTTGGCAAAGTTGCCCTTGGCCGTTATGAGGTTGCCCCCTGCACGGCAGAGGCTTGTATGGTATTATTGAAGCATTATAAGATTGATCTTTATGGAAAAGAGGTTGTTATTGTTGGGCATTCTAATGTTGTAGGCAAACCTTTGTCGTTGATGTTTTTGAATGCTTTTGCCACAACGACCGTCTGCCATATCGCTACATCCAGGGCCGGCTTGTTGGAGGGGCATATTAACCGTGCTGAAATTCTTGTCGTTGCCGTTGGGCGCGCCCATCTCATTAAAGGTGAATGGATTAAAGAGGGAAGTGTTGTTATCGACGTCGGTATTAACAGTTTGGATGGAAAAATCGTTGGGGATGTTGAGTTTAGCTCGGCTTTTAAGAAGGCCTCTTATATTACTCCTGTTCCGGGAGGTGTCGGCCCTTTGACGGTGATGATGCTGATGAAGAACTGTCTTAATTTGTTTAAAGCTTCTATGGAGGGTTCTTTGTTATGAGCCTGAAATCAAAGTTAGAATCAGGTGAATTTATTGTTACTTCCGAAATCGGCCCGCCGAAAGGCATCTGTTTGGATAAGGTAATAGAAGAGATTCTTCCTGTCAAAAGCAGAGTGGACGCGATTAATGTGACGGACTTGCAGAGCGCGGTGATGCGCCTGGGGTCTTTAGCGTCTTGTGTGATATTAAAACAGCATGGTTTTGAGCCTATTGTTCAGTTTACTTGCAGGGACCGTAACAGGCTTGCTTTGCAGTCGGATATCCTCTCGGCCGCCGCTTTTGGCCTCGAGAATGTTTTGGCTTTGACGGGAGACCATCCTTCGTTGGGAGACCATCCGGAGGCCAAACCGGTTTATGATGTTGATTCTGTTCATCTGGTTGGTATGATGCGCCGTCTCACGGAAGGCCTTGATGCCGGTGGGCACAAACTCAATGAGCCTTTTCCGAAGTTATGTATTGGCGCTGTTGTTAATCCCGGTGCGGATCCATTGGAGCCTGAGATTATCAAGATGGAAAAAAAGATGGCCGCCGGGGCTGAATTTTTTCAGACTCAGGCTATTTATGATATGCGCATTTTTGAGAAGTTTCTCGCGGCTTCTTCTTATCTTAAGCCGAGGATTTTAGCTGGAATCGTTTATTTAAAATCAGAGCGGATGGCACAGTATATGAATGAGAATGTGCCGGGTGTTTTTGTCCCGGATGAGATTATCCGTGAAATAAGCGGCGCTGAAGATAAGAAAAGCAAGAGTGTTGAGATTAGTGTCCGTTTGGCTTGTGAACTTAAGAAGATGTGCCAGGGGATTCATCTGATGCCTATCGGATGGCATTTTCTTACTCCTGCCATTTTAAAGGCCTTAGACAGGTAATTTTAAATTTGCTCCCATGAAAAAAATCATTATCATAGGAAATTCAGCGGCTGGCATAACGGCGGCCGAAACAATCAGAGAGCTGGATAAGGATAGTGCGCTGGCGATCATTTCAGCGGAACCTTTTTTTGTTTATGACCGTTGCCGGATACTTAATCTTATCGGCAACAGGGTTAAAGAGAAGGATCTTTTCCTGAAAAATGAGGATTTCTATGAATCGAACTCTATTGAACTTTTATTAGAGAGGGAGGTTGTTGGAATTAACTTCGACCGCAAGAGGATCTTTTTTAAAACAAAAGGGTTCCTGGATTTTGACAGCCTCGTGATCGCCACCGGCAGTAGTGTTAAATTACCGGCGCTTAAAGGTATCGCCAAGCAGGGCGTAGTGGCGCTTAATGGGTTGAGCGATATTAAATTTATTTTAGAGAATCTGCCAATAGCGCATACGGTTATTGTTGTTGGGGAAGATGATTTGGCTCAAGGTGTGGCGCGCTCTATCGCCCAAAAGGGTATTGAGGTTAAACTTATAGGAAAGATGAGCGAGCCCTTGGAGGGCGTAGATGTGATTTCGGGAAATATGATTATGGAAATTTTGGGTGATGCGGATGTAAAAGCCGTGCGTCTTTGCAGTAACAAAGTTATCGGTGCTTCGCTGGTTATTTTTGCCGGCCCCAGGACTCCCAATGTGGATTTTTTGAAGGAGACACCGCTTAAACTCAATAAGGGTGTCTTGGTTGATGGCGGGATGCGTACAAATATTCCTTTTGTTTTTGCCGCAGGCGATGTTGTTGAGTTTCTTGATAAAGACAAGATCCCCGGCTGGGACAGCGCGGTGCAGGAAGCCCGTATAGCCGCGCAGATTTTGTGCCAAGCATAGTAAAGCAAGCCCTTAACCTTTTTTATTTTTTTGCTTGATATTTTCCGGAATTTATATTATTCTAACCTTAATAAAACCTTACAGATGAAAAAAATCACACCTATTTTTTCAATTATCCTTATTATATTTTTACTGCTTGTTAATGCGCAGCTATCTTTTGCTCAAGGGACGCCGCTGACAAAAAAAATGTCTGTTGAATATCGCGATAAAGGTTTAGAGGCGCAGAGGGGCGGCGATGTTGATACAGCGCTGGCGTATTATCAAAAAGCTGTTGAAATGGATCCGACTTTTGCTCTTGCTTATAATGACGCTGGTGTTATTTATGAATCAAAGGGATGGCTGGACCAGGCAAAGCAGGCTTATGCCAAAGCTATTGATTTAGACCCAACTATGCCCGGCCCTTATTATAATCTAGGCAGTATTTATGAGAGAGAAGGAGATCTCGATAAGGCTGTTTACTATTTTAAAAAAAGAGTTGTGATGGGTGATTGGAATGATGAGTGGACGATGAAGGCCAGGCGTGAGCTTCAGGGGATGGGTGTTAGTGATCCTGAAATAAAGGCTGACTTTTTTGATAAGTATTTAGCAGATTTTAAGCCTGGAGATATTGCTAATGCCAAGCCTAAAGGGAATGATTTAAATCCAAAAAAGCGTAAACGGGACGCCAGATTACATTTAATGCGAGGCAAGCAGTTGTATTATATGGGGATGTATAATGAGGCTTTGACGGAATTTGGCGTAGCTGAAGTATTAGATCCAAAAAACAAAGAGATTCAAAAGGCCCTGGAGGAAACTCAGCACAAAATTTTAATGGCCCGGTGAAGCGTGTTTATCCTTTGGAAGTATCCATTTCTTTAAGCAAATCCTGAAATTTTTTAAATATTCGAGAGTTTTTTAAACCGCGCAGGTTATGGTTATATTTTATCCGCGGGCATTAATTTTGTAAATGTTGATCAGCAGCTATGCCGGGCCAGGCGCTTAGGCAGGTAAATACAGATAGATATAATGGCTTTTGAGGGGTTCCATAAGAAATAACTGATAAATCCGCTGATACTCCCTTTTTAAATCGACATGGTTAATTCCAAGCTTTGTTTAATTGACGGCAATTCTTTATTTTATAGGGCTTTTTTTGCCATTAAAGCTCAACTGGCAACTTCTTCAGGGCAGCCGACAAATGCCGTTTTTGGTTTTGTGAAGATGGTGAATAAGGTCCTTGAGGATTTAAAGCCGGATTATATAGCCGTTTGTTTTGATGTTGCTAAAAAGACGCATCGTAATGAAAAGTACGCCGCCTATAAGATGAACAGGGCCGCGATGCCCGACGATCTTGTTTCCCAGGTTCCTTTAATTAAGGCGGTTGTTGAGGCGCATCGCTTTTCCCAATTTCAGGCTTTAGGTTTTGAAGCCGACGATGTGATAGCTTCTATTGTTTATCAACTGGCAAAGAAGGTGGATAAGGTTATTATTGTGAGTTCTGATAAGGATATTTTGCAGTTGGTTGATGATACGGTGGAAGTTTACAATCCTTATAAAGACAATGGGACTGTCTTTACAAGAGATATTGTTAAAGAACAATTTGGTGTCGCGCCTGGCCAGGTCCGGGATTTAATCGCCCTTATGGGGGACGCTTGCGATAATATCCCTGGAGCTAAAGGTATTGGCGAAAAGACGGCCAGAGAATTGTTATCGGACTTTAAAGATGTGGAAGATTTGATTGGGCATGCCTCCAGGATCAAGCGTGATAGTGTGCGCAGAATCATTGAAGAAAACTGTGATACGATCAGGCTCAGTAAAGATCTGGCAACACTGCGCCATGATGTCCCTCTGAACGTGAGCCTCCCTGATTTGAAGGCGAAAGAACCGGATGTGGAGGGGCTTTGGCAGCTCTATAGCCGTTTGGAATTTAAAGGGATGCTTAAGGAGCTTGCTTCAAGGCGCCTATCAACGCCGCTCGGCCTTGAGTTTAATGTTGTTAAGAAAAGTATCGCGGATTTTTCAAAGATAGCCGGGAAGATTAAAGAAAAATGCCTTTTTGGTTTCTATGTCAATGAGGAAGAGTTTAAGAATGGTTCTTTGGTAGTTAATATCGCTTTTGATGATCATGATGTCTATGCCGTTGAGGATAAAGAGTCGCTTGAGGCTTTATTCGCGCAGGCACAATGGACGGCTGTCGGGCATGATGTAAAACGCTCAAGGCATATCTTGAAACATTTTGGAGTTTTGACGAAAACAAAATTTTTTGATACGATGATCGCCGCGTATCTTCTGGAATCTTCAAAAACAGCTCTGCTTTTAGAAAATCTTCTCTGGGACCATCTTGATTTTAAAGGTGTGAGCCGGTTGGACTATTTAGGCAAGGAGTCGCATTTTATTTTTAAGCTGTATCCTGTTTTAACCAGAGGCTTAAAGGATAAAGGACTTTTGTCTCTTTTTGAAGATCTTGAAATACCCCTGACGGATGTTCTTTTTGAAATGGAGTCAGCCGGGGTCAAGGTGGATGTTGATTTTTTAAGGCATCTTTCTTTAGAGCTGGATAAGAGGCTGCAAAAATTAATCGCGGTTATCTATGATCTGGCCGGCAGCCCTTTTAATATCAATTCTCCTAAACAGCTTGCTGAGATTTTATTTCACAGGTTAAATTTATCTCCGGTTAAACGGACAAAAACGGGGTTCTCAACAGATGAAGAAGTTTTGACAAAATTGTCACTAGGTCATGAGCTGCCCAAAATTTTATTGGAATACAGGCAGATTTCAAAACTTAAAACCACATATGTGGATGCCTTGCCTGGCTTGGTTGATAAGAAAACAGGTGTTATACATACCACGTTTAATCAGGCGGGCACAGAAACGGGGCGTTTAAGTTCAAGTAATCCTAATTTACAAAATATCCCTATTAAGACGGAATTAGGGGCGAGTATCCGCGAAGCGTTTGTTCCGTCAAAAGGGTTTGATTATATTTTATCCGCTGATTATTCCCAGATTGAATTAAGGATACTGGCGCATTTATCCGGCGATGATGTACTGCTTGAAGCTTTTAGAGAGGGCCGGGACATCCATAGGTATACGGCTTCTTTGATTTTTTCCTGTTGCGAAGATGACGTGTCTGATGAGATGAGGGAAAATTCAAAGCGGGTTAATTTTGGGATTGTGTACGGG
Source organism: uncultured Planctomycetia bacterium (assembly GCA_964423185.1). Taxonomy (GTDB): domain Bacteria; phylum Omnitrophota; class Gorgyraeia; order Velamenicoccales; family Velamenicoccaceae; genus CAYRDK01. Next base: position 271,802 of record CAYRDK010000001.1, read on the forward strand.
ATGAGCCCCTATGGCCTGGCTAAAGATTTAAAGATAGATGTTAAGACGGCGGAGAGTTTTATTGATGAATATTTTACGCGCTATCCGAAGGTTAAGGGCTATCTTGATGCCCAGGTTGCTTTTGTTGAGAAGAACGGTTATGTTGCGACTATTCTTGGCCGGCGCCGTTATATCCCTGAAATCAATAACTCTAATACGGCTTTGAGGCAATTTGCTCAGCGCCAGGCTGTTAATGCGCCTGTGCAGGGTTCAGCCGCTGATCTTATTAAGCTTGCCATGGTTTGTATTCAGCATCAGTTACGTGACGCGGGCTTGAAATCCCGTATGATTTTACAGGTACATGATGAACTTGTTTTTGAAGTTAAAAGCGAGGAGAAGGATAGATTAGTGTTATTGGTGCGGCAGGCTATGGAGAATGCCTTCGCCTTCAAAGTGCCTGTTAAGGTGAAGGTTTATATTGGGAAAAATTGGCTTCAGTTGGAAGAAGTTTGAGCGGTAGGCAAAATATTTATCATTTGAGCTTCGTGTCTACAGTTACGAGATGTTATTTTAGCCGTTGGTGATTTTAATGGGGGTAATTATGAAAATCGCATTTTGTGCCAGTGAAGCGGTTCCGTATGCCAAGACAGGCGGTTTGGCCGATGTTTGTGGAGCTTTACCTTTAGCTTTAAGCAGGTTGGAGCATGAAGTTATCCTTATTTTACCTAAGTACTATATGATATCGGCGCATACGAATCTGTTGAGGAGTTTTGACAGGGATTTTGACTGGACACAGATGGACGGCGTTAAAGTATACTTTCTTAAGAACGATATGTATTTGAGGGCTGGCCTTTACGGAGACCGCAGTGGTGATTATGTTGATAATCTTAGAAGATTTTCGTATTTTTGCCGGATGTCTTGTGAGCTTTTTGGCAGGACGGGGTTTTATCCCGATATTGTCCATTGTCATGATTGGCAGACTTCACTTATCCCGGCTTTGATCAAAGCGGATCGAGGCAGTTATTTCGGCGCCAATGCGAAGAGGCCCAAAACCCTTTTGACGTTACATAATGTTTCCTACCAGGGTATTTTTTCAAAAGAGCAGATGCCTGAGACAGGCTTGCCCTGGGATTATTTTTCTTATAATGGTTTTGAGTTTCATGACCAGATTAATCTTTTAAAAGGGGGGATTCAGTTTGCTGACGTTATTAATACGGTTAGCCCAACTTACGCTGAGGAGGTTCAGTCGCCGTTGTTCGGCTGTGGCCTGGAGGGGGTGTTATCCAGCCGGAAAGAAAATTTTTGTGGAATCGTCAATGGAGTGGATTATAACGTTTGGAACCCTTCAGGGGATCGGAATCTTTTCAAGACGTATTCTCAGGATGACTTAGAAGGAAAAAAGATTAATAAGCTGACTCTGCAGAAGATGTGCAGTTTATCTTGTGATGTCAGAATACCTCTGTTTGGTTTTGTCGGCAGGCTGGTAGAGCAGAAAGGCGTTGATATACTGATTAAAATATTGCCTCAATTATGCCGGCAAGGATCGCAAGTTATCATATTAGGGGCAGGAGAGGCTAAATTTGAAGAGTCTTTATTGAGTTTAATTAAGGAGTTTCCTCGCCACATATTTTTTAGTTCTCAATTTGATGATAAATTGGCTCATCGTATTTATGGCGCCTGTGATTTTTTTCTTATGCCGTCCAAGTTTGAGCCTTGTGGCATAGGCCAGTTGATCAGTTTTAAGTATGGCACTGTCCCGGTTATTTTCAAGACAGGTGGATTGGCGGATACGGTTATTGATTATACCCAGGATAAATGTAACGGTAATGGATTTGTTTTTTCTAAATACAGCGATCAGGAATTTTTAGCTGCCATCAAGCGTGGTTTAAAACTGTTCCACGATGAAAAGAATTGGCTGGAGGTATGTAAGCGCCTGATGTGTTTGAATTTTTCATGGAAAGAGTCCGCCAAAAAATATGCCGGGCTTTATGAGAGGGAACTTATGGATAAGGGGCTATGTTAACCGTAGGTTTAACGGGATGTTTTCAAGCAGGCAAAACAACCGTACTCTCTATGTTTGAGAAGTGCGGGGCAAGGGTTTTAAGCGCTGATTGGCTTGTGCATCAGGCGTTTGAACATAATCAGGTTTTTATCCGCGAGGTAAGGAAGATGTTTGGCCCGAGCGTTTTTACACAAGGAAAGATTAACAGGCGCGCATTGGCGGAGAGAGTTTTTTCCGACAAAAGGAGCTTGGACAGGCTGAATAAACTCGTTCATCCCTATGTTCAGGAGAAGATGATATCTTTTTTCAAGGCGTGTTATGCCAGGTATAAAGATAGTATTGTTGTTGTTGAAGTTCCACTTTTATTTGAGGCGTGTTTCGAAAAATATTTTGACGTAACGGTTGTTATTTCTACACAGCCAGAGGTGGTGGGCAGGCGTCTTTGTGGGCAGGGAGTTTTTAGCTCAAAGGATATGAAGGCGCGTAATGCCCATCAGTTTTCTTTAGCGAAGAAGATAGCTCGTTGCGATTTTGTTATAGATAATAATGCCGGGTTAAAACAAACTTTTTGTCGGGTTAAAGAGTTTATGGGTTTTTTAGAGCCTCTCAAAAGTTTAAGCTTGGGGCGAATCAGGGAATGATTTTATTGTATTAACAAGGAGGAAAAAAACGTGGAAAAGCTTGAAATAGTTAAACTAAAAGAGATGAAAATTGCCGATCTTGCTCGGTTTGCGAAAGAACTTTCTGTAAACGGCATTAGCGGTTCGAAAAAGCAGGATCTCATTTTTAAAATCCTGCAGGCCCAGGCAGAAAAGGAAGGGCTTATGTTTGGAGAGGGTGTTTTAGAAATTTTGCCGGAAGGTTTTGGATTCTTGCGCTCTTCAAATTATAACTATTTGCCGTGTCCGGACGATATTTATATATCTCCCTCACAGATTAGAAAGTTTGATCTTAAAACAGGGGATACGGTCAGCGGGCAGATCAGGCCGCCCAAGGAAGGGGAAAAGTACTTTGCTCTTTTAAAGGTTGAAGCCGTGAACTTTGAGAATCCGGAAAAGGCTAAAGATAAGGTTTTATTTGATAATCTGACGCCGGTTTATCCTAATGAGCGTTTTATTTTGGAGACAACACCTATGGATGTCTCAATGCGTATTATGGATATGCTGTCACCCATTGGCAAGGGGCAGCGCGGGTTGATTGTGGCTCAGCCTTATAGCGGCAAGACAGTTCTATTGCAGAAGATCGCCAATGCTATAACTAAAAATCATCCCGAGACGGTTATGATCGTTCTTTTGATTGATGAGCGGCCTGAAGAGGTGACTGATATGCAGCGGATTGTTAAAGGCGAAGTTATAAGTTCTACCTTTGATGAGCCTGCTGAGAGGCATGTTCAGGTAGCTGAGATTGTTTTAGAAAAGGCCAAAAGGCTGGTTGAGCACAAAAAAGATGTTGTGATCCTTCTTGATAGTATCACGAGGCTTGCCAGGGCTTATAATACTGTTGTGCCTCATAGCGGCAAGATTTTGACCGGCGGTATGGATTCGCACGCGCTTCATAAACCCAAACGGTTTTTTGGTGCCGCTCGTGCTATTGAAGAGGGTGGGAGCCTAACGATTATCGCGACCGCTCTGGTTGATACAGGCAGCCGCATGGATGAAGTTATTTTTGAAGAGTTTAAGGGGACGGGTAATATGGAGTTGCAGCTGGACCGTAACCTTTTCCAACGCAGGATCTATCCGGCTATTGATATTAAGCGTTCTAATACGAGGCGCGAAGAACTTTTGTTGGATGCTAAACATCTTCAAAAGATTTGGATTCTACGTAAGGTGCTCAATGACCTTAATTCGGCTGAAGCCATGGAACTTTTGATTGACAAGTTGTCTAAAACAAAGAATAATGAAGAATTTCTGAACAGCATGAATCAGTAAAATACAGGGTTCAGGGGACAGGGTGCAGGGTACAGTAGAATCAAAGAGCTTTTTTGTTTTTTCTGAATCCTAAGCCCAGAACCCTATACCCCTTATGATTTTTTTAAAGAGGAGGTGGTTAAAATGAAAGAGAAGATTCATCCGGATTATAAAGAAGCGACGATTATCTGCGCCTGTGGCGAAGTTATCCATACGAGATCCACAAAGCCTAGTATTCGCGTCGATATTTGTTCAAAATGCCATCCTTTTTTCACAGGCAAACAGAAGCTGATTGATTCCGCTGGCCGAGTTGAAAAATTCATGAAGAAGTATAAGAAGTAAGATCTGCGTTGGTGTGGTTTGGAAAACAGGATTGTCTTATGGGCAGGAAAATTGATGAGTTGAAAAGCCGGCATCAGGAACTTGAAAATCTTTTGTCGGACCACGCGGTCGTTGCCGATACGGCTCTATGTGCCAAGTATGCTCGAGAGCTTGCCGAAATTGCCCCTCTTGTAAAGAAAGACGGCGAGATTGAAGACACGCGCAGGCAGATGGCGGAGTTGGAACATATCCTTTCGGACAAGACGCATGGTAAAGAGTTTCTTGAGTTGGCCTCGCTTGAGTTAAGCGAGCTTAAGGTGAAAGTGGAGAGGCTGGAGAGTGAATTAGCCGGCATGATGTCTTCTCCTGACCCTGATTTAAACCGCAACTGTATGGTTGAAGTCAGGGCGGGGACTGGAGGGCAGGAAGCCAGCCTTTTTGCCGGCGATCTTTATAGAATGTATATCAAATACGCGGCCTTAAAACATTGGACGATAGAATTGATGTCCATCAGCGCTACAGATTTAGGCGGTATTAAAGAGGCGGTGTTCAGCGTGGAAGGCCGGGAAGCTTACAAACGCCTGAAAAATGAGAGCGGAGTCCATCGTGTTCAGCGTGTCCCGACAACAGAAGCCTCTGGCAGGATTCATACATCTGCGGCAACAGTAGCTGTTTTGTTTGAGCCTGAAGAGGCCGAGCTTAAAATTGACCCTAAAGATTTAAAAATTGACGTGTATCGTTCATCCGGCCACGGAGGCCAGAGTGTGAACACGACGGATTCGGCCGTGAGGATTACGCATTTGCCGACCGGTTTGGTTGTGACGTGCCAGGATGAGCGTTCTCAGTTAAAAAATAAGCTTAAAGCCATGCGTGTTTTACGGACAAGGCTTTTGGATGATATGGTCTTCAAGAATCAAGTTGAACAATCGCAGAAGAGGAAGTCTCAGGTTGGTTCGGGTGACCGTAGTGAAAAGATCAGAACATATAATTTTCCGGACAGGCGCGTGACGGATCATCGTATTGGTTTTACTTCACATCGCCTCGAAGAGATACTTAATGGTTCTTTAGATGAGTTGACGGATGCGTTGCTTAAGGCGGAAGGAGAGCCGCATGAATGAGATGGAAATGATCTTATGCGATCTTTTGCGTTGTAACCGCGCTAGTTTATATCTAAACCAGGGTTTTTGCCGCCCTCTTACGCCGCGCCAGTTAAATAGGCTGAGCCGTATCTTAAAACAAAGGATAGGCGGCGAGCCTCTGCAGTATTTGACAGGACAGCAGGAGTTTATGGGGCTGTCTTTTAAGGTATCACCACACGTTTTGATCCCCAGGCCTGAAACAGAGGTTTTAGTTGGGGAGGTTATAGATCGTATGCGCCCGCATTGCCAAAACAGAGCGGTGCGGATTTTGGACATGGGCACAGGGTGCGGTAATATCGCTGTTTCTCTGGCGAAGTTTTTGGAAGGCGCGCGCCTTGACGCTGTTGATGTTTCTTTAGACGCGCTTGAAGTGGCTCAAGTGAACGCGCGGTTGAATCAGGTTGAGGGCCATATTGTTTTCAGGCATGGCAATTTGTTCGAAGGTTTTAACAGCCAGCTTGACCAGTTTGATTGTATTGTGTCTAACCCTCCCTATATCCGCGAGCGGGACTATTTTCATTTACCACAAGATGTCCGTCGGGAACCCAAAGGCGCTTTGATAGCCGGTGAAGACGGTTTGTTTTTTTATCGCGCCATAGAAGAACACGCGCGGATTTTTCTTAAAAACCCTGGTATGGTTTTTTTAGAAGTCGGAGATGATCAGGCGAAGCAAGTATGTGAAATTTTTAACGATTCTTCTGTTTGGAAACATGTTTCGCGTGTTAAAGATTATAACGGCATAGACCGCGTTATTGTTGTTGAAAAAGCTTAATTATTTTTTTGATTTTAGTTGTTTTTCTTGTGACATTGTGTCTGGTGACTTTGTGACCTTTACATACTGAGGCCCTATGGATAAGTTAATCATTGAAGGAAAGATCCCTTTAAGAGGAGAGGTTGCTGTTTCAGGTTCCAAAAATTCTCTTTTGCCTATTCTGGCCGCGACGCTTTTGACAAAAGGCAGATGCGTCATAAAAAATGCCCCTGATTTACGTGATACGCATTCTATGTTGAGAATTTTAAGGTTTCTCGGGGTGAGTTGTGATTTTAAGAATCACACGGTTTGTATCCGTCCTAACGGAGCCGATAAGTTTGAAGCGCCCTATAAGCTTGTCAGTACAATGAGAGCTTCATTTTGTGTCTTGGGGCCTTTGGTGGCCCGCGTTAAAAAGGCAAAGGTTTCTTTGCCTGGCGGTTGTGTTATTGGCCTGAGGCCTGTTGATTTGCATCTTAAAGGTTTGGCTAAATTGGGCGCCAAGATTCAGGTTAAAGAAGGTTATGTGTATGCTGAAACAAAGCAGTTAAAGGGTGAGCATATTTATTTGGGAGGTTCTTTCGGTTCTTCGGTTTTGGCAACAGCTAATGTTATGATGGCGGCGACTTTGGCTCGCGGTGTTACAATTATAGAAAATGCGGCCTGTGAGCCGGAGGTTGTTGATTTAGCGCGTTTTTTAATAAAGATGGGGGCTAAGATTAAGGGTGAGGGTTCGCCTTGTATTGAAGTTAAAGGGGTTAAAGAGCTGCATGGGGTTGAATATGAGATTATCCCGGACAGGATAGAAGCGGCGACATTGATTATGGCGGCTGTGATTACACGCGGAGAGATTTTTGTTAAAGGGGCAAAACATGAGCATCTGACGGCGGTGATTGAAAAGCTTAGAGATGTCGGCGCGCACCTGAAAGTTTGTAAAGATGGCATTTTTGTGAAAAAGACGACGCGTTCTTTTAAGCCCTTTGACGCGGTGACTCTGCCTTATCCCGGGTTTCCGACGGATGTGCAGGCACAGTTTATGACGCTTATGAGCCTTGTTCCAGGTATTAGCATTATCACTGAAAAGATCTATCCTGACCGTTTTATGCATGTTGCTGAATTGGCTCGTATGGGCGCGCGTATCAGGCGCGAAGGGCCGCACGCGGTTGTGCATGGAGTCCAGCAGTTGAGCGCGGCTCCTGTTATGGCTTCTGATTTAAGGGCGTCGGCAGCTTTAGTTTTGGCGGGGCTTGTGGCTTGCGGGAAGACGGAAGTTTCCAGGATTTATCATCTTGACCGCGGGTATGAACGCTTGGATGAGAAGCTTAGGGCTTTAGGGGCCAAGATTGAAAGAGTGAAGGAGTAGCCTTGAGCGCATTAAATCATCCGGGCGTAATAAAGATATAATGTCGCAGTGTTAAAGTAAGAAAAAAAATGATTAATGGAGCGGCCCATGATTTTAATGATTGATAATTACGATTCTTTTACTTACAATCTGGTGCAGTATTTTGGGGAACTCGGCGCTGATTTAAAAGTTTTTCGTAATGATAAGATTACGGCAGACGGGATTAAAAAACTAAAGCCAACACATATTGTAATTTCTCCAGGGCCGGGCAGGCCGGAAGATGCCGGTATTTCTTGTGAAGTTGTCCGTATTTTTTCTGAAAAGATTCCGATTTTAGGTGTTTGCCTGGGGCATCAGGTGATTGGTTATGTCTTTGGAGGTAAAATCATCCGGGCAAAAAAACTGATGCATGGCAAGACGTCTTTAGTGTATCACAAGGCGCAAGGTATTTTTAAGGGCCTGCCGAGCCCGATAGAGGCAACGCGGTATCATTCGCTTGTTGTCGAACCGCAGACTTTGCCGGAAACTCTTGAGTTATTGGCCTGGACTAAGGATCGTGAGGTCATGGGGTTAAGGCATCGGCATTTTCCGCTTTATGGCGTTCAGTTTCATCCGGAATCTATCATGACCAAAGATGGTAAAATTTTATTAAAAAATTTTCTTGAATTATGATTAAAGAAGCCATTGTAAAAGTTTCCCGGGGCGAGGATTTGACCGCTGATGAGATGCAGGAGGTTATCTGCTTTATCGCGCGCGGAGAAGCCGCTGAGCGGGATATCGCGTCTTTTTTGTCCGCTCTGGCGGATAAAACGGAAACGGCTGATGAAATCACGGGAGCCGCGCGTGCCATGCGCCGGTTTGTTACGAAAGTCAAGGTTGGCGCGGATGTGATTTTGGATACTTGCGGGACCGGAGGGGACAAAAAAGATACGTTTAACATATCTACTGTAAGCGCTTTTGTAGTGGCGGGCGCGGGTGTCGTAGTCGCTAAACATGGTAACCGTTCAGTTTCAAGCGCGTGTGGCAGCGCGGATTTGCTGGAAGCTTTAGGGGTTAACATAAAAGCGGGTGTTGATATTATCGAAAAGTGTATTGCTGATATTGGTATAGGGTTTTTATTCGCGCCTCACCTTCATCCCGCGATGGGCTATGTTCAGGGTGTGCGGAAACAGCTTAAGGCGCGGACAATTTTTAATATTTTAGGCCCTTTGATTAATCCGGCTTTTGTGACGCACCAGCTTTTAGGTGTCCCCCAAAAAGGCTTTGTCAGTGTTATGGGGCAGGTTTTAAAAAATCTTGAGTTGAAACACGCTATGGTTGTATGCGGCGAGGGTGGATATGATGAGGTTATTACAATGGGCCCGACTTATGTGTGCGAGGTTAAGGATGGGCATTTAAAAGAATATGTTTTGGAACCCGAAAAGCTGGGTATTAAAAAAGCCATCGCCAGTGATGTGTCCGGAGGGGATATTGATACGAATAAACATATCGCTTTGAATATTTTAAAAGGGATGGAAGGCGCCAGGAAAGACATTGTTGTGTTGAATGCCGCTTGTTGTCTTTATCTCGCCGGGAAGGCGCTGACTATTAAAGAAGGTATGGTTTTAGCGTCTTCATCCATTGATTCAGGTTCCGCCATTAAAAAGTTAAACAAGCTGATAGAATGCACAAATTACGCATGAACAGCATTTTGCAGGAAATCATTTCTTATAAGAGAGAGTTTTTAAAGGCGCAGAAAACGCGCGTGCCTGTCGGAGAGTTGAAGCAGAAAAGCCTTGATGTGGCCCCGTCGCGTTTTGCCCGGGCCCTTAAAACCTCATTCGTTAATCTCATCGCGGAGATAAAAAAAGCGTCGCCTTCCAAAGGTGTCATAAGAGAGGATTTTGATTGCGTGAAAATCGCGCGGGACTACGCGAAAGCTGGTGCCGCCTGTTTGTCTGTTTTGACAGAAAACAAATATTTTTTGGGCGGCCTTGGTTTTTTGGAACGGATAAAGCCTCTTGTGGATCTGCCGTTGTTGCGTAAAGATTTTATTATTGACGCGTATCAGGTGTATGAATCAAAGGCAGCAGGCGCGGATGCTATTTTATTGATAGCTTCTATTTTAAAAGAGGGCGAATTAAAAGATTTATACGTCCTGGCACAAAGCTTAAAGCTGGATGTTTTGCTTGAAGTTCATACACGAGAGGATTTGCGTAAAGCCGTCAACATAAACGCTTCTGTTATTGGGGTTAACGCGCGCAATTTGGATGATTTTTCCGTTGATTTGAACGTCTTGAAAGATTTGAAAGACGGGATTCCGAAAAGTTCTCTTTTTGTGTGTGAGAGCGGTGTTAATACGATAAAAGATTTGGCGTTTGTAAAGAGTTTAAAACCAGATGCGATTTTGGTAGGCGAGGCCCTTATGCGTTCAAAAGACGTATTTGTTAAAACCCAGGAGTTTGTTGAGTTTTTAAAACGCCCTGAAAAATAAATCAAGGGTGTAGTTAATCAATATAGTTTGGTGTTCATTGTCCAGGCTGATATTGTTTTGAATTATGACAAAAGTAAAGATATGCGGGATTACGAATTTAAAGGACGCGCGTATGTGCGTGAAATACGGCGCGGATTTTTTGGGATTTATTTTTTATAAAAAAAGCAAACGCTATTGCAGCCCCGCGAAAGCCAAAGATATCATTAAAGCTTTAAAAGGAGCAGGCGTCCGTAAAGTCGGCGTGTTTGTTAACGAAATACCTGAAAATGTGGAAAAAATCGCGCTATCGTGCGGCCTTGATTATTTGCAGTTTCACGGGGATGAAACACCTGGATATGTGCGAGGGTTTAAAAAATACAGGGCGATCAAAGCCATAAGAGTCCTGAATCATATTTGTTTTGATGAGCTTAAATTATATTCGCCTTCTTTGATTCTCTTTGACACATTCAAGAAAAGCCGTTATGGCGGCACAGGAGAAGTGTTTGATTGGAGCGTTTTAAAAGAGGTTAAAAAATTAAAAAAACATTTTATTGTTTCAGGCGGCTTGACACCTGAGAATGTAGGGGAGCTTGTTCAATCTGTTAAACCCTATGCCGTTGATGTGGCGGGGGGTGTTGAGGAAAAGCCTGGTTTTAAAGATAGGGCGTTGGTTAAGAGTTTTATTGAACGTGTCAAGGTATTATAGAGTTAAAATAAAAAAAGAAATAAAGGGGCAAAAATGGATATCAAAACATGGATAAAAGAGTGCCATCAAACCGCCAAGGAAAAAGGGTGGTGGGATTTTGACCGTTCTGACGGCGAATTGATAGCGCTGATGCATTCAGAGCTTTCTGAAGCGCTTGAAAGCCTGCGTAATGGATTGGAAAAAGAGGCGGTTGCCGAGGAACTGGCGGATTGTTGTATTCGGATATTTGATTATTGCGGCCATCGCGGCCTTGATTTGGAAGAGGCCTTAAAAAAGAAAGCTGAAAAAAATAAAAGCCGGCCTTACCGCCACGGGAAGAAGTTTTAATAGTGTCAAAATTTAAAACAAAATCAAAAAAATAAAAAATCCATCATTAGGCTCCTGGCATAACCATCCTGAAAATCTTATTTGGATTTTTAAAATATGTCATGAGTTAATTCGGCCCATTAACTTATGTTCGCTTGCGAAGAACGCTCGCTCCATAAGTTAAGGCCTCATTTAAGGAGAATGTTATGTTTAATTTGCCGGATATGTCAAAATTGGCTCAGGCAGCTAAAGAAGTGCAGGATCAGCAGAATAAGATGGACATAAAAAAGCTTGAAACACTGCAGAGGATTGAACAGAAGCTGGATCAAATTCTCATAGAGATGCGCAAAAAGTAACGAGAAAAAACTTCCCGGGTTTGGCCCTCTTACAAAAGGAAAGAGGGCTTTTTTTGTAATATTTTGTTCCATTTTAGGAATTTTAAGCTTGATAAACTTGGTATTTTATGTTACAATAATGGAACTCAAGATATATGTTTATGGATGTAGAACATGTTAATGCCTAGCCCCACCACAGTTTTTGAATTTAACGCGACGACAATCCGGGTTTGCCGTTGTGTCACAAGGAAGCGCAAGAGAGTCTTGACGCATTGTTTCGCTTTTTGTGCGGGCCGCGATGAAAAGGAAACGCAAGCCTTGGTCAACACGGCTGTAAAAAAGAATACGTTAAACCCTGAAAATGTTATTTTGTCACTTCCGCGATACGCGGCGATAGCGCGCCTTAAGAGTATTCCTGCTCAGGATCCAGAAGAAATCAGCCAGATTGTCGCGATTTACGCGGCCAGGGAATCGAAGCACGCTTATACCGGAGTGTGTGCCTATGATTATCAGCATGTGGGTTTTGACAGGCAGGGGCAAGCGCTTGTTCAGATATTTTTTGTTAAAAAAGAGTGCGTGTCATCTTATGTCCGTATTCTTTCCGGAGTTGGTATCTTGCCTGAGCGTGTCACGTTAAACACACAGGGATTATTGAATTGGAGTTCTTCCCTTGGCAGTGATGATAAAACAGAAGTTTTCAGGTGTGTACCGGTCTTAAATATAGACGATCATGTTTTTGATTTTAATATGTTTTTTAATGGGAAGACGATTTATAGCCGTTCAATTCCTCATTCGGAGGCTGGCTTGCCAGCTCTGGCAAAAGAAGTCAAAGTGAGCCTGGAATCCTGCCGGCGCATATCCGATTATTATTCTTCAGGCGGTATCCGGTTATATGTCACAGGGAAGACAGATCGTTTTGATATCGGTGATTTTGAGGCTTTGCTGTCGTATCCTGTTGAAAAATTTGACCCAATTGAAGGTTTGAACGTCCGGCAATCTATTAAGGCCGCCTTAAGAGATGATATCGTTTCTTACGCTTCCGTAATCGGATTGGCAATGGGCGGGCAGGCGGAGGGCGGGATTGATATAACGCCTGAAGAGTTGGCGGCGCAAAAAATGTATTTTTGCCGGAGCAGGAGTTATCAGCGGTTGATTGTTTTCTCGGCCGTTTTTTTGTTACTTGTGTCATTATTTGTTTTAAGATTACTGCAATTAAAAGAAGAGATGATTTTTAAAAAACGCGGTGAGATACGGCGGTTTTTAGTTTTTGAAAAGAGCCCGTTTGCGATTAAAAGAGAAGATGCCGTCAGGCGGGTATTGTCGGGCCATAATGAAATATGCGGCATATTTGGCGAACTTTACCGTTTAACGCCTGATTTTGTTTTTTTAACGGAACTCGTCATAGATGATGGGAATCTTGAATCGATGAGCGGCTCAAGCAATGATCCCGCGCTCATAGGGAGCTATTTGAAGGTTTTAAAAGAGTCGCCTTTCTTTTCTTCTGCCTCGTTGGAATATATACATCAAAACCATGCTGGCGCGGTTAAAAGGTCTGATTTTAAGATACATTTTGGATAAAAAAAATGATATTTCAGCCGATTCTAGGAGCGTTAACAGAGTACAGGGTGCGGGTATTTTTTTTAGCGGTTGTTGTTTTTGGCACTTATATTGTTTTTGTGATTAGGCCTGTTTTTATTTTACGCCGTGAGATGGATGTATCGTTTGATTTTTTGTTGCGGAGAATGGCTTTAGCTAAAAAATCTTTAGTTTTGAGCAGGCAGGGTTATGATTTGCCTGAATACGCGGATAAGACAGGGCTATCAGAAGCTTTGTCTTTGGTGCAGGCGTTGGCCGTTAGGGAAAAAATTGAAGTAGACGATATCAGGGTTAGGGGTGCGCTGAGAAAGGGAAATTTGCTAGAGATCCGTATGCGCGGGCAGGAGAGCGCTTTAACGCGTTTTATGTCGAGTTTAAAAGAACTGCCTTTTCTGGTGCGTATTGTTTCGCTCCATGTTAAAGCCGCATCTGGAAACGGAGAGGAATTTCAGGCAGACCTGTATCTTGAAAAAATAGATTTTGTTTCTACGCCGGAGGTGTTTTTGTGATGATGCCGGTTCGTTTTATAAAGGTATTAAATTATGTATTGGCCGGATCCAGTTTTTTCGTTTTTTTGCTTATCGCGGCTACATTTTTTCAACAGCCAAAAACATTTATTTCAGGCCGATGGTTGGATGCGAAAAAGCTGGATGATGCATTATCGGGGATGAGCCTTTCCTCCGTGCCTCTGCAGCCGCGTAAAGATGCCGATGCGTCTTTTAAAGTGGTTCAGGGCAGAAGCAGGAAGCTTTTTATTAAGCCTCTTTTAACTGAAGCGCCGGTTGTTAAAAAGATCGCGCGTGACGATGGCGCTGTAAAAGAGTTAAGGCTTGTGGCGGTCATCCGCGATGATGATGTTAAAGTTGCCATTGAGGATAAGAGGAGTGGTTCTACTTTTTTGGTGTCTGTGAATGACTATTGTGGCGATATGAGGGTATCGGAGATTCATGGAAATAAAGTTGTTTTGGAAAAAGATGGAATGTTTTATAACCTGGCTATGTAGATGAAAAAAATAATTATTTTTATTGCTATTCTGTTTTTATGGCCTGTGCTGTATGCTCAGGATGGAGCTATTCTAGCGCAACCTGATACGGAGGAAGGTATTTCCCTGGATATCAAGGGAATGGATGTTGTTGATGTTTTAAAGATGCTGGCTTTAAAAGCAGATCTTAATATTGTCGTAGATAAAAATGTGGCGGGCAGGGTGACCGTTTTCCTGCGCAATATTGATGCCGCGAAAGCGTTGGACGTTATATTAGCTTCTAACGGCCTGGTTCGCCAAGACCGGGAAGGTGTTACGCGTATTATGACGGACGGTAGTTTTCAGGAGCTTTATGGCTATCGTTACGGCGATGTTAAGGAGATGCTGCGCGTAAAATTAAAACATCTTGAGCCCAGGCATGTTATTGGTATTTTAAACCAGATGAAATCAGGTGTTGGCAATATTGTTGTCGATGAGGTCACGAGAGCGTTCATCATTTTTGACACGCCTAAGAATAATTTGGAGATGGCGCGCGTGATAGAAGAGATGGACAAGCCTTTAGAGACGGCTGTTTTTGAATTGAATTATGCCCAGTGTCAAAAACTCGCGCAGATGTGCCAGGATGTTATAACGCAGGGGGTGGGCCAGATCAAGATTGATGAACGTACCAATAAACTTATCGTAACAGATTACGCTTTTAAAATACCTAGGGTCAAAGAGATGATCGCCAGTTTTGACGACAGGACGAGAGAGGTCCTTATTGATGCAAAAATCGTTCAGGTGGCTTTGAATGACAAGACATCTTTGGGGGTCGATTGGGAGTATCTCCTTAACAAAAAGTTTGATATCAAGGGGATGTTTGACCAGGTGATCTCAACGACTGGAAACAAGTGGACTATCGGTAAAGCTAACCCAAGCGAATCCAATGATTATAAGGTGATTTTAGAAATTTTAGAGACGGTTGGAAAAACGAAGATTCTTTCAAGCCCCCGTTTGACAGTTGTTAATAATGAAGAGGCCAGAATTTTAGTTGGCTCTAAACAGGTTTATGTGACAACAGCGGCTATTCAAAGCCAGGCGACTACAGAGACGGCTGAAGCGGTTAATTTTGTTGACGTGGGGGTTAAGTTAACGGTTAAGCCGTCGGTTAGCAGTGACGGTTTTATCGCTATGAGGCTTGGCCTTGAAGTGAGCTCCGCGACTCAGAACTACCAGACGTCCAGTGGTAATCTTATCCCTATTGTTGAAACATCTGAGGCGACTACAACCGTCTTGGTGCGTGACGGGCAAACGATCGTTATCGGCGGGCTCATCAAAGATGAGGATTATAAAACAGTTAACAAGATACCTGTTTTGGGCGATGTGCCTTTATTGGGGCATTTGTTTAGCAACAAGATTGAAGAAAAGAAAAAAACAGAATTGGTTATCTTTTTAACCTGTCGATTGCATGATTTTTCCCATTCATAACCCCTTTTATTTCTCCGTATTTTAAGGTTGAAAATTCAGTCCTCGGTCTATATAATAAAGAATACTTTAATTACTTATGGTTGATGGGACTGTTGCAAAATGCACAATTGTGCGTCATTCTGATCCTGAGCCAGAGGCGAAGGGGAAGAATCTCGACGCTGATGAGATTCTTCGGTCGGCTGTCGGCCTCCCTCAGAATGACAAAATGATCATTTCACGACAAGCCCTTGATAGGCGTGGTTTAAGGAGGGGCAAAATGAAGCAGTTAAAGCCAAAGCGTGACACATGGAGTTTCAGGCTTGGCATCATCATGGCGGTGGCCGGTTCAGCCATCGGTTTAGGGAATTTTTTGAGGTTTCCTGTGCAGGCCGCCGGGAATGGCGGCGGCGCCTTTATGATTCCATATTTCACTTCCTTGCTTCTCTTGGGTATCCCCTTGATGTGGATAGAATGGACTTTGGGCCGTTACGGCGGCGGGTTTGAACATGGCAGCGCGCCGGGGATCTTTCACAGCGTTTGGCAGAAGAACCGTTTTATTAAATATTTTGGCGTTATTGGTATTTTTTGGCCTTTCATTATTTTTATTTATTATACTTTTATTGAATCATGGAGCCTCGGATATAGTTTTTATAGTTTAAAAGGTTTATACGCGCAAGCTACGGATGTGACCGCGATGCAGTCATTTTTAAAAGGCTATCAGGGGTTGGAGCGGAATGTTTTTTTTCATAGCATGGTTCCGGCATATATCTTTTTTTTGATTACCTTCGCGCTTAATATCGGTGTTCTTTATTTTGGGATTAAGGGGGGTATTGAAACGCTGGCGAAGATCGCCATGCCTGTCCTTTTAATTTTTAGCGTTATTTTGGTTGTTCGGGTTTTTTGTCTGGGCGCGCCTGATCCTGCGCGGCCTGACTGGAATATACTAAATGGCCTGGGGTTTTTATGGAATCCTGATTTTAGCGCGCTTAAGTCAGCTAAAGTATGGCTTGCGGCCGCGGGCCAGGTCTTCTTCACCTTAAGCGTTGGAATCGGCGTGATTTTAACATATGCCAGTTATCTGAAAAAAGGCGATGATGTTGTTTTATCAGGGTTAACAGCGGTTAGCATGAATGAGTTTGCCGAAGTTATTTTAGGAGGAAGCATTGTTATTCCGGCGGCATTTATATTCTTTGGCCCTTTAGAGATTCAGGCTATTGCTAAACAAGGGGCTTTTGATTTGGGGTTTGTGACAATGCCTCTGGTATTGGGTAAAATTCCGGCTTCGGCTCTTTTTGGGTTTTTTTGGTTTGGCCTTTTGTTTTTAGCAGGGATCACTTCCAGTGTTTCTTTGGCACAGCCGGCCATCGCGTTTCTGGAAGATGAATTTAATATTTCCCGTAAGAAAGCCGTTGCTATCTTCGCGGGTGTCAGTTTTGCTTTGTGCCAGCCGGCGGTTTTTTTCTTAAGCCGCGGTGTGGTTAACGAACTGGACTTTTGGGGCGGGACATTTTGTCTGGTTTTGTTCGCCGCGGTGGAAGCTATCCTGTTTGGATGGGTATTTGGCATGGACAGGGCCTGGGGAGAAATCCATCATGGTGCTGATATCCGCGTGCCGCGCATCTATAAGTTTATTATTAAATATGTAACGCCTTTTTTCTTGCTTTTGATTTTAGGTTTTTGGTTTTATCAGGAAGGCTTGCCTACAATCCTTCTTAAAAATGTTTCTTTGGCCGACAAGCCTTTTGTTTTGGGTACGCGTATTGGCCTTATCGCTTTGTTTTTGCTTTTGAGCGTCTTGGTTAAGATCGCCTGGCGCCGGAAGAAAATGAATAAGGCGGCGTAAATTTTTGGAGGTTATATGACTTTTTACGGATGGATTTTTTTGATTTGTTCCTGGACTGCGATTTTTTTAATGCTTATTTTCTGTTTCTGCAGGATTTTTATCAAGAGAGTGGTTAAATAAGATGTTCGGCCGGATAACTATTTTAAAAAGACAGAGTATTTTACGCATGAAAGCCGGTATTTTTCTTTTTTGTTTTTTTTTGATGAGTCTATGTGGTTGCGTCTTTGTGGCTGGAGGTGCCGCGGGTGTTGCCGGCGGTTATATGCTGGCGCGCGATACGATCGCCGGCGAGTATCAGGTTAAATATAAAGCGGCGTGGAAGGCTTCTTTAGATGCTTGTTCGACATTGGGTGATATTTTAGAGCAGGATTATAACAATGGTGTAATTCTGGCCACCATTGACAGGGTCAATGTTAAGGTTATGTTAGGTGAGCTTTCTGACAAGTCAACCAGTGTTAAGGTTAAAGCCAGAAAGGCCCTTTTTCCTCAAATTGGAACCGCGGAGAAAGTTTTTGTTAAGATCGCGCAGAAGCTGACGCGCTAATTGAAGCAGTCTTTTTCATGCCAAAAGTCATAATTCTTGAAAAAAGTGAAACTCCGCCGACAGGAGTCTGGAGTTTTCTGGCGCGGGGTGAAATGATAAAAAAGACATCTAAAGTGTTGTTCTTTTTTGTCTGTGTTGTTTTTCTGTTTGGTGCCTCCGGTTGTTTTGGGCCTTCTCAAGGCGAATTAAGACAGGTTGAAATAAAAAAGGTTGTGGACGGGGACACAGTTGAGTTGTCCGACGGGCAGTTGGCCAGGTATATAGGCATTGATTGCCCGGAAATAGAGAAAAAAACATCTACAGGCTGGGTTGAGGTAAATGAACCGTTTGCTCAGCAAGCTAAAAAAGCCAATGAGGAGCTTGTTTTAAAAGGGCCTGTTTTCTTTGAGTCTGATATCACCAGAAAGGATAAATATAACAGGCTTCTCGTTTACTGTTATGTTGATGATAATGGCCAGCGGGCCATGGTTCAGTCGGAGCTTCTAAGGGCTGGGCTGGCGTATTTGTATACGTTCCCTCCGAATGTAAAATACACGGATGTTTTAGCTGAATCGCTTGAAGATGCCAGAGAAAACAAACGTGGTGTCTGGTCGCTTGATTTGGATATTGATTCTAAAGATGCCAAGCAATTTATTGGGCTCAGGAGGTTAGCGGTAGGCAGGGTGGAGAATGCCTTTTCAACGCCAAAAACGGTTTGCTTGAAATTGAAAGGTTTAAGTATTGTTATTTTTAATAATGACATGGATACTTTTTTGAAAAAAGGCATAGACCCTGTTGTTTATTATAAGGATAAAGTTGTCAGGGTTTTCGGCCTGATTAAAAAATATAAAGGGCGGCCTGAGATTATTGTTGCTCATCCCAGCCAGATAGAAATCATAAGCCGCATGAACTAATAAGGGAGAGATGTTTTTAGAATCATTTAAAGTCACGGCTTTGGCCATTCTGGAACTTGTTTTTTTAGGTTCCGTCGGGTTTTTTTTGGTGAGGCGTGCTGTTGTCGGCCATGAAGGCTTACGGCTTTTGAGCGATTTGGTGATTGGATTATTTCTGCCGTTTTTTATGTTTTCTGAAATTGTCAGCAAATTTGATTTTAGCCTTTATCCGGATTGGTGGTTGTTTCCTCTTTATAGTTTTTTGGTTACCGCGGTTGGTTTTGCCTGCGGGTATCTTGTTTTACTGTTTGATAAAACTTCTGAAGCGGATAAAGATGAGTTTTTGGGGATTACTTCGTTTCAGAATTCAGGTTATCTGCCATTGCCTCTTGTAGCTGTTTTATTGCCTTTGGGCCTGGCTGATCAAATGTATATTTACATTTTTTTATTTTTGCTGGGGTTTAATATGACAATTTTTTCCTGTGGTATCATGCTCTTGTGCCCTAAGGGGGCCTGTTTGAGGTTTGATATAAAACATATGTTTAGCGCGCCTGTTATAGCGACCCTAACCGCGCTTTTATGCGTATTTTTAAAAGTTGATACGATTCTGCCGCAGGTTTTTATGAGGCCTATGGCGGCGCTCGGGCGTTGCGCGATCCCTTTATCCATTTTGGTTGTAGGGGGTAACTTGGCATTATTTAAGCCAAAAGCCATAACTTATTTTAAATCTATAAGTTTTGCGCTTATTACAAAACTCATTATTTTACCGGTTGTGTTTTTAGGGTTGATTGTTCTGATGAAGCCTAGGCCTTTGGTTGGATTTTTGCTTCTACTGCAGGCGTCTATGCCTCCTGCAGCGTTGCTATCGGTAATTTCTAAAAAATTGGAACACAGGGATCATCTGATCAGCCAGTCTATTTTCATAGGGCATTTAGTTAGTATTATCACGATCCCTTTGTTTTTAGCGCTTTTTTGGGCCGTTGTGCGGGGTTTTTAAAATGGAGCCATCATGAATATATTAAATAAGGTTATTGCGTTGGATGAGTTAAGAAGTATGGCGGTTGATACGTTTGGAGATTTAGTCAAAGCGGTTGTTGATGTGGAGCGTGGTTTAATCGCTGTGAATGGTGAGTTGCATTCTGATCTTGAGGCTGTGCTTCTTGAGAATGGTTCAAAACAGAAAGACTTGTGGGGTGTAAACTTTTACCCCGGGCTTGACGATGAAGATTTTATTGAATTTGATTCTATGATTAATATTCGTCCATCGCAAGGCAATGTGAGCAGAGGCGTTGATGATCAGGAAAAGAGGCGGAGGATCATTGAAGTTGTGAATAAATGGGTACAGCGATGAATGTTCAGCATAAAGGTCTGTCTGATGGCCGATGGGCTCAGATGTCGCTGTCCGAACAGATGGCGAATATTGGCAGTGAAGTAAGCCGCGCGCTTAACTGGCAGAATAAAAGAAAAAAAGAGCTTTCTCAAAATGCGGCTTCAAGGGCACTTGAATTGATTGATTTTAGCCTGGATTCCATCAGTTTTTTTCCGCGCCTTAAGGAGTTTGCGCGTTTACGCGAGACTATTGCGGATTATTTTTTTGGGTCAAACCAGTTTTGTTCTTCGGAAGTTTTGTGGCGGAAATATTTTGACCACTTCGCTTATGCAGCGCGAAAAAACTGTTGAGACACCAGATAACTTTTTAAGAAAGTTTAAAAAGTGGGTAAAATAGAGTAAAATATGGTATAATTTATGGAAGAAAAACTAATCGCTACAAATAAAAAGCTTTTTCGGGATTTTGAAGTTTTAGATACTCTTGAATGTGGTATTGAGCTAAAAGGGAGCGAGGTTAAGTCCTTAAGGGAAAGTAAGGCTAATCTTGATGATGCTTTTGCCCGCCTTGATGCGGGCGAAGTTTATCTTTATAACTGCCATGTTACACCTTATGAAAAGGCTAGTTATTTTAAGCAGGAAGCGACAAGGCCCCGCCGTTTATTATTGAGGAAATCTCAGATTAGGAGGTTTGTCGGCCAGGTAGCGCAACGTGGTTTTTCGCTGGCGCCGATGCGTATGTATTTTAACAAGAGAGGGTTGGTTAAAGTGGCGCTTTCTTTAGTTAAAGGGAAAAAGCTGTATGACCGCAGGCAGGATATAAAACAGAGAGAATCTGACCGGCAGTTACGCCGGACAATGCGTACGCGGAATAGATAGCCGCAAGAGTTCTGTTCTTTAAAAATTTGGGGGGTGAAATGGGCTCGATTCAGGTATGTTGGATGATGTGCCGCATGCCGAGGGTGTAAGGTGGCCTCGTTAAAAACCTTGTATAATACAAACGCTAATAATGAATCAAAATTGCTAGAAACAGCAAATAGCATTGTTGCTCCGATTATGGATGCTCCAATGCCGATGCCGTCTTTAGTAGGCGTAGGAGTCTTATCTCACTAATCTGAGGTAAGCCACTGCTTGAACAATTCTGTGTGCTTAAGTGGTGTGATTTAGGCAGAATAGCTTTAATCCTTCCTCGGGGATTGGAGCGAAAGAATAAGGGGATGGCCGGATGAAATCCTGTCTGTTGGAGTTTATCCGGTGACAGTAAAAAATAGACTAAGCATGTAGTGGCTTTCGTCTTTCTATTTGAGGACGCGGGTTCGATTCCCGCCACCTCCACCATATTTTTCCGATAAGGAAAAATATGGTGGATACTAAAGCGAACGCGGTGTTGCGGCAGAGCAACACAGTGAGCGTAGTATCTCATCTTTAAAAAACCAAACGTGGCTCATAGCATAATCATATTAAAAATCCTGTTTGGATTTTTAATATACGCTATGAGTAAATTCGCGCTTGCAACTTATGTTCATTGTTATTCCATAAGTTGCGCGCTCATTTAAAAATATGGTGGATACTAAAGCGAACGCGGTGTTGCGGCAGAGCAACACAGTGAGCGTAGTATCTCATCTTTAAAAAACCAAACGTGGCTCATAGCATAATCATATTAAAAATCCTGTTTGGATTTTTAATATACGCTATGAGTAAATTCGCGCTTGCAACTTATGTTCATTGTTATTCCATAAGTTGCGCGCTCATTTAAAAATATAGTGGATACTAAAGCGAACGTGGTGTTGCGGCAGAGCAACGCAGTGAGCTTAGTATCTCATCTTTAAATAATACTTTGATTTGGAAGATAGCTTAAAGTATCGGTGCCGCCTGGCACCAAGAGATAGAATATTAATCTTCAATGCGTGCAGCATATTGTATTTAAAAACCACCGGCCAAAGCGTCTGAAACCGTTTTGGCCTTATTTTTTTTAAACCCTTAACATGAGTATATCGCTATATATCCATATTCCTTTTTGTAAATCCAAATGCCCTTATTGTTCTTTTGTTTCTTTTCAGAAGATGAAAGAGGCCGTCGGGCCTTATTTAACGGATTTAAAAAAAGAGGCATCTTTTTATAAGGGGACAGAAGTTTCCACCATTTATATCGGTGGAGGCACGCCGTCCTGTTTAAATAAAGCAGAGTTGGAATTTTTGTTTGAAATTATCCATGCCAATTTTAAAACAGATCAATTGTTTGAATGGACCCTTGAGGCGAATCCTGCGACATTTGATTTGTCCAAGGCTGTTTTTTTGCGTCGTCATGGTATCTCGCGCGTCAGTTTGGGCATCCAGTCTTTTAGTGATGAATTTTTGAAATATTTAGGCCGGCCGTATACGGGTTACGAGGCCGTAAAGGCGTATGAAGTTTTACGCCGGGCAGGCTTTGTGAATTTGAGCGTAGATCTGATGTATGGTTTTGCTTCTCAAAGAGAAGAAGATTTGGCCGCGGATGTGCGCAAGGCGCTCGCTTTAAATAGTGAACATATTTCTCTCTATGGCTTGACGGTTTCAGGCGAAACCGTTTTTTATAAAAAAGGCATTAAACCTTTGGATAGCGATGAGCAGGCTGATTATTACCGGCGGATACACGGTTGGCTTGCGGAAGCGGGACAGATACAATATGAAGTAAGCAATTTTGCCAAAAAGGGCTATGAGAGCCGGCATAATTTTAACTATTGGCAGGGTGGTGAATACATCGGGTTGGGCGTGAGCGCGCATTCACATTTTGACGGAACGCGTTTTTGGAATGTGCCTGATTTAGTTTCTTATGGCGCATTGATACAAAAAGGTGTTTTGCCCCGTTCTTCTTGCGAGACTTTGCCCGCGGACAGGAAGTTTCTGGAGCTTTTGCTTGTAGGATTGCGGATGTCGCAAGGTGTTGATATAGCGTATCTTGAGGCGCGTTTTGGCGTTAAATTAAGCCGTCAGAGAAGGGCCATGATCAATCGTTTTGTAAAAAATGGTTTTTTACAATGGAGCGATAGCTGTCTTAAAGCGTCTATGTCGGGGACGCTGGTGCTGGATGAGATTTGCGCGCAAATCATCTAGGGTTTTAAAAAAGAAAAAACTTTGTATTTTGTCTTTTTTCTTATATAATAAAACACGTAACACAAAATGGGGCAATGAGATGTTAAAAAATATCATTATTTTTAGCTTGTGTTTTTTTGCAGTATCCGGGTGTTCACAATGCTTGAGCCTGCGTAGTGAGTATTACGATATCTCAGGCAAGGCTTTTACGGCGAAAGATTCGCCGCAGGATGTCGAGATTTTTACAGAAAAGCCTGCCCGTCCTTTTGAGGAGATCGGTTATATTAAAGTTTTAGCCAGGTACGGTACGGCAAAAAAAGTGTTGGATGAGCAGATGAAGCTGAGGG
Source organism: uncultured Planctomycetia bacterium (assembly GCA_964423185.1). GTDB lineage: Bacteria > Omnitrophota > Gorgyraeia > Velamenicoccales > Velamenicoccaceae > CAYRDK01. The sequence goes on from CAYRDK010000001.1 coordinate 295,069, forward strand.
CCTCAAGTGTTGGCGCGGATGCGGTCGTTGGCGTTGAATACGGAGAGGATAAGTCGAATGAACTCCTTTTTTGTGGAAAGATGCTTTCCACAAAAAGAAATGCTGTCGCGGTCGGCAAGGCTGTTATTTTTACGGACAAGCAGGAGAAGGGGCAGTAGTTGATATGGAGATGGAAAAAAAAGCTAATGTTTTGCTGGTTGATGATGAGTTGGATTTTTTGCGCCCTATCGTTGCTTGGTTAAAATCTATCGGTTATACGGTTTCCCTCGCCCTGAATGGTAAAGACGCTGTCCAGTTGGTTAAGGGTAGCAATCAGTACAGCATCCTTTTTTTAGATATGGATATGCCTGATATGAGCGGCCTGGAGGTATTGGAAAAGATCAGGGAGTTTAACAGAGAGATGCCTATTCTTTTAATGGTGCAAAACTCTAAAGATGAAAAACGTTTTGTTCGCGCCCGCGATTTTGGGATTTCGGGTTTTTTTGAAAAAAGCGCAACATTTGACGAATTTGTGAAAATGCTCGAAAAGACTTTGCAGGTCCATAAGCAGTATCGTCCTTATTCTGCTTGACAGGTTAGTTAAAGTTAATGTCGCAATCTGAAGAGATTCAAAGCCTTTTAAAGAAGAAGTACCCCCATCCAAAAACAGCGCTAGTGTTTTCAACCCCTTTTGAATTGTTGGTGGCGACTATTTTATCGGCTCAATGCACGGATACAAGAGTTAACACAGTAACAGAAAAGCTTTTTAGCCGGTATAAGAGGATTGAAGATTACGCTTGCTTGGATATTAAGGTTTTGGAAGAGTTGGTTAGGCCAACAGGGTTTTACCGCAATAAAGCCAAAAATATAATCGCTTGCGCCAATAGGATCGTTAAGGATTTTTGCGGTAAAGTCCCATCGGAGTTGAGCAAGCTTGTTCAACTGCCCGGTGTAGCCCGCAAAACCGCTAATGTTGTCCTTTTTGGGGCTTTTGGGAAGAATGAAGGCATAGCTGTTGACACGCATGTTATTCGCCTCAGCCGCCGCTTGGGCTTAACCAAAAGCAGTGATCCCGTTAAAATTGAAGCTGATCTTATGGGCATCATTGAGAAAAAACAGCGGGGTTTGTTTAGCCTGCGCCTTATTCTGCATGGGCGCCAGACATGCGCGGCCAGAAATCCAAAGTGCGCGCAATGTGTTTTAAAAGAGGTTTGTTCGTCGAGAACGGATGTTGTTAATAAATCAGGTTAACATTTTAAAATTAAGTGGCTGCCATGAAGAAGAATTATAAATTACCCAATCTGGATCATAAGGAAAAAAGAGAAAAGCAGATAGAAAAGGTTACGCCGGAAGAGAAGGACCGCCTTCTGGAAGATCTTGTGCCCTTTTTAGCTCCGGGCAAGTTTGTTAATGTGGCGACTTGCAGTTTGGAGAAGATGCCGAATGTCGCCCCGAAACTTGTCATAAAGACGGAAAAGAATATCATCTATTTTATCGATTATGTTATTGGAAGGACATTTCTTAACCTTAAAGAGAATCCGAGGATATCCCTTTCTTTCATTGACCAAAGGACCCTGACGGGGTATCAGTTGAACGGCTCAGTTGATATTATTGATAAAGGTGTTGAGTTGGAAAATTTCGTGGAAGATTTTCAGAAGATCAAAACCAGTTTTACCGTAGAGAGGATTTTATATAATCTGCGCTCGGCAGAAAAAGCTTCCGCCCTGGAGTTTGCCTTGCCGGAAAGGTTTGCTGTTTTAAAGGCAAAGGTTATTGAGATTGTTGAAATCAGTTCTAGTGGTGGATTAAAGTCCAGGTTTGCCCTGGGATGATTTTTTAGCAGTTTTTCTTATACATTATTTTAATGAAAATATTCTGGTTTTTATGCAGGCCAGTTTTGTTTATTTCTGTTGCCATGCTTTTTTCCCCCGGTGACAGTGTCTTAGCTTCAAATCTCAAAGAAGCGCCTCCTGTGAGAGCTGAAAAATGGTTTAACGCCGGTGGTGATAAAAAGATCACTATGGCCGGGCTTCACGGCAAAGTTATCTTAATTTTCTTCTGGTCGGAAAATGACTCAAATTGTCAGAAGGACATACCAACGCTCAATGATTGGTATGTTAAATACAGGCCGCGAGGCTTGGAGATTATCGGCGTGCATTCTTTTGAATGGGCCTATGATGCTTCTGACGCTGTTCTGGCCGACAAGATTCTTTCTTATCATATTGAGTTTCCTGTTGCCAGTGACGATGGTTTGAATACCAGGACTTCCTATGAGCAGTTCACAGTGCCAGCCTATTGCCTGGTGGACAGGCAGGGGTTTATCAGGGCCCGTTACAGAGGCATGCTTATAGCGAATCCCGGCCTTGAAACAATGATAGAGGCTTTGTTAGAGCAGGGGCATTCTCGGATGTTTGCTGAAGAAGTGTAATGCGGATAGGGATAGGATGATCAGCGTATAAGGATAAAATATGGAAAAAAAACATAGTAAAAAAAGAAAAGAGTTTTATGAAAGCGTGAAGATAAAATTTTTAGGGGGTGTTAGGACCGTAACGGGGTCAAGCCATCTTTTGACAACGCCCAAGTCAAGAATTCTATTGGATGCCGGGCTTTTCTACGGCAAGCGCCATGAGTTTTATGAAGTTAATACCACTTTTTCTTACGCCTTGCCCAAGGTTGACGCTTTGGTTTTGTCGCACGCCCATATCGACCATTGCGGTAATATCCCAACGCTTATGAAAAGGGGCTTAAGGTGCAGGGTCTATGCGACTTCAGCTACGCGTGATTTATGCAAGCTTATGCTGGCTGATAGCGGAAAAGTTCAGGAAGAAGATTTCCGCTATTTAAGAAAAATCTTGCCGGGTTCGCGAAGAAATAAGCCGCAGGTTTCTTCTAAAGTTCCGGGGCCGCTTTATACGCAGCGTGACGCGCTTAACGCCATTACGAAATTCAGGCCGCTTCATTATGGACAGAAGTTTAAAATTACGCATGATACGACATTGACATTTCTTGATGCCGGCCATATTTTAGGTTCAAGCGTCATGGTTTTGGATATAAGGATGAGCCGTAGATTTCTACGCTTGGGTTATGCCGTAGATTTAGGCCGTAAACACCTGCCGATTCTCAATAACCCAACCATATTAAAAGATCTGGATTATCTTATTCTTGAATCCACATATGGCGGCCGTAAACATTCACCGATTGAGCAGGCAAAAGAAAAACTTAAAGACGCTATTAATCGTACTGTTGCCAGAAGAGGAAAGATTATTATCCCTTCTTTTGCCCTGGAGAGGACGCAGGAAGTTATTTATTATATCAATGAGCTTTTAAGAGAAGGTTCAATTATGCCTATTCCTATTTATGTGGATAGCCCTTTAGCGACCAAGATTACTGAAGTTTTCCGGAATAATATTCATTATATGGATCATGAGATAAAAACGATGATCCGTAATGATTCGAGCCCGTTTGATTTTGTTAACCTTGCTTATATAAAAGACCAGCAGGAGTCAAAGGCTCTTAATAATGATAAACGTCCTATGATTATTATTGCCGGTTCCGGGATGTGTGAGGCAGGGAGAATTTTGCATCACTTAAAAAACAATATTACCGAATCACGGAATACTGTTTTAGTTGTTGGTTATATGGCGAAAGACACACTAGGAAGAAAGATTGTTGATAAGGAAAAGGTTGTGCGTATCTATGGATTAGAATACGAGCTGAATGCTGAAGTCGTTGTTATTAACGCGCTTTCAAGCCACGCGGACCAAGATGACCTCGTGCAATATGTTAAAGACTCTTCTCCTTTAAAACAGGTCTTTCTTGTGCATGGAGAAGAGGACCAGAGCAACGCTTTATCTGAGGCATTGAAACGTGAAGGGCTGAATTCTTATCTACCGCAGAAAGATGAAGAAATTTTGCTTGCTTGAGTTTCCGCGCGAAAATATTGTGGTTGAAAAAATATTTAATTGCTATTATGATATAGAATATGTAACAGTTTGTAAATCAAGCAGATGTATGAAATATTTTTTGTTTTTAAGGGGCGTAAGTTTTTGTGTTCCGGCTTGTCCAAGGCTTTTTTGGTATTTTAGGTTTCTATGATTATGGCAAGAGGCAGCAGAGGTTGTTTTCGGCTTGGGGCTTTTGAGAAAACGATACAGAAAAAAGTCGGGCGCGCCATAGGTGATTATCGCATGATTAAAGATGGTGACAGAATCCTTGTCGCTGTCTCCGGCGGTAAAGACAGTTTGATTCTTTTGAAGCTCCTGTTGGAACGTAAGGCTTTTGTCCCTGTCAATTATGATGTTGTGGCTGTTTATGTTGATTTAGGCCATACGATTGCCCGGATAGCTGTTTTGAAGGATTTTATTAAACAGTTGGGATGCCCTTTTTATATTATCAGGAAAAAAGTTTTCAAGAAAGATGATGATAAAAAGTTGTCATGTTTTTGGTGTTCCTGGAACCGTAGAAAGATTTTATTTGAGGCGGCTCTAAAATATGGTTGTAATAAAATAGCTTTAGGCCATCATAAGGATGATATTGTTGAGACCATCTTGATGAATCTTTTATTTGAAGGCCAGATCAGCGCAATGGCGCCATCCCAGGAGATTTTTAAAGGCAAGATCACTATGATTCGGCCTTTGGCTTATATGGAAGACGCGCAGTTGCAGAAATTTGCCCGGTTATGCCGGATTCCGGCGGCTGATATTGCCTGTCCGCTTGGCGCTTCAACGAAACGGGCTCTTGTAAAAAAGTTTATAGCGAAAGTTTCTAAAGAGTGCCCTGGCGTTAAGACAAATATTTTTAAAAGTTTGCAAAGGATAAAGAAGGATTACCTGCTTTAGATAAAACAAAACCTTTATTAATTTCATGAAATCCAAGAGCAAGGAAAAAAGGAAGATTTTAAGTGTTAAGGACTTTTTTTCTTTTCTTTTTGTGTGCGTTTTGATTTTAGGTTTTTTTTATCTCCCTTACTATTACGCCCATAATAAGCTGGCGTGGGCTTTTGTTTGGGATATCCGCGGTGAAGTTGTCCCCGTTGTGGCCTTTTTTCAGTTTGTTATCATTTATTTTTCTTTATATCTTTTGCGCCTTCAGAGGCTTTTGCGCCGGGAGCATCAGGAGTTGTCCTCAGCTATAGCGAATCTGGACGTTGGCCTTTATAAAGAAACCACAGGCGATAGGCCGAAGTTTTTTGAAGTTAACGAGGGGTTTTTGAAAATATTGGATTATAACGAAGAGGAACTTTTAGGTTTTTCCACAAAAGATGTTTATGAGAATCCGGATGAATATACGGAATTCAGGAAACTTCTTTTGTCCCGCAACTCTTTGATTAAAGAGATCAGGTTGAAAAAGAAGAACGGCCAGTCTGTGTCGACGATTATTTCCGCCAAAGTTGTGCGCAGCGATTTGGGAGAACTGCAGTTTTTGGAATATCTTGTTATGGATATTAGTGAACGCAAATGGATGCAGGAGGAGATGAGTTCGGCTTATCTGCGTTTTGAGTCCGTTATTCAGAATACGCCTAATATTGCTATTCAGGGGGTTGCTCTGGATGGGAAGATTTTGGAGTGGAATCGCGCTTCAGAAATCATGTTTGGGTATACTAAAGAGGAAATTATCGGCAAGAAAGGTTTTGAGCTTATTTTTCAAAAAGGAGCCTTAGAAGAGTTTTGGCATGTTTTTGAAGAGATGAAAGATAATAGGTTTGAAGCAAGGCCTCAGCAATGGCAGGCGAAAAATAAAAAAGGCGAAGAGATCACGGTCTACACATCCATGTTTCCTATTTTACAGGATACGCGCGTGATAGAGATTTATTGTATGAGCGTTGATATTTCAGACCATGTTAAGACGGAAAAGAATCTCAATGAGATTAAGGATAAGCTGGAAGGATTGGCATTAAAAGATGCCATGACGGAGATTTATAATTTTCGTTATTTCAGGGAACGGTTGGCGGCGGAATTTGAACGCGCGAAAAGATTGTTATCTCCTATCACGATTCTGATGATAGATTTAGACTATTTTAAGTCTGTTAATGACACACACGGGCATAATTTTGGTGATAAAGTTTTAAGGCAGGTGGCTAAGTTTTTAGTTTCGGAATTGAGAGTTAATGATGTTGTGGCCAGATGGGGCGGTGAAGAGTTTGCTATTATTCTGCCGGACACTAACCGCATGGATGGGCTATCCGTAGCTAATAAGGTTCTGGAAATATTGCGCGCGCGCTGGTTTGGCGATGAAAAGACGACCATCAAATTGAAATGCAGTATTGGCGTAGCCAGTTACCCTGAAGACCCTCTTTTTTCCGTTGATGAGATTATTGATGCCGGCGAGCAGTCTATTTATAAAGTCAAAGAACTCGGTGGCGATGGCGTAGCATTATACGGCCATGAGATTTCAGAGGAGAGTTTAGAGAGGCATTCGGAACAGGACCGCAAGCGTTTTATTGACGCGGTTAAGCAGAAACTCTCTTTTTACGCGGTTCGCAGCGAACATAGTATTTTAGAAGCGGTTTATTCATTGGCTAAAAGCATAGAACTTAAAGACCGCCGGACACGCGAGCATTGTGACAGGATGATTGATTACGCGCAAAAGCTGGCGAGGCTTGTTGGGATGAATGAACAGGAGGTTGATAACGTCAGGCGCGCCGCGATGTTGCATGACATAGGAAAGCTTGGCATTTCGGACGCGATCTTGTTAAAACCGGCCAAATTGACACCTGAGGAATATGAGATCGTTAAAAACCATCCTGTGATTGCCGCGGATATCCTTTCCGTGGCGGGTTTTTTGAAGGATATTATTCCTTTGATTCTTGCTCATCATGAGCGTTATGACGGAACGGGGTATCCAAGAGGGCTGAAGGGCGAAGAGATTCCGTTAGGCGCGAGGATTATTGCTGTTGTTGATGTTTATGAAGCGTTGACTTCTGACAGGCCGTATCATAAAGCCATATCTTCTGAGGAAGCTGTTAAGATCATAAAAGAAGGGTCAGGTACGCAGTTCGATGAAAAGGTGGTTAAGCTTTTTTGTAGCATTGTGAGTTAATTTTTTAGGCAGGGCAATAGCCGCTATTTAAGCTTGCTGCAATTTTCTTATTGTGTAATCACACAAAACATAAAAAGGCTTTCTTTCTGTTTAATTAAAAAATCATTGAGGATGCCGGATTGTCAAATGAGGATGAAAAGATGAACGCGCAGTTGCCAAGGTATGAGTTGAACAAAAACGGGGATTTTATTATTGAGAATTATAACTTTGCTAATCCATGGGCAAGTTTTTTTCCAGGCATAGCCGGTTTATATGGTATCCCTTTATGGGTTTTTTATGTAAACAGGGGGCAGTGTATTGCCAGCGCGGGTGTCCACTCCAAAGATGAAGCTATCATGGAGTTTTTGCCTGCTAATAAAGCTTATCAACTTGTTTCTTCTCAGTGTTTTCGGACATTTTTGAAAATCAAGAGCCCAAAAAAGCGGATTTTTTATGAGCCTTTTTCTTTTCAGCCGCCTTTTTCCGATGGGAAGATTTCTAACAAAATGATTATCAGGCCCCAGGAGCTCAGGATTGTTGAAGAAAATCGAACCGCGGGCTTAAAAGTTGATATTTTGTATTTTACGTTGCCAAGCGAGCCTTATGCCGCTTTGGTTAGAGAGGTAACGATTGAGAATATCTCCACAAAACCTCATGAAGTGGAGATGCTGGATGGTTTGAGCGTGATTGTGCCATATGGCGTTAATAATTTTTTCTTGAAAGAGATGAGCCGCACAATTGAAGCATGGATGACGGTGGATCGGCTTAAAAATGGCGTCTGTGTTTATAAATTGACCACAGACCCAAAAGATTCCGCTCATGTTGCTTTTGTGAAAGGGGCCAATTTTTACGCCAGTTTTGAGGGCGCGGCCAGCCGTGCCTCTTCTAAAATTATTGTGGACCCTTCCAAGATTTTTGGAAATGTTACTGATTTTAGTTTTCCTCAATTATTTTTAAAATCAACCCCTTTTACTTACCCCATGAAACAAGTTACCAGCAATAAGACACCGTGCGCTTTTTCTTTTGTTAAGATGGAGTTGGCCTCGGGCGCTAAGAAAAAACTGGTATCTGTTATCGGCCATGTTTTTGATACGGAAGATATACACCGTTATAATATTGGTCGTTTGAGTGAGGATTTTATTGATAAAAAGAAACAGGAGAATAAGGCGATCATCGATAGTATTATGGGCCGGATTTTTACGGTTAGCGGATTGGAATATTTTGATCTGTATGTGCGCCAGACATTTTTAGATAATGTTTTGAGAGGCGGGTTGCCCTGTTTGTTTGAGGCCGGCGGCCGCAAACAAAGCATTTATGTTTTTTCACGCAAACATGGTGATTTGGAAAGGGATTATAATCGTTTCTGCGTTTTGCCGACTTTCTTCTCGCAAGGGGAGGGTAATTATCGTGATGTTAACCAGAACCGCCGGTCTGATATATTTTTTGAGCCTTCTTTGGAGGAGCGCAACATTTCTGATTTCATGAATTTGATTCAGTTGGATGGTTATAATCCTTTAGTGTTTAAGGGGGAGAGGCTTATTGTTCATGCGCAGGATTTTAAGAAGAGCCAGCTTGCTTCTTTTTTTCACGAGAAAGAAGCGCATAAGGTAGGGCACATCCTGTCTTTATCTTTTACCGTCGGTTCTATCCTGCAGTATTTAAGGGAAAATTATGTTGTTATGTCTTGTTCGTTGGAAGATTTTGTCGCTGAGTTGATCAGGGTTGCGAGCGTTGATGTTGACGCGGCGCATGGAGAAGGGTACTGGTCAGACCACTGGACTTATAATACAGACCTTTTGGAAAGTTTTAGGGGGTTATATCCTGACCGGATGAAATGGCTTCTGTTTGACAAGGATGATTTTTTCTTCTTTGACACGCATGTTTTCGTGAAGCCCCGCCAAGAGCGTTATGTTTTACGTAATGGCGAGCTTCGCCAATACCATTCTCTGCTAGATGATGAGGATAAATTATTATTTATGCGAAAGAGAAGTTACGCCCAGCATAAAGTCCGGCGGAATAATGGGGACGGGGATGTTTTGACAACGGCGCTCATGGGCAAGTTCATATGCCTTATTGTTAATAAGCTGGCGACTTTGGACCCGTCTGGCGTTGGTATTGAAATGGAAGGGGATAAGCCAAACTGGTATGATTCTTTAAACGGCCTTCCCGGCCTTTTAGGGTCTTCCGTGTCAGAAACATTTGAACTTAAGCGCCTGATTGAACTGTTAAAAAAGATTATTTTGGAGTCGCGCGTTTCGCCGGAACAGGAGTGCCGCGTGCCTTTGGAAGTCTATGATTTTTTTAAAGAATTAAAATCTTTATTGGGGCAAAACGCGCAAGATTTTTATTTTTGGGACCATGCCAATACCGCCAAGGAAGCATACCGGTTAAGGGTCCGGCGTGGTGTAGAAGGGGAGTTGATAAAGATTACCGTCGCTGAACTGCTTGATTTTTTTGAACTTGCCTTAAAGAAGCTTAATGCTGGTGTCGCGAAGAGTTTTGACCGTGATAGCGGCTGTTACAGCACTTATTTTACGCATCAGATGGTTAAGCATGATTCTTCTTTGAGCCCTCAAGGCCAGCATATTGTTATCCCTAAAGAGTTCAAACAGAAACGCCTTCCTTTATTTTTAGAAGGGCTTGTTCACGCCTTGCGGTGCCAGGGGACTGACGCAAAAGGCCTTTACGCGGCTGTTAGAAAGAGCCCTCTTTATGATAAAAAACTGAAGATGTATAAAGTGAACGCTTCTTTAGAAAAAGAAAGCTTTGAAATCGGCAGGACCAAGGCATTTGCGCCCGGGTGGCTTGAAAATGAATCCGTATGGCTGCATATGGAATATAAATACATCCTGGAATTATTGAAGAACGGATTATACAAAGAGTTTTATGGAGATTTTTTTAACCTTTTAGTGCCTTTTCAAAAACCGTCTGTTTATGGGCGGAGTATTTTTGAAAATTCGTCTTTTATCGCTTCTAGCGCTCATCCTGATGCGTCTTTGCGCGGCAGGGGGTTTGTGGCGAGGTTGAGTGGTTCTACCGCGGAGTTGATTCATATGTGGTTTTTAATGAATATTGGCCCTGATCCTTTCTATTTGGGGCAGGAGGGAGACCTTCATTTGCGTTTTAGGCCTGTCTTATCCGCGGAGTTGTTTACCAGGGCGGTTGTCCATAGGGCTTTTGTTGATTCGGCGGGGAGATCAAGAGAGTTGGCATGTGATAAAAATACTTATAGTTTTCTTTTTTTGAACAGGACGCTGGTTGTTTACCGTAATCCGAAGAGGAAGGACACATTTGGGCAGGGCGGAGTTTCTCCGGTAAGAATAATTTTATTTTTCAAGGGTGAAGAGATTGTTAGGGCCGAAGGGGCGGATATAGGCTCATCTTATGCCGGGTTGGTCAGGGAAGGCAGAGTCGACAGGATAGAAGTAGAGTTAGGCTAAAGCAAAGTTGTTATAAAACCAAGATTAGGCTTGTTTCATTTTTTTAAACCATGTATAATTGAAAGCGATGAAGAATAAAATTACGGCATTTTTGTTATTTTTATTGGCGTGTTGTTCGTCTGGATGCGCTGCTTTTTCACAGGCTGGCGACTGGTACAGGATGAGCATAGATGATATCCAGCAGCGCCGTCCTTATTTCGCGATCCTTAACCTTAAAAATATCCTCAAAGAGTATCCTAAGTCTCCTTACGCGCCAAAAGCCGCTTTTGCTATTGGAGAGTACTATTTTGATAACGGGGATTATTATAATGCTATCAAAACGCTTTCTGATTATATACGCTGTTATCCAGACGATAAAGGGGTCGTATTTGCCAAGTTGATTGTTTATAAGATCATTATCAATTTTAAGAAAGAGGGCGCTATAAATAAACAGCAGGATGCTTTAATTAAGGAGATAAGAAAGGAGCTTTTTTCCGAGCCTCTCTTTTTGATCTTCTATGATAAAAAGTCTCCTCGTTCTTACCAATCTATTTTTTCCAACTCCTATCTTGTTTATGATTACATAGACAAGATTAAAGTTTTCCGTAATGATAAAGATTTCATTGAGCTTACCCCATAAGCGAAAACAGGTTGTCCTCTGGGCGCTTGCCGTGCTTTGCGTGTTTGTTATATTGGCAAGCGCTGTTCTGTCCTGTATTTTTTATAAGAAAATAAAAGAAACAGGCGATTATCTTAAAAAAACCCAAGGCATCGAGATTAACACCAGGTTTGTTTTTTTTAATCCTTTTAAAGGATTATCAGTTTATGGCCTGGAGTGTAAAGAAGGCGAAGAGTTCTTTTTGAAATCCGGCTATCTGGACGTTGGTTTTGATCTTTTGTCTCTGGCGCACCGCAAAGTCAGTGTTAAGAATATCAATCTTGGCCAGGCCCATCTATATTTGAACAAGATGACAGAGTTGTTGGCACGCAAAAATGGTTTACAGGGCGAGGCTCCTGCTGGAATTTTAAACTTTTTTGAGACAGTTCATTTTAAAGCGCGTGACATCTGGATTAATGATACTGTTGAAATAGATTTATCCGGATACTTGTCTTTTATTAAACAAAAGCTTTTCATCGCCAGAGGCAAGGCCATGTTGAAGAGTATTCGTATACAGGGAATCCCTACTGTCAGGCTTTTTGAAAACAAGAATTTGGCTGACTTTTTTGATTATGCTGTTGAAATAGAATCAAAGGATGGTGATCTTATTATCTCCCGGTGCGAATTTGTTAACTCATCTTTAAGGATGGCGGGCAAGGGTTCTATTAAAGATTACAGGAATGGCGCGTATGTTTCTTTAAGCTTAAACCTGGAGAACGCGGTGTTGGATAATTTTGCTTTTTTGAACAGTGGCCGTCTTCGTGCGCGCGGCCTTTTTGACGCCGAGTTGACTCTGACAGGGCCTGCCCGCGCCCTGGATGTTTCATTGAGTGGAAAGATGACGAATGCCCAGCTGGCCTTTTTTGATTCAGTCTCTTTTGATAGAATTAATGGCTCATTTGTCTTTTTCAAAAATCAGTTAACCAGCAGAAATTTCTGTTTGAGTGTTAATGGGATAGATTTGTGTTCACAGATGGACTTATTTTTTGAGGATCATCCGCGCGTATCTTTTAAACTTTTTACGCCTGATACCGCGCAGGTACAGAATCATTTTCATTTGGATTTTCAAGGGGATTGGATTGACAAGAGCCTTAAAGGCGGCCTTGATATCGCCTTCCAATACGAAGCGGAAAAGACATCTAATTTATTGACATTATCCATGGATGATTTTTATCTTGGATGGCACAGGAAAGAATTATTCTTTAGCGCCGGGACAGCCGGTGCCGGCTTGGTTATTAAACCTTTGGATATAAACGCGCCTGCGCAGCCTTTTTCCAGGGATATTGTTTTTAAAAAACTATCTTCTTTTATCGGCGCTATTGACGATGGAGTCGTTTTTGACGGCATTAAAGCTGTCTGTTATGGCGGGCAGTTATCGGGTATTTTGAAGCTTTTCTCCGTTGGAAAGGCGTTATCGGTTATGGGAAAAGCCCGTTTGAGCAATGTTGATATAAAAGAAATATTTAACCTGCCTGATGGTAAAGGCCCATTTTTGTCCGGGCATCTTTCCGGCGTGTTCGCGTTTGACAGTGATCAGGAGCAGATGCTAAAAGGGAATTTCTCTATTTTAAGCGGTTCTATTGAGAAAGACCCGCTTTTAAATTCTGTGGCCGATTTTCTCGGGGTTGCAGCTTTAAAGAAAGTTGTTTTTGATGAGCTTGTTATGAGTTTTAGCGGAGGCAAAGGCGATTACGCTTCTCAGGTGAGGCTGTTTTCAGATAAGGTCAACGCTTTTTTGGACGCGCAAGTCATCTCCTATGATAAGATTAACGGCTATCTTTCGGTGAGCCTAGCGACCGGCTTGCTGAATGAGTCGAAACAGTTCAGCAAGATTCTTAAATATATTAAACATTCGGAATCAGATGTTGTTTTTCCTTTTCAAATTTCGTCATATGTTAATAGCCCCCGTGTGCTTTGGTTGAAAAATGAGTTTAAGGAAAAGCTTTCCAATTTGCTGCCAGAAAGTAATAAACGGTATTTACAGCAGCAGCTCAACAGCATGGTTGAGAAGATGGGGGAGAGTAGTAGCCTTAAAGAATCAGAGAATTGAAACGACAAAATAAAAATTGTGAAAAGATGGAGCCTGGAGAGATGAAAAAGAGGGGGCGTCATAAGCCGGATTTAGCGTTATGCAGTGAGTGTTACCGCGGGACATGCTGCCGTCAGGGTGTTGAGGTTGATCTTTTTGAGGTGGCGCAGATTTTAAAGATGAAGTTGGATATTCCTAAACCCTGGTTTGTTTTTTTAAGCCGTGATAAAAGAACTCCATCAGGATATAAATTTTCAACCCTTCTGAAAAACAGGCGCTGTATTTTTCAAGATGATAATATGCGCTGCCGGATTTATGAGGTTAGGCCGCGTTATTGCGCGGAGTTTCCTTTTGAGGATGGCAGGGTGGCCCCTTTTTACAGGGATTTATGCCATCATTCAAAGAAGCGCAGGAAAAGCAAAAGAAAAAATACTTAATTGCGAGACAGGGCGTGTGTTTTTCGTTTATCCATGACAGAGAGCTGGAGGCATTGTTAATATGATTAAGATAATTGGATTGATAGCGGCTGTTATTCTGCCGCTTTGGAATCTCCCTTTGATTCACAAGATTCGCAAGCGCCGTTCCAGCATGGATATTAGCCTCCATTGGGCTGTCGGCGTATGGTTTTGTTTAGTATTTATGTTTCCTTCGGCCGTTTTGTCTGAAGATGTCGTTTATAAAACTTTTAGTTTTATGAATATTATTCTATTTACGATTGTCATGGTAGATGTGGTCAGGTTTAGAAAGGGATAATAAAAGAGTCAAAGTGTCAAAGAGTCATAGGGTCATATACAATTAAAATCTTCAATAGTTTTTATGTTTTTACTTTGAATCTCTGATACTACACATAGGGGGAATTGATGAGTATTATTGTTTTAGGCACCGCGGCTTTGGACACAGTGAAGACTCCTCATGGCAAGCGCCATGAGATGCTTGGAGGGTCGGCCGTGCATTTTTCCATGAGCGCGTCATTTTTCACACAGGTGAATCTTGTCGCTATTGTCGGCAAGGATTTTCCTCAGCAACATATAAACTTTTTAAAAAAGAAGGGTGTTAATCTGACGTCTCTTGTGATTGAAGACGGTAAGACTTTCCGGTGGGAGGGAGAGTATAGCGGCGATTTGAATACGGCACTGACGTTAAATACGCAATTGGGCGTTTTATCCATTTTCAGGCCTCAGATTGCTGAACATCAAAGGTCTATTGAAAATATATTTTTAGCTAATGTTGACCCTGATATACAGCGGCATCTGCTTAGCATGGTGCATAAACCACGGCTTGTCGGCTTAGACAGTATGAACTATTGGATAGACCACAAGAAGGCGTCTTTGGTAAAACTATTAAAAGAGATTCATATTTTTGTCGCTAATGACGCGGAAGCGCGTTCTTTGTCAGGCGAAACCAGTCTTATTAAGGCGGCTAAAAAACTGCATAAGATGGGGGCTCCTATTGTTGTTATTAAAAAGGGTGAGCACGGCGTCTTGGTGTATTATGAGAATACTATTTTTTCTCTGCCGGCGTTTCCTGTGGAAAAAATCGTTGATCCGACCGGCGCGGGTGATACATTTGCCGGTGGTTTTATGGGGTATTTGACAAGGATAAAAAGAATTGATGCCAAGGCCATTAAAAAAGCTATTACCTATGGGACCATTATGGCTTCTTTTAATGTGGAAGGGTTTGGAGTTGAACGGACTTCCAAGGTCACCAGGCAAAATGTGGAAGCAAGAATGAAGCATTTTAAGCATATTACCAGCTTTTGAACGCTTAAAAAAACTGTTTAATTTTTTTGAAACGTAACTGAACGTATAAGAATAAAGCGGAAAGGCGTTGTTTAATGGGAAAAGATAATTTTGGGCCGGATTTAGATGATCAGGTTTCGCTTTCCAAGAGGTATCTTTTTTGGCTTTACAAGACAACCCGTGATGAGCTGGATAAGGTTGACCGGAAGTTTATGCAATTGGCGGTTGATAATGAAATTTATAAAAAGCTCAAAAAGGCGGTGAAGCGGTTAGGGCCTGGCATATCAGGCACGCTGGAGGCTTTTCTTCGTGAGTGGCAGGAGTATATTTTTCAAAAAGATAGCGACGCTCAAAAATTGAAATATTCAGAAGACGGCAAGCCGAATCATGCCTATCTTTCTCTAAGGCTTAAGTTGGAGGCCATTGAAGCTGTCGTCCGGGGGCGTTTTGGAAAAAAACAGCTTTTGTTTTATAAAGAGCTTTATGAAGACGCGGCTTATGAGGTAATTTTGCAAGATAATTCGGGGCGGCGATGATAAGACGGAGCAAGGCTTTTTTATTTTTCGGGTTGATATTCGTAGCCGGCTGTGCCACTGCCGGTGAGCAGGCAAGTGTTAAGAGCCTCAAAGAGCAGTTGGCTATGGCCACGTTTAAAATAGAAAGCTTAAAAAAAGAAAACAAGGGCCTGCAGGACAGGATGGATCTTTTTCAGAAAGCCGAGTATCTGGATTCACAAAAATTTCTAGATGTGCTTTCTGCCCTGGATAAAGATTTTGCGGATGAAATAACAAATGGCGAAGTTGAGTTTGATATTACTGACCGCGGGCTTGTTATTGTTGTTTTTTCGGAAAAACTGTTTGTTTCAGGATCAGATGCGCTTAGCGATGATGGCAAGGCTTTTTTAGACAAAATAGGGGCTATTTTTCAGAAGAACTTTTTTTCAAATTATGTTTTTATTGAGGGCCATACGGATAATCAATCTTTAGCCGTTTTTGAATGGAAGTCTGATTGGGATTTTTCATTCGTGCGTGCTTTAAGTGTGCTTAAATATTTTACTGAAAAGAGCTATATTGATCCCTTGCGGCTTTCTGCCGCGGGATTTGGCCAATACAGGCCGAAACAGACAAACGCGACAAAAGAAGGCCGCCGTTTCAACCGTCGGATTGAGATTATCGTTTCGCCAAAAAGATCCCAATAATTCTTAATAAAATTTTTTTAGCTAAAAACTTTTTTAAAGTTGAGATTGTTGGACTATGGAGGTTATTATGGCAGGGCATGATATTTTTTTGACACAGAAGGGTTATGAAAAGCTTCAGGCTGAATTAGAACATTTAAAGACGGTTAAGCGCCGGGAGGTCGCCAAACAGCTTGAAAAGGCGCGGGCGATGGGAGATCTCTCGGAAAATGCAGAATACGATGCCGCGAAAGAAGCCCAGGCGCATCTGGAAAAGCGCATCGCTGAATTAAGCGATAAACTGTCGCGTTCAAGGATTATCGAAAATGAGAATATTCCCAAGGATAAGATTTATATCGGCGCTCAGGTAAAACTTCTGGATGAAGACACGCAGGATGAGATGGACTATTTGCTTGTTTCTCCTCCGGAAGCGGACTACGCGCAGAACAAGATTTCTATAGAGTCTCCTATCGGTAAGGCTCTGTTGGGTAAAAAAATCGGAGAGGTTGTTGAAATCAATGTTCCGGCAGGTGTGTTGATTTATAAGATTCTTGATATCAATCGTTAAGATATTTTAATCGGGTGCGTTATGGCGATGCCTGGAAAAGTGAATCAGGGGGTTTTAGTTGTTATTGTAGCCATATGCGCTGTTTTGGCTTATTGGGCAATCAGGTTTGCGACGCAGGACGAAGAGAGCCGCCTGAGAAAACTTATATATTCGGCTGTTGTTATGGTTGAGAGAGAAGATATAGATAAGTGCGGCCTCTTGATGTCGCCTGACTATCAAGATTCTTATGGCAACAATAAAAAAGAGATTTTAGATCTTATTAAAAAAACTTTTAGAGATTTTCACAATCTTAAAGTTGATATCAAAAATATCAAAATCGAAATTGATGGGCCTGGTGCTAAAGCCAGTATTGGTTTTATGGCCTGTTTTAAGGTCAAAGACGGAGAACAGTTTTATTATGACACGGGTAAACTGGGCCTTTCTTTTAAGAAGCAAAAAAGCCTGTGGAAGATTTTTTCTATTGAATACGTGAGTTTAAATGAGTTGTTATTTATGGAGGCGGTAGCGTAAACCCAGATTTTGCATTAGGCAAAATCTGCCCGAAGGGCCGATAGTTTAAATCCGTTTAGGATTTAAACTTGCTATCGAGGTATCCCGAAATTTGCAAACACTTTTTTGTGCTGCATTGTAACAGGATAACTCTTGGTGCTGTAAGAATTTACAAAGAAGATCAAGAGCGTATTGCAAATTTTGGGATAAATGATTATCTGCCCAAAATCGATATTTTTATAAGTTTGTGTCTTTTTTAACGCCGCGGAAGGAGCACGATCTGTTTTAGCAGGCCGTGAAGTTTTATTTTTCTTGCTCAGGCGTATTCAGGTTCAGAGGCATTCGAGAAGGGGAAAGTTTGGCGATGACATCTTCAACCATTTTTTTATGCTGAGGATCCATTGTTAAGCGCCGGCAAGCCGCTTGAGCTGTCTTTTGTAGCTCAGATAATCTTTTCAGGACGGTTTCATGTGAACCGCTTTTGATAATAAGTTCTCTGAAGAGCTTAAGGTCGGCTAAAGTTTTTTTGTCCTTTTCCATAATTGCCATAAACAGTTTTTTGTCTTTTCCGTGGAGGCCGCGGTACGCTTTAAAAACCAGAAGGGTTTTTTTAGATTCTGCCAGGTCAGTTAAAATCGGTTTTCCGATAACTTCTTCCGTTGAAAATAGGTCTAAGAGGTCGTCATAAATCTGAAAGGCCTGCCCGGCTGATATGCCGAGGATGGAGAGGTTTTTAAGGTCGTTTTTGCCGGCTCCCGCCAAGATGGCCCCCATGAGAAGAGGGCATTCAAAAGTATATTTAGCCGTTTTCAGCGTATAGTTTAGGAAGATCATGTCTTCCGAGAGGGCGTCAATGCTTTTATGCCCGAAGGTAACATCCAGAAATTCACCAGCACCTGTGTAGGCGGCTGTTTCTACAAGTTTTTTGAGGGCTGTTTCTTTCCTTGCCATATCTTCTTTGATAGAGAGAAATGCCTCAATGGCGACAGCGAAAAGAATATCCCCTGCTACGATAGCTAACGATTTGCCTATGTCCGCGTTTGGGGATGATTTGATATTTTTGTCAAAGAGGCGGTGCAGGGTTGGTTTTCCACGGCGCAAATCAGAGTTGTCAATGACGTCATCATGGATAAGCATGAAGTCATGCAGGAGTTCTATGGAGGCCGCGCATCTAAAAAGGCCCTTAGGGTCTGTTAGTTTTTTGTGCCGGTAACCGTGGTAGGCCAGGATGAAAAGAAGAGGCCGGATACGCTTGCCGGGGCGTAAGACAAACTCTTTGCTATAATAAAACAGGCTGTCTGAGACAAGGTTTAACCGGTAGCGCTTATTAATGTCAGTCAGGAGCGCTTCCAGGTTGACGTTGATTTTTTTTATATAGGCTTCAAGCATTGCGTAATCTTAGCATAAAAGTTTTGGCGCGACAAGCGTTAATCGCTTTTTGAGGATATTCTTGAAAATAGGCCCCGGATATAATATGATATAGGCGATTCTTATTCGTAAAAGCGGTAGAAGCTTAGCTTGTATTCCGGAATTGTTTTCGGGTGAGAACAGCCTTTAGGGCTTTTTTGTGTAGAGTGAGAGGTCGGCGTGGGGGATATACTCATTATTGGCGCTGGATTTGCCGGTTTGGAGGCGGCTCATTATTTTGCGAAAAACCGTTCAAAGATGGGGTTTCGCCAGGTTATTCTGATTGATGTCAAAGCGACTTCTGATTTTTTGCCTATTTTGCCGGATGTGGCAGGAGGGTGTGTTAGCGCGGAAAACGCGGCTGTTGGCTTGGATGCTTACTTAGGAAAACTTAAGATCAACTTTCAACAGGATGAGGTTATTGAGGTTGATATCAAGCAAAAAGAAGTTCTTTTAAAAAGCGGGCGCAGCCTTTCGTATGAGTATCTTTTATTAGCCCCGGGGGTGGCGGCTCATTACGACGGTTTTCAGGATTTGAAGAGAAAGGCTTTTGAGTTAAAAACGGTTGAAGACGCCTCAAGGCTGATGAAGGTTTTAGAGGATGATCCTAATAAGACAGTTTTGGTCGTCGGGGGTGGCTATACAGGTGTTGAAATAGCGGCTAGTTTGGCTTTTTTCTTAAAGCGGCGCGGCTTCAGGAAAAACAATATTCATCTGATTGAAAAGGGCGAAGATATTTTAGGTTCGTTGCCGTTGTGGGTTCAGGAGTATTGCCGTATGTCTTTATGCGCTCATCGTGTTAGCATCCATTGTTCTTCGTCCATAAAAGAAGCTACGGATGAATATGTCAGGTTATCAAACGGTATAGAGTTGCGGAACTATTTGTTTGTTTGGGTGGCTGGTGTTATAGCGCCTTCTTTTACAGGTTCTCTCGATGCCAAGAGGGATACGCAGGGCCGTTTATTTGTGGATGAACATATGGGTATTGGCAACGGTTGTTATGCCGCCGGAGATTTAGCCTGTTTTCAGCACCGCGGAAAAACATTGCGCATGGCGGCTCAATTTTCTATTGCCGAGGCACAAGTCGCGGCAAAGAATATTCTGCGTTCTATCATTGGAAAAAAGCTGTTAAAATACCGCCCTTGTGATTTTGGTTTTCTGGTGCCTCTGGCAAACAGGAAGGCCTGCGGCAAGGTGCTGTTTTTCCGGGTTTCCGGCCTTATAGGCTGGTTTTTGCATTACTGTATATGTATTCTGCATAGCTTTACATTAAAAAACCGTATTGGATTATTCGGTGATATTTTTTTAAAAGGCCGGAGATAAAAAAACATGAAATTGAAATGGCTGAGTTGTTTTTTTCTTATTTTTGGCCTTATTGTTTTGTCTTTATCCGGTTGCGCTTCAACGCCGGCGACGCAAGATGGCCCGGCCTATCTACCTGTTAAGATAGCTGATAACGCTTATTTCGCGTTGCCTCAGGTGTGCGAAAAAGAGGGTATCCGCTGGGATTATGATGCCTTAAGCAAGGTTATTGTTTTAAAAAAAGACGATCAGGTTTTCAGGTTGCTTATTGACAGCAGCCGGATGCTGGCAGGAGATCAGATTCATCAGTTATCCGCGCCCGTTATTTTAAAAGATGGCATTGTTTATGTCGCCGCGGATTTTGTTGATGTTATCAAAAAATCTGCTAAATCGGCCCGGCAGGGCGAACCGTTCACCGCGCCCGTTTTTTTACGCCAGGTGAATTCTGTTATCCTTGATGCCGGGCATGGCGGCAAGGACCCCGGCGCTATCGGCAGGCGTGGGCTGAAGGAAAAAGATATTGTCCTGGATGTTGTAAAAAGGCTTGCGCGGATTTTGGAGAAGTCGGGTGTTAAGGTTTATCAGACGCGTTCCAAAGATATCTTTATACCATTGGAAGAGCGCAGCCACATAGCCAATGAGCGCCAAGCGGATCTTTTTATCAGTATCCATGCCAACGCGAACAAGTCCCGCTGGGTGGAGGGTTTTGAGGTTTACTACCTGACAGAGGCCGTTGATGATGACGCAAGGGCTTTTGCCGCCGCTGAAAACGCGCCTTTAACGCAGTATGAGGGGCTGGATTCCAATGCCGCATATTTAAAAGCGATCGTCTGGGATTTGATTTATACAGAGAATAGAAAAGAGTCCATTGAGTTGGCGCGCTATATTTGCGAGGCTGTTTCTCAAGATTTAAAGTTGGCTATGAATGGCGTTAGAGGGGCGCCTTTCGCTGTTTTAAAAGGAGCTTTTATGCCGGCTGTTTTGGTGGAGATTGGCTATATTTCCAACAAGGGAGGGGAGAAGAAGCTGCGCAATCCGGCGTATCGCCAGAAGATGGCAGAAAGTTTAGCGCGGGGCATATTAAAATTCAGACATTACGTGGAAGGCGTAAAGGCGCAGAAGGTTGAATTAGAAAAATAAGGGATGAGAAAAAGAAGATGAATAACCCGATAGGTATATTTGATTCAGGTATTGGCGGTCTAACCGTCGTTAAGGAAGTG
Organism: uncultured Planctomycetia bacterium; assembly: GCA_964423185.1. Taxonomy (GTDB): domain Bacteria; phylum Omnitrophota; class Gorgyraeia; order Velamenicoccales; family Velamenicoccaceae; genus CAYRDK01. The sequence continues at coordinate 316,070 of CAYRDK010000001.1, forward strand.
ATTAGCCTCCTGCCGCGGGAAAATATTGTTTATTTTGGAGATACGGCGCGCGTGCCTTATGGGATAAAATCCAAAGAAACAATTATTAAATTTTCCCTTGAGAATACGCTTTTTCTTCTGCGTCAGGATGTCAAAATGATTGTCATAGCGTGTAACTCTTCTTCAAGCCTCGCTTTGCCGGTTATCAGGAAACATTTTAAGATTCCTATCATAGGCGTTATAATGCCTGGCGCCAAAGAAGCGGTATATGCGACTAAAACCAGGAGGATCGGTGTCATTGGGACGCGCGCCACAATTAACAGCGGCGCGTATGAACAGGAGATTAAACGCCTGGATAGCGCTATTAAGGTTTATAGCCAGGCGTGCCCTATGTTTGTGCCTTTGGTGGAAGAGGGCTGGCTTAACGATCAGGTCACGGATAAGACTGTGGAAAAGTATCTGGCTCCCATGAAGAGGAAAAAGATAGATACTTTGATTCTGGGCTGTACACATTACCCGCTTTTGAAAAAACGCATAAAAAAGTTTATGGGGCCTGATGTTGTTTTGATTGATTCGGCCCAACAGGTGGCCTTGGAGGTTAAGCAGGTTCTTACGCAGGAAGGGATCCTGAGTAAAGACACATTAAAGCCGGACTACCAGTATTTTGTCAGCGATGAAGTGGCTATTTTTGAAAATGTCGCCCGAAGATTTTTAGGGCGGGAGTTAAAACAGGTAAAGAAGGTGGATAATGTTTGAAGTCTCGGTTGTATTAAATTTCAGCGCGGCACATAATCTGCGCGGTTATCAAGGGAAATGTGAAGCGCTTCACGGCCATAATTGGAAGGTTGAAGCTGTTTTGAAGAGCGAAAAGCTGAATGAGGCGGGCATGTGTGAAGATTTTCATGTGATTAAAGAGAAGCTCTCAGGGATACTTGAGCTTTTTGATCATAAATACCTTAACTCTCTTTCCTATTTTAAAAAGATTAATCCGACATCTGAAAATATCGCCAGGCTTATTTATCAGAAGATGAATGAGAAGATGCGCCGTCATTCAGGCATTGTTGTTTCTTGTATCAAAGTTTGGGAAACGCCGTCTAGCTGTGCCGTATATCAAGAGCCATGAAGAAGAAAGCGGTTGTGCTTTTGTCAGGCGGGCTTGATTCCGCTACGACGCTTTATGTTGCCGTTAGAAAGGGTTTTAAGGCCTATGCCCTTGTCGTTGATTACGGGCAGAGGCATTCGCGTGAATTGAAATCCGCCTTGGAAGTTGCGCGTTTTGCTTTAGTGCCTTTTGAGAAGATAACAATAGCTCTGCCCTGGAAAGGTTCATCTTTATTGGATGAGAAGATGGTTTTACCGCGAGGCGGCCGGCACGGAAAAGATTCTATTCCGTCGACGTATGTCCCCGCGAGGAACACGATTTTTTTGAGTTTCGCGCTTTCTTACGCGGAAAGTTTAGGGTGTGGTGATATTTTTATAGGTGCCAATGCTGTTGATTATTCCGGTTATCCTGATTGCAGGCCCGCGTATCTGGCGGCTTTTAACAGGATGGCTTTGCTTGGAACTAAGCGCGGCGCGAGAGGCAAAAGCATAGAAGTCCACGCGCCGCTGTTGCATTTGAAAAAATCTGAAATTATCAGCTTAGGGGTAAAGTTGGGCGTGCCATACCATTTGACATGGTCTTGTTATTCTGGCGGGAAGCGCGTGTGCGGACGGTGCGACAGTTGTGTCTTAAGGGCAAAAGGTTTTGAGGAGGCGGGTTTAGAAGACCCGGCGCTACAAAGATGAGAATGGCAAAAATCATTGAAATTTTTGAGAGCACTCAGGGAGAAGGGGTTTATCTCGGAGAGGAACAGCTTTTTATCAGGTTTTTTGGCTGTAATATACACTGTCTTCATTGCGATACGCGTATTTACTCTTTTCAGGAGTATTCGCTGGGGGCGCTTGTTGATGAAGTAAAAGAGAGGGGCGAGAGCCATTCTATTTGTCTGACCGGCGGCGAGCCTCTTCTGCAAGCAGATTTTATAAAAGATTTCTTAGAAGAAATCAAGCCTTTGGGTTTTAAAATCCATCTTGAAACCAATGGCATTTTGGTTGATGAGTTGCGCAAAGCCCTTCCATTTACGGACATTATCGCGATGGATTTTAAACTGCCTTCTTTTACAGGTTTAAACACTTTTTGGAAGGAACATGAAGAGTTCTTAAAAGTTGCTTTGGAAAAAAAAGTTTTTGTGAAAATGGTGATCGCCAAAAATGTGGAGATTCGCGAGATTGATAGCGCTTGTGACATTTTATTGAGAGCTAAAGGAAACATCCCGGTTGTTTTACAGCCGAATTGGGTGGAGTCCGGTGAGGAGCTTTTGGAAAAGATGATCGCCTTGAAAAGGCGTTTTATCGCGGCCGGAATAGAAGATGTAAAAATTTTGCCTCAGGCGCATAAGTATTCGGGGATAAAGTAAAACAGGGTTCAGGGGCCAGGTAACAGGGTACAGAAAGAGCAAAAAAAGATTTTTAATTTGACTGAACCCTGAATCCAGTACCCCGCGCCCTGAAAAATATAAGGAAAACAATCATGAAAAAGTCATCATACGAAGGGCTGCAAGGGCAAGTCCGCAAGTTAAAGACACCGGCGATTGAGGTGTGGCGCAATGAATACGCGGATAAGCGTTATGTTGTCCATATTGAAATTCCGGAGTTCACCTGCATTTGCCCTAAAACAGGCTTGCCGGATTTTGGTTTTATTTCAATAGAATATAGCCCGGGTGTGTCTTGTATTGAGCTGAAATCTTTAAAAGAGTATATCGTTTCATACCGTCAGGTAGGTATTTTCCATGAGCATTTTACAAATAAGTTGATGGATGATTTTATTTCCGCCTGCAAGCCTCATTGGGCGAAAGTCATTGTTAAAATCAATCCGCGGGGAGGCATTACGACGGTTGTTACCCGGGAGTATAAGGCGAAATGATAAAGGTAAACGAAGGCGATATTACGCGAGCGGTTGCGCGCTTATGCGTTGAGGCCAACATTCATTTAAGGCCTGATGTTTTAAACGCGCTTAAAAAAGCGCTGGCGCTTGAAAAAAATATCAGGGCCAAGAAAATTTTAAGCGAGCTTCTTGAAAATGCCGCCATTGCTGATAAGGAGCGCGTCGCTTTGTGCCAGGACACGGGCATGCCGGTTGTGTTTATTGAAATCGGCCGTGATGTAGATTTAAGCGGCCTTGACGTGGTAGGCGCCGTTAACAAAGGCGTCAGAGAGGGTTATAAAAAAGGGTCCTTGCGTGATTCGGTTGTCAGCGACCCATTGTTACGTTTAAAGAAGAGCGGTTATACGCCGGCTGTCATTCATTTTGATTTCACCCGGGGAAAAGGCTTGAAAATAACGGTCCTGCCGAAAGGGTTTGGCTGCGAGAATAAAACGGTTTTAAAAATGTTTAACCCGACGGATTCTGTTGAGTGTATAAAAGATTTTGTTGTTTCTGTTGTCAGGCAGGCGGGGCCTGATGCCTGTCCGCCGTATGTTGTGGGCGTTGGTATCGGCGGGACCGCGGATTGCGCCTGCCAACTTTCTAAAAAAGCGCTGTTACGGCCTATCCATAAACAGAATCCTCTTTCTCACGCGGCATGCCTTGAAAATGATATTTTAAAAGAAGTGAACGCTTTAAACATCGGCCCGATGGGTTTAGGCGGCAGGACAACAGCGCTGGCTGTTAATGTGGAGACATATCCAACCCATATCGCCGGATTGCCGGTGTGCGTCAATATCAGTTGTCATGTTTTAAGGAGCGCGAGTGTTATACTCAAATAAGAAGGTTATTCGTTTAAATGCCCCTTTTGATAAAAAGGAATTTTTATTTTTAAAAGCGGGCGATGAGGTGCTGCTTTCGGGTGAAATCTACACAGCCCGCGATCAGGCACATAAGCGTTTTGTTGACGCGTATAAAAAAGGCTCTGCACTGCCGCTGGATTTGAAGGGAAAGATTATTTACTATTGCGGCCCGGCGAAAACACCTAAGGGCAAGATTATAGGTTCCTGCGGGCCGACAACGGCCTCGCGTATGGATGTTTTTGCAGCACCCGTATTTGAAGCCGGGGTGTTGGCGGTTATCGGCAAAGGGAGAAGAAGCGAGGACGTGCGCCGTAAGATAAAAAAATATAAGGGTATTTATTTTATCGCGACAGGAGGGGCGGGTGCCCTTTTGTCAAAAAAGGTCCTGGCTTGCGAGATCGTTTGTTTTGGCGATTTGGGGCCGGAGGCGGTGCGAAAACTAACGGTGAAAGATTTTCCTGTTATCGTCGGAATAGATTCAAAGGGAGAGGATATATTTAAAAAATTGCAATGAGCTTTGTTTAACATGTGGCTTCGCACATAACTATTTCAAAAATCTTATACATTCGCGGCCACAAAACCGCGCCATTTATGGCGCGGATGGAGTTTGGCCGCTTGAGTATTCCGCTTTTGCCTGCCTGCCGGCGAGGCAGGGAAACCGCGGGCTTTAGCCCGCGGAGCTTCATTTGGATTTTTAAAATATGTGCGAAGTAAATTCGGCCCATTAACTTATGTTCACTACGTTCTATAAGTTAAGGCCTCATTTAAAGGAATTAACGTAACCCTGCGCATATCATACTAAAAATCTCGTTAAGATTTTTAGTATATGCTCAGGATAAATTCGGCCCATTAACTTATGTTCACTACGTTCTATAAGTTAAGGCCTCATTTAAAGGATAATATTATGACACGGATAGATGGCAGAGGCAGTAATGTTTTGCGGAAGGTAAAAATCACAAGAAAATTTCTCAAGCACGCGGAAGGTTCGTGTTTAATTGAGATGGGAGACACAAAGGTTGTCTGTTCAGCGTCGCTTGATGCCAATAGCGTACCGCCTTTTTTAAAAGGGAGCAATAGCGGATGGGTAACAGCCGATTACGCGATGCTTCCGCGGTCCTGCCAGACAAGGATTGCCCGGGAGCGCCAGAAGTCCGGGAGGACTTTTGAAATTCAGCGTTTAGTCGGGCGGGCCCTGCGCACGGTCGTGAAATTAGATGAGTTGGGAGAACGCACAATTTATATTGATTGTGATGTGATTCAGGCTGACGGCGGCACGCGGACCGCGTCTATTACAGGGAGTTTTGTGGCGCTGGTGGATTGCCTTGATTATATGAAGCGCCAGGGTATGATCAAAAGGATACCTATTACAGAATTTGTGGCGGCGGTCAGCGTCGGCATTGTGGACGGCACGATGCTTCTGGATTTGAATTATGATGAAGATTCAAAGGCTGAGGTGGATATGAATCTTGTTATGGTTTCAAGCGGTGATTTTATAGAGATACAGGGGACCGCTGAACGCAAGCCTTTTTCCAAAGAACAGATGGATAAGTTTGTTGATTTGGCCAAGCAGGGGATTGATACACTCATCGGCATCCAGAAAGAGCTATTGAAGGATGTGAAATAGAGCTGTCACAAAGTCACAAGACACAAGGCCACAAGGGAAAAAAAGACAATATTTATGGAATTATTAGTCGCGACAAAAAATCAGAAAAAACTTGGAGAGATTGAGGACTTACTTGCTGGTTTGGGCATCAAAGTAACGTCTTTAAAAGATTATGAGGGCCTGCCTGAAATTGTTGAGGATGGCAAGACGTTTGCCCAGAATGCTGTTATTAAAGCCTGCACAATCGCGCAGGCGACGAAAAAACTTGTTTTAGGTGAAGATTCCGGCCTTGAGGTTAAGGCTTTGAAAAATAAGCCCGGTGTCTATTCGGCGCGTTTTTCAGGCGAAGGCGCGACAGATAGAAAAAACAACCTGAAGCTTTTAAGGGAGCTGCGAGATATGCCGCTTAAAAAACGTGCCGCGCGCTACCGCTGTTTTGCTGCTTTGGCGGACGGCCACGGACTGATTGGTGTCGTCAGCGGCACCTGTTCAGGTTTGATTGGTTTAAAACCAAAAGGGAAGCTCGGTTTTGGCTATGACCCTTTGTTTATCGTGGAAAAGTATGACAAGACATTCGGCCAGTTGGGGCTTGAGATTAAGCATACGATGAGCCACCGTTATAAAGCGTTAAAAAAAGCGCGCGTGCTTATTGAAAGATATTTGAAATGAGGCCGCCGACTGTTTTGACAATGCTCTTTTCAATGGATTGAAGTTTGTAGGTTGGTTTTTCGATTGACCCTTCGATTTTCAGCGTTGTTACCCCGCCCACAACCGCGTTTGCCAGGCCTTCTACTTTTTGGACGCCTTTATTCTTTTTTAACGGGCCCGCCGCCGCGAGTTGCGTATTCACCAGAAGGTCAAGATCGCCTTTAAATGATATTTTTCCTTCCACAAGCAACCCTAATTCGCTTCCAAGGACTTCTAAGTTATTTGTTGTAATGTAATTATCAGCGATGGAAAAATCGCCATGGGCATGTGTAAAAGAGATTTTCGTAAAGCCCGGGCTGAATAGAAAGCTGCCCAATCCTTTTAAAGGGTTAAATTCCCATATATTGCCGTTCTCAATTGAAACATTGCCTTCGCCCAAGATGCTTGCCGTATCAAACCCGTTGCCTCCAAAAGAAAACAGGCTTGAAAATGTGCCGTAGAATACTTTATCTTTCCATGTCGTGTCATCTTTAAGAAGATTGATATCTATATTTTCTATCTTGCCGCGGATGCTGTAGGCGGGGGCCTTATCTGAAAAGTCGAAGCGCCCCTGCATAAGGCCTGTGCCGTTATAGGCATTGAAGGCGAGGCTGCTGAGAAAGGCGTCTTTTTCTATTTGCGTGTATTCAGCGCTCAGATTATTTATATTTAGGTTGTAGATGTTGAGAGTCCGGCATTTGGCACTCGCCTTTACACTCCAGAGCCGCCAGTTTTTAGGCGGCCCTGAAACTTGGCCCACAATCAGGAGTTTGCCTTGAGGGTTCATCTTCTCCAAAATTTTCTGATCAGGCAGGATATTTTTTAAGTCTTTGAGTTCTAAAACAATATTGCCTGAAAGAGACATTTCACTTTTAAGGCCTATTGTGCCTTTGAGGGAGATGTCGGAGTCTATAAATTTACCCTGCAAGGACAGTATTTTGATTAAATCACCGTCTTTATCCGCCTTTAGGGATAAAGACCTGTTTTTGTCGCGGATATTGGCGTTGATATGCGTGTCAGGAAAACCTGTCATTTCGGCATCAAGGTAATAGATTTCATTAAGGTAGCTTATTTTTTCAAATTGGCATTTCATCTGTTTTTTGCGTGTATCAAACGTGATGTTGCCGCCGGGCGATGTTATAAGGAGATTATTGTCCGCGCGGCTGATTTTGATATCGGCCAGTTCTGCTTTAAGATTGAAGGCCAGTTTTTGTTCAGATTCCAAGTCGGCGTCCATATGGATAGATGTTGAACTGGCCCCTGAGATTTTATAAGGAGTGAGGTTAATAGATTTTGGGACAAAGCGCGTTAGTTGATTGAGCGCGAAGGTGCCGTTGATATCCAAGGATAAGATTTTATTTTTCAGGCTGCCTTTGGCCTCAATGCCTGCGCTCAAAGCTTTTCCTGTGAAGCTGGTAAGTGTCAGGTCCTGATTTATAAAAGAGAGCTGAATCGTTGTATCTGTTATTTCGCCAATCTTTGGGATGCCTGATATTTGTTTGGCGTTGATAGCGGCTTGGCCCTGATAAACGATAGCTTGGCCGTCTTCTTTTGTAAAGGGGATGTTGATTTGCGCCTGGATAGAAGCATCCGCTTCAGATACGGCGATATCGTCTTTTTTTACATCAATATTGCCGGCTTTTATATCGGCTGTCAGGCTGATAGCGGTGTTGTCTCCTTCAAAGTCTGCCGTGGCAGAGCTGATATCGGCGTTTATGAGGGCTGTCTTATCGATAGAAAGAGCGCTTTTTACGATATTCGCCTGGCCCTGATAACGTATAGATTTTAGATTATTTTTTGTTGTTTGGGCAGAGGCGTCTATGTTGAGTTGGGCGTCTTTTAAATAGAAACCATTTTTTTCAAGCGAGATGCCGTCTAAAGAGATTTTTGCTTGCGTTTGGATATTCTGGCTTTGTATCTGGCAGCCGCATTGCAGTTGATTAATATGCGCTGAAGTCAATGTGAAGTTGAGGCCGTCTATATAGGATTGATAAGTATTGACATCCAAGTCGTTTACGATCAGGCCGCCTTTTAAGCTCTTGTCGGCAAAAGCGTATTCCGCGTTGATTTCAACGTTTGTTTTTTTGTTGTCTTTTGAGACGGTAAAAGAGCCTTCGGCCCGCGCTTCGGTGAAAGAGACGTTTGTGTGGATACTAATATTATTGGCATCTATCCGGGCAGGGGGGTTGATCGTGTTATCTGTAAAGAAAATAGAAGACTCGGTTATGGTGATATTTTTAATCAGCGGAGCGTTATCGCCTGAGCCTGTTTGAGCTTTTTTATCCAGAAGGTAACTAATGTTGAATCTGTTATCCTTATCGCGGGACAAATGGATCAAGGCTGATTTTATAGCAAGCGAAGGGATGATGATCTTTTTTGCCTTAAAAGAAGGCAGGATGAGGACGCTCGCTGATACTTCTTTAATATGGCAAAGTTTTGATTGCGGGTTGTCTTTATTATAGAGGGTAAGGTTTTCCAATACAACCCCGCGAAAAAGATTAAAGTGGATATTGTCCAGCTCTACTTTGCCTGAAGTGAATTTTGCAAGCCCTATGATAATTTTTTCTTTTATGACCCGGGGCAGGTAGTACTTGTTAAGATAGATAACGCCTCCCGTCAGCCCTAAAAGGAGCACAAGTACAGCCGCGATGATAATTTTTTTCTTTTTTGACATAGTAGAATAATTATAGGCTAATATCTTTTATTTATCAATGAGAATAACAGGCATATTAAAATATTTGAAAAAGCCTATACCGGATGCTATAATTAAACACTTAATTTGCTTTGATTTTTGTTGGTTTTAGGAGGAATAAATACTTTTATCAGAGTCATGATGGTGGGTATAGCTCAGCTTGTTAATGAGCGCGTAACTTACGAATGTCAAAGATATATGAGTAAGTTACCTGCGCGAATTAATCCCGTACGTGGCTAAAAAATATCTGGAAGAGATTTTTTAGATGATTACGCACGGGAGTAGAGCACGTTGAACTTTCGTTGTGTCCGTTTTTCATGGTGAGGCCCTTTTGGGAAAATCATCCTCAGGGCCACCATCATGTGAGGAATAAATACTTTTATCAGAGTCATGATGGTGGGTATAGCTCAGCTTGGTAGAGCGCTTGACTGTGGCTCAAGTTGTCGCGGGTTCGAATCCCGTTACCCACCCCAGTTTTCCTTCGGAAAACTGGGCCCTGAGTTAGCCATGAAGCGTGATGAAAAAGAGCGCTTCAGGCAACGCGAAGGACCTTGAAATGTGAAGGAATCCCCATGTGGCACGTCTATATTCTCCAATGCCGCGATAATACTCTCTATACAGGAATCACTAATAATTTAAACAGGCGTGTTCAGGATCATAATTCCGGTAATGGCTGCCGTTATACAAAATACCGCCATCCGGTAAAGCTTGTCTATTCGGAAGAGTGTTTTACCAGATCAGGCGCGCTCACACGTGAAGCCCACATCAAAAGCTTGACAAGGGAGAAGAAGATAGAATTATGCAAAAATTAATACAATGGCCTGTTGCAAAATGCGCAATTTCATGTCATTCTGGTTCTGATTTTTGCTAATTACTGAGAAACAATAAAGTTGTGATATGTTGTGATATATATAGTTATGAGGACCCCTCCCACCTGATTCTTTTCCGCTGACTGGATGGAGGTACACCGGGATAATCGGGATATTTTAAGATAAAGGAAGTAAATAAAGATTGACAAATATTCCATTTAGTAATATTCTATTGAATCTATTACGAAAATATGGTATATTTTATTACAGATAGGAATAATGATGACAGAATGGCGTATTGAGCCAACGGATTCGTATGAGCGGGCGCATAAGCATTATGAGAAAAAGCAACCGCAAGAGCTCAAGGCAGTTTTAGATAATCTTGACCGTTATTTTAAAACTGTTGCACATGGCGTTCATCCCCAATTTGTGGTTGCTGGATATATTCATGATGAGGGAAAAGGCGTAAGAGCCATTGATCAGCGGGGCGGTGCGAAGGGAAAACTCAGGCAAACGCGGTTATATGTTTATCCCGATGTTGACGCGAAGGCTCTTTACCTTATAACCATTGGGGATAAGGGTTCACAAAAAGATGATATTAAATTGAGCGCAGATTTTGTTGTGCAATTAAAAGGAGCATGAAAATGGCGAAACAATTTAAAAATGTTGCAGACTTGATCACAGGTCTCTCTGAAGATGAGAATTTCAAGAAAGATGCACTGAAGCATATTTCTGAGAATGGGCTTGGGAAGTTTCTTACCTTTTTGCGATGCGAACATAGGCTCACTCAAAAAGAAATGGCTGATAAACTCGGTTGCACTCAGGGGCGTATTTCAAAGATTGAATCAGCGAAGGATGATAGTTTATCTATTAAAGATTTTATTGATTATGGAAACGCGCTTGGTCTGGAATTGGAGATCGGATTCCGTAGCAAAGGAATGAAGTGGGTGGACATGGTGAAGTATCACGCGTTTCAAATGCAACGGTATTTGAATAATATAGTTCAGGTTGCGAAAGAGGATAAGGCTTTGGAAGAAGGAGCTTTGAATTTTTGTTTTGAGACCCTAAAGAATGTTCCTGATTTGATCTTTAGTACTATGTCTAAGCTTCCAAAATCTCGCTTCAATAAACCGATCGACGGTTCGAAAGCAAAGGTTCATATTTCCGGGCCGATTCAGCCGCAACCTCATGTTAGTGCAAATAATGAGGCTGTTGCCTCGTAAAGTGGGTTTATTGGTTGATTAAGCAGGTTCTAATCTGTTTCACCCATCGATCCCAGTTTTCCTTCGGAAAACTGGGCCCTGAGTTAGCCATGAAGCGTGATGAAAAAGAGCGCTTCAGGCAACGCGAAGGACCTTGAAATGTGAAGGAATCCCCATGTGGCACGTCTATATTCTCCAATGCCGCGATAATACTCTCTATACAGGAATCACTAATAATTTAAACAGGCGTGTTCAGGATCATAATTCCGGTAATGGCTGCCGTTATACAAAATACCGCCATCCGGTAAAGCTTGTCTATTCGGAAGAGTGTTTTACCAGATCAGGCGCGCTCACACGTGAAGCCCACATCAAAAGCTTGACAAGGGAGAAGAAGATAGAATTATGCAAAAATTAATACAATGGCCTGTTGCAAAATGCGCAATTTCATGTCATTCTGGTTCTGATTTTTGCTAATTGCTGAGAAACAATAAAGTTGTGATATGTTATAATATCTATAATTATGAGGAGTTATTTTTCTTCCGGCATAGATGGGATGAGGGCGAGAGGTTGGTAGAAAAGTTGGTAGAAAATCAGAAGAAAATCATCAAGTTAATTAAAGACAATTCGGCTATCTCGAAGAAAGAGCTGTCGCACAAAATCGGTATCAGTACCACAGCTATCGATAAAAATATTAGTCAATTGAAGAAGAAGGGATTGCTTCGCCGCATAGGCCCGGATAAGGGCGGACACTGGGAAGTAGTTGTGGGAAATTAGGACCCAATATCAGTTTGAAGGTTACGCCCTTTTTATTGCTATTTAAACCTTTTTACACACTTTAGTGTACATCACCGAAGCTGTTTTATTACTTGACAAGACAACATATATGTTGTATATTCTTACTATGGACAACAAAGAAAACTTAAAAATCAGACAATTAAAGATTCTCAAGACCTTATCAGGGGAAATTGACGATTTTTACCTATGTGGTGGCACTGCGCTGTCTTTATTTTATTTTGACCACAGAGAGTCGGAAGATTTGGATTTTTTCACGCAAAAGTTTTCATTTGAGAGGATACAGCAAATTATAAAATTCCTTGAAGAAAAATTAGGGTATGAAATTAAGCTTGAAGCAGAAAACTTATCTGAGAAACACCAAGCCAAAATGATGGTTTTTTATGTACAACAGGATAAGAATTTTATAAAAATAGATTTTGTTGAAGATGTCCTTCCTTTAATCGGGAAATTCAAAAGGATAGATGATATCAGCATACTTTCCATAGAAGATATATACATAAGAAAAATTTATGCCACAAGTGGTTTAAAAGTAGGATTGGATGAAGCAGGTCAGTCCAAATTTATTGGGGGAAGACAAGAGGCCAAAGATTTATTTGATCTTTATTATTTATCACAGAAATTTTTAAGTCTTTCTGAATTTGTTAATAAGTATTGTGATCAAACATTAAAAGAAGGAATCATTCGGTGGTTTAGACGATTTGACCGCATGCAGATAAAAATGGGCCTATCTGAAATTAAGACTTCACACAAAGTTGAGTTTCGAGATATTGATAAACATTTCGATGCTGAAATTAAAAAAATTTTGTTAGGAGAGATTGGCTAAATATGAAAATGGATTGGCTTTGGGATAAAAATATAGATGAACAACAGGTAAAAACTGTGCTTTCGAACATCAAAGACCAGAAGTTTATTTCTTATGCTGCGTTGCTCTTATCCAGGAAAAATTCTGCGCGAGAGGTTTTCAGCAGTTTTATTACTAGGGAGAATTTTTTTGTCTCTTGGAATAGAATTAAGAAACAGATGAGGAGAAATGCCTGGAATGACCCCCGCATTGAATACTGGCAGGCCATTTATGACACGTTGAAAGAAAAAATGCCGGAACTTAAAGAATTAAAAGTGCCTGCATCGGCAGCACAATTTGGCGCATCTGAATTACCTATGAGCGTATCCGTGTTTTCTATTTCTCGAGAAATAGGCTCAAAAATTAAACTATTGCGAGAACAATCGGGTTTAACACAGAAAGATCTGGCAAAGAAACTAAATATTTCTCAACAGATTATTTCTCGCATAGAAAAGGGTAAGCAAAATGTATCTGTAGAAACTTTAAGTAGTATATGTGCCGCTCTTGGCGTGCCTTTTACTGCTGAAAAACTTGGGTTCTATATTGAACCAGAAAGATCCGAAAAGACATGCAACATATTTCCTTTCAGTTCGAAATCACCAGAGGAATTTGTAAAAATTGTTTTTGAAATTATTGTAAGATCAAAAGAAGAATATAGTGATCCTCAATGTTGTGACGGATCTGGGGATAAGGGGAGAGATATTGTCGCATACAAATATGCTATAGGGAAAAAAGAAAAATGGTATTTTCAGTGCAAAAGATATAAAGAAATTTGGTTTTCTAACTTAAAAAAAGAAATCGATAAAATAGTAGAACATTCTAAAGTCGATAATAGTTTTCACCCTGATGGCATAGTTTTTGTGGTAGCTTGTAAAGTTTCCAGTTCTTGTCGAGACAAGATAGAAAAATATGCGCGAGAAAGTGGATTAGGAGAAATTGTTTTCTGGACGGATGTCGAGTTAACAGCAAAGGCTAAGGCCGTAGGTGTATATGACGATCTTTTCCCTATAACTAATAAGGAGTTAAGAGAAAGATCAGAAGATATTAAGCATCATGTGACGAGTTCCCTTTCCGAGGCCGGATTATTGACAGAGCAAGGTAACTCAAAAAAGGATGATATCAATAAAGATATTGATGAAGCTGTGAAAGAGATACATGGAGATAGTGTTGAGAATGCTAAACAAATTCTGTTAAGGATCGAGGGCGACATTAAAGACAATCCGGCGCAATTTAAAGAAGAATTGGCCAGAGTGTATAACAACTTGGGCGTTTGTTACAGCCGATTTGAGGTTGATGGGGGTGGTTACGATGAAGCGGAAAAATATTTTCGGTTAGCTCTTAATTCAAAACCCCGTTTTACAAAAGCAAAAATTAACCTTGCGTCTGTTTATCTTAATAGGGATGGAGAACGAAATTATCAAAAAGCTTATGATATCGCGACGTCGCTTTGGCAAGATTCTGATAAAAAGGACCCAACGATTTTTGAAGTTTATATCTGGTCTAAATTTCACCACCAATCACCACAGGAAGCTTTGACTCTTTATGAAACCTCAAAAGAGGCTCAATCTTTAGTTGAGAAAGATGAAAAGCTGTCTAATTTAATGGCTACTATTTATTTTAGTCAGAAAAATATAGATAAATCTGAGAAATTAATAGGTCAGGCTTTAAAACTTTCACCTTATGCGCCGCATAATTTAATGTTAAAAGCAAGAATTTTTATGCAAAAAGCTCAGATGAATGACATCGCTTCCGATGCTTTTGAAATCATCCCTCGATTTATAAAAAATAATAATATTCAAGAAGCCGTTAACCTGCTTAATCAAACCACGGAGGAATTAAGAAAAATTAATAACAAGAAAGTGACTGAATTTCTTAGGAGCCAAATTAAATACGATTTAAGCATCTGTATGCTTTGGTTGAGGCGCTTTGAAGAATACAAAAAAGAACGGCAGGAAATTGATCCAAAAAGGCTGGATCATGTCCTAAAAGATCAGCTTGGTATTAATGATATTCTTGTAGAAATCCAAAAGAGAAATTTTGAGACAGCGTATTCTAAGCTTGAAAATTCTACGGATTGGCAGCAATTGCCGTATAAAGAAAAAGCTCGGATTGCCCACATTTTATTTTTGAAGGGCGCACCTCAACAATCAAAAGATATTTATCTAAGCATTGAGCAAGAAGCCGAGCAAAAAAAGGATATGTGGTTCTATATCGATATGAGTTTAAATGAGGTTTTGCTCAATGATAAACACATGGCGATAAAATATGCGGAAAAAGTAAAGAATTTTGCCACTGATGCTTCAAAAGAAAAGTTAGCTTATCCTCACTATAATGCGCTCATGATGAGGTATGCCCGCGATAACGAAGTAGACAGATTAATGACGGGATTATTCGAATATGATAAGAAATTCCCTGAGAATAAAGCCGTCTGGTCAATCAAAGTTATAGAGGAAGACGGCAGCATTTCAGAAGAATTTAAATCGATGCTTTTGAAGCAAAAAGAATGGTATGAAAATATTAAACAAAGGTTTCGCAACGAACCTCTTCCCAGTTATTTTCTTGAACAAATCCTTAAAAGAACCTATGCGGAGATTCTGGCCTTCAGGTTTTGGGATGAATTGGACTTTACGATTGAATTGACGCTTCCTGACAAATCGTTTGAAGAGAATTTGTTAAACAATTTTGAAAAGGGTGGAAATTTGGTTTTTGATTATGCCTCGCTTCTTAATCTTTCGAAAATGAATTTATTGGGATATTTGGAAAAGCTTGGCAAGGGTATTTTTGTTAGCGAAAAACTTTTCGAGAAAATTCAATATGAACTCTTGCAAGTAGAACAGGAAGATTTAAGGAATCTTTGGCGTTTTCTCAAAGATTCAAAAACAATTCATATCGTTAAGTGCGCTGAGATTCCAGAAGATAACAAATATGATATTTTGCGCAAGGATCATGATTGGCTTTTTGATTCTTTATATTTAGCGAAGGATAAAAAAGCATCTTTTATTATAGATGATTTACGATTGTTAAAGTTTTTTCAATCGGAAGAAAGTGTCAAGGCAGCAAACAGTTTTATCATTCTTAAGAGTTTATTCAGTAAGGGATGGATAGATGCGAAGATTTATTCAACATCTATTGGAGACTTAGCAGAGCGTTTTTATACATTTCTACCTTTCTCTGGGGAAGATCTATTCCAAATAGTGATGGAAGATAAATCGAAAATTTCATTGAGATCATATCATTTAGTGAATGAATTGTTTTTGCCGGGATCTGTCGCGACAAGCTTTACAGCTGTTTTTGTTAAGTTTATAGATCTTTTGTGGAAAACGGGATCGTTGCCTGAAGATAAAGTTGAGTGGCTCTCCTTTTTAACTGACAAAATCACTAAATTTATAGACCAACAGGTGGGTGTTAATAATAAGCGGGATTTGGAACAAATAGTTCCTGATTTTGTACAAATGTGGATTATTGCTGTTCAAAAAAGCAGTAAAGATGAAATACTGCTTTTAGAAAAAAAGGTAGAAAAAATCTTTGAGAAACCAGCATATAATGTATTTAAAGATAATGTATCAAGATTTATTAAAGCAAAGAAAGAATCATTGGGGATAATCTAAAACGCCTATAGAGTTTAATAAACATGAAGCATGAGTTACGAATATTTGTAATTGGGGTGAATCCAAATGATAGAATTACCATTTTAGAAAGACATTCAGAAATTATTGGATAATAACATTAGTCGGAGGTGATTAATGATGACTGATCAGGAAAAAAAAGAAATTAAGACGCTTTTGGATTATATGTGGAGTGATGAGGAGACGCATTACCAGTCGTCACCGTGCAAAGACCATATTTTTGTTGTTTTAAAAAGCTTGGCAAGAAAAGTAGGCTATAAGGCGGCGTAATGAGTATAAATTTAGAATTTGATAGAACACTCGCGACTCAATATAGAAACTCTTCCCAGAGAGTCAGGGTTATGACAGAGGGATGGGTTAAAACAGAGGTTTATTGCCCTGGTTGTGGTAATTTGCGTCTCAAGCAATATTCTAATAATAAACCTGTTGCTGATTTCTTTTGTGAAAATTGTAGCGAGGATTTCGAGTTAAAAAGCAAAAAGGATGCTTTGGGAGCGAAGATTGTTGATGGGGCGTATAGCGCAATGCTTAATCGATTATCTGAGGTGCATAATCCTAATTTCTTTTTCCTAAATTACGATTTGCGCTCGTATCAGGTTTCAAATTTTCTGGTCATCCCGAAGCATTTTTTTGTTCCCGATATTATTGAAAAAAGAAGTCCTTTATCAGATAGCGCTCGCAGAGCGGGCTGGATCGGTTGCAATATTTTGTTAAGCAGAATACCTGAATCTGGAAGGATTTTTCTAATAAAGAATAAACAAACCGAGCCAAAGGAGAACGTCTGCGCGGCCTGGAAAAAAACTTTATTCCTGCGGGAGGAAAAGAAGGTTGAATCAAGGGGGTGGCTTCTTGATGTTATGCGTTGCATTGAGTTAATCCGCAAGAAAGAATTTTCTCTATCAGATGTCTATAAATTTGAACCCATTTTGGCTAAACAACATCCGGGCAATAGGCATGTAAAGGATAAAATTCGTCAGCAATTACAGATTTTACGCGACCGAAATTATATTCGATTTACTGGCCGAGGAGAATATTTACTTACTTAACGCAGGAGCTTGTTATGTAAAATTTTATTATTGTGACTAAGGAAGGGTGTACGCTTTCCCCAATGCTAAGAATGGCGAAACATCAGTTGAAAATCTACAGGTTCTTGGGTTTGCCCGGGGGAACGATAAGGTTGAAGCGATATTAAATTTTAACCTGGAAAATAAATGGGCCGAAGAAGCAGGTTACTCTGAGGCTATGGCTTTGGCCGTCAGGGATAATCTGAGCGATGCGGATTTTGAGTCTATTCCGTTGAGGTAGCGGTTCTTACAAATTGCGAATTGCCTATATACAATACCTATACGATACTGTAAACTTGCTCGGATAGCATTTTTACAGATTGCGAATTGAATTAACAATCTGTAAAATCACATAATCGCAGATTAGCAGGACACGGTTTGATAATACATCGGATTAAAAAAGCACTGAGCCCGCAGGGGCGAAGCGTTTTTTAAAAAGCACAAAATAACTCTATCTTATGCTGTTGAGGCCTGACCATGATTTTTACTGAGAAACAATAAAGTTGTAATACGTTGTGATATATATAGTTATGAGGAGTGCCCTGATTAATTATCATGAAATAGCAAATTGACATTTTCTTATTTCATGGTATACTTTATTCATGATAAAACGAGATGCTTATAAAGAGTATGTGAAGAATGCATTGGGCCGGAGCCGGGCCGTGGCCTTGCTGGGGCCGCGTCAGTGCGGTAAGACGACCTTGGCGCGGGAATTTGTTGATATTGATTCGCCCAATTATTTCGACCTTGAAGATGCTCCTGGCCTGATTGGCCTATCTGATCCCAAAACCGCGCTTGCTCCGTTAAAGGGGCTGGTTGTTATTGATGAGGTCCAGCGATGCCCAGAAATTTTTCCAATTCTGCGAGTATTATTAGACCGTACGCCGTTACCTGCGAAGTTTCTGATTTTGGGAAGTGCTTCACCCGACTTGTTAAGACAATCTTTTGAATCTTTGGCTGGACGTTTGGAACTCATCGAAATGGATGGTTTTAATTTATCCGAGGTAGGGGAGGAGAAGGCGTCGGCTCTTTGGGCGCGGGGCGGATTTCCGTTATCATTTCTTGCCAAGAACGATGCGGATAGCTTTGCGTGGCGCAATAGTTTTATAAAGACATTTCTTGAGCGGGACCTTCGGCAGCAGGGGATCGATGTGTCCACGGTTGCGTTGCATCGGTTCTGGACTATGCTTGCGCATAGCCATGGACAAATATGGAATGCCGCCCCTTTCGCGGCTTCGCTGGGCCTAAGTCAGCCGACAGTGCGGAAGTATCTGGATATTTTAACGGGCTTGTTTATGGTCCGTCAGATCCAGCCGTGGTATGCGAATATCAAAAAACGTCAGGTGAAAGCGCCGAAAGTTTATATTCGCGACACAGGGATTCTTAACTCTTTGCTTGGGATTAAGGCCGAGGAGGATGTTCCGCGCCATCCCAGTTGTGGCGCGTCGTGGGAAGGGTTTTTGATCGAGGAGATTATCCACGCGGCCGAGCCGGATGATGTTTATTACTGGGCGACACATCAGGGCGCGGAGATCGACCTGATTTTGTTTAAAGATGGACGGATGTATGGCGTTGAGATCAAGCGTCAGGATGCTCCGATCATGACGCCGTCCATGCGCATCGCGTTGGAAGACCTAAAACTTGAGCGTATCGCGGTTATCTATCCTGGCCAGAAACGTTATGAACTTCACAAGAAAATTTCTGTTGTTCCGTCCCATCAGATTATAGGCGGGATGAAGGCGATGTTTGAATAGCCCAAGGAGATAAACAGGGCCAGCTCTTGAAATGTTTTGACGGAACAATGGCGGCAGTTCCAATTTTAAAAAAAGGAAATAAATTAATGACTCAGCAGAAAGATCAATTTTTAGCCGCGCGGATATCAATTGCAGGATCTATAGTTTTATTTTTAATTTCGGCTGTTATAGGCATAGCCGTAGATTCTATAACATTGATACTTGATTCATCGACAAGCCTTGTGATATTGGTTACTGGTTTTTTGATGCATTTTTCGATAAAAAAGGTTCATACTCCGCCGGATGAGCGATATAATTTCGGATATCATAAATATGAACCTCTGACCGCTGTCATCCAGAATATTCTTATTGTCGCGATGTGTATTGTAAGTATAAAATTTGCCATTCAGGATATTTTTAATGCTGAAGATGTGCGTAGTTATGGCTTGCCCGCTATCGCGGTTTTTGTCTCTGGCATATTAGGTGTGTTTATAACTGTTTTTTTCAAGATAATCGCGCGCAGGACTAATTCTGAAATGATAAAGTCAGCCGCTTTCCATTGGTTAAACGATACTGTGTTGTCTTTCGGCATAGCGGCCGGTTTTCTCTTTGGCCTGATTATGAAGAATATGGGGAAAACCAGCATAACGCCTTATATCGATCCGGCAATGTCAATTGTGCTCGCGCTTTTTTTTATTTTTACGCCATTTAAATCTGGAATGCGTAATTTATTTGAATTATTGGATGCGGTGCCTCATGAAGATATTCAAGGCAGGCTAAGAAAGGCGATTGATCTTTGCAGGCCTGATTCATTTATCGTCCACCAGTTAAAAATAAGGAAAGCAGGGCAGAGAGTTTTTATGGAGATATGTTTTTTGGTTGAGGGAAATCTTACGATTAAACAGATAGAAGATTTATCCGGGAAGTTTAAGAAGGGCCTAAAAACTCATTTTCTGGAATGCGATGCGGTGGTATACTTTAAACCTAAATAGTTTTGAGGCCGTTTCCAGGCAAGTTTTAAGCCGCGGAGTTTCATTTGTATGCCGGGATATCTTTGGGCTAAAAAATGGAAAAGGTGGTTGAGCGGATAACTTTTAAAGTTGAGGCCTGACCCTGATTTGCTGATGGAGAATGAATGAAAAAGCTCATTATATCTATACTTGTTTTAACAGGCATATCGTTTTTTATCACCAGCGCGCTAATAGCTGACGCGGGAGATGCCTCTATAAGAAAATTGTCCCCGCAGGAAATTGAGTTAATCGGTGAAATGGTCTTTAAAAATGAGTGTGCCTCAAAGGATGATAATCTTATCGCGTGGAATGAAGGTGAAGATTTTATGTCGCTTGGTATCGGGCATTTTATTTGGTATCCGGCCAAGGGGAAGAGAACTTTTATCGGAAGCTTCGCTAAATTCGTTGAATACGCGAGAATTTCTGGAGAAAAAATACCGTCGTGGCTTGATAAAGAACCTGTTCCCGCCTGCCCCTGGATGTCACGCGGCAGCTTTTTAAATGCTCAAAGCGATAAGCGGTTGGCAGGGTTAAAAAAGTTTTTGGCAAACACGAAATCTGCACAGGCCGCTTTTATTGTAAAACGGCTAGAAGAGGCTTTACCGTTAATTTTAAAACATGCATCGGAAAGCAGCCGTGAAAAGATAACGGTTCAAATGAACCGTCTTATTTCTACGCCTTCGGGAGTGTGTGTTTTGGCAGATTATGTGAACTTCAAGGGGCTGGGGATAACGCCATCTGAATATTACCAAGGTAAAGGCTGGGGGTTGCTTCAGGTTTTAGAAGGGATGCGGGATAAAAACGAAGTTCCGGACGCTATCAGGGAGTTCGCGCGCTCGGCAAATGCCGTGCTTGAAGAACGCGTGAAAAACTCTCCTTTAGGCCGTAATGAAAAAAAATGGCTTCCAGGTTGGCGCAAGAGGGTTAATTCTTACATTAAAGAGGAGGAGAAGTTATGTGTACAAGAATAATCTTGTCTATTTTTCTTATTTTTGTTTTAGTTGGGTGTGCTACGGGCCCTAAAAAACAAGCAGTGCAATTACAGCCGCAGGAGTATGAGGCACCTGTCCAAAAAGATTCATACTCTCAGGATTATGACTATGGTGACACATGGTCGACTGAAAAATATGAAGAACCGGCCAAGAAGGCCTCTTCCGGGCCGGTAATAAAATTAAGGCCAAAGCAGGTTCAGCGGGCGCTTAAGGGCGCGGGTTTCTATCAGGGGCCTATTGACGGGAAGATTGGGCCCAAGACAAAAGCGGCAATAATTAAATTTCAGAAAGCAAGCGGCCTTAAGGCTGACGGGGTCGTTGGGAAAAGGACATCGGCTAAATTAAACGAATATTTATCACAATAAAATGTGGTGTTGACGAAGCATGCCAATTCTAACAGCTCCGCGTTAAGAGGAGTTTATCGCGAAGATTTTGCGTCGGTTGTTTATAAATATTTTGAACGGTTATAATACAGGGGGATGTTTATGAGGATGAAGTATGCGGTTATTATGCTTTTGTCGGTTTTCACATTATCCGGGTGCGCTTATATTCAAAAGGCCAAGAGGACAGATGAGCTTGAAGTTGAGAATGCTAATCTAAAAAGCCGTATCGCGCAGTTACAGAAAGAGAAAACAAAAGAGGTTGAGAATGTTGTTAAACAAAAAGACAGAGAACTCTCCGATCTTGAAAAAGCGAAGCTAGAGCTCGAAGACGCCTTAAAGAAAGAAATCGGAAATTATAAAGCTAAACTGGAGATGACCGAGCGGGGGCTTGTAGTTACTTTTTTGTCAGAAGTATTCTTTGATTCCGGCAAAGATGTGATTCGCGAAGATGGAAAAAATTCGATTCGGCTGGTAGCCGAAGTTTTAAACCGTGATGTTCCTGATTCCAATGTTGCCATTGAAGGCCATACGGATAATCAGCCGATAAAGCATTCAGGATGGAAAACAAACTGGGAGCTTTCATCAGCGCGGGCGCTTGCGGTATTGCATTATCTTGTTGATGATTGTGGAGTAGAACCGACAAGGCTTTCTGCTAACGGTTATGGAGAATTCCGGCCGATTGGGGCAAATGATACAGAGGAAGATATGCAGAAAAACCGCAGGGTTGAAATTGTCATATTGCCGTCTAAAATAAGCAAAGTAAAGGCAAATTGAAAGCGGAATAATAAGGTGCTCTTGGGCAACGGCTAAACTTGGCTATAAGAGGGCTTCTTTAAATTCAGGATGGAAAACAATAGGGCCAGGCTTTAACCTTAAAAACTTATTTCTAATTTTTTGAAAAAATGTGGTTTCTGTTACGCCCGGCAGGAATGCTGGGTTTTTTGTTTTGATAGGTTTTTGTAGCGAGTAGAGTTATAATTAACAGGATTGTCACTTGAAAGAAAAGAACTGTCCTCAATATTTTTCCATTCTTTTAAGTTTAACAAGTTGCATAAAGCGCCCTTCGGCAAACGCAAATATAATTTTTGAGAGGAGAATCAAGTGTCGGCCACATTAAAACCATTATATAAGAATGTATTGTGTGTTTATCCTTCTCAAAATGAGACGCCTGAGAAAAAATATTGCCCTCCTATTGGATTGGAATATATTGCTGCTGTCCTGGAAGGTTTAGTTGAGAGTGTTACGCTGGTTGATATGAGGTTTGAGCCGGATTTGGGTAAATATTTAAATAGTAACTCGCTTGATTTGGTCTGCATGTCGCTATGCTGGGATTATCAGAGGGATGCTGCTCTAAAAATAATTGCCGGCATTAGTTCTGATGTTAAGGTTATTGTAGGAGGAAGATATGCTACGGCGTACGTTGAGGAATTATTTGCCGCGGCTCCGCATATAGATATTATTGTCAGGGGGGATGGGGAGGAGATTGTGCGGGATATAGTCTTAGGCCTGCCTCTTTCAGGCATTCCGGGGATTTCTTATCGACAAGATAACCGCATCGTCCATAATAAGTCCCGCGATCTTGGCCTGTTGGACAATAAGATTTATCCTAACAGAAAGTTAAGGCGGTCTAACTACAGGCTTTTATATAAAAATATAGATCTTGGTTTTGGTATAGATTTTATTTCTACTTCCAGAGGCTGCCCATATCATTGTAAATTCTGCACCTTTACGAACAATCCTTTAGGCCAGAAGAGGAATTGGAGCGCCAGGTCAGCGCACTCTGTTGTGGAGGAATTAAAGGCTGTTGATGCTGAATTTATCTTTGTCGTGGATGATAATTTCGCCGTAGATATGAAAAGGGTGGAGGAAATCTGTGATTTGATTATTGCTGAAAGGATAAAAAAAACGTTTGCTGTTTCTTTAAGGCTGGATATTTATAAGTACCCGAAGGTTTTAAAGAAAATGTTTGCAGCTGGCTTTAAGATATTGTCTATAGGCATTGAATCGGCTCAGGATAAGACATTAGAGGCCATGGAGAAAGGTTTTGATACAGCGTTGGCCCAGAAGGCATTCGCTGAGATCGCTAAAATTAATTTTTATATCCATGGCTATTTTATTGTCGGATGCATAGGAGAGAGCGAATCTGAAATGTTGGCCATCGCCCCTTTTGCGAAAAGGCTTAAATTGGACTCTATCAGCTTAAGCTTGTTAAGGACAGAGAAATATTCACCTTTAAATGAAGTTATTGTAAAAACTAAAGGGTATCATGTAAGCGGTAATGATATGGTATATTCTGATGATTGCTCTTTAGAAAAGCTTAAGCATATCAGGCGCCGCATAAGTAAAAGCTATTATAATTTTTTCACTTTTCTAAGAATAGCCAGCAAGATATTCACGGCTCGTTTAATCAGCGTTTCTTATTTAGCGAGGTTAGTATCGATTCTTCTTTTTAGAAGTGTAATTCCGGGCCGTCAAAAATCATGAGAAGCATGGGCAGGGATCTTTTTTTACCACTCTCGGAAATCTGTTAAAATGGAAAAGTTAATAATTATTAGAAATAAAATTATTCCCTATCTGGTAAGCGTAGGCTTTGTTTCCATCATGACCTTGCTGGGTGAATCTTTTAAAAGAAGGCTTGAGCCGACAAATATCGTGATGTTCTATCTTTTAGTGGTCGTGATAGCCGCTATTCGTTGGGGGCAGGGGCCGGCGATTGTAACCTCAATACTGAGCGTTTTTGCCTTCGACTTCTTTTTAGTCCCGCCATATTTCACTTTGAATGTTTATGATTTGGAGTATCTTTTTACCTTTGCGACTTTTTTGGTAGTTGGCCTTATTGTAAGCACGCTTGCTTCAAAAGTCAGGGCGCAAATTATTCAGCAGCAGACTGAGAAACTTCATTCAGCGCTTCTAAGTTCTATTTCTCATGATTTAAAAACACCGCTTGTTTCGATTACTGGGATTTTATGCACCTTGCTAGATAGTAAATCAGAGCTCAACGAGCGGCAAAAAAATGAGCTTTTGGAGATGGCTCGTTGTGAATCCGACAGGCTTAATCGTATAGTGGGTAATCTTTTAGATATGGCCAGAACAGAATCCGGTGTGTTGCGGATTTCTAAAGAACAGTGCGATCTAAGGGATTTCATAGGCGCGTGTCTTGAACAGCTAAAAGATAAGATAGGCAGCCGGAATATAAAAATTAACATCCCAAATGATATGCCTGAAGTGGCCATAGATTTTCCGTACATGCTCAAAGCCTTTTTAAATGTTATTGATAATGCTTTAAAATATTCGCCTGATGGTTCTCCGATTGAAATTGGGGTTTCTTGTGTTGGCGGAAAGGCGATCGTTTCAGTGCGGGATTATGGTTATGGAATTCCCAAAGAAGACTTTGGGCGTATTTTTGATAAGTTTTATCGGGTCCAGCGCGCTCAGAATGTTCTTGGAACCGGTTTGGGCTTAAGTATTTCAAAAAATATTATTGAGGCGCACGGCGGTCATATCAGCGCAGAAAGTATTCTTGGCAAAGGCGCTACATTTATTATAGAATTTCCGGTGGAGTAAACGCGTAATGGCAGAACAGAACAATTTAAGAATTCTTATTGTAGATGACGAGAAATCTATACGTAGTTTTCTTAAAACGTCTCTTGCGGCGCATGGTTATGGTGTTTTTGAAGCGGCTAAAGGTAAAGAGGCCTTGACAGAGTCTGTCAGTGTTCATCCGGATGCCATCATTCTTGATTTAGGGCTTCCTGATATGGATGGAAGGGAAGTTATCGTGAAAATCAGAAAACGGACAAAAATCCCGATAATTGTTTTATCCGTGAGAGATGATTCTTTTGAGAAGATCGCAGCGCTTGATGCCGGAGCAGACGATTATCTGACTAAACCTTTTTCTGTGGGCGAGTTATTGGCGCGCTTGAAAGCGGTTATGAGGCGCCTTTTACCGGTAGAAAAAGAAGAAATTCTGCGGTTGGGTAAATTGGTTGTTGATATCACGAGCCATCGGGTAACCGTCAATAATAATGAGATCGTTTTATCTCCGACTGAATATGATATTCTCAAGCTCTTTTTTTTAAACTCCGGCAAAGTTCTAACCCATAAACAAATTCTGCGTGAAATTTGGGACAAGACAGAAGATTATGAAGGAATCTTGCACCTTTTACGGGTAACAATCAGTAATCTGCGCGGTAAAATCGAACCCAACCCCGATCGGCCAACCTACATCCTTACAGAGCCTGGCGTAGGCTACCGTCTGCGTTCTGATGATTAACAACGCGTTTTGACCTTTTTTTGACTTGTCTTCTTTGTTCGCCAAGCGTATCGTAGTCCAATAAATAAGAATAACGATTAGTTAAATCTTACGCAATGCCAGAGGTTTTATTCTCTGGCTTTTATGTGTTTGGATCTTTTGTGTCAGAGGAGTGTTATAGACATGAAGAAGATGACTATTTTCTATAATGTTATGCTTGGAATATTCTGGGAAGCGGTGTATGTAATAGTAGTTATTGGCATAGGTGTACTATTTGTATTAGCAATTAAATATATACGATGATACTCAAGCCTCAATTAAGCGATATTAAGAACATAGGCTATTATTTGGGAAGAATAATACTCGGCATCGGCCTAATGATGTTTCTGCCGTTTATTGCGGGCCTTGTTTTGTTTAGAGAACTTAACCCTGCGCTGGATTTCTTGATAAGCGCAAATATTACGATATTTATCGGTTTTGTTTTAAGCTGGCTATGCAAAACAGATACAGATTTACATGCGGGCCCTGCAAT
The DNA here is from genome assembly GCA_964423185.1 of uncultured Planctomycetia bacterium. Taxonomy (GTDB): domain Bacteria; phylum Omnitrophota; class Gorgyraeia; order Velamenicoccales; family Velamenicoccaceae; genus CAYRDK01. The sequence goes on from CAYRDK010000001.1 coordinate 342,098, forward strand.
GGTTGTCATCGCTCTTTCATGGCTGGTTGCGATGGCGCTTAGCGCTATACCGTTATCATTAAGTGGCCACTATAAATCATTTCTTGATGCTTGTTTTGAAACTATGTCGGGTTTTACTACAACAGGATTGACTCTTGTGCAAGATTTAGATCATCTCTCGCGGACGCATAACTTATGGCGCCACTTAGGGCCTTTTATCGGCGGGCAGGGAATCGCTATTATTGCGATTTCATTTTTGGTCGCGGGCACCAGCGGTTCTATCAATTTGTATATGGGAGAGGGGCGCGATGAGAAATTAGTTCCCAACATTATGCATACGGCGCGGTTTATTTGGATTATTAGCATAGTGTACTTAATTTTAGGCACAATTGTTTTAGGTTTGGTAGGGATGTCTATAGGGTTAAAGCCGGGAAGGGCGTTTTTTCACGGTGCGTGCATTTTTATGGCCGGATTTGATACCGCAGGTTTTTCTCCGCAATCTCCAAATATTCTTTATTATCACAGTTTGATTTATGAAGTTGTCATAATTTTTTTTATGGTTATCGGCTCTTTTAATTTCAATTTGCATTATCAAATTTGGATGGGGAATTTTAAAGAAATATGGAAAAATATCGAAACTCGCACGTTCTTGTTTGTCATTATGATCGTTACTTTGATTACGATGGCTGGTTTAAGGCAATTTGGTGTTTATTCTGATGGAATGATACTTTTTCGCAAGGGATTTTTCCAGATTATCTCAGGACAAACTACAACTGGTTACATGACGATATATACGCAGCAATTTCTTAAGGAGTGGGGGGATTTAGCATTAACCGGGATAATCATTGCTATGGCTCTGGGGGGTTGCGCTTGTTCTACAGCTGGGGGTATTAAAATGCTGCGCGTAGGCATTATTTTTAAAGCATTTATGCAAGATATAAAAAGCATTTTGTTTTCACCGAGCGCGATCGTGGTGCAGAAATTTCATCATATAAAAACGATGTTTATTGAAGATAGACAAGTGCAGGCGGTCCTGATCGTAACTTTAGGTTATTTTCTTCTTTACGGATTAGGCGCTTTTGTAGGCGTAGCATTGGGTTATCCTTTTCTGGAAGCTCTTTTTGAATCAACGTCTGCAGCCGGAAACGTTGGCCTGTCTTGTGGGATAACCGATGCGAGTATGCCGGCAATATTGAAAGTGGTCTATATAATCGAAATGTGGGCAGGGAGGCTTGAGTTAATGTCGGTTTTTGTCCTCGTTGGTTTTTTTGTAGCGTTTGTGAAAGGAAGATGAAAGTGAAAGGTTTTTTCTTTTTTGTGTTTTTATGTTTTTCCCTGGTTATTTTTAGTTCTGATTGTTTCGCTCAGGTATCTACGAGTTCAGAGTTGTTAAATAACGCCAAAAAGCATGACGGTAAAACTGTCAACTATAGAGGGGAGGTTATAGGAGATGTAATGATTCGGGGAGATCACGCATGGCTGCATGTGAATGACGGCTCAATTGCGATCGGCATCTGGGCTTCAAATGATATAATTCAAGATATTCGATATATAGGGGACTATCATCAAAATGGAGATATTGTTGAAGTTTTTGGAACATTCCATCGTAGTTGCTTGGAGCACGGAGGCGATCTTGATATTCACGCACAAACAATAAAGATTATTGCTCCTGGTTTTACTATTAATCCACCAATTAACAAAAGAAAGATTTGCCTCGGGATAATTTTATTAATAGTAGTTTTGCCAGTTTATGCGTTAAAGGAGCTTTTTCGGGGTAGAAAAGAGTAGCATTTCCATTTTGTCTTATTTTATCCATTTATGGCGCGTCTGCCTGCCGGCAAGGCAGGGATGGAGTTTGAGTATTCCGCTTTTGGAAACCGCGGGCTTTTAGCCCGTGGAGTTTCATTGATATTATTAAAGAAGAGCTTAAAAAGCAGCACCCGCAGAAGCATTTTAAGTTTTAATTTTGGTATTTTTTTAAAACTTAGCGAAGAATACAACGGGTATGAATGATTGTTTCCAGCCTCAAATCCCGCCAGATTTTATAAAATCGTATTGACATCAAACGGGTATATGTTAAAATTGTTATGAACCATAGTTCATAACAATAAAAGGAAAATTATTTATGCGTCCAAAGAAAACAAGATGGGTTAAATGTTTGCCGGGGGAGAGATGCTTTCGTCCGAAATGTAAGCCTATGAGCAAACTTGAAGGCGTTGTGCTGAGTATCGATGAGTTTGAGGCGATGCGGCTGGCATGTTTGGAAGAAATGAAGCAGAGAGATGCCGCAAAATTAATGAAAATATCGCGTCCGACTTTTTCGCGGATCGTTTCATCGGCATGCAAGAAAGTGACTGATGCTTTGGTAAATGTGAAGGCCATAAGGATTGAAGGCGGATGTTGTACGGTAGGAGGAAAGGTGGCCAGAAAATGAAAGAGTGGAAGAAATTATTGTACGTTGCAGCAGCCTTCTTAGTATGTTTCTATTTGCCGGTTGAGAATTTTCGATTCACTAATGCGATCTTTGAGGCATTGGCGCTGGTTAAATGGTACGCGAGGGAACATGTGTTGTTATGTCTTGTACCGGCGTTTTTTATCGCAGGGGCGATTTCGGTGTTCGTCAGTCAAGCGTCGGTTATGAAATATTTCGGGGCTAAAGCGAATAAATTCCTTTCTTATGGCGTAGCTTCGGTATCAGGGGCGATTCTTGCTGTATGTTCGTGCACGGTGTTGCCGTTGTTTTCAGGGATTTATAAGAGAGGAGCAGGGCTTGGCCCTGCGATCGCTTTCCTCTATTCAGGGCCCGCTATAAATGTTTTAGCGATTATCCTTACGGCCCGCATCCTTGGCTGGCAGTTGGGTCTGGCGCGCGCGATAGGCGCGGTTGTGTTCAGCGTTGTTATTGGTTTATTGATGCACCTTATATTTTTGAAGGAAGAACGAGCTCGCCATGCAAACGGTGATCTTCAATTCGGCGAGGTTAAGGCAAGCCGTCCGTTATGGAAGGATATTGTTTATTTTTTTTCGATGGTGGCAATACTTGTTTTTGCCAATTGGAGCAAGCCGATAGAAGGAGATACCGGTATCTGGAGGTTGATCTATGCATCTAAATGGTGGATTACCGGATTTTTCTTGATGGTTTTAGGGTTGACGCTCATGAATTGGTTCAAGAAGGATGAGCTTAAAGAATGGGCTTTTGCTTCATGGGGATTCGCTTTACAGATATTACCGCTTCTTCTGGGAGGCGTTTTGATTTCCGGATTTCTCTTGGGCAGGGTTGGCCATGAAGGCGTTATTTCTTCACGCTGGGTTGAGATGCTTGTTGGAGGTAATTCATTTAGGGCGAATTTTTTTTCATCCATTGTAGCGGCCTTTATGTATTTCGCCACGCTTACCGAGGTGCCTATATTGCAGGGATTAATCGGGTCAGGCATGGGCAAAGGGCCTGCGCTGGCGCTTCTATTGGCCGGGCCTGCGTTAAGTCTGCCGAGCATGCTTGTTATACGAGGCGTTATCGGCACTAAGAAAACAGTTGTATATGTAGCTTTGGTTGTGATTATGGCAACCATAAGCGGAATGATTTTTGGTTTTATTGTTAACTAAAGTGAGGGGGGTTATGGAGAAGGATATAAAAAAGATAGTTAAAGAAGGTTACGCTAAGGTAGCCAAGCAAGGATCGTCTTGTTGTTCTTCTGGCTCGTGCTGTTCTTCATCAAAAAATGCCCGGGATATTAGTAAGAACGCCGGCTACACCGAAGAGGAGATGAGCGCTGTTCCTGATGGAGCCAACCTCGGCCTTGGATGCGGTAATCCGTTGGCCATAGCTTCATTAAAAGAAGGCGATACCGTGCTTGATTTGGGGAGTGGCGCGGGATTTGACGCGTTTTTAGCGGCCAAAAAGGTCGGGAAGGCTGGCCGTGTTATTGGTGTCGATATGACTGAGGAGATGTTGGAAAGGGCGCGCTCTAACGCCAAGAAAGGCGGATTTGAAAATGTGGAGTTTCGCGCGGGCGAGATAGAAAAGCTTCCGCTTGAGAATAATTCTATTGACGTGATTATTTCAAATTGCGTAATTAATCTTTCGCCGGATAAGAAAGCGGTATTTAAGGAGGCTTTCAGAGTGTTAAAATCCGGAGGCAGATTAATGGTTTCAGACCTTGTGCTTGCGAAGGATTTGCCTTTATCTATTAAAGAATCCAAAGAGGCGTATGTGGGATGTCTTTCTGGAGCTGTTAAAAAAAATGAGTATTTAGGTTTTATTAATCAGGCGGGTTTTCAAGATATTAAAGTAATGAGCGAATCCAGTTATGCGGTGGATGCTATGTTTGGTAATTTTGAAGATGTTCAAGATGCTGTTGTAAGCATAAGCGTTTCAGCGGTAAAAAAAATAACGGAGGAATAAGATGAAGATTGAGATATTAGGAGTTGGCTGTCCTAAATGCAAGCAACTCGCGGCTAATGTTGAGGCGGCGGTTAAAGAGTTAAACATTCAAGCCGAGATTGGCAAGGTTACAGATATTGATAAGATTACCGAATACGGCGTGATGATGACGCCGGCTTTAGTTATTGACGGGGCAGTTGTGGCTTCGGGTAAGATCCTGGTAAAGGATGAAATCAAAAAAATTATTTCAAAATAGACGGAGGTATTTTGAGAAAACTATTTTACGCAATTTTGGCAGTTGTTGTGGCTATTAGCGCGGGGCCTTTGGCTAGCGCTGAAGATAAGCCACAGGCGAAAGTCATAGCTTATTATTTTCATGTATCGTTTCGGTGCCCGACGTGTAATATCATAGAGAAATATTCAAGAGAAGCGATTGAGACGAATTTCAAAGACGTTCTTGCTTCAGGAATGCTTGAATTTAAAGCGGTGAATGTGGAGGAGAGGGGCAATGAGCATTTCGCGAATGATTATAAGCTCTACGCCCAGTCGCTTATTCTATCGCTAGTTAAAGACGGCGAGGAAGTGAAATCAAAAAATCTCGATAAGATTTGGGAGCTTGCCCGCGAAAAATCAAAATTTATTGATTATGTAACTGGCGAGGTAAATGAGTTTTTAAAGGACGCGCGATGACGGAATTATTAATTGTTTTTGGCTCGGCTTTATGGCTGGGGATATTGACGTCAATCAGCCCTTGTCCGCTGGCTACAAATATCGCGGCGGTATCATTTCTTTCCAAAAGAGTAGCTCATCCGTTTATGGTATTTTTGTCGGGGCTGGCTTATACGCTTGGCCGGATGACGGCGTATGCGGCGCTGGGCTGGATTATTATTAGCTCTCTTTTAAGCGTACCGCAAGTTGCGCAATTCCTGCAGAAGTATATGGTTAAGGCTTTGGGCCCTTTCTTGTTCATCACCGGGTTGTTTCTATTGGAAATAATCACAGTTAAACTTCCCGGCGCCGTTTTGTCTCAAAAACATCAAAATAGACTTGTTGATTCTGGAGCTCCGGGCGCTTTTCTTTTGGGGTTAATATTCGCTTTGGCGTTTTGTCCGGTCTCAGCGGCGTTATTCTTCGGCAGTTTGATTCCGTTGGCGCTTAACAGCAAGGCAGGAATGCTTCTGCCGTTTATTTATGGAATAGGTACAGGGCTTCCGGTGTTTGTGTTTGCTGTAGCGGTAGCTTTGGGAGTTACTTCAATGAGCCGTTGGTTTAACCGGATCACGAAACTAGAGTATTACACGCGTAGAATAACCGGAGTTATTTTTATTCTCGTTGGTTTGTATTATACGGGGATTTATATTTGGACTGTTACGAAATGATCTTTTTGTTATTCTCTAAGTGAGGCCGACAGCCAACCGAAGCCTATTTCAAGTAGGAATCTCATCAACGTCGAGATTCTTCCCCTTCGCCTCTGGCTTTAGGGTCAGAATGACATGAAATCGCGCGTTTTGCGACAGGCCCATATTTTTAATTATTTTAAAAAGAGAAAACGGGCGATTCCGTTACGTATCCGCTTACCTAATAATAGCCAGTCTTAAAAGAACCTCCAAATGAAAAAAAACAAACTTTTCTTGACAAGAGGGTATTTTGTAGTGTATATTTAATAATGTAAATAGTTAAATATGTTTACTAATTAGGAGGTTAAATATGTCCGTAATTTCTCTCACTCATTTTGCTGATAAGATGGGTGAGATTATGCCCATCATGATGAAGGAATTTTCCCGTTGCATGGCGACTGATTTGCAAAGGGGGAAGGTTACTTTGCCGCAGATCATGATTTTACATTTTCTGGAGGTTGAACGGGAAGCCAAGATGAAAGACCTGGCGCGCTTTATGGGTGTGACTATGGCGGCTATGACCGGGATTGTTGACCGTTTGGTAAAAAGCGGCCATTGCGTCAGAATATATGACCCGCAAGACCGCCGGATTATCAAGATAAAATTAACCGCTAAAGGTGATGACTTGGTAAAAAGTATTAATGAGAGCAAGCGCCGGATGATTATCAAAATATTTGGCAAAATTTCTGAAACAGACCGGCATGATTATTTACGTATTTTGTTGCAAATAAAAGAGATTTTACTCAAAGAAAATTCTGATTGAACACAAAGTTAACTAACTCAAACAATGCTTAAAAGAGTGTCCATATTTTGTTTAACTATCGGCCTATCCTGTGGTTTTATTCCTTCTGTTATGGCTAAGGAGAAGGTTGAGGATGCGCAAGAGAGGGCCAGGGAAATAGATAGGGCCATTTTTATAGCAAGCGGCGCGCAGGACAGGATTATGAGGATAGGCTTGGTTGACTGTATGGCTTATGCCTTAAAGAAAAACTCTGAGATTCTTATCAAACGCAGTGAACCGAAACTAAGAGATGACGATGTAAAGATTGCTAGAGCCGATTTTGAACCAACCTTTAATGCTGAATATAGCCTGGCAGATAAAAATGAGGTTTCTTCAAGCACTTTGCAGGGAGCGGATATTTTTAATTCGCAGGATGTGCATTTCGATGCCGATGTTACCGGTAAGTTGATCAGCGGAACGGAATACAAGATGGAGTTTCTTAACCAGCGCTATAAAAGCGATTCTACATATCAGATCTTTGATCCTTATTATGTGGTAGAGCCAAAAATTACTATTACTCAGCCGCTTTTAAGGGATTTTGGCATCATGGTCAATAAGGCGGATATTATCGTTGCCCAGAATAACATGTTGCAATCCAGCGCTTCTTTTAAAGATACGGTTATGGATATTATCAGTAAAGCAAAGATCGCTTATTACAACTATGCTTTTTATATTGAAAATGTTTCTATCGCTAAACTGTCTTTAGAACGCGCCAATCACTTGTTGAAGATCAATGAAGCCCGGTATGAGAAGGGGCTTATCAGCTCCGTTGATTTATTGGAAACAGAAGCCGCGGCAGCGCAGAGAGAAAAGACGGTGCTTACGGCTGAGACCCAGGTCAAAAGAGCTGAGGATGACTTGAAGCTTATTACCAACTTGGTTGATGAGCCTGAGGCTTGGAACGCCAGGATTGAGTTAGCGGATAAACCGGCGCTTAACGGCGATGATGTAGATTTATTGCAAAGCCTTAAAGATGCTTTTGAATACAGGCCGGACTATTACTCCGCGAAGATAGATTTGAGAAGTCGTAATATCAAAATCGTATCTGCCAAGAATGCCCTGCTTCCTACTGTTGACTTGGTTGGCAGTTTTGGTTTAAATGGACTGGGAAAAGATTATGAGGATGCTTTGGGCAAGGTTAACTCCGATTATGAAGACTGGAGCGTCGGGGTTAAATTCAGTCTGCCCTGGGGCAGTGAAGACAGGGCAAAATATGATCAGAGGCAGTTGGAGAAAGCCCAGGCTTTACTCGCGCTTAAAAGATTAGAGCAGAATATCATTTTGGAAATAAGGGATAAGGTCAGAGTAGCCAAAACACAGAGGCGGCAGGTAGATGTGGCCAAGCTTTCCAGAGAAAAAGAGTCCCAGAATTATGAAGCGCAGAAAGAGCGTTACGCGGCAGGGCAGGTTTCTACGCACGATATGCTGGATTATCAGGATAAGTTGGCCCAGGCTGAACTTGATTATATCCAGGCGTTGATTGATTATAATATCGCTTTGATTAATCTGGATAAATCCCAAGGGATAACTTTGGCCAAGAACAATATTAAATTGGAGGAATGATGGTTAGTTTTAAGAAGGTTGCCATAGTGTTATTTGTGGCCTTAGCTGTTTTGGGTTGTCAAAAACCGGAAAAGAAAAACTCCGCAAAAACGGTCATCCCTGTTAAGGTTTCCAAGGTTGTATCTAAAGATCTTGATGAGACGGTTGATTATGTGGGCAATATCAGGGCGCAGGAAGAGGCGGTTATTTATTCTAAAGTGAACGGAAAGATTATTGAAAAAGTCAAAGAGGACGGGAGTTCTGTTATTAAGGGCGAAACGGTCGCCTATATTGACCGCGACGAAGTCGGTTTTCAGTTTGAAAAGGCCCCTGTGGAAAGCCCACTGTCCGGGATTATCGGCAGAGTTTATGTGGATATCGGAGAAAATGTTACGACGCAAACACCTATCGCTTTGGTGGTTGATATGAGGTGTATAGAAATAGATTTAGACGTTCCGGAAAAATATTATTCAAAAATTGCCCTGAATCAAAAAGCAAAGGTCAGGGTGGACGCTTATCCGGATGATGAGTTCAGCGGTTGCGTGACAAAGATCAGCCCGGTTGTGGATTTGTCCACGCGCGCGGCACCCATTGAAATCGCCATAAATAATCCGCAAGGCAAATTACGTTCGGGGATGTTTAGCAAGGTAAGCCTGGTATTGGCAGAGCATAAAAATGTGCCGGTGATTTTAAAAGAAGCTGTCATGGGCAAAGAACCGAATTTGTACGTCTATGTTATAGAAAATCAAAAGGCGGTTTTAAAAAAGGTTGTTTTGGGAATCCGGCAAGGGCCGTATTATGAAGTTAAAGATGGTATTCGTGAAGGCGATCTAGTCGTGATTATGGGGCAGCAAAGGCTTTATGATGGCGCAGAGGTCATTACAGAGGAAGAAAAAGAATGAACTTGCCAGAATTTGGAGTCAAAAGGCCCGTTACGAATTTAATGATTTTTTTTGCGATCATCGTGTTGGCTTTTTATAGTTTAACCAGGATAGGCATAGATAGTATGCCTGAAATTGAACCGCCTTCTATCAGCGTAATCTCCAGTTATCCCGGCGCGAGCCCGGAAGATGTAGAGACGAAGGTTACTGAAGTATTAGAGAATCAGCTTGCTACAACCCCGGGGTTGGAAAAAATCACTTCTTCTTCTTTTGAGGGTTCCTCGATGATTACCCTTAAGTTCAACTGGGGGACAAATTTGGATGAGGCTTCCAACGATATCCGCGACCGTATTGATTTAGCTAAACGGCTATTGCCGGATATTCCTGATGAAATGGATAATCCTATTATTTTTAAATTTAATACCGCTAATATTCCGATCATATATTTTGGTTTTACGGCAGCGCAGTCATATCCTGAGCTTTATGATTTAATTGATAAGAGAGTAGGCGATGCTTTACGCCAATTGCCGGGTGTGGGGACAGTGCAGATTCAGGGCGGCGGTTTAGAGCGCCAGATTAATATTTGGGTGGATAGGATTCGCCTGGAAGGGTATGGCTTCTCCATACTTGATATCCAGAACGCTTTAAAGCGTGAAAACATTACGCAGCCGGTCGGAGATTTAAAAACCGGCATGACCGATTATCTCCTGCGGCTTCCCGGTGAATTCGCTTCTCCTGAAGAGATAAACTTGGTTATTTTAGGCAGGCGTGATGGAAAATTTATTTATCTAAAAGATGTGGCCCGCGTGGAAGATAGTTTTAAAGAGGTTATGAGCACCGTGCGTGTTAATAAACAACCGGGCCTGATGATGATGGCGCAGAAGCAGAGCGGCACAAATTCCGTTGAAGTCGCCGGGAAAATAAAAAAGCGCATGGAAGAGTTGAAAAAGATACTTCCGGCGGATGTAAAGGTTGTTACTATTTTTGATACTTCTAAAGATATCGTCACGTCGCTTAATTCATTAAAATCAACAGTCTGGCTGGCAATATTTTTAGTCATCGCGGTGGTTTGGTTTTTCCTGCGCCAGTTCGCTCCGAGCATGATTGTCGCCTTGACCATACCATTTTCACTCTTAATCAGTTTTGTCTATCTTTTTTTAAGCGGCAAAACCATTAATACTATCAGCCTTTCTTCTATAGCTATTGTTTCAGGTATGGTTGTTGATAACGCGATTGTTGTTGTTGATAATGTTTACCGCCACCTGGAACGCGGACAACGGCCGCAGGAAGCGGCTATTTTCGGGACATCAGAGATGTTTTTGGCTGTCGCCGCCTCTACGCTCACAACGGTCGTTGTTTTTCTGCCGATGTTATTCATTCCGGGGGTTGTTGGGGTTATTTTCGGAGAATTGGCGGTTATTGTCATTGTTACGCTTTTAGCATCACTTTTTACCGCTACGACTTTTAGCCCGATGCTTTGTTCAAGGTGGATGCGGTTTAATAACGGCACAATCAAAGAAAAGCCAAAGGCGTTCATAAAATTTTATGATTTTTCTGAAAAAATGTTTAAAGGGTGGGAGAATTTTTACGCGAAACAGCTTGGCTGGTCTTTGAGGCACAAGAAGATTGTTATTATTGGTTTTACTCTGGCGTTTATCTTTAGTTTAAGTTTGACGGGTTTTGTCGGCAATGAGTTTATCCCGGAAGAAGATACGGGAGATATGCGTATAAATATCAGCCTTCCTGTCGGGACGAGGCTTGAGGAGAGCGATAAGGTCGCCCGGAGGATTGAAAATTTGCTTATTCAGGATGTCCCTGAAGCGGAATACTATTATGTGAGAACCGGTTCAATCAAGGGGCTGGGCAGGGCTTTTGGCGGCGTGCAGGGATCGCATGTTATTGTTGCCGGAGCAAAACTGGTAGTTAAGACCAAGAGGGCCCGTTCGGTTATGGAAGTTGGGCAGGTTATGAGGGATAAGATAAAGAGTATTCCCGGTGTTATTAAGGCTGATGTCTCAACAGGTAACCCAATCGGCCGCCTGATTACAGGAGGCGGAGGCAAGGCCATTCAGATTGAGATCGTCGGGCATTCATTTGAAGAGACTGATAGTTTAGCGCAAAAAATAAAAGGTATCCTGGAAAACGTTCCCGGTACTGTTGATATTGCTATTTCCCGCGAGTTTAACCGTCCGGAATTAAGGATTGATGTTGACCGGGAAAAAACAGCGGCGCTGGGCCTGGATATGGGAACGATCTCTAATACCCTTAAGGTTTTTATTCAGGGGGCGACTGCGACAAAATACCGCGAAAAAGGGGAGACATATGATATTTATGTCAGGCTTGAGGAGGCTTCGCGCGCGCAGCAGGAAGATATTGAGAACCTTTCTATCGTAGCTCCTTTACCGGAGGAAAAAGCTTCTTTTGCCGCCTTGGCAGATTCAGAGGCGCTGAAAGGAGTTTCCAGAGACCATATTAAATTGCTTAACATCGCCAAAATTTACGAAACACTCGGGCCGCAGGATATTGACCGTAAAAACCGGGAAAGGGTCGTTCGGGTCGAGTGTAATGCTTATGGCCGGTCCTCAGGAAAAATCATTGAAGATTTTAATAAAGAATTGAGTAAAATAATTTTTCCTGCCGATATCATCATTAACATTGGAGGAGAAGCGGAAGAACAAAGAAAGGCGTTTAGAGACCTGGCGATGCTGTTGTTGTTGGGTATCTGTTTGGTTTATATGGTTATAGCCGCGCAATTTGAATCGCTCCTAGACCCTTTTATTATTATGTTCGCCGTTCCTTTTACTTTTATCGGCGTGATTTTAGGTTTTGTCCTGACGAATACAACCTTGAGCATTATTACCTTTTTAGGGATTATTATGTTGATGGGTATCGTGGTTAATAACGCTATTGTTTTGATAAGTTATATCCAGATTTTGCGCGCCCGCGGCCTGTCAATGTATGAAGCTGTAACGACAGGCGGGAAAGAAAGGTTGAGGCCGGTATTGATGACGACAATTACGACTTTAGCCGGGCTTCTGCCTTTGGCGATTTCTAGAGGCGAAGGTTCTGAGGTTTGGCAGCCATTAGGGATTACTATGATTGGCGGGTTGACGATTTCTACATTGATCACCATGTTTTTTGTGCCAACACTTTATGCTATTTTTCACAGAAAAGCGGGCTTAGCCAGGGAGGTTGAGAAAAAATGTTGAAAATGGTTATTATCGCTTATAACGAAGCGATAGATATGGAAGTGATGGAAGCGATGGAGAAATGCGGCTTAAAAAATTATACCAAGGCCATGGGTGTTTTTGGCCGTGGAGAGGCCTCCGGGACGCATTTAGGCAATGATATCTGGCCGGGCAGGAATAATCTTCTTTATGTTGCCGCTTCCGAGAATGCCACGAGGCAGCTGATTTCTGCCGTAAAAGGGCTTAAGGTAAAGGTAGGTAGAGAAGGTATTAAGGCATTTGTCCTGCCGATAGAAGAGATGACTTGATTATTTTCTGCGCTGTAAATTTATAAATCTTGGCTGATTACTCCTCTCACCGGTCGAGAAGTAGAATATTCTTGATAGGGCCGGATGTTAAACATATAATAAGTTATCCGTAAGGCATTTTAGAGAAACCATAAAAGAGGGGGCTAGATGGGAATACAGGTCGCGAAGGTTGAGAAGAGCACAGGTGTTTTTGTTATATCCATATCCGGTTCCATCGATACGAATACGTACACGGTTTTAGAGAAAGAAATAGATTTGATTTTGCAGGCAACGCCGAAGGCGGTGGTGCTGGACATGAAGGGCGTAAACTATATGAGCAGCGCCGGAGTTAGGGTTATTTTGAAAGCCCAGAGGGTGATACAAAAGAATAAAGGTGAGTTTAGCATGGTCAACCTTCAGCCGCAAATCAGGAAGGTTTTTGATATCATAAACGCCCTTCCTGACCTTACTATCTTCTCAAGTGTTCAAGAACTGGACAGTTACTTAGACACCATGCAGAAGAAGAATGCTTAATAACAAAATTTCCTTACACGCGTGGATAAGAAACAGAAGTATAGCGTTTAAATTTTCTTTCTTCATTCTTTCCAGCTGCACGATTATTTTTATATTAATTTTTGGGTATAATTATTTATTTGCCCACAGAATCATAACACAGGGCATTCGGGAGAATGCTCAAAATCTTACCCGTCTTACCGTCAATAAAATTGATACGGTACTTTTGCCTATGCAAAAAGTCCCGGAGAATATCGCCTATTCGCTGGAGTATTACTCTTACGATAAAGAGGGGATTTTTGACTTATTGCGTTCGGTGATTAAAAACAATCCTGAGATTTACGGTTCCACAATTGCCTTTGAGCCTTACTCTTTTGATAAAGATGCACTTTATTTCGCGCCTTATTTTTATAAGAGCCAGGGTGAAATCAAATTCAGGTATTTAGGAGGTGATAACTACAAATATTTTGAATGGGACTGGTACCATATTCCCAAAAAGCTGAGGCGTCCTTTATGGACGGAGCCGTATTATGATGAAGGCGGCGGGGATATTATTATGTCTACGTATTCCGCGCCTTTTTATCGGGGAGTTGAGGGAAAAAAGCAGTTTATGGGCATTATTACCGCGGATGTTTCTTTGGCGTGGCTGGAGGATATTGTCTCTTCTATTAAGATTGGCAAAACCGGTTACGGATTTCTGATTTCAAAGAAAGGTATGCTTGTTACCTATCCTGACAAAGATTTTATCATGCACAAGACGATTTTTAACTTGCTTGGCGCTGATAGCAAGATTGGTGAAAGCATGATAAAGGGGGAGTCTGGTTTTGTTCCCGCGTGTGGTTTTCTTGGCTCAAGAAAATGTTGGCTGGCCTATACGCCACTGCCTTCTAACGGATGGTCGTTGGGTATCGTTTTTCCTCAGGATGAGTTAATGTCCGGTATCAGCCGGTTTAATCGTGTCGTATTTACAATCGGAATTATTGGATTCTTATTTCTTTTGACGGTGATTATTCTTCTTTCGCGTTCTATTACAAAGCCGTTGAGGAGTTTAGCCCAGACGACAAAGGATATTGCGGAAGGTCATTTAGATTTTGTATTGCCTGAGGTAAAATCCCGTGATGAAGTCGGCCGGTTAGCGGACTCTTTTATTTATATGAGAGGCGCTTTAAAGAAGTATATCAAAGAATTGAGTGAAACTATAGCCAGTAAAGAGAGGATGGAAAGCGAATTAAATATTGCCCACGAAATCCAGATGAGTATTGTGCCCCGGGTTTTTCCAGCTTTTAGCGACAGGAGAGAATTTGATATTTACGCGATTTTAGCACCCGCAAAAGAGGTTGGCGGAGATTTTTATGATTTTTTCCTGATTGATGATGAGCATCTGTGTTTTGTGATCGCTGATGTTTCAGACAAAGGGGTTCCCGCGGCGCTCTTTATGGCTATGACAAAGAGCCTGATTAAGGCGATAGCTGGTGTCACCGTTGATCCAGGCAAGATTTTGGCTTCTGCTAACAAACAGATATGCCAAGAGAACGAGATGGGGATGTTTATTACTATTTTTTGCGCCGTCCTGAATATCAAGACAGGGGAGCTGAGTTATTCTAATGCCGGGCATAATCCGCCACTGATGATTCGCGCTGATAAGGAAGCAGAATTTCTTACAGGGGCTAAATCCAGCCCTATAGGTATTTATGAGGATAAAGAGTTTAAACAGGAAAAGATTGTTCTTAATCCGCGGGATAGCATTTATCTGTATACCGACGGTGTTACGGAGGCTTTTAATGACAAAAATGAGCAGTTTTCCGAAGAACGGTTGAAAAAAGAGGTGATGAAGCGCGCGTCAGAGAGCGTTGAAGAACTTGTTGAGGCGACGTTGGATGAAGTTAAGTCTTTTGCCGCCGGTGCAGGGCAATCGGATGACGTCACGATTATGGCATTGAAGTTTTTTGCCGATACCAGAAGAGATTTACCTAACGTCAAGCAGGGTGTGGCCATTATTTTAAAGAATGAGATTTCTGAGATTCCGAGGCTTAAGGCCGCCTGCATTGCCTTTGGCAAGAAACATCAATTGATTGGCAGTGTTATTGATGAAGCTTGTCTCGTGCTTGAGGAAGCTGTTAGTAATATTATTTATTATGGATATGAAGATAATAACCGGCACCGCGTAATCGTACGCCTTTTTTTAGAAGATGAGGAACTCGTTTTAGAGATCAGTGATGATGCCCGCCCCTTTAACCCTCTTGAGTTTCAAGAGCCGGATAAAGATAAGCCGTTTAGTGAAAGGGGGATTGGAGGTTTTGGCGTGCATCTTATCCGCAGTTTAGCGGACAGGGTTGAATATAGACGCCAGGGGAACAGGAATATCTTGGCCGTAAGAAAAAAAGTGGTTGAAAAAGAAAGATAGGGCTAGTTATTTTTAGTGATAATATTATCCGGAAATTTCCAAAATATGGAGTTATTGCTAACAGATTTGTAGAATTGTTTTAAAAGGCTTTGGTTTTTAAAGCTAGCGGGGTATAATTGTCCGCAAAAAAAGGAGTTTAGAAAGGCGCCGTATAATTTATGGAAATTTTTCAAAAGATAATTGACGTCTTGCTGCATTTTGATGTTCATCTGAGTGTGTTAATTCAACAGTGCGGCTTTTGGATATATTTTATACTTTTCGCGGTTATTTTTGCTGAGACCGGGCTTGTGGTAGCGCCGTTTCTTCCCGGAGATTCACTTCTTTTTGTCCTTGGCGCTTTTTCCGCGCAGGGCGTGTTTCATCCTTTTGGTTTGGCCGGCATCCTGATGCTGGCAGCAGTTTTGGGTGATAGCGTTAATTATTCCATTGGAAAGCATCTTGGGAGCCGCCTGATACATGCTAAATATATTCCTTTTTTTAAAAAAGAGCATTTGGATAAAACACATCATTTTTACAAGAAGTACGGCGGCAAAACTATCATCTTGGCCAGGTTTATTCCTATTATACGTGTTTTCGCGCCGTTTGTAGCGGGTATTGTGCGCATGGATTATGTTAAGTTCTTTGCGTATAATGTAGCGGGAGGCATATTATGGGTGGCAGTTTTTATATTCCTCGGATACTTTTTTGGGAATATTCCTATTATAAAAGAAAATTTTTCTTTGGTTACGGTATTGATTATTGTTGTTTCAACTGTTCCGGCGATCATTGAGTTTTATAGAGCGAGGGTAAAAATTAACGAGGGGGCTAAGCGCGTTATTCTTGAGAGCGAGATGCAGGCGAAGTAAGATATCTAGAAGAGGGTTGGGAATAATGGGGAACAGTTCTAATTTTCTGGATTCCCGATGAAAACATTCGGGAATGACAGGTGGTGAGGCTGGGAAAGATGAGATTCAGGAGCTTATCTTATATCTGAAGATATTGGCTCCTTTGGCTGCTCTTTTGAATATAGCTTATTTCCGAACTATGCTATATGGTTCGGAAAATTTTGTTGTTTTTAGCCTGGGTTAATGCTATACTTATTTCCGAACCAATATAAAAGGTTCGGACTTTTTATGCGGGGAATGGGGGATTTATGGTTCGGAAAGTTCGGAAAACAGAAAAAAGTGAATTTAAAGAGGAAATCCAGAAATTGTGTTTGAGGTTCGGAAATCTTATCAATGTTACCAACGCGGAATGGTATTCCCTTTTTAAAGATGAGATTCGCAATTCTATTGCGATTGAAGGCGTTTTTGCCAACCGACAGGATTTGTTGGATGTTTTGGAGAATAACAAGCGCGCCAATAAGCAGAAAGCCGCGGCCATTTTGGGTTATTTTGAAGCGGCCAGCGCTATGTATGAGTACGCCAATAATCAATTTAAAGAAAATGAGTTTATTTTGCGAATGGCGGATATTAAACAGATCCATACACTGTTAATGCGTTATGAGAAAGATCAGGGGGCCTATATCGGTCAGATTGGTGATTTCCGCAAAAATAATATTCAAGTTGCTCAGGCATCATTTCGTCCGTTGGATATGTTTTATGTCCGGCAGGGAATGGGGCTTTTGATTAAATGGTTTAATGAAAGCTTGAAAAAGAAGATTTACGATGAAGTTACATTGGCTGCGATCACGCATGTCTGGTTTGAAACCATTCACCCTTTTAGTGATGGGAACGGCCGGGTGGGGCGGATCCTTCTGTCTTATGTTCTTATTGGCCAAGGGCTCATTAATGTTGCCATTAAAGGGATTTCTAAAGAAGAGCGCAATAAATATTATGAGGTTTTAGAAAAGGCGGATCGTTGTTTTGACGAGTTTCACCGATTAATAGAAAAGAATAAAAAATTTGTTTCGGCTGACGTTGATAAGGCCATTAATACGCAAGAGTTCAAGCCGTTCACTCAGATGATTTCAGGATTATTGCAGGAGACTGTTGAGAGGCTCAAGGGCGGGAAGTTAACCAATTTAAACCAAGAGGCCATATTACCTCTGCGAGAACTCGCCCATGTGTATGATTACTCACAGGACTATTTGCGCAATTTGATTAACCGGGGGCAGTTGAAAGCGCATAAAAAAGGCAAACTCTGGTATGTTCGCGTGCATGATTTGGCGGAGTATATCAACTCAGTTTCAGAAGAAAATGCCGCGTGAAAATAATGGGAATAATGGGGAACAGTTCTAATTTTCTGGATTTCCGATTAAAACATTCGGGAATGACGGTGTAGTCCTCCTTCGCCAAGGCTTCGGAGGATTCGCAGAATGGCAAGGAGAGGGAGATTCTTCGTCGTTGAAAAGCACTCCTTCAGAATGACGTTATTTTAGATTTCCAACGAGATTGGTGAAGAAAAATGGGATCCTTGTTTCTAAAAACATTCTTTTACCGTTCCAGGGGTGTAAAAAAGATATGGAATGGGCGTGTAGTGCCATACTCTTATACATGTTATTTTTTGGGCCGTACTTTGTGTCGCCTACGACCGGGTGGCCTATTTCAGCGAGATGGACACGTATCTGATTTTTCCTGCCTGTAATGAGATTAATTTCTAGAAGACTGAAATCTTTTGTTTCTTTGAGGACTTGGTAGTAGGTGGTGGAAAGCTTTCCTATTGATTTATTTTGCGTGCTATAGACAATGTGCGCGGCATTTTCAGCCAAATAAGACGTTATAGTGTCTGATTCTTTCGCCAGTTTGCCATAAACGACAGCGAGATATTTTTTTTCTGTCTGATCCCACTGGTCCTGCAGGCAGTTTTTTGCGGCTTCGGTTTTTGCAAAGATCACAATACCTGATGTGTCTCTATCCAGGCGGTGGACAATGAAGACGCGTTTAGGTGATTTGGCGCAGCCTTTTCGGACATAATCCGTAAGGATATGGTAGGCGGTTTTTTCTTTCTCCGTGGCCGAAGCCATGGTGAGGAGCCGCGGCGGTTTGTCGATGGCGATAATATCACGGTCCTCGTAGATAATTTTTATTCCTTTAAGATAGTCTTTGCGCATATTTTTTAAGTTTTGTATGGGAAGTAAACTTCCATCAGGCATTCTTCGCAGTTGAATTTTAGCGGGTATTTTCGTTTATCTTCATCCATCAGATACAGGGTGCCGGTGTCTTTGCCGCATAAGCCCAACTCTTTTTTTACACAATATTTTGTGGCCATGACTTTGCGGCCGCTCATGTCCATGCCGTTTTCCGCGGCTAACTCTGTTACTTTTGCGCCGTGGCGTTCATAAAAGGCCTGGGCTTTTGCATTTAGGCAGTTTCCAAAATAGGTGATATTTTTAACAGGGTAAGGGGCGTTATTGACGAGGGCGCCGCCGGTTGCCTTTGGCCGGTTTTTTTCACGGTTTTCCAGGAGGTTTTCAACTACGCCACGCCTCAGCCCATTGAGCACAGAGAGAGGGATAAAATAAATATCTTTTAAATTGATCTTTGCATAGTCACATTTAAAAATCGTATCATTGAGGCTTCGGAGTTGATTTTTTATTGTTGATTCCGCCAATGCTTTCTTTTTAGCCTCTATCTTATTTGCGGGAGAAGAAAAAGTGCCTGTATTTCCATCTTCATCGCGTGCATCCAGCCTGAACCCTTCGTCATATTCCTCTAATACGAAAGAAACGCTTATTTTGCGCCTGCAGGGTGTTTTTTCAAGAATTTTAACAAAGGTTTTGTCATAGTTTCTATAAATGAGAGTATCTTTTTTCAGATAAAACATTTTATCAGGGTAAATTTTTCCATTCTGAACTTTGTTGATGAGGGTGCCTTTTAAAATTTGATTGTTGTCAAAGAAACATATCCCATCGCTGTTTTTTAAATCGTGCTTTGAGGATAGCGTAAAATAGTTGTGGCCGATCTTTGCGATAGTCCCAATCTTTACACCTAAGGATTTAGGCGTATCGAGGGAAGCTATATCTTCTTTTTTACCGCGTAGCCAATAATCTGTATATCCGCGGTTGAAGGTTTTGCAGGGATCTGGCGTAAAATCAACGGCCGTCTGGCCTGAAGAGCTTTTAAATAACTTCTTTCCATCGATTAGCTTATCGAGTTTTTTACGGTAGAAGCTTGTGATATTGGCAACATAAGGGATATCTTTAAGCCGGCCTTCTATTTTGAAGGATGCCACTCCGGCGCTTATCAACGCTTCTAAATGGTCCGCGCGGTTAAGGTCTTTTAATGAAAGGAGGTGTTTGTTTTGGGCGAGGATGTTGCCGTTTTCATCCAGCAGATTGTAGATACGCCGGCAGGGCTGCGCGCATGCTCCGCGATTGGCACTGCGGCCGCCAACCGCGTAACTTAAATAACATTGTCCGCTTATAGCTACACATAAGGAGCCGTGAATAAAACATTCAAGCTCAATAGAAGTTTTTGTTTTTATGGCTTCTATCTGGCTTAAGGTTAATTCTCTCGGAAGGATAACGCGTTTAAACCCGATATCCTGCAGAAAGAGAATCTTTTCAAGGGAATCATTATTCATCTGGGTGCTTGCGATTAAAGGGATGGGGGGCAGTTTAAGTTCAAGGAGGCCCATGTCCTGAATGATGAGGCCGTCTGCGCCAAGCGCGTAGAGATCATTAATAGTTTCAAGAGCTTCTTCCAACTCGTCATTACGTAAAATAGTGTTTAAAGTGATATAGGTACGGGCATAATACTTATGGGCATACGCTGTCAGTTTTTGAATGTCGGATAATGTGTTGCCGGCGTCTTCGCGAGCGCCGAATTTTTTGGCGGCAATATAGACAGCATCAGCACCGCAATTTATGGCGGCGATTCCTGTTTCGGCATTTTTTGCCGGGCTTAAAAGTTCAATTGTTCTTTTTGTCAGGCGCATAATTGGCTATCATGATAGCAACATTTCTTATTAACAACAATGAGAAAGATAGATGCTGAGAAAGATAGATGCGCTCTTTCTTGATTAGAGAAGTGCCGGGCCTTTTGACCATTGACTCATTGAATAATGTTACCGAAGGAGGCCGGGGTAAGAATTCCGGCG
>CAYRDK010000002.1:0-279491 GCA_964423185.1 uncultured Planctomycetia bacterium
TTGGGGCTTGTCCTAATCACTCCGTAAGGGTCGGATCTGGGTGGAGAGTCCGGCACGGAAAAGCCTGCCTGCCGGCAGACAGGGAAGCAGATTTATCTTTGTCCTGCCGAGGGATCTTAGAGGGAAGAATACGTCAATATAAGCCCGCATTAGAAAATCCGTAAGATACAGTATCCTGCAAGCACAGCCTTTCGTCAGCATAAATTCTTATAACCGCATAGCGGGGCTATTTGTGTTAAAATAACAAATCATGCCTAAAAAAGCATATATTCGCAGTTTCGGATGGCCGTTTACCAATTAACAGTAGCACGATGCGCAGTCTTGCCGAAGCGGCGGTGGGGGTGGATTAAGAAAAGATCTACGAGTAGATGTTTGTTATTAACTAGTGTACGTGTTATCGCCAATTTTATGGTATAATTAAGACTCAAGGAAGATATGGAAAATAAAACTAAAGGCCAAATAGAAGCTCAGATTGGTGAAGCTATAATCAAGTTTGAGAAAGAGTATATGGGGCGGGGGCCTATCGAGACCAAAGCCTATATTATAAAGGACATGGTTTTTGTTCGGCTCAAAGGTGTGCTTACGCCCGCTGAAGAACAGCTGACAAAGAGCCCTGAGGGAGCGGATTTAATTAAGCGTACCCGTATGCAGCTTATGGAGAGCGCGCGGGTTTTGTTAGAGAATATGATCACTGGGATTACCGGTTGCCAAGTGCAGAGTTTGCATACGGATATCAGCACGAAGACAGGCGAGCGTGTCATTGTTTTTACGCTGGATAAGAATTTAGAGGACACGTTCCCCGAAAAAGATTGACAGAATTATTTTTTCACGTTAACATAATAGCATAATTAGGTTTTTATTGGAAGACTGTAAGCAAGAGCCGTAATTAAGTAGGGCTGTTGCAGAGTAAGCCAACAAGAGTTTCCTAGTTCTCTTTTCTAAGAGAGCCGGAAACAATTGTTGGCTTTTTTATTTTACATTGTTTTTTAAAAGGAGGGGGAATCAAATGGCTACACCGCTTGAAAGATGGGTTAATGAACAGGCTAAATTATGTAAACCGGACAAGATTTATTGGTGCGATGGTTCTGAAGAAGAGGCGCGCAGGCTTATTGAAATCGGGATGAAAGAAGAAAAAATCGGAGATGTACCGATCTTCCAAGAGCTTAATCAAAAGAGCTGGCCAAACGCTTATTACCATCGCAGTCATCCCACTGACGTGGCGCGCACAGAACATTTAACTTATGTATGCCATCCAGATAAAGAAGTCGCCGGGCCAAACAACAATTGGATGCATCCTGACGAAGCTAAAGAAAAAATGCATAAACTTTCTGACGGCTGCATGAAGGGTAGGACTATGTATGTGCTTCCCTATATGATGGGTCATCCGGATTCGCCGTACGCAAAGGCCTGCATTCAGCTTACAGATGTTTCCTATGTTGCCGTGAGCATGCTTATTATGACGCGGATGAGTAAGAAAATCATCGAAAAAATAGGCACGCGTGAAGATTTTGTTAAAGGATTACATTCGGTAGGGGATTTTGATCCGGACAAGCGTTTTATTATGCATTTTCCTGACGAACATCTGGTTTGGAGTATTGGCTCAGGATATGGCGGCAATGCGCTTTTAGGAAAAAAATGTTTCTCGTTACGTATTGCTTCGTGGTTAGGATTTCAGGAAGGATGGCTTGCCGAACACATGGTCATTCTGGGGATAGAGGATCCTAAAGGCAACGTAACCTATGTTACCGCTGCCTTACCCTCTGCTTGCGGAAAGACTAATTTAGCCATGCTTGAGTCCGCGCTTCCCGGATACAAAGTGTGGACATTAGGTGACGATATTGCCTGGCTCAATGTTGGCCCCGATGGAAGGCTTTGGGCGATTAATCCGGAAGCAGGATTATTTGGCGTCGCACCAGGAACTTCTATGAAGACCAATCCAAATATGCTTAAAACACTTAAAGTTGCAAATTTCTACCCTACCCTTTTTACCAATACTGGTTTGGATACAGATACGAATGAGCCGTGGTGGGAAGGATTGGATGGTGCGGTCCCGAAAAATCTCATAGATTGGCAGGGCAAAACTTGGGATAGTTCTTCTGGCTCAAAAGCCGCGCATCCTAATTCCAGATTTACCGTTTCTATTAATAATTGTCCCACACTTTCCAAAGAGTTCGATAATCCTAAAGGCGTGCCTATTTCGGCAATAATCTTAGGAGGTAGACGGACTCAGCTTGTTCCTCTTGTAACTGAATCTTTTAACTGGCAAAACGGTGTATATCTCGGCGCAAGAACCGGCTCAGAAACTACCGCAGCTGCGGCGCATCAAGTAGGCCAGCTCCGCCGGGATCCTATGGCGATGCTTCCATTTTGCGGTTACAACATGGGTGATTACTTCCAGCATTGGTTGAGTATTGGTAAAAAGCTTACGCAGCCGCCGAAGATATTCTCGGTTAACTGGTTTAGGGTTGACGATGAAGGTAAGTTTATTTGGCCGGGGTTTGGAGAAAATATCCGCGTATTAAAGTGGATAGTGGATAGAGTGCATAATCGCGTGAAGGCAAAACAAACGCCATTAGGACTGATTCCGGATGCGCAGGATTTAGAAACCGGAGGCCTGAATATTCCTAAAGAAAAAATGGCTAAACTTTTTGAAATTAATGCGGAGTTGTGGAAACCGGAGCTGCAGGATACAGAGAAATTTCTGAATCAATTCGGCAATCGCACGCCTTCTGAAATTTGGCAAGAGCACAAAAAACTTGTCGGACAACTCGATAATAACGGTAGCGAGTTTGAAGATTCTATCCGTTATGGCGACAGAGGAGGATCTTAAGATGATGGCTGAAACGTTGCGGATAACTAGCTTCCCTGAGATCGAATTGTTTAAAAGAGGGAAAGTCAGGGATGTTTATGACCTTAAAGATAAACTCTTGGTTGTTTCAACGGATAGAATATCCTGTTTTGATGTGGTGTTGCCTACCTGCATACCACATAAGGGGGAAGTTTTAACTAAGTTGAGCCTCTTTTGGTTTGAGCTTGCCAAAGATGTTGTTCCCAATCATTTAATCACAGCGGAAGTTAATGATTATCCTGCTGAGTTATCAAAATATAGGGATGGCGTCAAAGGCCGCTCTATGTTGGTTAAGAAGGCAAAGCCTATACCGGTTGAGTGTATTGTAAGAGGGTATCTTTCAGGATCGGGCTGGAAAGAATATCAACAGAGCCAGTCAATTTGCGGCATAAAATTGCCTTCCGGACTTAAAGAGTCGGATAAATTACCCGAACCTATTTTTACCCCTTCAACGAAAGAAGATGTAGGGCACGACATTAACGTGTCGCAGGATTTTGTAGAGAAAGAACTTGGCAGGGAAATTACGTCGAAATTGAAAGATATAAGCGTTGCCATTTATAAAAAAGCAAGTGAGCATGCTGCAGCTAAGGGGGTAATTATTGCCGATACAAAATTTGAGTTTGGGATGTACGAGAACCAGCTCATTCTGATCGACGAGATCCTTACGCCTGACTCATCTCGTTTTTGGCCAAAGGACGAATATAAGCCGGGTGGGCCGTGCCCTAGTTTCGACAAACAATTTGTGCGGGATTATTTGGAAAAATTGGATTGGGATAAAACGCCGCCTGCGCCAAAGTTACCCGAAAAGATAGTTAAAAAGACAAGCGAGAAGTACCTGCAGGCGTTAAAAATGATTACCGCAAAAAACATTTAAGGGGGCGCTATGTCTGTTAAGGCAAAACAAGATATCGAAACAAGAATCAATAAGGAATTGCTGCGTTTTTTAAAAGAACACTTGGGAGAAGAAGCAACGACGATCTCAAGCGAAGTTGTAGATGACGCGATTATCGTCAGGTTCAAAGGAGTGCTTCTTTTGGCTGAAAAACATTTAAGCGAAGAGCCTTGCGGAGCAAAGCTTATTCACGAACTTAAAATGAAACTCATCGAAAAAGTAAAACCGGCTTTGGAGATTTGTATCGAGGATGTAACGGGCGCTAAAGTTACCGATATTCATTCAAGCTTTAATTTAGCCACGGGAGAGCGCATCGAGATATTTACTCTGGATAGAAAGATTTAACAAGCCGGGAACTTTTATGGAAACAAAAATTCTAAAATTTAATCCAGATAAAATCGATAGCTTTTTATTGCGGGAGGCGGCAGCAGTTATTAAAAGAGGCGGTTTAGTTGCTTTTCCAACCGAAACCGTCTACGGCTTAGGCGCAGATGCCTTGAATGCCGTTGCCTGTGCAAAAATATTTCAGGCAAAGAACCGGCCTCTTGCAGATCCTTTGATAGTGCATATTGCAGATAAACAGGATTTACTCAGATTATCCAATGATGTCTATAAGATAACACTAGATTTAGTTGATACGTTTTGGCCCGGGCCGTTGACTTTAGTACTTAAGAAATCGCAAAACATTCCGCTAATAGTCACCGCAGGTTTAGAAACTGTGGCGGTGAGAATGCCTGATCATCCCGTTGCTTTAAGTTTGATCAGAGAGTCGCAGACGCCGATAGCCGCGCCAAGCGCCAATCTTTTCGGAAGGCCTTCTCCTACGACTGCGCGACATGTTTTTGATGATTTGAATGAGAGGGTGGATTTAATACTTGATGCCGGAAAGACAAGTATAGGCGTAGAATCCACTATTATAGATCTAACTCAAACTCCGTTTCGGATATTGCGTCCGGGAGGAGTCAGCCTAGAATCTTTAAGAACGATTGTTTCCGATATCGAGCCTTATGAGGGCAATAAAATACTTTCTCCGGGAATGTTTAAGCGCCATTATTCCCCTAAAGCACGAGTTATTCTAGTGGAAGAAAACGACAAAGTACAGATAGATCGGGTTAAAGCCATTGTTTCTGAATTCGCTATGCAAGGATATTCTGTGGGAATAATGGCTAAAGAAGAAAACAAGGATAAATATAATGGCGATTTTAATATCAAAATACTCGGCCCGGGAAAAAATTTAAGCTTGTGCGCTGCTAATCTTTTTACCTTGTTAAGAGATTTTGATAAAGACGGCACGCAGGTAATTATTGCCGAAGGAGTCAAGGAAGAGAGTTTGGGAGTTGCAATAATGGACAGGTTAAGAAAAGCAGCCACAAAAGAAAATCATGTTTAACAAGGTTCTGATCGCTAACCGCGGGGAGATTGCCTTAAGAGTTATCAGAGCATGCAAGGAGCTTGGGATAAGGACAGTTGCGGTTTATTCCGAAGCGGATAAGGATTCTTTGCATGTTAGGTTTGCCGATGAGGCGATTTGCATCGGTAAGCCCAAGAGCTCGGAAAGCTATCTAAATATCCCAGCGATTATCAGTGCGGCCGAGGTTACGGATGTAGACGCAATTCATCCCGGCTATGGTTTTTTATCGGAAAGAGCGCATTTTGCCGAGATTTGCGAGTCGTGCAATATAACCTTTATCGGCCCTCCGCCTTCGGCCATAACCAAAATGGGCGATAAGTCCGTAGCAAAAGATACAATGAAACAGGCGAAAGTGCCCACGGTGCCTGGTAGCGACGGTGTTGTAAAAAATGAGCAGGACGCGATTAAGGTAGCTGAGAAGATCGGCTATCCCGTGATGATAAAGGCTTCTGCCGGAGGCGGCGGCAAAGGTATGCGCATCGCTCATAATAGGCCGAGTTTGGTTTCGAGTTTGCAGATGGCTCAGACCGAAGCGCAGGCAGCTTTTAGCAATAACGAGGTTTATATCGAGAAGTATATTGATGGCGCAAGGCATATCGAGGTGCAGGTTCTGGCGGATAGGTTCGGCAATACCATTCACTTAAGGGAGCGCGAATGTTCTATTCAGAGGCGGCATCAAAAATTGATTGAGGAGACGCCCTCACCGGCAATCAATAACAAAACCCGAGAAAAGATGGGCGAGGCAGCAATAAAGGCAGCTAGAGTTGTTGGGTATCATAGCGTCGGGACCGTTGAGTTTATTTTGGACAAAGACGGAAGTTTCTATTTTATGGAGATGAATACGCGTATTCAAGTTGAGCACCCTATTACGGAATTAATAACGGGCGTAGATTTGGTTAAAGAACAAATCCGAGTTGCCGCTGGAGAAAAACTAAAAATTACTCAAAAAGATATTACCTGCACCGGCCATGCCATTGAATGCCGTATTAACGCAGAAGACCCCGACAATAACTTTATGCCGTCACCCGGGAAAGTTACATTCTATCATCCATCTGGCGGACTGGGAGTGCGCGTTGATTCGCATCTTTATTCCGGCTACAGCGTTCCGCCGTTCTACGATTCTTTGATCGCTAAATTGATCGTGCATGCGGATGACAGGAAGCAGGCGATTGCCAGGATGCGCAGAGCGCTTGGCGAGTTTATGGTAGAGGGGATAAAAACAACGATACCGTTTCACCTGAAAGTATTAGACAATCCAGATTTTCAGCAGGGTGAGTATTCGACAAAGTTTATTGAAGAAAAGCTAATAAAGGAGCCGCAATGATATGTCGTAACCCTCAAGGTGATTATCCAAAGATTGATAAAACTGCCTACGTTGATCCGTCGGCTGTGATTATCGGGAAAGTGAAAATTGGCAAAAACGTATTCGTCGCACCCTGCGCAGTTATTAGGTCAGATGAGCCCAATACGTCAATTTTAATCAACGACAACTGTAATATACAGGATAGAGTGGTTATTCATGCTTTAGGAGGATCGTCTGTGCGCATAGATAAAGGGTCGAGCCTGTCTCATGGTTGTATAGTACACGGTCCCTGCATAATTGGACAGGAGTGTTTTATCGGTTTTGGCTCAGTGGTTTTTAAATCTGCGTTAGCAGATAAGGTGTTTGTAGGGCATCTTGCGGCCGTGCAAGGAGTAGCTATCCCCCCTGGAAGGATCATTGAATCTCATCACTTGGTTAATTGCAAGGGGGATGCAAGAGATTTAAGGCGCGTAGACAAAAAAACAAAAAATTTTATGAAAAAAGTTATCAAGGCCAATCTGGTTTTAGTTAAAGGATACAAAAATGAATGAGGGGTTTTAGACAGGGACAGAACCATGTTATTTTGGTGCTTCTAGGTTTTCTCATGGTATTTGCACAGATCGCGAAGGAGGAGAAAATATGTTTTCACTACAGACGCGGATGTTTTTATTACTAACGGCTTTGTTTGGCATTATCTATGCCGTCATTGTCATGATTGGGACGGCGATGGGAATCGGGAATTTCTATTTTTATCTCTTTATTTCCATTCTCATAATGATGGGGCAATACTTGATCGGGCCCAAGATTGTGGAGTGGTCGATGCGGGTAAAATATGTTACGCGGGCGGAATACCCAACGTTATATTCCATGATTGAAGAAATGACGCATAGGACGAACATGCCTATGCCTAGAATCGGTATTTCACCGGAAGCCCTCCCTAACGCTTTTGCTTTTGGGCGAGGCAAGAAAGACGGCAGGGTTTGTGTTACGGAAGGAATTCTCCGATTGTTAAATCCAGAAGAACTCCGGGCAGTTTTAGGACATGAGTTGGCCCACATTAAGAATCAGGATGTTTTGACGATTACCCTTTTGTCAGTTATCTCTATGATTATGTATCGAATCGCGTGGCATTTTATGTTTTACAGGGGTGGTCGGCGCGATGAACGCGGAAGCAACACGGCGCTGATAGGCATCGCCGCGTTTCTTTTCTATTTTATTACCAACTTGCTGGTCCTTTATGCGTCAAGGATTAGGGAATATTATGCTGACGCGGGTTCCGTGGAGCTGGGTAACAAACCGTCATCTTTGGCCTCGGCCCTGTATAAACTGGTTTATGGATCAGCGCGAATGAGTCGGGATGCGATTAAGGAATCGGAAGGATTAAAGGCGTTTTTTGTCAACGATCCTTCACGGGCATTAATGGAGATCAAAGAATTACGTCAGTTGGATCTAGATCGAAGCGGCACCATTGACAGTTCCGAGCTGTTATCGTTGCGCGGAAAAACGATCCAATTAAGTTTTGCTGATAAACTTATGGAAATGATGAGCACGCATCCGAATATGCTCAAGCGGATTCAACATCTTTCAACGCGGATTGCATAAGAAAGGGGGACGCTGCGCATAACGTTTTATTATGAGGAAAAAGACTAAAGCAAACAGAGTTGGGCGGTTATTAAAAACCGTTTATCTGAAACTTTTTAGGATTAATGATAGCCCGCTTAAGATCGCGTTAGGGTTTGGGCTCGGTGTTTTTGTTGGGGTAATGCCGGGAGTCGGGCCTGTTATTGCGTTGTTGCTTGCGTTTCTTTTCCGGGTAAATCGCGCCAGCGCTTTTTTTAGGGAGCATCCTTTTTAATACATGGGTCGGACTCATAGCGCTTTTATTGGCCATTAAGATCGGTGCGGCAGTAAGGGGGCTTAATTATAACGAAGTTTATGATGGCTGGAACGGGTTAATCAAAGATTTTAAATGGGAAAAATTATTCGAGGTTTCTGTTTATGATGTTCTCATCCCGATTGGTATCGGCTACTTAATTATTTCGTTCATTTTTGCTGTTGTTACAACAGGTGTTGTCTATATGATCGCACAGCGAATAAAAAAGAAGAAATTAAAATATCGGATTATCAAAAATCAGTGTCATTCACAAAAACAGAAAATTTCATAGGAGTTCAATTATGACAGTAGCTGAGTTCTATCGATTATCTCCCCAAATCGTCTCGGAAACCCTAAAGACCGATGTAAAAATCGGTTTAGATGAAGCAGAAGTCCTGAAAAGATTCGCAGAATCTGGACCGAACGAATTAAAAGCTTCTGCTCGTGTTTCTCCCTGGGAGTTATTCTTTGCTCAATTTAAAGATATTTTAATACAGATTTTATTAGTTGCAACATTGCTTTCGGCCTTCATGGGGCATGCGGTAGAATCTATCGCCATAGCGGTTATAGTCTTATTTGCGGTTATTCTTAGCTTTATTCAAGAGTATCGCGCCGAGCGTGCTATTGAAGCCTTGCGCCGCATGGCCGCTCCTACTGCCAATGTTGTGCGAAACGGAAAAGAAAAAAAGATTCCGGCGCGGGAACTTGTTCCGGGAGACGTCATTTTGTTAAAGGCAGGAGATAAGATACCTGCCGATGCCCGGGTGGCGCAGTCTTTTAATCTACAGGTTGAAGAGGCGGCGCTGACAGGAGAGTCTGTCCCCGTAGAGAAGAAAATAGATGCTCTTGCCGCCGGTGAGATTGCTTTGGGTGATCGTAACAACATGGCTTATTCCGGTACAGTGGTAAGTTACGGGCGTGGCCGTGCCATAGTAACTGCTCCGGGAATGAATACGGAATTCGGTAAAATAACCGGCATGCTTCAAGAGGTTGAAACAGTCAAGACTCCGCTACAAAAGAATCTCGATCAGGTAGGAAAAAATCTTGCCAAGGCAGCTGGGGTTATTGTGGTTATTATCGTTGCTTTGGGCCTTTTCCGCGGGCAGCCGTTTTTGGAGATGATTATTTTCGGTATTGCGCTTGCGGTGGCAGTCGTTCCCGAAGCGCTGCCTGCAGTTGTAACAATTTCACTGGCAATCGGTGTTCAACGGATGGTAAAGCGCCATGCGCTCATCCGCCGTCTGCCGATAGTGGAAACGCTTGGATGTACCACTGTAATTTGTTCCGATAAAACCGGGACATTGACTAAAGATGAGATGACAATTCGTAAGATATTCGTGTCCGGGCTATGTTTTGATGTGGATGGTTCAGGGTATGATCCGGCAGGCGGTTTTTATTTAAAAGGTAAGCAGATCCAGCCTTCGCAGAATATAAGTGCATTGTTAAGGGCGGCTGTTCTTGCCTCGGATGCGTATCTAATTAAAGAAGATGACCGTTGGGAGATAAAAGGCGATCCGACCGAAGGCGCGTTAGTTGTTGCCGCGGCCAAGGCGGGGATTGATAAGGCATTCTTAGAAAAAGAGAATCTACGTATAAATGAAATTCCTTTCAGCTCTGAAAGTAAGCGCATGACTACTTTGTGCGCTGAGGGTGGCGGACAGGTTTCTTATTCCAAAGGCGCAGACGAAGTTATTCTAAATCACTGTGGTCTATATCAAAAAGAAGGTAAGGCCGAACGCTTAGATGGTTCTTTACGTAGCGAGTTTTTAAATGCTTCCGCGCAAATGGCAAAAGAAGCCCTGCGAGTGTTAGCAGTCGCATATAAACCGAATGCTCGTATAGCGGATGCAGGGAAGGATATGATTTTCCTTGGCCTTGTCGGGATGATCGACCCGCCTCGTCCGGAAGCGAAAATTGCCGTTCAGAATTGCCGCGATGCAGGCATTAAGCCGGTGATGATAACCGGTGACCATCCTTTGACAGCTCAAGCCATTGCGCGTGAATTAGGGATTTTGCAGGGTGGACGCGTTGTTACCGGCATCGAATTAGATAGGATTAGCGAAGCAGATCTGGAGCGAGATATCGAAGATATTGACGTTTATGCCCGGGTTTCTCCTGCGCACAAACTTCGAGTGATCACGGCGTTTCAGAAACGTGGCCATGTGGTGGCAATGACAGGGGATGGTGTTAATGATGCTCCCGCTTTAAAAAAGGCCGATGTCGGGATTGCTATGGGCATTACCGGTACTGATGTGACTAAAGAGGTCGCGGCCATGACACTGACTGATGATAACTTTGCTTCTATAGTTGCCGCTGTTGAAGAAGGCCGCCACATTTTTGGAAATATAAAAAAGTATCTCATGTATCTTATTTCCTCGAATATCGGCGAGATCGGATTAATGGCAGGGGCATCATTGTTGGGGATGCCGATTCCTCTAACCGCCGTGCAAATTTTATATGTGAATTTAGCAACCGATGGTCTTCCTGCTTTAGCGCTGGCAGTGGATCCTCCGGAATCAGATTTAATGCGCCGCAAGCCACGTCTTCAGCGTTCAGGCATATTTACTCGTCCCGTAGTTGTGTTGATGTTAGCCGGAGGGTTGTGGTCGACCATAGTTAACATAGGAATATTTTCATGGGCTTTGAAATCCGGAATGGCATTAAAAGAAGCTATGACCATGACGTTTGTTTCTTTAGTGCTTATCCAATTTTTCAAAGCTTATAGTTATCGCTCTGACAGGCAGTCGGTAATTCAAAAACCATTCGCCAATAAATGGCTTAATATAGCTGTCGCGTGGGAGCTGATTCTTCTAATAATTATTATTTATTCTCCATTTTTGCATAAGCCGTTTGGAACTTTCAGTCTCCCTTTGCTTGATTGGGTCATTGTTGTAGCATTGTCTATTACGATTGTGCCGGTTTTGGAACTTGTTAAATGGATGATAAGACGCGGGAGGTTTGAATATGGCAAATAAGATTCTTGTTGGTATTGTTATGGGAAGCGACTCTGATTTAGAAACAATGCAGGAAGCAGTAAAAACCTTAGAGAAGTTTGGTATCGGTCATGAAGTAAATATTATTTCCGCGCACCGCACCCCGGGGAAAGCGCATGAATACGCTTCGAGCGCAGAAGATAGAGGCCTCGAGGTCATTATTGCTGCAGCAGGTGGAGCCGCGCATTTAGCCGGGGTTATGGCTGCATGGACGCCGCTTCCGGTTATCGGTGTGCCCATGCAGACGCAGCTTTCTGGAGGACTGGATTCGTTACTCTCAATGGTTCAAATGCCGTCCGGTGTGCCTGTTGCCTGTGTTGCTACTGGAAAAGCAGGAGCAAAGAATTCAGCTTTATTAGCAGCCCAAATTTTAGGTATTAGATACCCTGAGCTTAGAGAAAAGATGAAAAAATATAAAGAACAAATGGCCGAGGATGTCGAGGAGAAAAATAAAAAGATTAAGGAGGTAAAAAGTGGGTGAACGAAATACCAAAGTAGAGCTCAGTGCGCAGGATGGCCTGATTGAAATTCGCTTTTTTGATTCCCCTGAAGATGAATTGTACCGCTCCTGGAAGCTGCCAGTGCCGATAGCAGATAGCCTGATCGCTTGGCGGCAGAAGATAAATAAACAAAAGAACGCCTTCCCTTTAAAAGGAAGAACCAAGGTGTGCGAAATTACTATGAATTCGGATAAGGGCGTTGAAATAAAATCATTGGATTCTATGGGGCGGACAAATATGACCGGCTGGAGCTTGCCTGTGGTGGTGATAGAGAAACTAGTAGTTTGGCGAAAAAATACTGTCGATAAATAGAATAATTCATATCGTGTCGGGGGGTGACAATGGAAAACCAGATAATTTCTTTTAAATTAAAGCCACGGATGATATTGGTGATAATTCTCTTAGTAGTGTTTATTGTTTTTGTTATTTTTCAATTAGGCGGGTTGCGCAAACCACAAAAAATGACTCATCTTTCAGAGGTTGTTAAAGAAGAATTTCTGCCGGCAGCGGAGATTAGGCTGCAAGCAGAAGAAAAACCAACCTTGTCTTTGGAGAAGAAATTTACTATTCAAGTTGCTTCTTTTCAGGATAAGGCAAGAGCAGAGATAGTAGCCAATGGCCTAAAACAGAAAGGTTATCAACCGGCTATCTCTCCTAAAGAATTGCCGGGGGAAAGGAACTTGGTATCGGGTTTTTGTCAGTGATTTCGATACTGAAGAGGAAGCGAAGAGTTTATTGAAAAGATTAAAAGAAAGCCACAAAGATAGTTTTATTAAATCAAGGTAAAAAATAATGCCCTGTCCATACTTAGAAGGCAAAATTTTAAAGAGGTGCGCAGTTTTTAAAGGAATGATGATTCTGTCCGTAGGTGAACTGAATGACTATTGCACTACAAAAGAAGTCTTCACAAAATGCGAGTTCTTTAAAGAAGCAGAATCTGGCAAAGCGGAGATTAAGGAGGAAGAAGTTGAAGGTAAAGGTTAGAGTGCCTGCCACCGCGGCAAATTTAGGCGCAGTGTTTAATTGTTTGGGGTTAGTTTTAGAATTATATAACACTCTTGAAATAAGCGAAGCTAACTCCGGTGTAAGCATAAAAATTTCAGGAGAGGGTAAAAATGAGCTCCCGAAAAACCGAAGTAACCTTTCACTTAAAACAATCTATAAAGTATTTGCTGTGTGTGGCTATAAAACTAAAGGGCTAAAGATTAAGATACATAATCGTATCCCTATTTCCAGAGGATTAGGCAGCAGCGCAGCCGCAATTGTTGCGGGCGCAGTAGCGGCTAATGAATTATGCGCGAAGAAATTATCTCAGGATAGCCTAATGCAGTTATGCGCTGATTTAGAAGGCCATCCCGATAATGTTGCCGCCGCATTTTTAGGAGGCTTGACGATTTGCGGATATGAAGATGGCAAGCTTATCTACACAAACGTTTTTGTGCGATATGGGCTACGAGCGATTATAGCTGTGCCGCAAAATCTAAAGGTAAAGACCAAGGATGCGGTAGCGGTTTTGCCTAAAGAAGTGCCTTTTACTGATGCTGTCTTTAATTTAAGCCGAGCAGCCCTTTTTATCAACGGTTTGATGACTGATGAATTGGAGATAATGGGCTTAGGAATGGATGACCGCTTGCATCAACCTTATCGGAAGCGCTTAATTCCCGGATTAGAAGATGTCTTTAGGGCAGCTAAAGGAGCAGGTGTGCACGGCGTGGCTTTAAGCGGCGCAGGCCCTTCCGTAATTGCTTTAACTAATAGGTTCCCTGATCCCATTGGCGAAGCAATGAAAAAGGCATTTGCGGCCAAAGGAATAAAGGCAAAGATTATGATTTTAGATGCGGATAATGAAGGAGTAAAAGTTGAAAAATAAGATAAAAGAAATCGACGACATTGCAAAGCTCGATATTTATAGGGATAAAAGGTGTGGTATCCCTGAGGTAATATTTGCCGAGAATAAAGAGCCCAAATGTTTAATAAGAATTTTGATTGAGATGACAAAAGAAAGAGGATATGCGATTGCCACGAGAGTAAACAAGAAATGTCTTAGAGAAATTAAAAGAAAATTACCGCCAAGCCTTAAATTACGGCATTATGAAGAAGCAAGAATAATAACCGTAAGCAAGGCAAATTATGAGTGGCCAAAGCAGATCGCTAAAGTGGGGCTTGTTGCAGCAGGGGCAACAGATATTTTTGTAGCGGAAGAGGCTAAGATAATTATGGAATTATTAGGTTGCAAGGTTATTTCTGTTTATGACGTCGGAGTTGCGGGAATACATAGGTTACTTTCGCCTCTTGAAGAAATGTTAAAATTAGATGTGTCATGTATTGTAGTGGTTGCGGGTATGGAGGGTACCTTGCCCACAGTAGTTAAATCCTTAGTGGATGTGCCTGTAATCGGTGTGCCTAGTTCCACAGGTTATGGCTACGGCGGTAAAGGCGAGTCTGCCTTAATGACAATGTTGCAGTCATGCTCTCCTGGGTTGGTGGTAGTTAATATTGACAATGGATTTGGCGCTGGAGCTGCTGCAGTTTTAATCGCAAAACAAAGTATTAAGAAATTAATAGGAGGATAAAGTATGTTTATGTCAAAAAGAATAAGTCAGATTAGTCCATCGCCCACGTTAAGCATAACCGCCAAAGCAAAGAAAATGCAAGCAGAAGGTATTAATGTAATCGGCTTTGGTGCTGGCGAGCCGGATTTTGATACGCCGGTTAATATCAAAGAAGCCGCCAAGAAAGCAATAGACAAGGGGTTTACCAAGTATACGCCTACCGCAGGAACAAAAGAGCTCAAGGATGCTATTTGCGCAAAGTTTAAAAAAGACAACAACTTGGAATATTTGCCCGATGAGATAATTGTTTCCTGTGGCGCAAAACATTCGATATTCAATATTATCCTGACATTGTGTGATGAGGATAATGAAGTAATCGTGCCTTCGCCTTATTGGGTGAGCTATCCGGAGATGATTAAAGTCGCGGGAGCAAAGGCAGTGATACTTAATACCACTAAGGAGAGCGGTTTTAAAATCACGCCGGAGCAGCTTGAAAAAGCTATCAAGCCCGATACAAAGCTTCTTATTCTTAATTCTCCTTCTAATCCCACAGGTATGGTTTACAGCGAAAGCGAATTAAAAGAATTAAGCAGGATTATAACTAAAACTGGGATTTATTGCATTTCCGATGAGATTTATGAAAAAGTTATTTATGATCAGCAACATGTGAGTATTGCTTCTTTGGGGGAGGAGATCAAGAAAAAGACTATAGTCGTAAACGGAGCTTCAAAAGCATACTCTATGACCGGCTGGCGCATTGGTTATGCTGCAGGGCCGAAAGAGATAGTCCAGGCTATGTCAAATCTACAGGATCATTCCACCTCTAACCCTACCTCTATTGCTCAGGTTGCGAGTGTCGAAGCTTTAACCGGCAGTCAGGACGATCTGAAAAAGATGGTTATAGAATTCAAGAAAAGACGCGATTTTATGGTGGATAGAGTTAATGCTATAACCGGAATACGTACGATTAAACCGCAAGGCGCGTTCTATTGCTGGGTAGATATATCCGGTATTTTGCAGAAGAGCGCAAACGGAAAGAAAATCATGAATTCCATGGACTTGACGGATGCGCTTTTGAATGGTGCTCATGTGGCAGTTGTCCCCGGCGGCGTATTCGGGGACGATAATTACATCAGGCTCTCATACGCCACCTCTATGGAAAATATTATCGAAGGGTTAAATAGAATCGAACGTTTCATAAATAAGCTTACATAACAGGAGGTAACGCGATGCCTAAAATCTATCTTATTGACGTAACTAACAGAGACGGAGTGCAGACTTCCCGGATATGCCTTTCCAAGCTGCAAAAGACAATTCACAATATTTATTTAAATCAATTGGGGGTTTTTCAAAGCGAGTTTGGTTTTCCGACAACACACCATGAAACTAATTACCTTAATGCCAATCTGGAATTAGCCGAGAAGGGGGTTTTGTCTCCGATCCGTTTAGGCGGATGGATTCGGGCTATTGAAGAAGACGTTCAAGAAACATTTAAGAGTTGCCCTAAGATAGAACATCTGAATCTGTCTATGTCAACATCTGACCAGATGATAATGTATAAGTTTAAGGGCAAGCTCGATCATGACTCAGTCATAAAAGAGATGGTTGATGCGGTAAAAACAGCCAGAGAATTAGGCGCTCGTTCTATTGGGGTTAATGCCGAGGATGCTTCGCGTACAAATATTGAATATCTTATTTCCTTCGCACTGGCAGCTAAAGAAGCAGGCGCGGATAGGTTTCGTTATTGCGATACATTAGGATGCGACAGTCCGTTTACGATATACGAACGAATCAAGAAATTAGCAGAAGCTGTACAGTTGCCCATTGAATTGCATTGTCACAATGATTTAGGGATGGTAGTGGCAAATTCTGCGGAAGGAGCCAGGGCAGCAAACGATGCCGGAGTGGATGCTTACATCAATACCTGTGTTAACGGTATGGGTGAACGCGCAGGGAATGCAGATTTAGTAGCAGTGATTCTCGCTATCAGATACGCAAACGGTCTGCAGGGTAAATATGTTTTGGATGAACGCGTAGACTTAAAGAAGGCCTGGCGGCTTTGTAAATATGCGTCATACGCTTTTGGCATCCCTATTCCGATAAACCAGCCAGGCATCGGGGCAAACGCTTTTGCTCATGAGTCCGGTATCCATGCAGACGGAGCTTTGAAAGACAGGCGTAACTATGAGCTTTACGATTTTGAAGAATTAGGCCGAGGCGAACCCGATGTCATTGAGACAGGAAGGCAAATTACCGTAGGAGAGTATTCGGGCATAAAAGGCTTCAGGAATGTTTATGAAAAAATGGAGATAGAGTTTAAAGACGAAGGCGAAGCGGCTCGAATCTTAGAATTAGCCAGATACGCCAATGTTCATAATCAAAAACCGTTAGTAGAAGAAGAGCTAAGGTTTATTGCTCAATATCCTGAGATTGCTTGTAAACTTTTAACCATGTCGCCTTTGTGTAAATAGTGATGCTAAAAATCATCGGGATAATATTGGCAGTGATTATTTTAGGCCGGATCGTTTTCGGGCCGGTACATAATTTTATAAATGGTTTACTTCAGAATAACAAAGCTGAATCAGAAGAGCAACTCATAGGTTTGGTTTCGAGGCATAATCCCAGAGTTGAGGAAATTCAGCAGATATTAAAAGACGCTGATTTTAACCCGGGGGCGGTTGACGGAATGATGGGGGCCAAAACCAGAGGGGCTATAAGAGAATTTCAGAAGGCAAGCCAATTAAGGCCAACCGGAAAAATAGACTCGGCAACATGGACAGCATTAAATAAAGAAAAAGAAGCGTTGCATCATGAGCAAAAGATTGGCGTGTCTGAGGAGCGGGCTATTCTTGATGCAAACGTTGCGGTGATTAGCGGAGGCTTAATTCCTGTGAAGGAAAATGCGACAAAGAAACGGGTTACAAAGAATATTTTAAAAGAAAAAGAATTACGATTTGGAGAATGTGAATGGAATTTCGGTACAAATAACATGGTAATTGAAGGCCATATGATTAACATGATTAGTTTTACTGACATCCCGTTTTCTGAAAGCGAAATTCACTGCAAAAAATATTCACAATTTGGGATCTCGTTCGACAAAATATACTTAGCAAACTATCACGCTAGTCCTGTAGGATACATACAAAATCCTCATATTCATGGCAATTATTTTCATATACTTCCAGCCCTCGATTCGTTAAAAGCTATTTTAAAAGAAAAAAGCATATCTTCCTGGCCTTTTACTAACCCCGGTGACCCTCCTGAAAAAAAGGAAGGAAGCATGACCATAGACCAGATATGCGTTTTATTACAACATATGCTTTCGTTCTCTGAAGATTACTCTAAAAAAGAAAAATTTGAATATCGTAAAGTAGGCAGCGACTTTATGTCAGGTCAAGAGAATTTTTTTGAAAATCCTGAAGCGTTATATTTTGAAAGAGAATGGCGTATAATTTTAAGCTTTGGAACATCACCTAAATATCTACCAGGTATAATCGAAGAACGAGGTAATTATTCATTTTTTAAATTTGATGAAAAACATATAGGACCTATAGTTATGCCTAAAGAGTTTATTCCAAAATTCAAAAAAGAAAGTGCGGATATTTTTTCAAAATACAACAAAGAAAATATTCCCACAGTATTAGCATATGAAGATCTAAAATATATATAAACAGATAACAATGCACTGCACCTGACCATTTTCGCCGCCTTCGGCGGCTCAACTGGCAGGTGAGCTTGAATGTTATAGGAAATAATAAAATGGACAGTACTAATAAACCAATTAAATTTGCGCCTGAGCATTCCGATTTATTGATACATTGGACAGGCAAAGATTTACTATCCCCTGCCCTACTAGGGGAAAAGAATTATTCTAATGATATCGTTGATGCTTTTTTAAAAAGGCTTAAAAACATATTAAAACATGGTTTGTGGATGACAAAGCACGATGGTGATGATTATTTTGAAGTTAATGAAAAGAAGATTTTAAAACCAAAAGTTTGTTTTACTGAGCTGAAAATCTCGGATTCAATGACCCATGCAATCAATTTTGGAGGATTAGGAATTGGCTTTAAAAGGTTTTATGTAATAAATAGGAGGGGATCACCCATGTATTATGTTCCAAATACCATGGAAACTGGATTACATCCTTTTTTCCCTCCTTTCGTAGAAGAAAAGGAGATAAATTCCAATGAAAATTATTCTTTTTTTAAAAATATGAGTTCTGGTCGCGACAAGAATGGTTACATTGCGTATGATTTATATGAAGAGTCCGAGTGGCGTATTATATGCTCAGATTCCATTCTAAGTAAATTTCCAGAAAGCAAAAAGAGATATTTTTTAAATCCCAATCTGATTAACAATCCAGTATTACAAAAAGATATAGCTAACGTTAAAATAAAACCAGATTATATTACTCCTAAATTTTTACAGAGGGAATTCCGCAAGATGAAGCGATTAACGTCCCTGTAGAAGTTGATTTAGGAATGGTTAAACATTTTTAATTTTAAAAACAATCTATAACAATGCGCTGAGCTTGAATGTTAGGTGAAAATATATGATAAAAAAATTAAAAAATGGTGGCAAGAAAACTATCAAGGTTTTTCATTAGGCTGGATTCTAAACTTTAATTTTGGCAAGAACAAAAAGAATATAAATGCGAAAAAATCTCCTATAACAATGGTTATAAAAACAAATTCTTATGGTTTTCATGAATTCTATGTGAAAAACTCTGGAGAAAGACCCGTCAAAACAATAAGGATT
Source organism: uncultured Planctomycetia bacterium (assembly GCA_964423185.1). Taxonomy (GTDB): domain Bacteria; phylum Omnitrophota; class Gorgyraeia; order Velamenicoccales; family Velamenicoccaceae; genus CAYRDK01. The sequence continues at coordinate 19,134 of CAYRDK010000002.1, forward strand.
GTAAATATAGATTTTGAATTTACTTATAATGATACTTGGTCACCCAAGGGAAAGCAGACCGGCGAGAAATTCAGACCTCAATTTCAAAGAATAGACTCGTTGGCAGTTGGACAAGAATTAAAAATATATGCATTTATGGATAGTAATGAAAAGGGAATAATTACGCTGGAAAATGATCGTATTAAAAATATTCCTTATAGTATAGGCAAAAAAGTAAAGATAATATATACTGACCTTCAAGACGAAGATTGGTTTACCCTTATGCAGATATCGAGGAAAGAAAGCGAAATATTGGAACATGAAAAAATAAATACTTAACAGCTCAATCGAGCGGATTTTTTCCGCGGCTTCGCCGTTCCGCAAGGCCGCTGATTTTTGTGTTATATTAGGAAAATAAAATATGGGAGGGAATACTAATGGCAATAATGGGAATCTTTGGTATGATTTTATTTCTTTTGTTTCTCTACGCTATTCCTTCATTGCCCCTTACAGCGCTATTCTGGTTTTTGGGCCGTAAAAGAGCTAACTGGTTAAACAAAGAATTAGTATTTATACTTATTCCTTGGGCTGTATGGTTAATTTTAATGTTTTTCGCTAGCACAGGTAAAAAATCATTATCAAATATTATAGAGGTTTTTTACTGTGGGATCGCCGGTGGGATAATATTACTTCCACGTATAATATTTCCAGTATCATCAAAGAATCAAAAACTATTGATTACTTCTCTAAGTACATTTGTCGCTACTATAATCGCTATTTTGATTTTCTATCTGATGCCGGCTTTACCAGAATAAATTTAAACGATGATAAACTATATAACTTGTCAATCCAGTTGACCCTACTCCGCGGCTACGCCGCTCCGTGAGGCCGTTGATTTTTATTTGATATTATTAGAAAAATAAAATAAAAGGAGCTATATGAACAAAACAATTAAAAATAATACAAATATAGGAGCAGCCAATCCTTTGGTTTTTATCAGCCATGATACAAGAGATGCCAATCTTGCCGAAGCTTTTAGTGAACTATTAAAAAAAGTTAGTGCGGGCGTTCTTAAATCATTCAGAACTTCAGATAAAAAAGGAAATCAAGGTATTGAATACGGGATTGAATGGTATCCCGAAATAATTAAAAATATCCAAAACGCTTCAGATGTGGTTTGTTTACTAACTGAAAATAGTATAAATAGGCCTTGGATACTATTTGAAGCTGGAATGGCAAAAGGCAAGTTAGACACTTTTATATTAGGAATTGCTTTAGGTGTTTCTTTACAAAATGCTTCAACTGGCCCTTTTGCTCAATTCCAAAATTGTGCTGATGATGAAGATTCGCTAACAAAACTTGTATTGCAACTACTTAAAAGAATCCCGAATTCAGAACCCGATGTGGATACTATAAAAACTCAAGTCAAAGAATTTAAAGAAAAAATCTCAAAGATATTGCCAGCTCGCTCAAAAGATAAACAACCGGATTCCCAAAGCGTTATGACTAATAAAGATGATTCATCTGCAAAATTGTTTGAAGAAATAAAAATTATGTTTCAAGATTTACCTGACAGAATCGAAAGCAACCTGCGTCCAGATAAACGAAGAAAAAGAAGATTTCATCCAATGATGATAGAAGAGTTAATCGAAATGTCGAGAAACAAAAGTATTGGAATTATCATGGCTTTAAGTTTATTTAAAGATTCCATGCCATGGCTATATGATATCGGTGTAGAAACAATTAAAACTATAAAAACAGCAAAAACTAAAGAAGCTAAAAGAAAAGCCTTATTTGAATTTCAAGAAATTATTGAATTTTCTACCCATCACCCAATGATGCGTGAGTTTTACATGAATGAAGAAGAAGACCATATGCTACTCAGAGAAATTCCGAGAATGTTGATGAAAAACATTGATAGATTAATTATTGACGAAGAATAAAAAAACATAACAAATCGCTTCAGCAGATTTTTTCCGCGGCTACGCCGCTCCAAAAGCTGGTAAGCTTGGATGTTATGTGAAAATAACAATCTATAAACATCAACGGAGGATAGTATTATGAATAATTGGTTACCTCTTTGTATATGGCTAGTATCGTTGTTATGGTTTAAAAACTACCTATTGACATACTTTCAAGAAAAAGGGAAAAACTTAGCAACGAAAGAAGACATCAAGGAAATTACCGATAAGGTTGAATTTGTAAAAGCTGACTATGCAAAACAACTAGAGCTTTTCAAGTGCGAGATAACTCTTTTGGAAAAACGACGTGAATTAAGTGCGCAAGTAGTAGATCTTATAAGCCATTACAAGGAACTATCAGCAAAAGGGGAAGAAGGCAACGCCGAACAGCTGAGATCATTCGAACAAGATTACTACAAGTTAATCCCTTGGATTCCTACAGATATTCTTAAGTCTCTAAATTTGTTATTTTCGGAACCAAAACCTGGAGTTATGAAACCAGATATAAAGGATGTAATAATTTCCGTTCGCCAGAATATTTTGAAAGGTGAAAGCGGTGATTTTAAGGGTGACGATATTATTCATTTTGTTGGATTTAGAAAAAAGTAAAGAAATATATAACTATAACAAGGTATTCCAGCTGACCTTACTCCGCGGCTACGCCGCTCCGCAAGGCCGCTGATTTTTATGTTGGCGTGTCGCTACGCGCCACGCCAACGCTCGAGCTAAGTTATCGCTTTTCAATGAGTTGTTGTTTCTTCTGTTCATAGAAGCAAAGACTCGGGAATGGCAAAATAGTACTCGCGTGTTAGATGAATAAGATAAAAAATAGCAGGGAAGGAATTGTGAGACAGAAGAATATAGTAATTTTTAGCTTCGTGGTTTTGTGTACCATATTTATATCAAGTCTCGCTAAGGGAGATGTTGTGACAAAAGTGCTTAATTTAAAAAGTGCTGAAAAACTGATTAGCAATGATGAAGCCAGGGAGCTCACGGGTTTTAGAGATGCCGAAGTTCAGGATGTCATCGACTATATCGATATGGGTATTAATCAAGTTGACATCAAGATAATATTTAATACCGTATCACAAGGGAATTCTGCCCCCTATAGCACTGTTGTAATTTCTCTTTATGCTGAGGGTGAAAAAGCAAAGGATGATTTTGAATATTTTAAAAATAATCCTTCTTCCAGCGACAGAGATTTTGAAATAACCAATAATTTTGGAAAAGGATCGTATAGATATAAAAGCGACTTGTTTTCAATTATTGTTGCGCTTGACAAGAGCGAAACCATTCGTATCCAGATTATCGTAACCAAAGATGTTCTTTCCTTTGTGCAATTAGAAAAAATAGGGAAATTGATAGAAAGCAGGCTTCAAAATCTCTGACGTTTTTAGGATGAATATATCATTATCCACTATTATAAAACGCGTTAAATCATTAAACAATATTCGTAAATATATTGTCAATAATTTTGCTCAATGGAATTGTGGCGAAAATAATGGTTTAGATGGTTTCCTGTCAAAACTTTTCAGTAACAAATATTGTTGAAATATTAACCGTATGTTATAATTTATAGTACATAGGAGGAAATAAAGATGGTTCTCAAAATTATTCTCGAACATAGCGATGAAGGCGGTTATACAGCAGTTGTCCCTGCTTTACCAGGATGTATTAGCGAGGGAAACACGAAAGAAGAAGCTATAAAAAACATTCGTGAAGCTATTGAGCTTTATCTGGAGCCTGTAGATGACGATGCTACCTTTTCAGTTAATGCCGAACAAGTAGAAATAACAGTATGAAAGTTCCAAGTGTAAATTATCCGCAAGTCATAAATGCTCTTCATCGTGATGGTTGGGTTGTTGTCCGTCAAAAAGGTAGTCATATCCGTTTACAAAAACATGTCAGCAGCGAGACTCTCAAGATTATCGTTCCTGAAATAATATTAATTGAAAACAAACATTATCATTATTTATATCTGGTTATAAATCATTTGTGCCAAAATTAGAGTCGTTACATGTCTTCCAGCAAGTAGGTAGGCGAGCTAAGGACGAGTGTGGAAATCCAGATAAGATTGCCATGTTTTTCATTTTTACAATCTTCGGAATTACTTCGTCGAGACTTCGTCTCTTTTCGCAATGACACTGAAATTTTGGGGAAATTCCGCCCTGATTTCTATTGACAGACCTTTGTTTTTAGAGTAAAAATAGTACTTCCTGCGCAGTCGTAGGCAATAAGCTTGTTAATTCGCGGTATATCTCTTTATTAAAATGGCTGATTTAGGTTTAATGGATAAAATTCTTTCTCTCTGCAAGCGCAGAGGTTTTATATTTCAGAGCTCTGAGATTTATGGCGGCTTGGGGAGTGTTTGGGATTATGGCCCTTTAGGCGCGGAGCTTAAAAGGAATCTTAAAAATCTCTGGTGGAAGTCTGTTGTTCAGGAGAGGCTGGATATGGTTGGCCTGGACTGTGCTATTTTGATGCATCCGCAAGTTTGGAAAGCCTCTGGCCACGTGGATGGATTCTCTGACCCTCTGGTGGATTGCCGCGCGTGTAAAAAACGTTTTCGCTTGGATTATCTTGTTGATACGCAAGAAGAGCATATCAAAGCCTGTCCATCATGTAATGCCAAAATAGATTTAAAAGAGACGCCCCCCAGAATGTTTAATCTTATGATGAAGACATACCTTGGCGCCTTGGAAGATAGCAGTGCGATTACCTATTTAAGGCCGGAGACCGCGCAAGGTATTTTTACAAATTTTTTAAACATTTTAGATACAACCCGTAAAAAACTTCCTTTTGGCGTCGCTCAGATAGGTAAATCTTTTCGTAATGAAATTACTCCTGGAAATTTTACCTTTAGAACCCGTGAATTTGAACAGATGGAGATTGAATATTTTGTTAAGCCAGAGGAGGATCAAAAGTGGTATGAGTCTTGGATAGAGGCAAGATTTAACTGGTATTTGAATAATGGGATTAAAAAAGAGCATCTAAGGATTCGGCCGCATGCTCAAGATGAGTTGGCTCATTATGCTAAAGCCTGTTCTGATATTGAATATGAATTTCCTTTCGGCTGGTCTGAGTTGGAGGGGATTGCCAATAGAGGGGATTTTGATTTAAAGCAGCACGCTCAGTCTTCGGGTAAAGACCTGAGTTATTTTGATTCAGGCGAAAATAAGAGATATTATCCACATATTATTGAACCCTCCGGCGGTATTGACAGGGCACTTTTGGCATTTTTGGTGGATGCCTATCATGAGGAGAAGATAGTTAAGCAGGGCCAGCAGAATGAGGATGGCTCTTTTGGTGCTCAGAAGGAAGAAACGCGCGTCGTTTTGAAATTTTCCCGTGAGTTAGCGCCGATCAAAACGGCTGTCTTGCCTCTATTAAAAAACAGGCCTCCTTTAGTTGAATTAGCCAAAAATATCGCGCAGGATTTAATGAAAAATACGGCCGTTGTTTATGATGATACGGCCGCCATTGGTAAGCTTTATCGCAGACAGGATGAAGTGGGTACGTTGTATTGTGTTACGATTGATGTTCAGTCGCTGGAGGATCAAAAAGTGACGGTGCGGGATCGCGATACGATGCTTCAGGAGAGAATTGATGTTAGCATGTTAAAAGATTATTTAAAGGAAAAGTTGGGAATCGCATAGGTTTTAGATCCGCCTGCTTTGTCGGCGAGATTGCTATTATTGTAAAACAATCGTTAAATTATTAACTTGTTAGGAAAGGAGCATGGGGAACATGGCTAAAAAGAATGTGTACTCCTTCGGTGGTGGAAAGGCCGATGGAAATGAAAGCATGAAGAATCTCTTGGGTGGGAAGGGTGCAAATCTGGCTGAGATGGCAGGGAATCCCAAACTTAAACTTCCTGTCCCTCCGGGATTTACTATTACTACGGAAGTTTGTACTTATTATTATGAGAATAAAAAGAAATACCCGCAAGGATTAAAAGAAGAAGTGAGTAAGGCTCTTCTTAAAATAGAAGCTCTTATGGACAAAGGGTTTGGAAGTGTTGAGAATCCGCTTTTGGTCTCTGTGCGTTCTGGTGCCCGTAAATCTATGCCGGGCATGATGGAAACGGTGTTGAATGTTGGTTTAACAGAAAAAACCATTCCAGCCCTCGTTAAGCAATCCAATGGCAATGAAAGGTTTGTGTATGATGCTTACCGTCGTCTTATCATGATGTATTCCGATGTTGTGATGGAGAAGGCCGCCGGTATTGAAGCTGTTGAAGATATGGGTATTCGTAAACAACTCGAGAAGATCATGGATGGTTTGAAAAAGAGCAAAGGGTATAAATCTGATACGGATCTTAAAGTGGGTGATTTAAAGCAGTTGTGTTCTGAATTTAAAAAGAGGATTAAAGAAGTTTTGGGTAAAGAGTTCCCTGATGATCCTTATGATCAGCTTTGGGGTGGCATAGGCGCGGTATTTTCTTCCTGGAATGGAAAGCGCGCGATTGCTTATAGGAATATTGAGAAGATTCCACATGCTTGGGGAACGGCGGTTAATGTGCAGTCTATGGTTTTTGGTAATATGGGAAGTGATTGCGCTACCGGTGTTGCTTTTACCCGTGATCCGGGTAATGGTAATAAGATGTTCTATGGAGAGTTTCTTGTGAATGCTCAGGGAGAAGATGTTGTGGCAGGGACAAGAACTCCGTCGCCTATCAACACGTGTTCCCAGAGCGACCACAATAAAGATTTAAAAACTCTGGAAGTGTTAATGCCGGATGTCTATAAACAGCTGTTTGATATTCAAAAACGGCTTGAACAGCATTATCGCGATATGCAGGATATTGAGTTCACGATTGAAAAAGGCAGGCTTTTCATGTTGCAGTGCCGCATCGGCAAAAGAAATGGCCCGGCTGCGGTGAAGATGGCTGTTGATATGGTGAAAGAAAAACTTATCAGTAAAGAAGAAGCAGTTATGCGCGTGACGCCGGAACAGCTGGATGAGTTGTTGCATCCTATCATTGACCCAAAGGCCGAAAAAGAAAATAAGCCGATTACTAAAGGGCTTCCTGCTGGGCCTGGGGCAGCGTGTGGAATAATCGTTTTTAATTCCGCTGATGCTGTTGCGAAGGCGAAAGAAGGGAAGAAAGTTATCCTGGTCCGCGAAGAAACAAATCCTGAAGATATTGATGGTATGCGAGCTGCTGAAGCTATTTTAACAGCTCGTGGCGGGATGACATCACACGCCGCGCTCGTAGCCCGTGGTTGGGGAAAATGCTGTGTTGTTGGTTGCTCGGCTATTGAGGTTGAGGCTGCTAAAAAGGAAGTTCATGTTGATGGTAAGGTGCTTAAAGAGGGGGATTGGATTACGCTGAATGGCACCAAGGGCCTTGTCTATTTAGGCCAGATACCAATGATGGACGCTTCAAGTGAAAATGAAATTCTTAACGCTTTCTTAAAAATATGCGATACGATCCGAGAGATGAAGATCAGGACTAACGCTGACACTCCGGAAGATGCTAAAAAAGCCCGTCAATTTGGCGCTGAGGGGATAGGTCTTTTTAGGACGGAGCATATGTTTTATGGCAAAGGTTCTGAGGACTCTCTTTTTAAGTTGCGCAAGATGATTATGTCAAGCAACACCCAAGAGAGAGAAAAAGCGGTGGATGAGTTATTTCCATCTGTGAAAAAAGATATTAAAGGGACGTTAGAGGCGATGAATGGTTTTCCTGTAACAATCAGGCTTCTTGACCCGCCTTTGCATGAGTTTGTGCCGCATCAGGCGGAGCAGAGGGCTAATCTCGCGCAAAGCTTGAATATCTCATTAGAAGAGTTAAACAAGCGTTCTGATGGTTTGGCTGAATCTAATCCAATGATGGGGCATCGCGGTGTTCGTTTAGGCGTGACCTATCCGGAAGTCAGTGCCATGCAGTTTCGCGCTATTTTAGAAGCTGCCGCGGAGTTGACTAAAGAAGGCAAGAAAGTAATGCCTGAAATTATGATACCGGTTGTTTCTTGTGTGAGCGAGTTAGATGATCAGTTGGTTATTGCTAAAAAAGTATATAAAGAAGTACTGGCAAAGTTCGGCCTTAAGAAGATTAACCATATGTTTGGTACTATGATTGAGATTCCGCGTGCCGCTTTGATTGCGGATAAGATCGCTGAAGTAGCTGAATTTTTCTCTTTCGGTACCAATGATTTAACGCAGATGAGCTTTGGCTTTTCGCGTGATGATATAGGGTCATTTTTACAGGATTATTTGCAGAAAGGTATTTTGCCGGATGATCCTTTTCAGACGATTGATCAGGATGGGGTTGGCCAGTTGATTAAGATGGGTATTGAACGGGGCCGAAAGACTAAAAAAGACCTGAAGATTGGGATTTGCGGAGAACATGGCGGAGATCCACGTTCCATTGATTTTTGTTACCATGCCGGGATGAATTATGTGAGTTGTTCTCCATTTCGTGTCCCTATTGCGAGATTAGCTGCGGCGAGATCGGTTTTGGCGGCTAAAAAGGTTCTTAAAAAAAGTTAAAAAAGTTAAACAGTTTTCCCTCCGCCGTGTCTACGGCGGAGGGAAACAAAATTAAACCTATGGAAAATATAAAATCCTATATTAAGGAAGTCCGTAAGGTCGCGCTTTTAACAGCAAAAGAAGAAGTAGCGCTGGCAAAAAGAGTGAAAAAAGGCGACTTTGAAGCGCGTGATATGATGATTCGCTCGAATTTAAGGCTTGTTATTAGTATTGCGAAAAGATATATGCACTTAGGTATCCCTTTTATGGATTTGATAGAAGAAGGCAATGTTGGTTTGATGAAGGCCGTTGAAAAGTTTAATCCAAGCAGGGGTTTTAGGTTTTCCACATATGCTGCCTGGTGGATTAAGCAAAGCGTGACGCGTTCTATTTTTGAACAGTCGAGGACGATTCGCATACCTGTCTATGTCAATGAATTATTGTCCAAGTATAAGAAGACAAATGAAAAGCTGATGGGTAAATTAAAACGCGTTCCGTCAGATGCTGAAGTTGCCAAGTCTATGAAAGTAAGTTTGGACAAGATTACAAAGCTGCGCGGATGTATTACAAAGGCTTCTTCTTTAGACGCGCCTATTGATGAGGACGGCGGAAGTGAAATCATTGATCTTGTTGAAGATAAAAGTTCTGCTTCTCCAGAAAAAGAGCTGAATAATTTTTTTGATAAGGAACGTTTGAATAACTTGCTTGAATTTGTGAATGAGAGAGAGCATGAAGTTTTGAATATGCGTTTTGGGCTCATTGATGGGGTTTCTTACACATTGGCGGATGTTGCAAAGAAACTCTGCGTTTCCCGCGAGCGCGTGAGGCAGATAGAAGAAAATGCTTTAAAAAAGCTGAAAAAGTTTATGGTTGAACAGGATAAGGAGTTTATAAAATAGTATGAGTGAAGGCGTATTCTACACATTAGTAATTCCGAGGTTTGAAGATGTTTTTCATTCTTTTTTTGCCTCTGAGGTGATTAAAGGCGTTACGGCGGCGGCAAGCCGTTTACGGATAGATATTTTAATTCATATTACAGAACGTGATAAACACGCAGATTGGCGCAAGAGCGAGTCCTTTATTTCTAAATCTGTCAAAGGAGTAATTTTTGCCGATATTAATGGCGACAGGAATGAGTTTTTTGATTTTTTAAAAAGGGGCATTCCGTGTGTTGTCATGAATAATTATTTTAGTGAAGATGTTAATTGTATCGCGATAGATAATCATAAAGCCGCAATAGAGATTGTTGAATATTTGATTAAACTGGGCCATTCCAAGATTGCAACGATTGCCGGAGACCTTAATACACAAGCGGGAGAAGCGAGGCTTGAAGGTTATAGGCAGGCTATGGCAAAATATGGATTGAATGTACCGCGAGAATTTATTCAGGAAGGTTTTTTCTTAAGGACGCCAGCCCGCAGCGCAGCTAAAAAATTGTTAAGCTTTAAAGATAGGCCTACAGCTATATTTGCTGCTAGTGATGTTATGGCGTTGGAAGTTGTTGATGAGGCCCGAGTGCAGGGTTTGAGGATTCCGTGGGATTTTTCTCTTGCCGGTTTTGACGATAATCCTGTTGCCGCCTATAGCCAGGTTCGTTTGACCACTGTGGCTCAGCCTATCGCTGAGATGGGCCGTTTAGCGCTCGAAAAGTTAAATCAGATTGTTTTAGGCAAAGAAAAGCAACCGGTTAAGATTGTTTTGCCTGTTAGGTTGATTAAAAGGGAGTCGACGCTTTTATTGAATCAGCGTTAATAATTTTTACATGGGAGGTTTTAATATGGCTATAGATTTAAAGGAAGTTGTCCGCAGTATTCCGGATTTTCCGAAGAAAGGTATCCTGTTTAAAGATATTACAACTCTTTTGAAGAATAAGGAAGCCTTAAAAAAGACTATTGATGATTTGGCGGCAAGTGTAAAAGATAAAAAGATTGATTATATTGTTGCTATTGAATCAAGGGGTTTTATTTTTGGCGCTGCTTTGGCATATAAGATGGGAATTGGTTTTGTGCCTGTTAGAAAAAAAGGTAAGCTTCCAGCAGAAACAATCAGTGAAAGTTACGCTTTAGAATATGGCACTGATATCCTGGAGATGCACAAAGATGCTTTAGAAAAAGGCAAAAAAGTTTTGATTGTGGATGATCTTTTGGCAACGGGTGGTACTGTTGAAGCTGTTTGCCGCCTTGTTAAAAAAGTTGGCGCTGAAGTGGCCGCCATTGTGTTTGTTATTGAGCTTTGTGATTTAAAAGGTAAAGATAAGTTGAAAGGTTATTCTGTTTCATCGTTGATAAAGTATTAAAAAAACAGTATTCAGGGTACCGGGTTTAGGGTACAGCAAAAACAAAATCTTTTTGCGTTTACTGCATTCTGTTCTCTGAACTCTGTATTCTGATTTTTTTGCCCCCGTAGCTCATCTGGATACCTGCCTGCCGGCAGGCAGGGAGCACAGGTTTTTATTATGTACTATGTTTATGCTCTTAAATCTGAGAGATGCGATAGAATATATGTAGGTTTAACGAAAAACTTGAATCTACGGCTCAGAGAACATAATTCTGGGAAGACAAAGTCTACTAAATTTTATAGGCCCTGGGTATTGTTTTATCATGAATCGCGAAGGACACTAGTTGAGGCTCGACGACGTGAAAAGGTTTTGAAGAGCGGAAGCGGTAGAGAGTTTTTGAAAAGAAGTTTTTTTGCCCCCGTAGCTCATCTGGATAGAGCACAGGTTTCCTAAACCTGGTGTGGCAAGTTCGAGCCTTGCCGGGGGCACATTGATTTATGAATCTCCTGAACCACTTAGGGGATTTTTTATTGGACACATTTAGTATGGATTGGTATGGTTTGGTGAAAAAGTGGGCACTTTTTGGACACCAAGCCATAAAATACTCCTACCCCTGACTCCTCGAACACCCCCCCCATGAGTAAAACGAGTACCTTGTGATTTCCTTGTGAACAAAAAGACTCAGTGCTACAATTGAGTCAAGTAGCAATTAAATTGAATCAAAAACCTATTCAAAGGAATATATGCAAAATCAAAAGAGGATAGTATTTATTAGCTCAAGACAGGATGAACTCCAAATTGAGAGGAATAGCTTAAGAGATTTCATCAATAAAGATGACCCTATATTATCAAAATTGTTTATTGCAAAGACATTTGAACATGACCTTGCTGGAAGAAGGGAAAGCGTTCAGAAGATGATTGAGGAATGGGTTTTGAAAAGTGATGTATACTTAGGGATATTTGATAAAGAATATTCCAGTGTTGTTGAACAAGAATATCATATTGTTTTGAAGGATAGGATAGTAAAAAAAGAAATTATAATTTTTATAAGGAAGCGTCAAAAAGAAGAGAGGGAAGGTTTGCTAAGTGATTTTTTGTCAAAGATTATGGATTCAACAACAGGACATTCTTGTAAGTTGTATGACCACGCAGAAGATTTGATAGAAAAAGTCAAAGTTGCATTAATGAATTACAAGATGAGGACAGTAGAAGGATTTATAATCTCAAAAGAAATTCTTGGTCCCAATTTGGACAAAGCAAGAAACTCAAATTTTTCTGAGAAACTAAGAAGACGTCTTTTATTACCAATTGGACGACATAGGCTTTTAAAAGGCAGAAAAGGCATTTACGAGGACTATGTGTATGATGAAAATGGTGACAAGATAGACGTTACTTAGGATGGCCTTAGATATGAGCCAAATGTTTCTGAAGAAATCAAAGAGTTTTACAAAAAGAGATATAAACAACCGCTTGACTGAAGTAACTAAGATGGCTTGGAACAATTAGCATAAGGGGAAATAGATGGTTATTTTTCTAAGTTTATTAGCAGTTGGTTATTTTATAATGATTGCTTATTTTTTTACTTCAGGAAAACTATCAACTGCCGAATTTCTTTCTGTTGTTGGAGTAATTCCTTTAAGTGTAATAGCGTTATTCCAGGAGCAGTTTAAGAGACGATGGTTTGCACCAATCTTGAAGTTAGATTTTAAACTTGAAGCACCTTATTGTTCAAAAACTCCTTTTTACTTAAGATGGAAAGATTCTTCTGGTGTAGAACATAAGGTAGCTACAGAGGCTTATTATTTTAGATTTGGAGTCACCAACAAAGGTAAATCACAGGCAAGACTATGCGAGGTATTTATTGCTGATCTTCAGGAATATAAAGAAAAAACATGGCATGGTGTTGAATATTTTCAACAAGTAAATTTAAAATGGGATACGGGGAAATCCCAAGATGCTTACATGCATATAAATCCTTCTCAAATTAGACTGCTGAGTGACATAGGCCATATTATAAAAAGTCATAATGATTTGCCAGAAAGTGTTGAGAATACAAAAATATTTCATCTTGATTATTTATATTCTATAGGTGGTTATCAGCCAGGATTTCTTAAGCCAAATACAAAATATAAATTTAAAATAACAGTGGTTTCAGAAAATGCTGTAGCTATTTCTAAGACTTTTGAATTCTATTGGAACGGGCTATGGAAGGATAGCCAAGAAGAAATGTTCAAAGAAATGCGATTTGAATTAAAGGTATTAGAATTTTAGTAATTCGGAAGGATTAATCTTAAATGCTTTGGCAAGTTTTTCTAGAGTATCAAGTTTAGCAGCAGGTGGGTTTTTGCTTTCCAGCAGTTGAATGTGTTTATAGTTAATTCCCGATAGATCAGATAGCTCTTCCAGGGTAAGTTCCTTTTTCTTCCTCAACTCCCTAATCTTTAAAGCCAGTTTCCTTGCAATCTCAGTATTCATACGGTGTTTATTATCTGAAGGTAAAGATTGTAAGAAAATCTTTCTTTACTGCTCTTGAAAAAGCTGATATAAAAGAGTTTAGGTTGCATGATGCCAGATACACTTTTGCTTCACAGTTGGCAATGGCAGGGGTAGATTTAAACACTGTAAGGGAGCTATTTGGGCATAAATCATTGGATATAACCCTAAGATACAGCCATTTATCCCAAGACCATAAGAAATGTATAGAGCCTCAGCTAAGTGTCCTTGTAACTCATTGAGAATGTTGAAAATTATAAGATGTGTTCCTGTAGCTTATCTGGATACCTGCCGGCGGACAGGGATTTGGTTCTTTTCTAGCGATAAATTCTCTTGACATAGTGTATCAAATATGATACATTTTCTATGGGGTAGAAAACGGATAAATGCTAAATTTCTACGAAGATTTCTTAATATATAGCGGTGCGTATTATTCCGTATATTTCCATGCAGAGGCAAAAAATTCATCTGTTGTCCATGAATATTTTGAAGGATGCGATGATGTTGCTCAAGCAAGCCTGTTGTTTCTTGTTAAGAGAATAGCTGATGAAGGGCGTATTTATGATACAACGAAATTTCGTATCGAGGATAAAGGGAATAAGGTATATTGTTTTAAACCAAGGAGCGAGCGGTTCTTTTGTTTTTTCTTTACGGGTAAAAAGATAATTATCACATCGGCTCATACAAAGAAAAAGCAAAAATTAGATCGTGGCGAGCTTAATAAAGCGATACAGATCCGTAATCAATATTTTGTCCGCCAAAGTGATGGAGGATATAATGAAAAAGTCGATATTCGATAGAAAAATGGAAGATCGGAAATTTAAGGCTGTCTATGATGAAGTCTTTGTAAAGATGAGCATCGGGGAGCAGATAGCTGAATTAAGGCATAAGGCAAAAATGAGCCAGTTGGAGCTTGCCAAGAGAGTGCATACTAGCAGGACTGCCATAGCTCGTTATGAGAGTGGTGAGTATAACAAATATAACATAGGCACTTTGGCTAAAATTGCCGGTGCTCTGCATAAAAAATTAAAAATATCTTTTTCCTCTTGAGAATTTTGACTAAATGTCTATCTCTTTGGGTTGGACAAGGCCTTAGAGAGAATCCCCACTTTCCGGCGGACAGGGGAAATTGAGATTAGAGAAAGGTATAAACATATGATAGATTTGCATACACATTCTCTCTTGAGCGATGGGGAGCTTTTGCCTGGGGAGTTAGCGCGGCGTTATGAAGTAAAAGGGTTCAAAGCGCTTGCTATCACTGACCACGCGGATTTTTCCAATCTGGAGCCAGTTGTTAAGTCTATTGTTAAATTTTGTCAACTTTGGCCAGAAGATAGAATACAGGTATTTCCTGGTGTTGAATTAACACACCTGCCTTTAAACCAATTTAAAGATGCTGTCCTTTACGCGAAAGAAAATGGGATAAAAGTTGTTATTGCGCATGGGGAGACAATTTCAGAACCTGTTATTGCCGGGACCAATAGAGCCGCTTTGGAAGCAGGTGTAGATATTTTATCGCATCCGGGTTTTATTTCTGAACAGGATGTGAAGCTGGCTGCTAAAAAGAAAGTTTTTCTGGAAATTAGCGCGCGTAAGGGGCATTGCTTATGTAATGGCCATGTTGTCCGGCTTGCTTTGAAATTTAAAGCCGCTCTTTGCGTGAATTCTGATTCACATTCTCCAGATGATATCCCTTCTTTAGACTATTTTACAAAAGTCTGTTTGGGCGCGGGGTTGGAAAAAACTTATTTAGCTGAGATGAATAAAAAGATCGCCCATTTTTTAAAATTCAGATAAATACAATCACAATCTTTTCCAGAGCCACAGTTTAAAGCATTAATTACCTTAAAAAAATATTGACAAACATTTAGGTTGTATGATATGAATAGTCAAACGGCTATACCGCCAAGGACGGCTTAAATCAAGGGCGTGAGAGGGGGTGCGATATAAGAAAGCCTGAAGTCGTCAAAAATTTGGCGATATATCTATAGATGGTAACTCCTGGGGCGAGTTAACTAAATCCCTAGTCGAATAGATAATTTTCATAATTCCTTATTTTAAAGGAGGAGAAGATGAATAAACGTTTGGTGCTGTTGTTCTGCGCACTATTTGTGTTTGCGGCTGCAATGCCTGCATTCGCATCAGTCCAGAATATTAAAGTAAGCGGCGACCTCGTTGGCCGTTATATTGCTCGTACTGATTTTGATTTATCCAAAGATTCAGCAGGATCGGATGATAAAATCAGAGTGTTTAACACAGTGATGCGTTTGAGAGTGGATGCGGATTTGACGGATAATGTCGGAGCCGTTGTCAGATTAATTAATGAGAGAGATTGGGATGAGGCTACGGTTAGCTCAACCGATATTGATCTCGATTTGGCTTACGCGACGTTTAAAGAGTTTTTTTATGACTCTTTGACAGTCACCGCAGGCCGTCAGGAGCTTCACTTTGGAAATGACATGATTATTGGTGATGGAGTCGGTAGGCCTGTTGCGGGTGCTGTTAGCGGCGCGATCGGTACAAATCAGACCACCAATTATGTTGAAGCTACTGGATATGGTGATGGTACAAATAACGTCAATGGTGATTTAGCATACCGTAAGGCTTTTGACGCTATTCGCGCTACATTGAATTATGATCCGCTTGTAATTGATTTTGTCTACGCGAAGATGAGAGATAATATCATTACAAAAGGCGCGACCAATGATGACCTTGATCTTTGGGGCGTTGATGGAACCTATCAGTTCAGTGATAAATGGGATACAATGGTTGAAGGTTATGTCTGGACCAAGGTTGATAAAGGACAGAACACAACAGGAGCAAAGGGTAAGACGGATTCAGCGTATACCTATGGTGCAAGAGTCAGCACAAATCCAACCGATAAAGTTAATATTCAGCAGGAAATCGCTTTTCAGACAGGTGAAAAATATATCGCCGCGGCTTCTTCAAGAGATCGTAAAGCTATGGCTACTCAGACATGCGCGATGTATACACCGGGCTGGAAATATGAGCCTGTGTTAGGTTTGGTTTATTCGTATTTTTCCGGTGATGCTCTAAGGGGCGGTACGGATGCTGACAAGGATTACCATGCATGGGATCCTATGTTTGAGAACCAGACAAGTGGAAGTATTATCAACGCGTTATTTCCTCAAAGCAACTGTCATAATATAGATGTATCCGCAAGGTTTACACCGATTGAGGATTTAACAGTTAAGGGTGAATATATCTACTTAATGCTGGCCAAGGCTTCTTCTGTTTCTGGCCAGATGTTAATGAATGATTATGAACCTACGAGTGGATATCAGTTTCAAGCCGATAAGAAAGATTTGGCCCAGGAACTTGATATTACGCTGGTTTATGATTATACAGAAGATGTTCAGTTAGGCCTTTTAGCTGGTTGGCTGTGGCCTGGTAAGGCAATTGCCAAAACCAGAGGTGGCGTGAAACAGAGAATGACCGCTTCCGAAGCTATAGCGACAGTTAAAGTTGCTTTCTAACATCGTTATGCTAAAAAATCCCTGGAAGATTTTTTCTTCCAGGGATTTTTTTTGAATAGCCCCTTAACGCAAAAAGCTTAACGAGATTCTTCCCATTCACCTCTGGTTCAGGGTCAGAATGAAAAGTATTTTTTAATTCGTCGATATTTTTTGTAACCTTTTGAGCGTCGGATAATACGATAATGAGTTGCTTGACTTTTAAGGCATAGATGTTACAATGAAAAAAGATGTATCTGATAGATTGGCTCAGGCTTTTTTTGAAAATAAGCCTAAGAAGAAAAAGAAAAATCAGAATCCAGCATGGGCTTTGTGGTTCATTTTATTGTTTTGTTTGACTGTGATTATTTTGATAAGTTCTTTGAGAAATCGTGGGCTGGGTAATAACGCGCAGGTTTCACAGGGCAGCATAATCTTTGAAAAAAACGATGGTCCATACTTATTAAATTTCGATTTTACTACAAATCTTTCGAAGAAGGTATCTCTTAATATTGATACAGGGAGTATGGATTTAACTAAATATACTCAATTGAAGTTTCGCGTAAAATTACAGAATAATACCGGTTTTGAAAAAACAAATAATGCTTTAAAAGTCTGCCTGGTTAATAGCCGGCAAGAGGCCGCGTGTGTGTATGTGAGAAATATAAGTACACATTGGAGCGATATAATATTAAACTTAGCTGATTTCTCAAAAATACATGATTGGAGCTGCTTAAAAAATTTGATGTTTACGCTAGAGGAATGGAATCTTGAGTTAAAGAATGGCAGGTTTCTAATAGATGATGTTGAGTTTTTTTCAGGCGCTAAAGGGTGAGTCAAATTTAATTTCTGTTTGCCGTTAATTAAAGGGCTTGGATTGTAATCCTGGCTCATAGGAGGAGGGCACATGGAGGTATTGGCTATAGCGAATCAAAAAGGTGGTTGTGGTAAAACAACGACTGCGACAAATCTGGCTGCTGCTTTAGCGATTAATGGCAAAAAAACACTTCTTATCGATCTGGATCCTCAGGCCCATGCTTCATTGGGGTTGGGCATGGAAAAAGATGTAAGTATTTATGACTGCCTTTCAAAGATTAGTAAAAAAAGATGCTCTCTGCGTGATGTTATCGTCGGTATTCAGCCCAATTTTGATTTAGCTGTTTCTAATATCATGCTTTCAACTATTGATCAGGAATTTGCTGATGAAATTGGACGAGAATCCAGATTGTATGATGTATTAAAAAGTGTCGCTGATGAATATGACTTTTGTTTGATAGATTGCCCGCCAAACTTGGGTTTTTTGACCGTTAATGCCATACGGGCGTGCCAGAGCCTCATTATTCCTGTCGAAGCCAGCCGATTTTCCGTTGACGGCGTTAAACGCCTTGTTGAAATTGTTGATTTAATAAAGGAGAGATTAAATCATCCTGTCGATTATCGCCTGCTTGTTAACAATTTTGATTCACGCCTCAGGCATTCATTTAATATATTGAATTCAATAAAGGAAGTCTTTGGCGATAAGGTTTTTGATACTATAATTCATATCAATGTTAAAATAAAGGAAGCTCAATCTTGCGCGCAGACAGTTTTTGCTTTTGATAAATACAGCCGTGGAGCTAAAGATTATTATAGTTTATCGCGAGAGATCATTTCGGGGGATCAGGCAATTATTGAAAAAATCTCACAGCGTATGAAGAAAATCATAAAGCAAAAGTCTGAAGAAGTCATACCTGTTACTTTTAGAATTCCCGCATCTTTAGGCCAGGATATCTATATCGTTGGTGATTTCAATAATTGGGTTGCGGATGAAAATTCAAGGCTTACGAGAGAGAATGGGTCTTGGAAAAAAGATTTGAGCATTAAGCCTGGTTCATATCGGTATAGATTTATTATTGACGGAAAGTGGCAGGAAGATCCGACAAATCCGAATCTTGAAAAGAATCCTTTTGGAGAGTTTGACTCCTTATTAAAAATTTGAGCTTTGTTTTCAATGGGTGGTTTTTCTAATGGGTGATTACTCTATAGATAGGGCAGGAGTTTTAGCAATTTTCGAGAAGAGAAGAAGCATCCGGCGTTTTAAGATAGATGATATTGATGATCGCTTGTTAGAACAAATTATTTACGCAGGAAGCCTCGCTCCAACAGCTCGAAATGTCCAGCCTTGGCATTTTATTATTATAAAAGACGCGGATACGCGATTAGAGATAGCACGATTGGCAGTAGATAACGCGCCTTTTTTAAAAGAATGCCCTGTTTGTATTGCTGTTGTTTGCCAGGACACAAAATATTATTTAGAGGATGGAAGCGCTGCCACAACGCAGATTCTTTTGTGCGCGGCAGGTTTTGGTATTGGGGGATGTTGGGTGGCTGCGGATAAAAAAGAGTATTGCTCGACAGCAGAAGAGATACTCAAAATTCCTCGCCAGATGAAGCTCTTTAGCCTTGTAGCATTAGGGTATCCGAAAGAAATTCCAAAAGTTTCTAAAAAACCAATAGCAGAGCTTATTCATAAAGAAAAATTTTAATATATTTATTTAAAAGAGTTTTTTTACCTGCTGATGAATGATTTATAAAAAGCTCGTTAGATTTCTTAAGCGAATTTTTAAAAAAAAACGTAAATCGTTAAAAAGAAAAAAATCCCGCCTAAAAAAAATTCCAACTGGCAGAAGAATCTCGCCGAAGGTTTCAAAAAGAAAAAAACCACATAGAAAAATCAGCGATAAAAAGAAGGTGAAGAAGAATCTAAAAGATAAAAACAAGCTGGTTTTAGCAGCTCAGGTTACGCATTATTTTCCTAAGGTTAACGCGGCCGTTATAAAGCTAAAAAAAACATTATATATTGGCATGCCGGTTTTGATTAAAGGAAATAATACGAATTTTCGCCAAACGGTTGGTTCTATGCAAATGAACCATAAGCCTATTGATAAAGGCATGCGCGGGCAGGAAGTTGGGCTTGAGGTCTTGCGCCCAGTCGTAAGTGGTGATAACATTTATGAGGTAAAAATACTATGACAAACTATTTTTTTAGGGTAGCTCAGGAACTGAGTTATGAAGACGTCAGTAAACATCTATTAGTTGTTGGTGATTTGTCAGGTGATTGTTTTGCTTGCAGGGCTTTTGGTATTGATTATTCAAGAGAAAAGTATTGCCCTGGCTGCAAGACGGATTTTAAGTATATCAGTTGCCGAAAGAGCACTCAAATCAACGGTGCGTATATCAGCAAGATTTGCCAGAAGCGCCCAGATTTAACCTATGTCGAGTATAGCGATATAAAAGAAGTTTCTGACAGGCTTAGAGCTAAAAACTTTTTTAAATGAAACCACTATTTTTAATAAGAAATGTTTTAATATTTTTTTTGATAGTTGTGGCCGCATGTTTATGCGCTGTCACGGTTAGAAAAATTTATAAATCTAAATTTCAAAAAGAACCTGTAGGTTTTTTTGAGAACGAAAAACAACAGGAAGTTATTAAAAAAAATGTTTTTAAAGATAGAGAGATTATAAAATTTGGCATATATTCTTATGGGATTAGAGTTGGTTCGGGGCAGTTGAATTACCTTGGTATTGAAGAAGAGGGCGGAGAAAAGTATCAGCATATTATTTTTAAGGCTTCTACTCTTTCTGTCAAGGATGAGGATGATGTTAAGGGGAGCCTGGATTTTTCTTTTCCGGTTAGAGTGGACCGAGATGTTACGCTTTTTGGCAAGAAAGAGTTGATATCCGAGCGTTATTCTTCGGATAGAAGAAGCGTGAATATTTCAAAGATTGTGAATGGTTCAATAGAACCAGAGCAGTTTATTCAGTCAAAGGATGATATTAATAATGTGTTTTTGTTGTTATATCAGCTTAGAAATGATGAGGAGATCGGCTTGGGAAAGGTTTATGTTATTAATCTTCCGACGCAAAAATTTGAGTTGGTTGTGGATTCGAAAAAGAAGATTAAAGTGCCGTTAGGAGAGTTTGATGTTTTTTATCTGGAGAGCCGCCCGCCTAAATATAAGATTTGGCTTCAAGCGCAAGAGAGCAGGCTACCTGTTAAGATTCAAGGTTTAGTTGCCGGTGGAATGCTTTATTTAGCTGCGACAGAAGTTTCTTTTCAGGGTTAATCCAAGTACTTATTTCAAGATAAGATATATTTTAACTTTATTAATCACAAGTAGTTCCGTAAAAATTTTGATTTGCTAAATTTATTGTCTAACGATATATTTTATGTTAAACTAAATGCTTATGATTAAAGAAAAACGGATTTTAATTTTCTATATAACTGAACATTCTGGGCATCATAGCGCTGCTTTAGCTATTGAGAAAGCGCTTAAACTAAGAGATCCTGACTGTCAGGTGTTGTGTGTTAATGTATTCCGCCATGCTTTCCCTATTGTTGAGAGGTTAGTGCATTATCTCTATCTTCTTGTGATTAAGAAAGTTCCAGTTATTTGGGAGAAGATGTATGATAATCCAACCTTCTATAAGAATACTCAAAAAGTAAAGGGTTTTATTAATCATCTGGGAGTAAAAAAGATAAAAAGATTTATAGATAGTTTTAATCCGGATTTAGTTGTTTGTACACAGGCTTTTCCTTGCGGCATTGTTGCGGAGTATAAGAAAACCTACGGTAAGCAGATACCGCTTATTGGGGCATTAACAGATTTTTCTCCTCATTTATTTTGGATTTATGACCTGGTGGATTATTTTGTTGTTCCTTCTCAAGATAGCATGCAGATGCTGCTTAAAAAAGGGGTTGACGCAAGAAAGGTGTTATTGCTAGGTATTCCCATTGATCCGAAATTTTCTATTACTTATGACAGGGGTGAGTTGGCTGCGCAGTTTGGTTTAAAAGTTGATTTGCCGATTGTCCTTGTGATGGGTGGTGGCCGAGGCTTAGGGCCTATAAAAAATCTTTTAGTACTATTGGATAAAGCTGATTTGAATCTGCAGGTAATTATGGTCTGTGGCGTTAATGATGAATTATACAATTGGGTGCAAAAGCAGAGTTTTACAAAGAAAGTTTTAAATTTTGCCTTCACGGATCAGGTTGAACGGTTAATGTCTGTGGCTTCTCTGGTTATCACGAAGCCCGGTGGCATTACAACAGCCGAAATTTTGGCAAAAAAACGCTCCATGATCATTATTAATCCAATCCCGGGGCAGGAGGCCAGGAACGCTGATTTTTTAGTTAAAAATAAGATAGCGGTTAAGGTTGATTCTTTGCAAGAAGTTATCCCGGCTATAAAAGGTATCTTGAAAAAAGGTTCAGGAGATGATGATTTTTTAATGGGTTGCCAGCGGCTAGCTAAGCCTGACTCTTCAGTAAAACTGGCGGATTTTTTATTAGAATACAGCATTAAGCCGAGATATTAGTTTTAGATTATTCAAAATATAAGGATATTTTAACTATTACGTTTAAATATGGCCGGTTATTTTTTATATAGAGCCCTTCATTTTTTCGCATCATCGCTGCCTTTGAAAGCTGGTTACCGTGTTGCAGTTTTTTTCTCCATTTTAAAATATTATTTTTCTCCCCGGGATAGAAGGGCTGTTATCGCGAATTTGAAAAAGATCCTTCCGGCTGGCGAGCATGGAAAAGTAAACTCTTACGCAAAGGCTGTATTTATAAACTTTGGAAAATATTTATTAGAGTTTTTTCGATTTTCTGCAGCAGATAAAGATATCCTGAAACAATTAATAACAGTAAAAGGGCTGGATAATATTGACGCTGCGTTGAAAAAAGGCAAAGGGGTAATCATCTTAAGTGCTCATACGGGGAATTGGGAAATGGGCGGGATCTTTATGGCCCTTTTAGGATACCCTATGCTGGCTGTGGCATTGCCTCATCGCTATCATAAGGTAAATTCTTTTTTTAATTCTCAAAGGGAAAAGATGGGTGTTGTTGTTGCTTCTTCATTAGGGATTGGCGTTAAGCGGATTTATGAGTCATTGAAAAATAATATGCTTGTTGCCTTAGTTGGTGATAGAGATTTTACCAAAGGGGGCGTAAAAATGAGATTTTTGGGTGATTGGAAGGTCATCCCCAGGGGGCCGGCTGTTATATCTCAAAGGACAGGCGCGCCGATCATCCCTGGTTTTTTTAGCAGGAACCCGGACGATACATTTGTTTTAGATTTTTTAGAACCACTGCCTGATTATAAGGATGAAGTTAAGACAATGGAAGCGTATGCTTTGGCTATAGAAAAAATTATCAGGAAAGATCCAACACAATGGTTACTATTTAGGGAGTTTTGGAAAGAATGAAAATTTGTGTCTTAATTCCGTCTTTTAATGAGGAAAAAACAATCGGATGGTTGGTTAAAGCGGTTAGTGAATTGGGTTTTGATGTTTTCGTGATAGACGATGGGTCGCGCGACCGTACGGCAAAACTTGCCGCAGAGAATGGGGCCGAAGTTTTTATTAATAAAAAAAATTTAGGCAAGGGTGCTTCTTTGCGTAAGGCTTTTGATATTTTGATACATAAAGAATATGAAGGTATTATCATTATGGATGGCGACGGGCAGCATCTGCCTGCTGATTTAATTCATTTTGTTAAGTTGTTCGAAGAGAGGCGCCCTGGCATTATTGTCGGCAACAGGATGATAAAGCCTAAAGGGATGCCTTTGATTCGTTGGCTGACGAATAAGTTTATGTCTTTTGTCCTTTCAAAGATGTGCAGACAGGACGTTTTTGATTCTCAATGCGGTTTCAGGCTTGTCGATATGGAGGTTTTAAGAAAATCAAGGCTCTCCACGGAAAAATTTGAGATTGAATCAGAGATGTTGATTGAAGCCGCAAGGAATGGTTTTAAGATAGAGTCCGTGCCTATTACGACCGTGTATTCAGGGCAGGATAGCGCTATTCACCCTGTTAAAGACACTGTTCGGTTTTTTCAATTTGTTTTTAAAAAAAGATGAAAAAGATATTAAAAACTATTTTTAACGATTCTCTTTTTAAACAGAGCAGTTTGTTGTTTATCTCTGGAATTTGCGTTAATGTTTTTAATCTTGTTTTTTGGCTCTATATGGTCCGCCGGCTTTCCCCTCAAGACTATGGTGTTTTAAATTCCGTTGTTTCCATGCTAGCTTTTTTTACCATACCAGTAAGCATCATTCAGCCTGTTGTGATTCGTTATGTTTCTAAGTTTATGGCCCACCAAAAAGAGGCCGAAGTAAAATCACTCCTCTTTTATTTTACAAAAGTTGTAGGGTTATTTCTTATTTGCGTGCTTATAATCCTTTTCATTTTTGCCGTCCCAATTTCTTCTTTTTTGCATGTGGATGTGCTTTATATTTTTATTGTCGCTGCGAGTTTGGCCTGTAGTTCATTTTCTGTTATAACTTTAGGCGCTCTTCATGGGCTGCAGAAATTTAATGATATTGCTTTAAATAATATTATTTCCGGTTTTATTAAACTTGCGTCAGGGATTATTCTTGTTTATTTTGGTATGAGAGCTATTGGTGGTTTTTTGGGTTTTGTTTTTTCTAACCTGGCAATCTTTGTGCTTTCTATATTTCAAATGTTTGCGCACATAAAGAAGATGACCGCGAAGATAGGTAATGCTGTTTTAAAGCTTAAAGAGGTATATGCTTATTTTTTGCCGGTTGGGTTAACGACTTTCTGCACATTCGCGTTGACGAATGCGGATATTATTTTAGTAAAACATTTTTTTCTTCCCTTGGAAGCAGGATATTATTGTGTAGCCCAGACAGTCGGCCGGGTTGTCCTATTTGCTCCTGGTATGATTGGATGTGTGATGTTTCCAAAAGTTGTGGATCTGCAAGCCAAGAATGGCAATACTCTTGTTATATTGAAGAAATGCCTTGTGATAGTGGCTATCCTTTGTGGAATTGCCACTTTTTTTGTTTTTTCCGCGCCGTCTCTGGTTTTAAAGGTTTTAGCGGGGGAAGCTTATCCTGTAACTATTTCTTTGGTTAAATATTTTGCCTTAAGCATGAGTTTTTATGCCCTCGTTCAAATTCTCATGCTTTATCATTTATCGCTTCATCAGATGAGGTATGTTTATGTTTTGACTATCGGTGCGATTCTTCAGCCCGTTTTGATCTGGTTTTTTCACTCTTCTTTAGAACAGGTTCTTTGTATTCTGTTGGGTAATTCTATTGTTTTATTTTATTTAGGGCTGAGGTTCTCACAGAAGCAGATTGCTCATGAAAAATCTTAAAGGAAAAGTATCAATCATAGTTCCCGCTTACAATGAAGGAAATATCATAAGAAGTTCTTTATTTGAGATTGTGAAAACTTTTGATGATTTCGGATGCGATTATGAGATTATAGTTATTGACGACGGGAGCAGTGATAAGACTCTTTCAGAAGCTGTTAAAGCTGCTGAGGTACATAGGCAAATCAGAGTTAAGCGAAACTTGCGTAATTACGGCAAAGGGAGGGCTTTAAAAAAAGCTTTTCGTTATGTCCGGGGGCAGTATGTTGTTTTTTTGGATGCCGATTTAGATCTGCATCCTGGGCAAGTTCCAACATTATTTGATATCTTAAAATTAGATGAAGCGGATGTTGTCATTGGATCTAAGTTGCATCCGAATTCTCAAGTAGAATATCCACTATCCCGTAAGTTTGTTAGCACAATTTATTTTTTTATTATAAAGATCTTGTTTGGTTTGCCTTTAAAAGATACACAGACAGGGCTTAAGGTTTTTAAAACGCAAGTGCTGGAGAAGGTTTTGCCTAAAATATTAGTTAAGAAATTTGCTTTTGATCTTGAGATTCTGGCGAATGTCCAGCGCCTTGGTTATAAAATTGCCGAAGCCCCCGTTGTTTTAAAGCAGCAGAGACGATATGGAAGATTGGGTTGGAGCGCAATGTGGCAAACAGGGCTGGATACTTTAGCGATTTTTTACCGTATGTTCATTATGCATTATTATGACCGGGATTTAGCCGTGGAGAGAAGAAATACGTGAAGGTTTCTATTATTATAGCTGTCAAAGGAATGAATGCTTTTCTTGAAGAGAGCATAAAAAAGTGCCTGAAGCTGAACTATAAGGATTATGAGATTATTGTTTTACCGGATCAGGCGTTTTCTTGCCCAGATGAACGCGTGCGTATCATACCGACAGGTTCATGCCTTCCTGCAAAAAAAAGGGATATTGGTTGGCATAATGCCAAAGGTGATATTCTCGCTTTTTTAGATGATGATGCTTACCCTGCGGAGCATTGGCTTGATAGTGCTGTTAAAAACTTTGATGACCCCGATGTGGCAGCTGTTGGAGGTGCTGCTGTTACGCCGCCAACAGAGAATTTTTTAAGGTTAGCCAGCGGCTTGGTCTATGAGTCTGTCGCCGTGAGCGGGAATTTTAGATACCGTTATACACAGGGGAAGAAACAGTATATTGATGATTATCCGTCATGCAATCTTTTGGTGAGAAAGTGCGTATTTGAAAAAATTGGAGGGTTTAAAACGAAGTTTTGGCCGGGAGAGGATACGATTCTTTGCCTCGAGATCACAAAAAAACTGCGCAAGAAGATTGTTTATGATCCTCGCGCGCTTGTTTTTCATCATCGGAGATTATTATTTTCTGGCCATTTGCGGCAAATAAAGAACTACGCATTGCATAGAGGGTATTTTGTTAAGCGTTTTCCTGAAACATCGTTAAAATGGCAGTATTTTATGCCTTCGGGGCTTCTTTTATGGTTTAGTTTGGGTTTTATTATTTCTGTTTTTAACCCTTTGTTTTCTCTGGTTTATTGTTTCAGTTTTTTTATTTACGCAGCTCTTATTTTTTTGAGCGCGTCTTGCCCAAAAGATTTGAAGCTGACCGGTTATGTATTTGCCGGAATTTTTTTGACGCATATTTATTACGGTTTTTATTTTTTAAAAGGCCTTTTTATATCAAGATTAAATGAGGAAGAGGAATAGTATGAAGATTGTCATCGCTTATCCGCCACTGCAAACAGGCAAGGGTGTGCCTCTATTGTCTCAGAACAGGCAGTTCCAATATTTTAAAGAACCTACGTATATTTACCCGGTTGTTCCGGCACAGGCGGCAACTCTTCTAAAAACGGCCGGGCATGATGTGATTTGGCTTGATGGGATCGCTTTGAATTTGAGTTATAAGGATTTCCTGGCAAGGATAAAAGAGGAGAAGCCTGATCTTGTGGCGATGGAGACTAAAACCCCTGTTGTTAAGCAGCATTGGGCTATTATTCATGATATTAAAAGTGTTTTTTCCGCTGGCCATCAGTTAGCTGTCGTTCTTTTTGGAGACCATGTGACGGCTTTGCCAAGTGAGTCTTTTAAGGAGTCTGAGGTTGATTATGTGTTAACAGGAGGGGATTATGATTTTTTGCTTTTAAATCTTGTGGATTATTTATCCCAAAAGGAAGCAGTAAAGGCTCTTGAACCTGGCATTTGGTTTCGTAAAAACGGCCAAATAATGAACACGGGTGTTTTTAAGCTTAATCATGATTTGAGTTCTATCCCTTTGATTGATAGAGAGTTAACCCAATGGCAGCTTTATGCTTATAAGAATGGTAATTTTAAAAAAACTCCAGGTGCTTATATTATGGCAGGGCGTGATTGCTGGTGGGGGAAGTGTACATTTTGCAGTTGGCCGACGCTTTATCCTGAATTTAGATCGCGAACTCCAGAGCATGTGCTGGATGAAGTTGAGATGTTGGTTGAACGCTTTGGTGTCAAAGAGATTATGGATGATACAGGTTCTTTTCCTGTCGGCCAATGGCTTGAATCATTTTGTCAAGGCATGATCAAGCGTGGTTTGAATAAGAGAGTTATTATTGACTGTAATATGCGTTTTGGATGTTTGAGTGATGCTCAATATGTTTTGATGAAAAAAGCCGGCTTCAGGCTTGTTTTGTTTGGATTGGAGTCAGCTAATGAACAGACTTTAGTGAGATTGCGTAAAAATACGATTGTCCCTCAAATCATAAAATCTTGTAAAATGGCCAGGAGAGCGGGGCTCTATCCGCATATTACTATAATGTTTGGATATCCCTGGGAAACATATGAGGATACAAAAAAAACCATTAATTTAGGGAAGTGGTTGCTTAAGAAAGGGTATGCTTATACGGTTCAGGCGACAGTTGTTATTCCATATCCTGGTTCAAAACTTTTTGAGGACTGTCGTTCAGATGGGCTTCTAAAGACGTTAGATTGGAATGAATATGATATGAAAAGGCCTGTCATGGTAAGCGCTATAGAGGATAAAACTATGATGAGTTTAGTTCAGGAGATTTATAAAGTTGCGTTTGATCCTGAATTTATCATCAGGCGTATATTGTCTGTTAGAAGCTTTTCAGATTTGGTATATTTTAAAAGAGGTATTAAAAAAGTTTTCGGGCATATTTTTGACTTTCAGAAAAGCGGCTTGAAAACTTAAGTTTAAAGGGGGATGTTATGAAAGGGATTATCTTAGCCGGTGGTAAGGCAACGCGTTTATATCCTGTAACTCGCGGTGTATGTAAGCAGTTGTTGCCTGTTTACGACAAACCGATGATTTATTACCCTCTTTCTATTTTAATGTTAGCGGGAATCAGGGAGATTCTTATTATTTCAACACCTAAAGATTTGCCGCGGTTTGAGGATATTTTTTCTGAAGGAAGTTCGCTTGGGCTGAAGATTTCATATAAGGCTCAACAAGAACCGAGAGGCATCGCTGAGAGCTTTTTGATCGCGGAGGATTTTTTGGGCAATGAAAGTGTTTCTTTGATTCTGGGTGATAATATCTTTTACGGGCATAACTTGATTGAGCTTCTTAAAGAGGCCTCGTCATTAAAGAAGGGTGCTTGTGTGTTTGGGTATTATGTGAAAGACCCCGAGCGGTATGGAGTTTTAGATTTTGATAAACGGTGCAAGGTTACCTCCATTATTGAAAAGCCAACTTGTCCAAAATCAAATTGGGCTGTGACGGGTTTATATTTTTATGACAATGAGGTTACAAAAATAGCAAAAAGCCTCAAGCCGTCTAAAAGAGGGGAATTGGAAATTACTTGTGTTAATAATGTTTATCTTAAGAAAAAAGCTTTAAATGTAAAACTTATGGGAAGGGGATATGCCTGGCTTGATACGGGCACAAGCGATTCTTTGATAGACGCGTCTATTTTTATTAAAACCATAGAAGACCGGCAGGGATTAAAAGTCGGCTGTATTGAAGAGATCGCGTATCGAATGGGTTATATCAATAGGCACCAGCTTATGAAATTATCGGATGGCGTCCATGATGATTATGGTAAATATTTAAAAAGGATATCAGAGGAGAAAAGCTGTGTTTTCTAATACAGTAATAAAAATGGAGATTGTTATGAAAAAGAAGGAAGGTTTTTATCCGCGATGTAAAATAGCCGTGTTTTTATTATTTTGTTTTATATCTTTATGTTTTTTTTATGAAGTTGGGTTAGCTGAAGAAAGCTTGCCCCTTGAGGATGCATCCGAGAGTGTTCAGAAAGATGAGAAAAAAGATTGTGGGGAGAGTTTTTCTGATAAAATCATAGGCTCCACTTTTAAAATCATGGCAAAAACGTTTGTTAAAACTGTTAATATGGATAAGCTTAAGAGTGTTAATATTGCTAAATTGCAGAAGATGAGTGATGACAAGTTCGCTAAGAAAAATTTAAAGGTTTATGAGTTTACTAAAGACCTTCCTTTGGATTTGAAAGAAAAATACTGTGTTAGCGACCATATGACAAGGCAGCAAGCTATTGATAACATTAATTCTCTTGATAAAAAGGAAGTTTACGCGTTGATTAATAAAATACCTAATACTCTTATTGCCACAAAATTCAGGCAATATGTTAATAATTCAAGGCAAAAAGTTGTTGATAGCAATTTGGTTGGTTATATCAAGAATATGTGGAGCGGTTTTGCCGGCAGGGCTACTAGCGACGAAACAAAGATAAAGGCATAGGCATAAGATATTGATGGGCCTGTTGTAAAATGCACAATTTCATGTCATTCTGACCCTAAAGCCAGAGGCGAAGGGGATGAATCTCGACTTAGGACAGGAGGTTTATGTTAGATAATATCCTTATCATGGGAAGTGGATATATTGGTAAAAGGCTACAGGAGGCGTATGATTGTAACCTTTGTGATAAAAGAATTAATAATTATAGAGATGCGGAGGTTGAAATTGAGAAATACGCGCCGAAAGTGTTGATCAATGCTATTGGCTCTACCGGCCGTAATAATGTTGATGATTGCGAGGCCGATAAAGAAAAGACCCTTTTTGCTAATAGTTTTATTCCTGTTATTTTAGCGGAGATCGCAATCAGGAAAAAAATAAAGTTTGTCCATATCAGCAGTGGTTGTATTTATCATTTCGATTATGATAAAAGCGCCCTTATTACGGAAGAAGATGAACCTGATTTTTTTGATCTTTTTTATAGCAGGACAAAAATATACGCGGAACGCGCTTTAAAGACGCTTTCGCGCCAGCAGGATATCCTGATTCCAAGAATCAGGATCCCTTTAGATAACAGGCCGCATCCGAAGAATGTCCTCAATAAACTTATCAAATACGGCAAAGTTATTGATCTGAAAAATTCCGTAACGTATATCCCTGATTTTATTGAAGCTTTAAGATATCTGATTAAGATAGATGCCCGTGGAATCTATAATGTTGTTAATAAGGGCGGGATGAGGTATCCGGATCTTATGAATGTTTATAAGAAGTATGCCGCAGATTATAATTATGAGGTTATTGATTATGATAGCCTCAATCTTGTAAGGACTAATTTAATTTTATCAACTGAAAAACTTGAAAAGGCTGGATTTAACGTCAGGAATATTGAAGAGGTGTATGAAGAATGCGTAAAAAATTTTGTAAAATAATTGTGACAGGGGGAGCGGGTTTTATTGGAAGTGAGTTTGTCAGGCAGGCCGTATCACAAGGTTACCAGCCGGTTGTGATTGATAAATTGACATATGCCGGAGATTTGGACAGGTTAGCAAGCGTGAAGGGAAGTTTTACGTTTTATAAGATTGATATATGTAACCGCAGCAGGTTAGATGCAGTCCTAAAAAAAGAGAAGGCTTTTTTTGTGGTTCATTTTGCCGCTGAAAGCCATGTGGACCGCAGTATTATGGATGCCTCTCCTTTTATTGAAACTAACGTTAAAGGCACACAGATACTTTTAGACGTTTGCCGTGTTAATAAAATTCGGAAATTTATTCATATTTCGACGGATGAAGTTTACGGCGAGATCAAAAAGGGTGAGTTTTTTGAAAATTCTCCGATTCAGCCTAACAGCCCTTACGCGGCCTCGAAGGCTGCCGCTGATCTTTTAGTACAGTCTTATATCCGGACATACCAATTTCCCGCGTGTATTGCCAGGCCTTCTAATAACTATGGGCCGTGGCAGTATCCTGAAAAGTTTATTCCTGTCGCGGCGCTTGCTGCTTTAAGAGATAAGAAGATCCCGGTTTATGGCCGCGGCCTCAATGTGCGGGAGTGGCTCTATGTGGGTGATTGCGCTCAAGCTATAAGAATGATTTTAGAGAAAGGCAGGTTAGGAGAGGCTTATAATATCGGTAGCGGCCAGGAGGTGAGAAATATTGATATGGCCAGAATGATTTTGAAGCTTTCAGCTAAGCCGGATTATCTTGTTAAGTTCGTTAAAGACAGGGCGGGGCATGATTTTCGCTATTCGTTGAATGTAGAAAAAATAAGCAAGGAGCTTGGGTGGAGGCCGCAAGTTAATCTTGAAGAAGGGCTAAGAGAGACGGTTGATTGGTATTCAGGGAGCAAATATTCGGATGAAGAAAAAAATAAACGGCCATAACTTTTGTATTCTTTTAGCTGGCGGTTCAGGAACACGTTTTTGGCCGCAGAGCCGCATCTTGGAACCTAAGCAGTTTCTGCTATTGAATAAAGAAAAGAGCCTTTTTCAGCAGACGCTGGACCGGGTTTTGCCTATTTTTTCTCCGGAAAAAATCGTTATTGTAACCTCTGAATTATATAAGCATCAGATTCTTGCAACAGTTGGTTTTTATAAAATACCCGAAGAAAATGTTATCTATGAACCAACCGCTAAAAATACCGCTGCTTCTGTTGGTGTTGGAGTTCGCTTGATTTCGCTTAAAGATGATCAGGCAAGGATTTGTGTTTTACCTTGTGACCACTATATTAAAAACGAAGATCTATTTCGTTTTGTTATGGAGAAGGCGTTGGCGCATTGCCATAACTCTTTGATTGTTTGCGGAATTCCTCCTCATCGGCCAGCGACTGGCTATGGCTATATTAAGGTCGATAAGAAGGGGTTAGAAGAGAAAGCAGATGTTTTTAAGGCCCTGAAGTATTATGAAAAACCGGATTTAAAGAAAGCTCAACGTTTTTTAAAGGCAGGGAACTATTTTTGGAACAGTGGAATTTTTGTCGGAACCTGTGGTATTTTCCTGCGTGAAATAAAGAAAAACCTGCCTGATTTATATAGCGGCCTTCAAAAAATGAAAACGGCTGATGATGTTATTTTGTTTTGGGAAAAGCTTCCTTCTATATCATTCGATTATGCCGTGCTTGAAAAAACGGCATTTTTAGGAATGGTTGAAGCAGGGGATCTTGGCTGGTCAGATCTGGGGAGCTGGCAGGCATGGGATGAGCTGTTGACAAGGGATAAAGAAAATAATGTTTTTTTGGGGGATGTTGTTAATATAGACAGCCGCAATACCACCGTTTTGGCCAAGGAGCGTTTGACGGCTGTTTTGGGGGTTGAGGATTTGATTATCGTGGATACGCCTGACGCCTTGTTAGTGACTAAAAAAGATCGTAGTGAAGAGGTTAAAAAAGTTGTAGAAATTCTTAAGGCGGGCCAACGTAATGAACATTATACTCATCGAACGACAAAGCGGCCATGGGGGTCTTATACGGTTTTAGAAATTGGCCTTGGTTTTAAAATTAAGCTTATTGAAGTTCTGCCGCGAAAAGCGCTAAGCCTGCAATTGCATAGTAAACGAAGTGAGCATTGGGTTGTTGTTGAAGGGCGAGCTAAGGTTGTTCGCGGCGAGGATGTTTTTTACGTAGAGGTTAATGAAAGTACTTTTATTCCACCATTGTGTTCTCATCGTTTGATAAATCCTGGTGATTCTATTTTAAAGATTGTGGAAGTTCAGGCAGGAAGTTATTTAGAAGAAGATGATATTGTCCGGTTGAAAGATGATTTTTGCAGGGTTTAAAGAAGCCTTGATGCATTTATTTCCTCTGAATATCATTTGAAGTATCTTCCGCTTGCCCGTTTTTTATAAAATTGTTATAATATAATAATTGTTTTTACAGGTTTTAACGATTTTTTTAAATTTTAAAAATAGAAAATGAGAAGAAAATGATTCCTTTTGTTGATTTAAAAGCTCAATATGAGTCTATCAGGGATGAGGTCTTTGAACGGATGCAGGATGTTTTAAACCGTACTAATTTTATCCTTGGCGATCCTGTCAATGAGTTTGAAAAAAAGTTTGCAACTTATTGTGATGCAAAGTATTGTGTTGGCGTTGCGTCTGGGACTGATGCCTTGCATTTATCTTTGAGGGCTTTGGAAATAGGCCCGGGCGATGAGGTTATTGTCCCTTCCAATACTTTTGTCGCGACTGTTCTAGCCGTTTCTTATACAGGCGCTAAACCTGTTCTTGTTGATGCGGATCCTGAGAGTTTCAATATGGACTTAAGCCTTTTAGAGAAACGGATTACGCCAAAGACAAAGGCTATTATTCCGGTCCATCTCTACGGCCGTGCGGTTGATATGGATAGGCTAGGCGAAATCGCGAACCGGTACTGTTTAAAAATTGTTGAAGATGCTTGCCAGGCGCATGGTGCTCTTTGGCAGGGGCGCAAGGTTGGGTCTTTTGGGGTGATGGGGTGTTTTTCTTTTTACCCGGGAAAAAACTTAGGGGCTTATGGAGATGGCGGAGCGGTTATTACTTCAGATGAACAGGTTTACCAGAGATTGCGATTATTGCGTAATTACGGTTCTGTTCGTAAGTATTCTCATGACATGATTGGTTTTAATAGCCGCCTGGATACCTTACAGGCGGCCGTATTGAATGTTAAGTTGAAATATCTGGATGAATGGAATCATCGGCGTTTTAAAAACGCAGAGTTGTATAATAAAAAACTTCAAGGCGTTGGCGATCTTGTGACTCCGCAAATAGGCAAAAAAGATTCTCATGTTTTTCATCTTTATGTTATCCGTACGAAAAAGAGGGATGAGCTTTTAGAATATCTGCAAGCTAATGATGTTCAGGCAGGGATTCATTATCCTATTCCTATTTTTGATCTAAAGGCTTATGAATCTTTGAGCCATGAAAAAGGGCTTTGCCCCGTAGCCGGTAAATTCGCGAAAGAGATTCTTTCTCTGCCGATGTTCGCGGAATTAACCTGTGAGCAGATCGATACCGTCGTATCTTTAATAAAATCTTTTTTTAAAGGATAATATTTATGCCGCCATTGAATATCGGTTTGATTGGCTATGGATACTGGGGCCCTAATTTTGCAAGGATCATTAATGAATCGCATGATTGTCATTTAAAATATTGCTGTGATGTTGATGAAGCGGCTTTAGGGAGAATCAGGCTAAAATATCCTCACGTGATCGCGTCAAAGGATTATCACGATATTTTAAAAGACGGCGATATTGATGCTGTTATAGTCGTTTCACCGACAAGAACACATTATGCGATTGCCAAAGAGTGCCTTTTAGCAAAAAAGCATGTTTTGGTTGAGAAACCATTGACGCAGACAGTCGAAGAAGCACAAGAATTGATTGATTTGGCTAAACTGCATAAGCTTGTTTTGATGGTCGGCCATGTTTTTCTTTTTAATCCCGCGGTGCGTTATATTGAAAAGATGATTGAAGACGGTGAATTGGGCCAGTTAAGGCATCTCCATTTTCAACGTCGAAGTTTGGGGCCCATTAGAAAAGACGTGAATGTCCTTTGGGATTTAGCCCCGCATGATATCTCTATGGCCTTGCGTTTTATAAAAAGGCCTCCAGTTTCTGTTATCGCTTCCGGGGAAGTATTTTTACAGGATAATATTCATGATGTTGTCTCTTTAAGCATTAAGTTTCCCGATTCTATCATGGTGAATATGATATTCAGCTGGATTGACCCCGTTAAGATCAGAGATGTCGCTATTGTTGGAGACAAGAAGATGGTTCTTTTTGACGATGTTAATCAGACGGAGAAAATCCGAATTTTCAATAAAAACGCGAATATTATCCGTGATACGCGCGATGTAAGCTTTGGTGAATATCAGATTTCGCTTCATTCCGGGGATGTTTTTATCCCCTCCATTTCTAATAAAGAACCTTTAAAAGAGGAGTTGAATCATTTTCTTTCCTGTATTCAGGGCCTCAAGAAGCCATTGACAGATGGCGAGAACGGATTAGAGGTGGTTAAGGTTCTTTGTGCGGTTCAATCGTCTCTTGAGAATCATTCAAAAATGGTAAGGATCTAAATGAAGCGTTCCTATGAGATTTTAAATATTGATTCTTCAAAAAAAACAGTTCGTCAGGTTCAAGTTGAAGAA
Source organism: uncultured Planctomycetia bacterium (assembly GCA_964423185.1). Taxonomy (GTDB): domain Bacteria; phylum Omnitrophota; class Gorgyraeia; order Velamenicoccales; family Velamenicoccaceae; genus CAYRDK01. The sequence continues at coordinate 54,279 of CAYRDK010000002.1, forward strand.
AATGTTAAGATTTATGATTTCGTTAATCTTTATGAATGCCGCATAGGTGCTGAGACTATGATTGGGGCATTTGTTGAAATCCAGAAAGGTGTTTGTGTCGGCCGCCGGTGCCGTATTCAGTCACATACTTTTATCTGTGAAGGCGTCACTATTGAAGATGATGTTTTTATTGGGCATGGTGTGATGTTTATCAATGATAAAAAGCCTTCTATCGAAAAGACTTTGGCAAAAACCTGGACGCTTGAACCTGTATTAGTTAAGACAGGGGCTTCGATTGGCAGCGGAGCAGTGATTATGGCTGGCGTGACTATTGGGGCAGATGCGTTGGTTGGAGCCGGAAGTGTTGTGACTAAAGATGTCAAAGATAGGGAAGTTGTGATGGGGGTTCCGGCAAGAGGCCATTTTAAAAAAGAGGGAGATTGATTCAAATTGGAAATTAAGATGGAAAAAGTACCGTTGTCCTTAACATTTGTTATTCCGACTTTTAACGCGAGTAGGCATTTGGCGTGTTGCCTTAAGAGTATTCGGAATCAGGATTATGTTAAGGATAAAATAGAGATTATTGTTGTTGACGGCGGGTCTGAGGATCATACGATTCAGATTGCTGAAGGCTTCGGCTCAAAAATTTTGCATAATGAAAAGCGGTTGGCTGAGTACGGTGTCCAGCTGGGTGTCCATGAGGCTTCAGGTGATCTTTTGGTTATTTTTGCCGCTGATAATGAGCTGGTTGGTAAAGATTGGGCCCAAAAGGTAACGGCTGTCTTTTCTGAGTTTGAAGGCGTATCTGCTGTTTGGGGAAAGTTGGCTTCAGGCGCGCAGGATCCGTTTCTAAATAAGTATTTTGAGTTGATTCAAAGCGATCCTCTAAACTGGTTTCTGAATCATAATCTGAATTATTACCGGAAAAAAACACAAATTTTCCATGGTGAGTTTTTTAAATTTAGAGTTGATGCTTCCAGGCCGTTAGTTTGGGGGGCGAACGGCTTAATCTATCGCACCAGGTGTATCAAGCCGATTTGGGAACAGAGCGGCTACTTGGGAGATAACGACGCGTTTCAATCCATGATTGAGAAGGGCGATGATGAAGTTGTTTATTTTGACATTCCTTTTGTTTATCACCATCATGTCGCGGCTTTAGGAGACTGGGTTAAAAAATGGAAGAGAAACTTTCTTTGTCATCTGGCGGATAAACAAGAGACCAGGAATATGAACTGGGTTTTTGTGCGAGGGTTTAAAAAGAAGGTTTTTATCTGGGCTTTTTATTGCCTCATTCCTGTTTTTTCTATTGGAGATAGTTTATATCGGGCTGTTAAAGACCGGAATCTCTTTTGGTTTTATCATCCTGTTGTGAGCCTTGCCCAATTTTTAACATATGTATTTTTGGTAACGATGACTCAGAAAGGGCGTAGCCTGATTAAGTCAATGGTTTTTAAATCAGCTTAAATATTTTTGTAAAGGCCTATTATGAAAACTTTAATTTTATGCGGCGGACAGGGGACAAGAATCAGAGATGTATCTGAAATTTTGCCTAAACCGATGTTGCCCATTGGCGATCGGCCGATTCTATGGCACATTATGAAGATTTACGCCCACTATGGCTTTAAAGATTTTGTGTTGTGTTTAGGCTATAAAGGGTGGACGATTAAGGAGTATTTTTTGAATTATTACGCGAATATGTGTGATTTTACCGTTTCTCTGCATGAGCACGACGCGGTACGTTTTTATGATCAGCCTCATGAGGATTGGACTGTTACTTTAGTTAATACGGGCGAGAAAACGCAGACGGGCGCCAGGATTGAGCGGGCACGGCGTTATTTATTGGAACAGGATAAAGATGATTGTTTTGCCGTGACGTATGGGGATGGCGTTGCGGATGTGAACATTAAAGAATTAACAGAAGTTCATCGGCGCTCAGGAAAGTTGGCTACTATCACCGGGGTTCGTCCTGCCGGGAGGTTTGGCGAAGTTGAGGTGGATGATAAAGGCGTTGTAATAGAATTTAACGAAAAGCCCAATGTCTGTGCTGGTTTGATTAATGGTGGATTTATGGTCTTTTCTAAAGAAGTTTTAAAGAAATATTTTTCCGATAATGAAGATTTGATTTTAGAGAGGGATGTTTTGCCTAAGCTTGTTATGGATCGGCAGATGAATCTTTATGAGCATGATGGGTTTTGGCAATGTATCGATACATTTCGTGAGTACGCGGATTTGAATGAAATATGGAAACAAGGAAAAGCTCCCTGGAAGATTTGGAAAAAGTAGAAATGAATATGAATGGCTTTAAGTTTAGCATTTGCCTTCCAACATATAATATGGGAGCTTTGATAGCTTCAACGATTGAGAACATCCTGGCTCAGGATTTTCAAAATTTTGAATTGATCGTTTCAGATAATTGTTCGCCGGATAAAACAGAAGATGTTGTGAAAGGCTTTTCAGACCCTCGGATTAGATATTTTCGTAACGAAATAAATCTTGGGTATTTTGGGAATCTCAATCGTTGCATGGAGCTGGCAACAGGAGATGTTATATTTTTAATGTCGGCAAAAAGTTTTCTTTCTAAAGACGCTTTGTCCCGTGCCCATAAGGCATTTTGCCTTTGTGATGATGTAGGGGCGGTAACGCGTCCATATTATTGGTTTGGCAAAGACGTGATGACGCCTGTGCGCGCAAAGGCGCGTTATTCAAAAGATAGAGATTTGGTTGTTTCCATAGATAGCGATCTTAAAGATATCATAGCCGTCTTTCATACATTGGATAACCCTGCCGGTCTTGCTTTTCGCCGTGAATTTATGGACGTAGGTTTTCACAAAGACGCTTTTGTAGAGTTTACCTATCCGTTCGCCTCTATTTTAAAAAAACACAAAGTTGTGCTTTTGAAAGATTACACAATGGCTTGCCCTGCTTTGGAGTATAGCGGGTCTCAAAATCCAGCTGTATATGAAAAGTCGCCGATTCAGTGCTGGGTAGATCTTTTTTCCACAATATTTAAAGACGAAGAAGGAAGCAAGTGTTCTTTCGTCAGAAAGAGATGTATAGAGGATTTTGTCGCGACAAACTATATCGGTTTGGTTCAAATTCGTAATTACGCAAGGCGTTATGTTTATCTGTTGCGTGAAATCGCGCTTCTTGTAAAATACCGGCCAGAAAATCTTATCAATCCGCAATTTTGGTTTTTTAGCCTGGGAACGATGTTGATGCCGCGGAGTATTTTAAGGAGACTGGCTCAAGAGTATAAAAAAAAGATCAATGCCAAAATATTAAAGAATCTGCCTGGAAAAGTGGCTTTAAATATATAAAAGTGGAATTTTAAGGTAAAAAAGATGCAGAGCTTTTGGAAAAATAAAAAAGTGATTGTTACAGGCCATGAAGGTTTTTTAGGATCATGGCTAACGAGGCTTCTTTTGGAAAAAGGGGCTCAAGTTTTAGGTATTGATAAAGTTAAGAATCGGCCTATCACAGTTTTAAACGGATTAAGAGAGAAAATTGAAAGTGTTAAGGGGGATGTAGTTAATTTATCTCTGGTAAAAAGAGTTTTTTTAGATTTTCACCCTGCATATGTTTTTCATCTTGCAGCTGAGGCTATTGTTGACAGGGCGAAAGATAACGCCCGGCTGACTTTTAAATCCAACATTGAAGGGACGTGGAACATTTTGGAAGCCTCTCTCGCATGCGGTGGGGTTAAGGCTGTTGTAGTCGCCTCAAGCGATAAAGCTTATGGAAGCCATGACCGCCTGCCTTATACAGAAGATTATCCGTTAATTGGCCGTAACCCTTATGATGTTTCAAAGAGTTGCGCGGATTTAATCGCTTATTCTTATTGGCATACATACCGTTTGCCCGTTGCCGTAACAAGGTGCGGTAATATCTATGGCCCGGGGGAATATAATTTTTCAAGAATTGTTCCTGATGCCCTGAGATGCCTCCTGACGCAAAAGACGCTTTTGATCAGGAGTGATGGAACATTTACCCGCGATTATGTGCATGTTAAAGATATTGCTGAAGGCTATATGGCTTTGGCTCAAAAAATGGGGCCTTTAAAATTAGGGGGAGAGGCGTTTAATTTCAGTTGCGAGTGCCCTATGTCGGTTATTGATGTAGTTGAAATGATTTCTCGTCTCGCGGATAAGCCTCTACAGTATCAGATTCTTAACCGCGCGAAATATGAGATTAAGCATCAGTTTTTGTCATCTAAAAAGGCTAGAAAAATCCTAGGGTGGAGCCCAAGCTATAATGTTGAAGATGGTTTTTTAGACACATATCAGTGGTACAAAGATTTTTTCTCCATAAATAAAGTTGTTAAAGGGATCTCATAAAAAATGAATTACAGAACAATCGCAACTCTGATTCGAAAAAACATAGTTAAGATGCATCTGGAAACAGGGATGTCTCATATTGGCTCATCTTTATCTTGTGTTGATATTTTGGTGGCTTTATATTTTGGAATTATGAAGAAAAAATCAAAGAATTTTGAAGCGGATCGTTTTATTTTGAGCAAAGGCCATGCGGTTAGTGCTTTATATGCAGTTTTGGCGCAGAAAGGTTATTTTTCCAAAGATCGTCTTTGTGAATATTGCCGTAACGGCGCAAAGTTTTTGGGGCATGTTACGCGTGATGTAGATCTAGGTGTCGAAGTTTCTTCTGGTTCGCTAGGCCATGGCTTATCTATCGGAGCCGGAATGGCCCTCGCCGGAAAAAGAGATGGGCTGAAACATCGCGTTTTCGTTCTTATGGGTGACGGTGAGTGTAACGAAGGTTCCGTATGGGAAGCCTTTATGTTTGCCAGGCATCATGGGTTAGACAATCTGATTGCTATTGTTGATATGAATCATCTTCAGGCTTTTGGGAAGACTGAAGATGTTATTGATTTAAGCCCTTTGAAAGACCGGTTTAGTTCATTCGGTTGTTTTTGTAAAGAAGTTAATGGCCATAAAATAGAAGAAATGATTAAAGTTCTTAAATTAGTTCCTTTTGCCAAGGCTCGTCCTTCTGTGTTGTTAGCACACACAACAAAAGGCAAAGGTATCTCTTTTATGGAAGATAAAATTGAATGGCATTATCGTTCCCCGAATTTTGACCAGGCAAAAGCAGCTTTAGATGAGTTGAATCAGATATGAGAAAAGCTTTTGTGTCAACTTTAGAGAAAATCGCCAGAAATACAGCGGAAGTTTTTTTACTCACAGGAGATTTGGGTTATTCTGTTTTTGAGGGTTTTCAGAAAGAGTTTCCAGATCGTTTTTTAAACGTTGGTATTGCTGAACAGAACATGATCGGGGTTGCTGCCGGTTTGGCACTTTCAGGAAAAATAGTTTTCGTGTATTCGATTATCCCTTTTGTAACTTTAAGATGTTATGAGCAAATCAGGAATGATTTATGCATGCAGAATCTTAATGTAAAGATTGTGGGCATGGGAGCGGGTTTGCATTACGGTTCCTCCGGGCCTACTCACCATGCGTTAGACGATATAAGTGTTATGCGTTCTTTACCTAACATGACGATTTTGATTCCCAGCAGTCCGCTTGAAACTGAGATGGCAATGAAAGAATCAGTTAAGCAAGATGGCCCTTTTTACATAAGGCTTGGCAAAGCAGAGAATCTTTTGGCAGATGTTAACAAATCAGAAATCAGTTTAAGCAAAGGGGTTCTTGTTCAGCAGGGGAAGGATATAACGATAGTCTCCTGTGGGTCTATTTTGCAAAGAGCTTGTGATATTGCAAACGAATTAAAAAATAGGAACATTTCAATGAGAGTGATTAATATTCGCTCTATCAAACCGATTGATAAAGATATTATTCTTTCTGCTGCTAAAGAAACAAATTTTATTTTTGTTTTGGAGGAACATAGCCTTATAGGAGGATTAGGGAGTGTGGTGGCTGAGATTTTAGCAGAATCATCTTATAATGGTTTTTTTAAGCGTTTGGCTATGCCAGATAAATTTATAAAAGAGGCCGGGAGCCGGGATTATCTCTTAGATAGACATGGATTATCTTTGCAGCAATTAACAGAGACGATTTTAAACAATTATAAAAAGGTTTGATTTTAAACAGATGGATGAAGAAGGCGCTGTTTACGATGAAAAAGAATAAAGTTTTGGTTACAGGGGCAACTGGTTTTGTCGGTTCGAATCTCGTGCGCCGGTTGATTTCTAAGGGTTACGATGTCTCGATTTTGACTCGAGCTACGTCGAATAAGTGGCGGATTAAAGATATTCTGTCTGAAGTCAGTGATTATCGTGTAGATTTGTTAGATATGACAAGGCTTAAAAAAGTTGTAAAAAAGATAAACCCGCAAATTATCTTTCATCTGGCTACTGCTGCGATTTACGCGGATCGGCATTTACCTGAACGAGATTTGGTTAGCCATAATCTTATTGGAGCTTTGAACTTGATTGAAGCTTGTCAGAATTTAGATTATCAGTGTTTTGTCAATACAGGTACTTCTTCTGAATATGGACCAAAGTCTTTTCCTATGCGTGAGTCTGATATTTGTCAGCCTGTGAATATGTATGGCGTGACTAAATTGGCTGCAACACTTTATTGTTCTCTCGTGGCCAGGGCTAAAAATAAACCCATTATAACATTAAGGCTTTTTTCTCCATTTGGGCCTTATGATGTTCCTTCTAAGCTAATGTTTTATGCGATCAATCAAGCCATAGAGAACAAAGATATGAGTTTAGGCGATCCTGCTTCTGTGAGGGATTATTGTTATATTGATGACGTAATATCTCTTTATCTGAAGTGTATTTCTCGGGCTTATCGTTATCGCGGCGAAGTTTTCAATGTTGGTTCAGGGATACAAAGCCGGATTGGCGATATTGTTAAAAGTATTGTGCGTTTGTCTGGCTCAAAAAGCAGGCTTTTTTGGAAAACTCAAGAGTCTCGGTCATTTGAAAAGAATGTTGAGGTCTGGAAGGCGGATATTTCTAAAACAAAAGAGTGTTTGGATTGGCAGCCAAAATACACGATGGAAAAAGGATTGAAAAAGACGATTTTTTGGTTTCAGAAACATCAGGGTCTTGTTAAGGGATTATAATGAAAAAGGTTAAAAATAATATTTTAAAGTACGCGAAGGAGCATTTAAAAGATGAAGGGAGGCGTAAGCCTTTTATTGCTGGTTCTTCAAGGGTGCCTTACGCGGGCCGGGTTTATGATTATAAAGAGATTATTAACCTTATTGATGCTTCTGTTGATTTTTGGTTAACGAGCGGCTCTTATGCGAAGAAGTTTGAACAGGAGCTGGCTAAAACGATTGGAGTTCGCTACGCCCTTTTGACTAATTCAGGGTCAAGCGCGAATCTTTTGGCTGTGTCGGCTTTGACATCTCCTGAATTAGGGGAAAGACGTTTGATGCCTGGTGATGAAGTGATTACCGTTGCTTGTGGTTTTCCAACAACGCTCAATCCTATCTTGCAGAATCAGCTTGTGCCTGTTTTTATTGATGTTGCTTTAGGGACTTATAATATTTCTCCCGATTCTATTGAAAAAGCGGTCTCTGAAAAAACAAAGGCTATTTTTGCGGCTCATACTCTTGGCAATCCTATGGATCTTGACAAAATTTCAAAAATTGCAAAAAAATATAAACTTTGGTTGATTGAAGATAATTGTGATTCTTTAGGTTCTATGTATAACAGTCGTAACACAGGCTCTTTTGGGCACTTGTCGACATGTAGTTTTTATCCGCCACATCACATAACGATGGGTGAGGGCGGGGCTGTTTTGACGAGCGATCCATTGTTGCGCAAACTCGTTATGTCATTTCGGGATTGGGGGCGGGATTGTTGGTGCGAATCTGGGCACGATGATAGCTGCGGGAAAAGGTTTTCGCAGAAGTTTGGTGAATTGCCTTTTGGCTACGATCATAAATATGTGTATTCTCATATCGGCTATAATCTAAAAGTTACTGATCTTCAGGCAGCGGTAGGTTGCGCTCAATTGAAGAAACTCCCCGGTTTTATTAAAGCAAGGCAAAAAAACTTCAGGCGTCTTTATGGCCATTTAGAGCAGTATCAGCATTATTTTATTTTGCCTCAAATTCAAAAAGGAGCAGAACCTAGCTGGTTTGGCTTTCCGCTTTTTATAAAAGAAGGCGCTCCTTTTTCAAGAAATGACATTGTCGAGTTTCTTGAGGAAAAAAAGATAGCGACGCGAATGCTTTTTGGTGGCAATTTACTGAAGCAGCCCGCTTATCGTGATGTAAAGTACCGGTGCCCTTTTGAATTAAAAAATACAGATGAAGTTATGAATCGTCTTTTTTGGATAGGGGTTTATCCTGGGATTACATCTCCTATGATGAAGTATGTATTATCGGTTTTTGATGAATTTTTAAAACATTTTAAAGAGAAATAAGGAGTATCATGTTGAAAGTTGACCCAAAAAATACTTTAGTTAGCGTTGTGCTTCCTATGTTTAATGAAGAAAGCGCGATTGAAAAAAATCTAGGCGCGCTTTTGTCTATTTTGCGGATGTTGCCTTGCCGATGGGAAGTTTTGCTTATTGATGATGGAAGCACGGATAATTCAGTTATAAAGGCTAAGAAAGCTTTTGAAGGTGTTAAAGAGGCTCGTATTATTTCTTACAGCCCAAATAGAGGCAGGGGGTTTGCTTTGAGACGTGGTTTTGAAGAGTCTCGAGGCGATTATGTGATAACGACAGAATCAGATTTAAGCTGGGGGGCGGATATCGTCATTCAGATTTATCAGAAGTTGATTGATTCAGGTGCCGATGTTGTGATTGTTTCCCCTTATTTGAAACCAAACGGCCTTGTTGGCGTGCCTTTAGAACGGAGGCTTTTATCAAGGTTTGGCAATAAGGTTTTGACATTTGGCCTTCCTGTAAAGTTGACGATGGTGACAGGGATGACGCGTGGTTATAAGCGCTCCATGCTTGAGAGTATTATTCTTCAGATGGATGGTAAAGAGATTCATCTGGAGATTGTTTCAAAATTAATCGCTTTGGGTGCGAAAATTGAGGAGATACCTGGTGTTATTACTTGGCATCAGAAACAAGAACGCGTAAAAAGGAAGAAAGAATCTAAAACAAAAAGGCTTATTTTATCGCATCTGTATTTTTCTGTTGTTGAATCTCCGATACATTTTATAGGTTTATTGGGGCTCTTTTTTATGGGGTTGGGTTTTATGGGGATCATGGCGATCGTAATAATGAAAATTTCTGGATTTTCATTATTACGTCTGCCATTTTTTCCTCATTACGTTATAGGATCTTTTATAACCGGGCTTATCATATTTATTTTTTCTTTACTCTCTTCTCAAATTACTAAGCTGGAAAGAGAGCTTATGCGTGTATACGCGAAGATAGTTTCGTCTACTAAAACTAAAACTGATTAAAATTCATTAATTTGCATGTTAAACAAAAAAAAGAAACTTCTGCTTATTATTCCGCCATGGAATTATTCATATAAATCTTTAAGCCTGATTTCGCGTGAGATTGTTGTGGCACCTTCTTTAGGGCTTCTTTATATTGCTTCTGTTGCGGAATCGCAAGGATGGAGTGTTAAAATTTTAGATATGGACGCGCAAGGGTTTCTTTTGGAAGATGTGCTTGAAACCGTTGGAGAGTTTAGGCCCGATTTAATAGGCTTTTCTGTGGCAACGCCATTTTTCAGCAGCGTTGTTCAAATCGCATGTGGTATAAAAAAACGTTTTGATATTCCCGTCATCATCGGTGGTGCTCATCCGACAGCCGTCAAAGAGCAGGCGATGGTAGATGGTATTGATTTTGCCATGATGGGGGAATCGGAGCTTCCATTTGCGCACTTCCTGCGCGCCTTTGTAGAAAAGGCGGATTATTCTTTCGTTCCTTCTTTGATTTTCCGCCAAGGTAAAGATATCAAAGTGAATCCATTTTCTTTTTCTGATCAATCTATGGATGCATTGCCTCTTCCGGCAAGACATCTCCTGCCGTTAGAAAAATATAAAGTGAATCTGCCAGGGTATGGCCAACGGATTTATACATCCATAACAACATCCAGAGGGTGCCCTTATGAGTGTATTTTTTGTAGTGTCGCGACTATTTTTGGCAGAAATTTGCGTTTCAGGTCAGCTGAGTTAGTTGTCAATGAAATCAGAGAATGTAAAATGCGCTATGGTATTACGCATTTTCATTTTGTAGACGATACGCTAACTGTAAAAAGGGATTACACCGAAAAACTTTGTAATCTTCTTATTCAAGAGGATCTTGGCATCACATGGGAAGGATGGACACGCGCGGATTGTATCGATGAAGCCTTGCTTCGCCTCATGAAACGGTCAGGGTTTGTAAGGATTAGCTTTGGGTTAGAAACAGGGAATAAAGATATTATGCGCCTTATTAAAAAAAGAGTTACTCATGAACAGATACGTGATGCTTTTGCTTCGGCAGGAAAATTGGGTTTAGAATCGAGGTGTTCAGTCATGATTGGGCATCCTGGTGAGACCAAAAAAACGGTCTGGGAGACTATTAATTTTGTACGCAAAGAAAAAAATATTTTGTATTCTAATCTTTCTATTGCAACTCCTTATCCCGGGACACAATTAGCTGTTATGGCCGCGCAAGGAGCTCATGGCTTGAGATTGTTGTCAAATGATCCTAATAAATTTATGCGTTATTTCAGCCCGGTGATTGAAATGAATGATTTGACCGCGCAGGATTTAAAATGTATCCAAATTTTAGGGCTTATCTGGATACATTTGACACCTCGCAGGATTTACCATTCGGTTAGGCGTTTTGGTATCAAGAATATTATTCTTTCTTTGTTTTCTATCGGACTTACGTTTTTTCATATAATATTTATGAAGGGCTCTGCAGAGAAAAATGGATAAAAAACGGTTTTGCGCTATCAGCGTTGATTTGGATTCGGTTTATCATTATCTTGATGCTAGAGGTTATACGCCTAAAGCGTGCACGAATATTAATGCGGTTTATGATGAAGCTGTACCGAGATTTTTGGATATATTTGATCGCTATGGCGTAAAAGCGACTTTTTTTGTTGTTGGCGCCGACGCTTTAAAAACATCAAATAAATACAGAATTAAAGAAATTCTTCAAAGAGGGCATGAAGTTGCTAATCACACGATGAATCATCACGCCCATTTTTATAATTTCACATATAAAGAGAAAAAGAATGAGATTATTGAAGCGGATAAGGTTTTATCGGATATTGTGGGCGAAAGGATAAAAGGTTTCAGGGCTCCTGGATGGGGTATTGATTTGGACACGCTCAAAGTTTTAAAATCAATTCAATATGATTATGATTCTTCCGTTTTCCCTTCTAAACTTGTATTATTACTTTCTTTTTTTAATTGGGTTATGAATAAAGGACGGTTAGGCCGCGGGATGGGGTCTTCGGCTGATGCGGCCCTTTCTCCAAAACTTCCTTATTTTCCTTCTGAAAAAGCGATATGGAAACGAGGAAAAGATGGGGTATTAGAATTGCCTTTATCTGTTTTGCCTCTTATCCAGTTTCCCTTTTTAGGCACTGTGTTATATATGTTTGGCGGCGCTTTTTTTGACGTGAGCCTTCGTTATTTTAATATGTTTCGCAGGCCTTTGCTTTATGAGCTGCATGGCATAGAGCTTGTTGATTTTTATGCTTGCATCAACGATGAGCGCTTAAAAGTCAAACCAGGATTTTCTAAGCCGCTCAATGAAAAAATCGCACTTTATAATTTTATGCTGACCAGGTTTTCCAAACATTATGATTTTTTAACTTTAAGAGATCTTGAAAAGGGGTATCGATGCGCATCTTAGCTTTAGTTGCCAACGACAACACGTATCAACCTCGCGTTTATGAGGAAATATTAAAACAGCTTGGGTCTGAAATGATCGGGCTTGTTATTGTTCCTATGATGCCGAACTTAGGAAAAGAAATTAAATTTATGCGTTTTTTGTTTAATCTTTATTCTTTTAAAGGTTTTTTTCTAAAATTTTCACTTGTCATTCGTAATAAGGTTTATGATATTTTGAGTTGTTTTTTTCCTTTGAAGCGGTGTTATTCGTTAAAACGCTTAGCAAAAAAATATAGTATTCCTTTATATTTTACATGTAATATCAATTCAGGAGACTTTTTAGAGTTTGTTAGCAAACTTCAGCCGGATCTTATTATCTCTTCACAAGGGCAGATTATAGGTTCAGAGCTTTTGCGGATTCCAAGGAAAGGGATTATTAATAAACATGCTGGGTTACTGCCTAAATATCGTGGCATTTATCCTGTTTTCTGGGCAATGATGAATAACGAGAAACGTATTGGTATTACGGTGCATTTTGTTAACGAAGGGATTGATGCGGGTGATATTATTATCCAGGAGGCGTTGGAGATTGGTAGCGATGATACATTTGAGTCTATTTATGAAAGGGTTATTCGTAAGACTCCGGATTTGCTTTTGAAGGCTGTTGATTTGATAAAAAAGGATGGGTCTGTTTTGAAAAAAAATGACACAAGCGAAGCGAGTTATTATTCTTATCCGACAAAAATGGATATCGCGCGTTTTAAAAAACTCGGTAAGCGTGTTATATGATAGTTATCGAATGGGAATGATGCAAAATTTCTACGATCTTCTTAAATGTCCTGACTGTGGTGGAAAAATAGCTTTTGAAACAGAACATTGTTCTTTATGTTTTCGAGAGTTCCATGCGGATGCTTTTGGTATTATTAATATGCTTTCGTTAAAGAAAAAAGAAATTCCGCCTATTTATTTTGATTCGGATTATGTTAAATGGCGCAAGATGTTCCCTTCTGTTTTTGAATCACGAGGAAGTGCGCATAGGGCGGTTGATGAATCCACGCATCATTGGACAGCTCAAATGTTTGCCCATAGAACTTTAAAAGATAAAGGATGGGTTGCGGATTTAGGTTGTGGTGTCAGGGACATTTCTTGTGATTCCGCCTCTTCGGTAAAAAGGATTGGGGTTGATATTGATCGGTCTTACTTGGAAGAGTTGAGCAAGGGTACTAAAAAGCGTTTTTTAGTCCAGGCAGATATTGAATCTCTTCCTTTTCAGGATGAGGCAATTCACTGTTGTTTTGTTTTGCATGCTCTTGAACACATTTATAACCTCAGATATGCGGTGAAAGAGATTAAAAGGGTCACAAGGGCGGGTGGCTATGTTTATGTTGGGTTGCCTTGTGAAGGCGGAATTTTAAGAGATTTTTTAAGGAGTGTTACGACGGCAAAACGCAATTCAAAAAGATTCGGGATCGATTATGAAAAGGTGTGCCGTATTGAACATTGTCAAAAAGCACGCGATGTGATAGATATGTTAAAAAAAGAGTTTAAAATGGTCGGGTCACATTTTTTTCCATTGTCGTTATTGCCAAGCATCCATATTAATTTAACTGTATCTTTCGAATTTCAAAAACTTGTCTAAAATGAAGGCAAAGCTATCAGAGACAGAAAAAAAGACGGCGTTGTTGTATGGCCGGATACACGCTTTGACTGAAGAAGACGATGTGAAGCGTGAAGCGGATACATTTTTAACAGCAAGTCATTTAGGCGTGAGCGGAGATTTTTTGAAAGGGAAAAGGTGCCTTGACGCCGGGTGTGGTGGCAAAGGCAGAGCGTTAAGAGGCCTTTTTTGTTTAGGTAGCAGGGATATTACCGCGATTGATATTTCTGAAGTTAATTTAGAAAACGCAAAAAAAGAAAATAAGGATATTGCTGATTTTGTAACGTTTAAATTTTGCAACATTCTTGAGTTAGATCTTCAAGAGGAATATTTCGATTTTATTCATTGCAGTGGCGTTGTTCATCATACACAAAATCCGAAGAAGGCTGTAGAAGAACTTTACCGTTGCTTAAAGCCTGGAGGTTACTTATATATAGGGGTTTTTGGCCGTGGAGGTATTTTGTATGATATTGGCGGATTCATGAGGATTTTAGCTAAGCTTATTCCTGATAAAGTGGTTTTTGCTATAGCTAAAATATTCTTTAAAGGATATGCTGCGCGAGAAATTCTTGATTATCTGTACGTGCCTTTTCAGTTTCATTATTCCGAAAATTCCGCTATGGAGTTATTAAAAAATGTCGGGCTTATTGAGATCAGGCGTTTGAAGCAGCCGGAACATAAGGCGAAGTCGTTTCTCTTTAACTTTTTTAAGCCGTGTTATTACAATCCAAAAACATTTATAGGGCGTTTTATGGCTGGTGACGGTTGGATTGTTTTGATGGGAAAGAAGAAAATAGAGGTTGATAGATTATGAATCAGGTCATTCTTGGGCTTAACTGTGGGCACGATGCGACTGCTGTTTTATTGAAAGACGGGAATGTCACAGCGGCTGTTGCCGAAGAGCGGCTGACAAAGAATAAGCTTCAGATTGGCTTTCCACAGCAGGCGGTTGAACAGGTTTTGCGGTTGTCTTCTTTGTCTCCGGAAGATGTGAATTTAGTTGTTGTCCCTCACCAGCAGTACTTAGAGGCAAATCCTTTTTTTATTAATTTAATCATGGATAATGATCGCCCTCTGCCTGATATTGGCAATGAACTTTCAGGTATTTCTTTATGCAAAGAAGCTTTCTATCAGTTCAGGCGGAAAAAGAGAGTGTCTTTAAGTTGCGCCAAGACGGCTAAAGGCAATTATGCGCGGTTTGCTTTTGAAAGAAAGCTGGAAGCTCTAGGGATGAGGGCGCAACTTGTTGGAGAAGATCATCATATGTCTCATGCCGCGAGCGCTTACTATACCTCAGGTTTTGATAAGTGCCTTATCGTTACGATCGACGGAAGCGGTGATGGGTTAAGCCATACAACTTGTTTGGGCGAAGACGGCCTTATCAGGCGCTTGAGTGCGACGCCTTTACAATTCAGCCCCGGTGTTTTTTATTCAGCTATTACAAAGTATTTAGGGTTCAAGCGCCATCGGCATGAAGGCAAGATTACGGGGTTGGCCGCCTACGGCGACCCTATGAAATTGTATCCTTTTATGTCGAACGTATTGAATGTCTCTGATGACGCGATGTCTTTTTCTTCGCGGTTGGATTATAATTTTTCAAATTTAAAAAAATTGGGTTGGGGTATGCGTTTATGCAAGGGCGCGTATTTTCGCAGTCTTGAGACTAATTATCTGTTGGATATTTTTGGCCAGGTTTTAAAACATGATAAGCCTGAAGATGTGGCGGCCGCCGCGCAATATTGCCTTGAGGAAGCTGTTTTGAAGGTTATTTCACAAGGTTTAAAACAAACAGGTTGTAAATATGCGGCTCTAGCTGGCGGGGTTTTTGGAAACGTAAAATTAAATCAGAGAATTTTGGAATTGCCTGGTGTTGAAGGTATTTTTATTCATCCTAATATGGGAGATGGCGGGACCGCCTTAGGCGGGGCCTATTTAGCCTGGGCTAAAGAACTTGAGAAAAACGGCAGAAAATTAATGCCCGCGAGGATGCGTGATGTTTATTTAGGCGCTGAATACAGTGACGATGAAATATATCATGAGATTCAAAAAAAAGGGATCGCTTGTGAATTTTGTAAAGATATTGAGGTTAAATCAGCCGAATTTTTATCTAAAGGTTTAATTGTCGGCCGGTTTAACGGGCGCATGGAATATGGCCCGCGAGCTTTGGGGAATCGCAGTATTTTAGCTCAGGCAACAGACGCGACGATCATGGATTGGCTTAATGAGAGGTTGAATAGAACGGAATTTATGCCTTTCGCTCCGAGTATACTCGCTGAAGACGCAGGCCAGTTTTATGAAAATGCCGAAAAGTCCGCTTATCCGTGTGAGTTTATGACCATCACCTGCCGGACGAAGGATAGCGTCCTTGATTTGGCTCCAGGCGCTCATCATGTTGATTTTACGGCCAGGCCACATATTGTCAGAAAAGATGTTAATCCCAGCTATTACAGTATTTTAGAAAATTACAAGAAGATGACAAAGCTGCCTTTGATTCTTAATACGAGTTTTAACGCGCACGAACATCCGATTGTTGAATCGCCTCGGGACGCGATTGAGAGTTTTTTGAGCGGCACGGTCGATGTGTTGGCGATAGGCCATTTTTTAATAAAACAAAAAAATATTGTATAAGAATTCGTGGGGAGGCTTATGTTATTAAAATACAAAAATAAGGCTAAGGCTTGGTGGGCGTTTTTTTTATTGTCTTTTATATGTGCGACAGCCGTAAGCTTTATTAAGTTTAACTCTATGAATTTAGCTTCAAGCGGGCATTGGCTTTATGATTTAATAGAATTTGAGGATAAGGCTCGTTTTCAGGATTGGAATGATATTGTCACTGCTGAAAATAGCCAGTTTTTTACGGAGTTTTGTTCAGATAAGGAACATTTGATTTCGGATATGCTTTTTTTTAGTTACGCGACGGCTCCGGCTTATCTGATTTATAAAGCACTGCCTTTAAGAGGCGTGGATTTTTGGATTTTACAACGAGTCCTTCATAGTGTTTTAGGGATTGCTGCTGTTTTACTGGTTTTCCTGGTTGCGGATTTGTGTTATGGGCCGATTGTGGGTTTTTTAGCAAGCCTTTTTATGGTTTTTTGTCCGCAGGTCTGGATTGCTTATAATTTTGATACAGCGATTCAACGGGGGTTTAATCTTTTTTTTAGCTTGTTATGCGTCTATTTTTTTCTTTTGTCGTTGAGGCATACCCGTTGGCTTTGGCTGTTGTTTTGCGGCTGTGCTATGGGGCTCAGCTTACTTTTCTTTCATATGGGGTCACATATGATACCCATTATCATTTTTTTGTTTTGCGTCTATAAAGCTTTTGCTGAAAGAAAAAGAATGGCTCAGGGTGTTTCAGAAAAAGAGGGCATTGCCAAAGAGCAGGCATATTTTCATATTTCTTGGACATCTTTGTTGCCATTTTTCCGTCGTGGCAGGTCTTTGCCGGGTTTTGCGAAATCATCTTGGATGAGTTTCGGGATCTATTTTCTTCTGATTGTTTTTATCGCTTTTTCTTTTGCTTTTGTTTTAAATGTTATGCATACGCTGTATTTTCATCTGCCGTCTTCACCGCACGCATGGTTTGAAAGTTATTTTAAAAAAGGATCCGTTGCTTCTCATACTGTTGAAAATTTTGTGATTTTAGATAAAAACAGGCTCTTAACTAATCTGAGCGAGCATATTCACGGCATGTTTATTGATGGCAAAACCTCAGATTGGCATTATAGTATGTCGCCGCCGGGTGTGCCGTATATTCATAATTACGCGATATCATTCTTTTTTCTTATTGGTTTATTTCTTGCTTTTTGGCGCAGGCGTGACAAGGACATTTTTTTTCTTATTTGGTTTTTATCTTTCTTCCTGATTTATTCGTTTTTGATCGTTGTCAGGCAGAAAAATATTTTATGGGAGACGCCAGCGATTTTTATTCTTGCAGCTAGTGCTGTGCTGGAGGTTGCTGCTTTTATCTTTAGGCGAATCAAGTTGTTTTCTGAGAAAATTTGGATCATTGGATTGGCGGCTATTATGGCAATCAGTAGTATTGCGACAGGGTCTTATTATATTTTTTCATTTTTACCGGCCAAAAATTTCTATAATGCGGGTTCTCAGATGGGCACCTATCAAATGTATCAGTATTTTAAAAAAGAAGGCTATACGGAGCGGACAACCATTGCTTTCACGCATCCGGATGTCAATTTGCCGATTATGATGACGCGTCTATTGACCAAGAGAGAACCGAAGATCGTCTGCCTTTTTCATTATGGCCTGTTCCATACGTCAAAGGAAGAGGAGTGGAAAGCTGTTGAGAAGGATCTTTTAAAAACAAGTGATAAGATATATTATTGTTTTCAATATTATGAGAATGGATTGGGTAATAATTATGTGACGGATGAATTTTGGAGAACTTTGTTTGAAAAAGTTCATCCAGAGTTAAAGCCTTTTGAGTTTAAAGGGTTTGATGGAAAGACAATCTGGCGTATTTATGAAGTTAAAGGGGATTTGTAAAGGGTAGATTTTTTTTGAAAAGGACAGTTTTGACATGGATGTTTTATCAGAGGCGAAAAAGGTGATTCACGTTGTAGGGGCCCGGCCAAATTATATGAAGGCCGTGCCCGTTATAAAACGCTTATCAGTTTATCCTCGTATCCAGTCTTATCTTCTGCATACAGGGCAACATTATGATAAGAATCTCTCGGATATCTTTTTTAAAGAATTAGATGCTCCGCATATTGATTTTCGTTTAAGTGTCAGCTCGTCTTCAGGGATTAGCCAGTTTGCCGATATTATGAAAAAATTTGAAAAAATAGTTAAAAATGTTAAACCGGATCTTGTTATTGTCTATGGAGATATTAACTCAACATTGGCTTGCGCCTTAACCGCTAAAAAACTAAACATAAAAGTGGCGCATGTTGAAGCGGGTTTAAGGAGCAGAGATCTTTCGATGCCGGAGGAAGTTAACCGGATTCTAACAGATGCTATTTCTGATATCCTGTTTACCCCTTCTCCCGACGCGGACATGAATCTTGTGAAAGAAGGAGTTTTGCGCGAGAAGATTCATTTTGTTGGAAATGTCATGATTGATTCTCTGGTTCAGTCTCTGCCAAAAATTGAAGAAAGCAACATTTTAGCTCGGCTAGGCCTTTCAAGAAAGAAGTATTGTGTTTTAACTCTTCATCGTCCTTCTAACGTGGATGAGAAGAATAGGCTTGATGAGATTTTAGGAGCTTTTGAGGAGATAGCGTTAAATCATAAAATTGTTTTTCCTTTGCATCCGCGCACAGCTAAAAATTTCAAATCTTTTTATCCGCGTCATCGGCTTTGGAAGGCTGAAAACTTTTATCTGATTGACCCTTTAGGATATCTGGATTTTATGAAATTAGTAAAAGAGAGCTTTTGTGTTTTAACGGACTCTGGCGGCATTCAGGAGGAGACGACCTTTCTAAAAGTCCCTTGTTTGACAATTAGAGAAAATACGGAGAGGCCCATAACAATTAAAAAAGGAACTAATGTTTTGGCTGGAGTAAAAAAAGAGGGGATTTTACGATCTTTCTTTAATATCAAAGCAAAACCCAAAAAGAAAACAGTCAAGATAGAGCGCTGGGAAGGGAAAAGCGCTCACAGAATTGCCCGCGAAATCAGTCTATTTTTAAATTCCGCAGAACTTTGTTGATCTTCCTTGGTTATTCATAATTCAGGTTGTTTTTTGTTATGATTTTTTTATCCAAAAGTGTTTAATTTTTCATGAAGTTATGATATATTAAACACTTCAGAAGAATCTAATTTAAGCGCTTAGAGAGAGTTATTAATTTAATGAATATTTTAGGGATTTCTTGCCTTTATCATGATAGCGCCGCTTGTCTCCTGCGGGATGGAGATATTGTCGGGGCGGTCCAGGAAGAGCGTTTTTCTCGGAAAAAACATGATTACCGTTTTCCTAAGTTGTCTGCTTCCTGGTGTTTAGAGACTGGAGGAATTAAAGCGCGTGATTTAGATTATGTTGTTTTTTATGATAAGCCTCTCCTGAAATTTGAAAGGATTTTAGAAACTTCTTTGGCTTACGCCCCTTCCGGAATCACGCAATTTATCCAAGCTATGCCTTTATGGCTAAAGCAGAAGCTTTGGATACCTGACCTTATCCAGAAAGAACTCGGCTATAAGGGTAAAGTTTTATTTGCTGAGCATCATGAATCTCATGCGGCCAGCGCTTTTTATCCATCTCCTTTTCAGGAAGCGGCTTTTTTAACCATTGATGGCGTTGGTGAATGGGAGACGGTTAGTTTTGGGACCGGAAAAGGAAAACAACTTCAGATTCAACAGGATTTAAAATTTCCACATTCTCTCGGCCTTTTGTATTCCGCTTTCACATATTATACGGGTTTTAAAGTCAACTCAGGCGAATATAAGCTGATGGGCTTAGCGCCTTATGGGGAGCCGAAATACGCTGATTTAATTTTAGATGAGCTGATTGATTTAAAAGTAGACGGTTCTTTTAAATTGAATATGCGCTACTTTGGTTTTTGCGATTCTCTTAGAATGACAAACCGCCATTTTGATAAGCTTTTCGGCGCGCCTCCAAGAGCGCCTGAGACGAAAATAACACAAAAACATATGGATATCGCCGCCTCTATTCAAAAGGTGACCGAAGAAGTTGTTTTGCGCATGTGCCGATATGTCTACGAGACAACAAAGCAGGATAGGTTATGTTTAGCAGGAGGAGTTGCTTTAAATTGTGTCGGCAATGGCCGTATTTTGAGAGAAGGTTTATTTAAGGAGATATGGATTCAGCCGGCAAGCGGGGATGCCGGAGGTGCTTTAGGCGCGGCCCTTTTAGTTTGGCATAAGTATTTAGGCAATGAGAGGACGGCTGATGATAAAAATGATACGCAAAAGGCGTCTTTATTGGGCCCGTCTTATGGCGATGACGAGATTGAAACTTTTCTTTGCAAGGAATCAATTGATTTTAGAAAACTGAACCGTTTTGAACTTGTCGAAGAGGTGGCGGATTTATTGGCACAAGGGCATGTGATTGGTTGGTTTCAGGGCCGTATGGAGTTTGGGCCAAGGGCTTTAGGAAACCGCAGTATATTAGGGGATCCTCGTAATGTTGATATGCAGTCTAAAATGAACCTGAAGATAAAATACAGGGAGTCGTTTAGGCCGTTTGCGCCAACAGTCTTAAAAGAACATATGAGCCAATGGTTTGATCTTGAGAGCGATAGCCCTTATATGTTAATTGTCGCGCCTGTAAAAAAAGAGAAGCAGATATCTTCAAGTATTGCTGAGAATGATACCCTGGAAGGTTTTGCCAAGCTTAAAAAACGCCGTTCTCAAATACCTGCTGTGACACACGTTGATTATTCAGCCAGGGTTCAGGCTGTGGATAAAGCTAAAAATGATCTATATTATGATTTGATTCATTCATTTTATAAAAAAACCGGATGTCCTATAGTGATTAATACGTCTTTTAATGTCCGGGGTGAGCCGTTGGTCTGTTCACCGGTAGATGCTTATCGTTGTTTTATGAGAACGCAGATGGATTATTTGGTCCTAGGTCCTTTTCTTTTAGATAAAAAGAGACAAAAAAAGGTTGTTGAGGATACAGCTTGGCAGCAGGAGTTTGAGCTGGATTAGGGGCGGGTTATGAAACAGTCTCATCTAAGCAAGGATGACTTAAGAAAATTTGGCGTGCTTATGGGGTGTGCTTGTTTTGTTTTAGGCCTCATTCTTTTTTTTCGGAAAAGTTGGCTCTGGCAGTTTTTGTGGCCGATAAGCTTTACTTTTTTTGTGATAGCGTCCATTGTGCCTGTGAGGCTTAGGCCGGTTTATTCTTTTTGGATGAAGCTGGCCGTTGTTTTGGGCTGGATTAACACACGTATTCTTTTGTTTCTATTTTTTTATCTTGTTTTGACACCTATTGGCCTGCTCATGAGGTTATTCGGCAAAGATTTTTTGGATAGGAAATTTGAGAAAGAAAAGGCTTCTTATTGGGCCAAGCGAGAACCAAAGGATTTTGATCTGACGCGTTACGAGCGGCAGTTTTAGCTTTTTCGGGTTTTTGATGAGGAGGAAACATTAATGGGAAAATTGGCGTTAGTGAAAGAGTTGTGGTTATTTTTACGCGTTAGAAAAAAGTGGTGGTTGATACCGCTTATAATTTTGCTTTTTCTTTTGGGTGCATTGTTGTTATTGGCTCAATCATCAGGTGCTATCGCACCTTTTATATACACGCTTTTTTGATGAAAAAAGAAATTTTAGAAAAGTTATTTTTGAGAATCGGCTTTGGTTTAGTTATTCTGGGTTTATTGCTGAACCAGTGGGTGGTGGCCGCGCTTATCAGCCCAGACGGCCTGCCTCTATCGGCAAAGATATTTGTGTGGGGAGAGCAGTTTATTTTATTGCTGATTGGTGGTGCTTTCCTATGGTTTAGAAAAGACCTGAATGCTATTACGAATCTTCTTTTGGTTATTGGTGTTGTTTTTTTATTTTTCATTGCTGCAGAACTCTTGCTTCGGACCCAGCATTATAAAGTACAAAAATTAAAACTTTTCAAAGATAGCCCTTTTCAGGCCGGTTCATATGGCCTTAAGCCAAATCTTGATTTAATGACAAATATTGAGGGGCAAGAAGTTCATATTCAAACGAATAAGTTTGGGATGCCATGGCGTGATGTCGAAAAGGGAAAAGAGGATGGCCGCCAGAGGGTGGCTATTGTTGGAGATTCCTTCGCGTTTGGTTGCTGGGTGAAAGAGTTTGACGATGGGATGTCCGCTGTTTTCGATAAAACAATCGATACGAACCGTTTTGAAGTTTTGAATTTTGCCGTTTGCGGTTATGGGCCGGGAGATATTGCACTGCAGTTTAGTGAGGAAATTTTACCTTTTTCCGTTGATTATATTTTGTTTTTTTTCTGGAATGGAAATGATTTTGGCGACGCTTATTCCGGTGTAGGCCGTTATGCCGTAGTTGATGGCACAATTAAATGGAAAAATGAAGGCTCAAACAGGGTTTTGATGGAATTCAAAGAGTTTTTGGCGAATTTATCATTATATAAGCTTTTGACCTACTATACTGGTTTGATACAGGCAAAAAGAGATTTTTCTCTGAATAAACCGGTTACGCCGGCTGTTATGTGGAGTTTAAAAGAGGATTCTCCATTAAGGGTTGAGGCAAGAAAGAAGACGGTAGAAGAACTTGAAAAAATCAGGCAAATAGCTTTGAAGAATCATGTCAAGTTTATAATTGTCTCGATTCCTTTTGAAGAACAGGTTTACGCGCCGCAGCTTGTTTATGAAAATTATGATTTTCACCTGCCGCAAAAGTATGTAGAAGATTTTGCTTGTGAAAACAATGTGCCCTATCTTGATCTTTTGCCTTTTTTAAGGTCTTATGCGGTTGTTCATAAAGACTCAATTTTTTTAAAGAACGATGTGCATTTTAATCAAGAAGGACATCGGATAGCGGGTGAGAAAATCGCAGAATTTTTTAATGAGTACGCGGACTAGCCAGGCAGAGTTGTATGGATAAGATATTTTTTATCGCAAATAATAATATTGGAGATTCGGGTTTAAGTGGTGGAGACCGGATCTGTGTTGAGTTAGCTAAAAACTGGAGGCATAAGACAGATGTAATTTTTGTCGCGACGGAAGAAGCGATTACGATTTATAAGTCGCATGGTTTAGAGGATACGCTTTTTTATAAAACTTCAGGCAAAGTTGGCCAGAAGGATGTGTTTTCTCTGAAAGCTGTTTGTTTTAATTTTTTCAAAAAGCTTTTTCGGGGGATTCATTTTGTTTTGAAAAATAAAAATCTTTTTAAGGGAAAAATCTTTGTTTATTCTGTGTCTGATTTTTTTCCGGATTCTATGCCGGCTTTTTTGATTAAATTGTTAAACCCCCAAGCCGTTTGGATTGCAGGTTTTTATTTATTTGCCTCGCCTCCTTGGCGTAAAGACAGCCCATATCGAGGCAGGCATAGTTTACGAGGATTTTTATATTGGTTGTCTCAGAGGCCTGTCTATTGGATTACGCGCAGGTGGGCAGATATTGTTTTTGTGACCAGTGAACCGGATCAAAAGAAATTTATAACGCTAAAGAGAGATGCTTCGAAAATCATTGTTGTCCGCGGCGGTGTTGATATCCAAGCGGCTAAAGCGCACGCTTTGAGCGGTTTAAAAGAAAAAAAAGTTTTTGATGGTTGTTTTATTGGCAGGTTTCATCTTCAAAAAGGCGTGCTTGTGCTGATGGATATTTGGAAAGAAGTTGTAAAGATGCGCCCTCAAGCAAAGCTCGCTATGATCGGAAATGGCCCTTTAGAAGTTGAAGTCCTGCAAAAAGCGCGCGAGCTTGGCATTGGTGAGCGTTTGAAACTTTTCGGATTCTTGGATCATGAGGAGAAATTTGAAATTTTTAAACAGAGCCGGGTTGTTGTCCATCCGGCAACTTTTGACAGCGGAGGTATGGCCGCGGCTGAAGCTATGGCATGGGGGTTGCCGGGAGTTGGTTTCGACCTGGAAGCTTTAAAAACATATTACAGCCGTGGAATGATTAAAGTTCCGCCTTTGGATGTGAAACGCTTTGCTCAGGAAATCGTAAGTTTATTGAATGATGAAAACCATTATCGAAACTTTTCTAAAGAGGCCAGGGATTTTGTTTTCCAGGAGTGGGATTGGGAAAAAAGAGCCGATGATATTTATAATGCCGTTTTAAGGAGTTGTCCTGATGGAATCTAGTGATCTTGTTTTGTTTTCGCCGCCATCGCGTATGTTGAATCATTACAGGCCGCCGGTTTCTCTTCTGTATTTGGCGGGATATTTAACATATCATAAGATGAAGGTTAAGATTATTGATACGCCCGTTAAGGAGCAGATTCGGGACCATAATTTTTTTACGCATTACGATGACATTATTTCAGGTATCCGTCAGAAAATGATGGATGAGTTTAAGAAAATTAAAACGGATGTTGTTGGAGTTACCTGTTATTCAACAGAATTCGATGAAGTTTTGCGCCTGATTAAGGATATTAAAAGTGTTTCGCCGCGCGTGAAAGTTATTGTAGGGGGAATTCATCCAACATTTGTCCCGAATGATTTTTTTGAAATAGATAGCGGAGTCGATATTTGTGTTGTTGGAGAAGGCGAGGCGACCCTTTACGAGCTAATGGAGCGTTTGAAAGGAGGCCTCAACGCACCTTTAGGTGATATTAAGGGCCTCGTTTTTAAAGATATATCAAGCGGACAGATAAAGAAGACGCCTGTGCGTGATATTGTTGAGAATCTTGATGAGATATCAAGGCCGGATTATTCTTTAGTTGATATGGATTATTATACGAACGCGTCTCCGTATTCTGTGAGAGGTTGTTACTTAAGGAGCACGTATGTATTGGCGACCCGCGGTTGCCCTTCACAATGCACCTTTTGTGTTGCAAAGAAGATTAGAGAATGTGCCGGCCAGGGGAATCCTATACGTGTCAGAAGCGCGCAAAGCTTGATTAGTGAATTAAAGGAGTTAAAGGCGAAGTACGCTATTGATGGGTTTTATTTTATTGACGATATGTTTACGATCAACAAAAAAAATGTGTATGAGTTTTGCGAGCAATTGAAGAAAGAAAAACTTAACCTTCTCTGGGGGTGTTCGTCAAAGGTTTCAACTTTAGATGAACCTATTATATCTGCGATGGCTAAGTCTGGCTGTGTGCAGATTGATTTTGGTGTTGAGCGGGGCTCGGATGAGGCTTTGAATCTTTTAAAGAAGGGGATTACAGTTAAGAAGATTATTGAGATTTTTGATTTATGCCGGGCTTATGGGGTGAGGACTCTGGCTAATATTTTAGTTAACGCGCCGGAGGAGGTGCAAAAAGATTTAGACGATATTCTCAAGCTTTTAGACAGGATTAAGGCCGAAGTTGTTTATTTAAATATCTTTCTGCCTTTTCCCGGGACTGAAATTTATGAAAAGGCGCCTTTTAGGTTTTCGCGTGATGAGTATTCACTTTTAACGCGCGATAGTAAATTTCTTTTGGAGCATTACCCTGAAAAATTTAAATTTGCCCGTCATTCTGTTGATTTAGCCCAGTGGCAGGCTCAGTATTACGGGAAATATAACTCATTTTTTAGAAATATACATTTTTATTTAAGGCCTTTATATTGGAAAACTTTGCTTCTTTCGCGTAAAAAAATGAATTATGTTAAACAATTTTATTTATTGATTTGTGAGTTTATCAATCAGAAGTTTCACTTTGGGAAAAAATGATTCTAGCCACTTTAAATAAATATCTGTCCGCAAGGCAAAAAGAAAGGATTTTAGGTTCTTTGCCATATCGTTGTTATAGCCGTTTATTGTTAAAGTCTCATGAAGTTCGTTTTAGCTGTGAATTGACGACAAAATGTAATGTTAGCTGTGATATGTGCACACGCGCGGAGTTGGTTAAGATGGGTGGCCTGCATGTAACAGATATGCCTGAGAATTTGATAGGCCGTATTTTGGAAGAAATGGGTAAGTTTCTTGCGGCCGGCCGCCGTGTTTACTTCGTTCCTATGGGGTTAGGTGAGCCGCTTCTTTTTAAAGGGCTTTTTGATCTGTTCCGCCGTGTAAAAAACATTTCTAAAGATATTGGGATAGTCCTGGTAACGAATGGGGTTCTGTTTGATGAAAAAGCAGCACGAGAAACGTTAGATTGCGGCGTGGATGAAGTTTGTGTAAGCCTGAACGCTTGTGATGAAACTCGTTATAAACAACACATGAAGTTCGATGCTTATGAGAACGTTTGTCGTAATATTGAGAATTTTATCCGGATGAGAAATAATGCAGAATTTAAACGCCCAAGCGTTTTCATTCAGTTTATTGATTATGATAAGGATCATGTTTTATTTGAGAAGGAAATTAAAAAGTGGCGTGGGATTTTGTCTGGCGAAGATAAATATTTTATTCACCCCGTTGTTAATCAGGCAGGGTTTTCTTGCTCGGGGAACTCTTATAAAAATCAGATAAAGAATCATCCTTGTTCTCAGCCTCTTTGGCGGGTTGCAATTAAAGTTAATGGTGATATGTATCCATGTGATCCAGCTCTTTATTCCGGCGCTCAAAAGATTGAGTCTCTTTTTTTGGGCAACATTTCTCAAGAAAGCCCTCTAGAAATTTTTAATTCTTTGGATAATAAAATTTTAAAAATAATTACATCCATGCGTAAGGATGATTATTCCTGGTTGCCTGAATGTAAAAAATGTAATACTTATAAACTTGGTTGTAACTGTTTTTTTGAGCTGCCAAAATTTTTACGTTTTAAGGGTTATCGATGGATTTAAAAAAGAAGGTTATCCTTGTGACGGGAGGAACGGGTAAGATTGGCCGTCATCTTGTCAGCCGCCTGATTAGTGAAGGGGCTTTTGTGAAAGTCATTTCACGTTCCGAGAAAAACCCATGGGATCTTGATCCTCATATTGAGATTTTAAAGTTAGATTTATTGGATGAGATGGCTTTGAGACAGGTTATCTTAAATTGTGACTATGTTTTTCATCTGGCTGTGCATCAGGATACCCAGGATAGAAATATCGATAATTTTAAGAGGGTGAATGTTGATGCTACTAAGGTTATTTTAAGTGCGGCCGGTTCGTGCAGATCGCTTAAAAAAATTATATATGTGTCAACAGCAATGATTTTTGAATCAACTCCTAAGGGGATTGCTACTGAGGCTTGGCCTCAAAAAGCCTGTTGTCAAGGTGATTACTATTTGGAGACTAAAATACAAGCTTTGCAATATGTTCGCCGACAGATACAAAATTTGCCCATTGTTATTGTTTATCCAACAGCTGTGATTGATTTAGATGATTTTCATGGATCTGCCCCGGCTAAACCAGGCACGTTACAGTATTTTTTATGGGAGAAAATAGGCGGCGGGATTCCCGGCGGGTTGGTTAATTTAATTGGGCCGGGCAAGAGAAGGTTTAACTATGTTATGATGGAGAATCTTGTTGATGGCCTGGTGAATGCCGCGTTAAGAGGAGAACCTGCTCAAGAGTATATTTTAAGCGGGCATAATATTGAGGCTTGTGAGTATTTAAAGTCTGTTTCCAAAAGAATGAAACGCAAGTCTGTTTCGTTTCGAATTCCTGTTTTCTTTTTTAAAATTCTATCTTTGTTTGGCCGTTTTATAAAAATACCTGAAATTATTAATATTATTGCGAATGGTGATTATGCTGACCGTTGTTTTTCTTTTGAAAAGGCCAGGCGGGCGTTTGGATATGAAGCGCGCCTGCGTATAGAAGATTAAATATGAATATTCTGCTTTTTAACCCATATTATACGCAATTAAAGAAATTTTATTCTTTCTATTTGCCAGCCCCTCCTTTGAGCCTGATGTATCTCGCGGGATATTTAAAAAAACATGGGATTGGTTCTAAGATCTATGAGCTTGGAATTTTTGAAATAGAAAAAGCCCGGCAATATCAAGGAAGAGTCAGATTTGGGGTTTCTGATGAGGAGATTGCCTCAATCTTGAATAAAGAAAGGCCGCAGATTGTTGGGATAACCAGTATGTATTCTATTTTTTATAGAGACGTGATTGAGATTGCTGATTTAATTAAAAAAATATCTCCCCAGACCAAGGTTGTTCTTGGAGGCAATCATGCTTCATCTTATTGGAAGCATGTTTTAAAAAGCCTTTCAGTTGATTTTGTTGTTATCGGAGAAGGGGAAGAGACTTTTTTAGAGCTTGTCCAGAGTTTGCGGAGCGGCCGGGCCTATCAGCATATTGAGGGTCTTGGTTGGCGTGATAGTAGCGGGCAAATTCAAAAATCGCCTGAAAGGCCATTGATAAAGAATTTAGACGATATACCTTTTCCTGAAGTAGGCCTGATTGATTATTCAAAATATATCTCTTATACAAACCCTTTCGCGATGAGATCGCCTGTGATTAGCCTTATTACGAGCCGAGGCTGTCCTGGTAAATGTGTTTATTGTACGATAAAGGCTGTTTGGGGGCGTAGCTGGAGAGGGCGTAGCCCAAAAAATGTAGTTGATGAAATTGAGCTTTATATGAGAAAATACAATGTTCATGAATTCGCTTTTTTAGATGATAGCGCGAGTGTTGACCGTAAGCGTTGGGAAGGTTTATGCGATGAGATTATTTTACGTAAGTTAAATATAAAGTGGACCACGCCAAATGGGATCGCTCATTGGACATTGACAAAAGATATTTTGAATAAGATGAAAAAAGCAGGTTGTTATCGTATTACGTTTGGGATAGAATCCGGTCATCCTGAAACCAGGAGATTTCTCGGAAAGCCTTATCCTTTAGAGCAGGCTAGGGAGTTAATACAGCATGCTAATCGTATCGGGTTATGGACAATATGCACGAATATTATTGGGTTTCCTTATGAAAATATTAATTCCGTAAGATCTACTATAAAATTTGCGAAAAAATGCGGAACAGATTTTGCCGCGTTTTATTTATTAATGCCTCAGCCGACATCGGAAGTTTATGAATATTTTAAAAAAGAGGGCCTTTTAAATTTTGATTCTTTTTTCGAAAGAGCTGAATTTGATGAAGATCAGTTTGAGCAGATCAATTACATTTTGAATGAAACGGGAAGCGATACGGTCTATTTTAAAAAAGAGGAGTTGAGCCGTCTTCAAAAAGAGGCTTACAGGTCTTTTCTGCTGTACAGGGGCTTGAGCTATTTGTTTAATCCTCTTCGTATCTTTAGAAAAATTCATAATGTCGAAGACTTAAAGTTTATTATTCGGATTGTTGGTAAAGGGTGGCAAATATTCGTGAGGACATTGAACCCTTTTCATAAAAAAACAAGCGACTATTTATATGTTTCTAGCAAACAAGATGTGGGCAGTAAGGTGAATTCGGAATGAATTTTAAAAAATTTAATAAAAAAGGAGCTTTGTGATGGCTGATGTCGTATTGATTAATAGTCCTATTATACTTTATCAGGATGAGCAAGATAGAAAGAATTTCCGTTGGCATGGGGGTGACGAGCGCTCGATTTATCCGTTGGGGATACTTTATATCGCGGCTTATCTTGAGAAAAATGGGCATAGTGTTAAAGTTATCGATATGGCCCCGGAAGGTAAAACACTTTTAAATATTTTTGAGGTTTTAAAAGTGGAAAAGCCTTATATTGTTGGAATTTCTTCATTAACAACCAGCATTCAGTCGGCTGTATCTTTGGCTCTGGCTATTAAACAGAGGTTTGGCGATGCTATCCTTATTGGATTAGGAGGCGTTCATCTGTGTGTAGATCCGACATTTGTGGAGCGCTTTCCTGTGTTTGATTTCGGTGTTATAGGAGATGGTGAAAAAACAATGAATCAAATCCTTCAACGGGTTAAGAAAGGCGAAAAGGTGAAGGGTGTTTTTCGTGGGGAAACAATTGATAATTTAGACGAGCTTCCTTTTCCAGCGAGGCATTTGATTAATCCAAAAATTTATTTAAGAGAGGAACAGATGAAGTTTGAAGTTCCAACAGCCGGTGTGTTAGGGACACGCGGTTGTCCTTATCAATGCTGTTTTTGCTGTATCCCGTCAATCGCCGGTAATGTGCGTATGCGTTCTGCCAAGAATATCGTTGATGAAATGGAGGCGGTCTATGATCAATGCCGTGGTAACTATAATTTTATTGATGATTGCCTGACTTTGAGTAAGAAACATACGCTTGAGTTTTGCCAGGAGATTATTGATCGGCGCCTGAAAGTCCGGTGGCTCGCTTCTACGCGTGCCAATACCATTGATGATGAGGTAGCTAAAGCACTTAAAAGAGCTGGGTGCGCGGATATTTATTTTGGCGTTGAGTCTGGCAATGAAAGGATCCGCAATGAGGTGATAAAGAAGAGAGTGACAGATAAGGATATCGCGAAAGCTATCTACCATTGTCGAAAATATGGTATTTTAACGAATCTTTTTTTAATGGTTGGTTTTCCGGGCGAAACAAGAAAAGAGATGATGGATACGGTTAGAATTGGCAATAGGGTGAAGGCGGATATGATTGGGATTCATGTAACGATTCCTTTCCCCGGTAGTGCTATTTTTAAACATTGTATTGAGAAAAGTATTCTTCCAAAAGATATTATCGATCAATATGCTTCGGGAAAATTGGGCCGGGGTTTTAGAGATGTCTGGCCATTATATGCGCCAGAAGGGTCGACTTTAGAGGAGTTGGTAAAGATTAAGAAAAAGGCCTATACGTCTTTTTATTTGAACCCTTTTTGGATTCTCAGGCGCGTAAGGACCTGGTTTGTTATACCTGGTAAATTCAAAGAGGATTTAAAGTTATTTAAGATCGCTTTACATGTTTTCAGGACTGGCGGAACAAAGGGGCAGTTGTCTTGATGCAAATAAGAAAAGCACTTAATCGTATTGAAAAAATATCTCAGTTTTTGGCTGAGGAACTGAAGAATACGTGTTTTTTTCGGTTTTTTGCAAAAAAATCAAAAAATTACTCATTCTATTTATTTCTGTTTATTGCTATTCTTGTTTTAGGTTTGTTACCTTATTATGAGAATGGCTGTTTGATTCTTGGCGGTGAGGGAGACTATGTTTTAGATTTTAAGACGTATTTTTCTCAATTCGGTTTCGCATGGCATCCTTCTTTATTTGGAGCAGGCGCTCCGAATCGTACCCCTATGCTATCCGGTCTGAATCTTGTTTTTTTGCGGATGATTGAGATTACAACACAAAGTGAAACATTAACTAATTTTTCTTTAATGTTTTCTCTTTTTTTCTTTCCGTTTTTCGGCATGTTCCTGGTAGCTAGATTTCTTAAGGCTACGCCTTTTGTTGCTTTTTTATGCTCTCTTTTTTATCTGGTAAATCCCTTCGTTATCTATGAATTAAATAGCTTAAATCAGTGGAATGTTTTTTCTATTGCTGTCATGCCTCTATTTTTGTGGGTCATTTTGAAATATTATGGCCGCAATCTGAAGCTTTTTTTAGTTTTTGGGCTTGTTTCGGCAGCTTGCGCTTTTGCTTTTACAAATCCGCCTATGTTTTTAATTATCTTGATAGCTTTATTTCTTTCAGTTGCGTTCGCGGCCTATTATCACGAGAGAAAACCTTCTTTTTTAAAAATCATACGGAAATATTGCCTTATTGTTTTTTCTTTAATTCTTTTTAATCTTTATTGGGTGCTGAGTGTGGTTGTGGCACTTCTAACAGCGGAGAAGGTTTATGCTCAGTCATTTGCGGATCAGTGGCTTAATATAACAGTCAAGGGGGCATTTCCGATTCTTTCCCGGATGTTTTCTTTAACTGTTTTAATCGGCCAAGACCCCAGCTATGATTTCTACGCGTTTTGGTACAATACTATTTTGGCTCGCTTCATCACCTTGATCCCCTTGCTTATAATTATTTACTTCTTATTTTTTACAAAGATTGACATAAAGAGAAAACGGTTTAATTTAGCGGTTTTTCTCTGTTTATTAATCGTTCTTTTCTTTGTGAAGGGCACCGCTCATCCCTTTGGGTTTATTTATATGTTGCTTTATAAAAATTTGCCTTTTTTCAGTTTTTTTAAAACTCCGGTTGAGAAGTTCGGGCTTCTTTATGTGTTTATTTTTTCAATCCTGTTCTTGCGCGTTATGACCGATTACACAAGCCATCTTCATTATAAAAAAGCAAAAGCTGCCCTTTTTCTTTATCTTGTTTTTTGTTGTGTGCCGATTATGAGAGGGCAAATCATTTCGGATTTAAAAACAACGGAAGTAGACTATGTTTCAAGGAAGTATTTCGACAAAGCAAGTTATAAGTCTTTGCGTCAAGAGATTAATAAAGACCCGTTTTTGTACCGTATTTTTTGTTTACCGGGAGTTGGTAATTACCAGGTTTTTTTACCAAATTATAACGGGAAGTTCTATTCGGGTATGGATCCTGTCGTTATGAATATCAACAAGCCAGCGCTGACTTCTTATACGGGTATGCAGTTGGCAGATATTCTTTTTTATCATCTTTTGGACGTTAAAGACATAGGCCGGCTTCTCGCTTTTTTTAATATTGATAAGATCCTTATCAATGAGGATTCCAATCCCTGGTTTGGATATGTGGGGGAGAGCAAGGATTTTCCAGCGTTAAAGCGGATCTTTGATGGTTCGTGCGGCTTTAAAAAGTGGTCTAAATTAACATTATATGAGATTTCAGGTGAGGCGTCGCCATATATTTACACGGTAGGGACAGGATCGCGTAATGAAAAAGATTGACATCTTAGTTTATAAAATGGATTCATCGGATTCGGAGTTTTTTATTAAAGACGTGCTTGCTTTTAGCCGGAATTCAATTGTTCTTTTGTTTGATTTTGAAAAAATAGTGCTTGTCTATAAGCCCGAGGATGTTGGTTTAAGAATAAAAAAAATTCCGATTTTAAGAGTTAAGAATTATCGTTTGTTTTGTTTATTATCTCCGATTTTTTTCAGTTTAAATTTCCTGATACTTTTTTTCTATTTTCTTTTTTTGTGTTTACGATGCCGGCCTAAAGTATGCTGGATGGAGAATGTTTTTGCGGGTTTGATCATTGGATTGTTTCGCCGATGTGGATTATGCCGGAAGGCGATTTATGTGCCGGGAGATTGGTTAGTTAATTTAAAAAATGAAAGTTTCTTTAAATATATTGGCAATAATGTCATTTTTCCGTTGGCGGATTATTTTGCCTGCAGGTTTAGTGACCTTGTTTTACATCATTCTCAGGCGATTAGTGATGCCAGGACTAAATTTTGGGGCAAAAGAGTGACAGGGTTTGAGAAGCCTTATATTTACCGGCCAAGGGTCAAAATAAGCTTGGAGATGCGTAACGCTCATAGAAGGAATAAAATTTGTTTTCTTGGCCAAATAAGGAAGGACTCGGGGCTTGATTTAATTCTAAACATGCTCTCTGAAATGAGGCAGGAAGTTGATATGTCCCTTGTCGTTATTGGGCCTAAGACCCATGAGTATGAGGCCATAAAAAAACATGTTGCCGATCTTGGGCTTCAGCACTTAGTTGAGTTTTATGGGTTCGTGAAAACTGAAGATTTATCCATGATTTTGGCTGATTGTTTTTGCGGACTGAATATTTTGACATCAAAAGATAGTTATTCTTCTTATGCGCTGCCAGGGAAGCTGATGCATTATATTCAACATCTCCTTCCTGTTGTTGTTTCTGAAGGGATTGGCTATTTTTCTGGCGTTGTTCAAGAGCATGGTTTAGGCCAGGTTATTGAAGCCCGGCCGGAACTGATAAAGAAGTCACTGTTGGAGATTCACGGTGATTATGATAGGTATAGAGAAAATATTTTGAGATATATAAAAAATTTTCCGTCATCCGACTTAAAAGAGCTGATAGCTCAATAACAGGGAAGAAAAGATAATAGATGAGAGAAGATATCCTGGTTAATTTTATATTGTCGCCGTTGCCTTTTTTAGGGGATCCTAAAAGGAACGCGCCTTTGGGCGTCATGTATTTGGCCGCTATGACTGAGCGGTATGGTTTTAAGACAACGATTACTGATATCAGGGATCGATCCAGTGAAGATGCCCTGGATTTTATAACAGAATCGCAAGTTTACGCCTTTTCTTCAACGACACCTGAGTATCCTATTGTTAGAGAGGTTGCTCGAAGATTGAAAGACCGACAGCCTGATTGCCTGGTGGTTCTTGGCGGAGTCCATGCTACGGTTTGTTTTGATAACATTGATTCTTGCTTTGATATTGTGGCTATTGGCGAGGGTGAGAAGATAATTATTGAGATCCTGCAGGATTACGAAAAAAGGGAACTCAAAGGTAGGTTTTATCAGGGGGATTTTATTGAAGATTTGTCATCTTTGCCTTTTCCGGCACGGCATCTTGTTGCCAGAGAGTCTTTTGTTTCTAATCAACTTGTTGAAAAAGGGAAACCGGCGACAACAATTTTAGGTTCACGAGGCTGTGCTTTTGCCTGTTCTTTTTGCGCTAGCAAGCTGATGTGGCATCAAAAATGCCGCTTTCGAGACCCAGGTAATATTATAGATGAGATAGTTGAGCTTAAAGAAAAGTATGGTATTGAACAATTGAGGTTTCAGGATGATGCTTTGGAAATTAACCATCTTTGGCTTACGGAGATTTGTTGTCAGATTAAACCATTAGGGTTGACTTGGAGAGCCAACGCGAGAATCAATACAACTTTTCGATCGAGCAATATTTTGCCTTTGATGAAAGATGCCGGATGTGATGAGCTCTGCTATGGGATTGAATCTCCAGAGCAGTATGTTCTCGATAAGTGTAATAAAAATATGTCGATAACACAGGCTTATAAAGTTTTAAAAATGGTGCGCGAGGCAGGAATGAAGGCAAGGATTTTTTTAATTATTGGTTTGCCGGGACAGGATAAAGATGTTGCAAAGAATATGATTGCATTTATTAAGGAGGCTCAACCTTCGGCTGTGGATTTGTCTACTTTTGTCCCTTTTCCTGGTTGTGATATTTATCATAATGCTGAAAAATATGGAGTTGTTTTGAATAAGAGTATTGACCTGGATGATTATGTGATGACTCGGGGGTTATATGGAGATGAAAAAGAAAAAGATTTTGTTTTTAGCCATGATAAATTATCAAATCAACAGTTAAAGGAGTTACGGTCAGAAGTTCTTGATTTTATTCAGAGTTATAATCTTGTACAGAATAAGTAGAACAGGAGAGGTTTGTGGAAAAAAGAAAAAAGGCATTGATAACGGGGATTACAGGACAGGACGGGTCTTATCTGGCTGAGTTTTTATTGTCTAAAGGGTATGAAGTTCATGGGATAATCAGGCGGGCCAGTACTTTTAATACGGAGCGGGTGGATCATATCTATGTTGATTCTCATAATTCGAAAGCGCTTTTATTCATGCACTATGGTGATCTTTCTGATTCAGAGCAGATTTCGCACATTATTTATAATATTAAGCCGGATGAAGTTTATCACCTGGGCGCTCAGAGCCATGTAAGGGTGAGTTTTGATATTCCAGAATATACTTCAGATATTGTCGCTCTGGGGACAACGAGAATTTTAGAGGCGATCCGGCGTTCAAAAAAGAATATAAAATTTTATCAGGCTTCTTCTTCGGAAATGTTTGGTGCTTCTAAGCCGCCTCAGAGTGAGAAGACTTTTCTCGCGCCGCGCAGCCCCTATGCTTGTGCTAAGGTTTATTCCTACTGGTTAACGAGGAATTATCGTGAAGGGTATCATATTTTCGCGTCAAACGGGATCCTTTTTAATCATGAAAGCCCAAGGAGAGGGGAGACATTTGTAACGCGTAAAATTACCAGGGCTATTGCCGAGATTCTTGCAAAAAGGCAGCGATACCTATATTTAGGGAATCTTAACGCCAGGCGAGATTGGGGTTTTGCGCCTGAATATGCGATGGCCATGTGGAAGATTTTACAACAAAAAAGGCCTGATGATTTTGTCATCGGTTCAGGTAAAGCCTATTCCGTAAGAGAGTTTGTTCAGGAGGCATTTTCTTACGTTGGGCTGGATTGGAAAAAATTTGTGAAGTCTGATCCACGGTATTTTCGGCCGACTGAAGTAAATTGTTTGATAGCTGATGCCAGCAAGGCAAAACATACTCTTAAATGGAAGGCTAGCGTTGGCTTTAAGGATCTTGTTAAAATTATGGTGGACGCGGATATGCGAAAAGCGGGTTTAAGCGTTATTGGCGAAGGAGATGATATTATCTTAAAAAAATTTAAAAATGAACGCTGGTGGAAGGTAGATTGATGGGGATGAGTACTTTTATCAGAAAGATGATATCCTTTCCTCTAATTTCTGAATTTTTATCCAGAGGGATTACGTGTTATGTCTGGGCGAAGCATAAGCAGGCACGCCGAAGGATCTCTTTGTCAGGCCTTATGAAATATTGTTTCGCAAAACCTTCTTTTCTTGAAGCTAGAAAATATTTTTTATATACGCGGTCAGATGACGTGTTTGACTTTTATCAGATTAAAGGTTTTAAAGAGTTATTTAATTATCCAAAGTCTTTATCTACGTTGGATCTGGCCTACTTGATTTATGAACATTTTTATGAAAGAGGCTGGCATTATTACGAGATTCCACAAACGAATATTGAGCAAGGAGATATAATTATTGATTGTGGAGCTGCTGAAGGACTTTTCGCTTTTAAAAATCAACGGCGTGCCGGGCATGTTTATTTGTTTGAACCTTTGTCTGTTTTTGTTGAGTCGTTAAGATTTCTTTTTAAAAACAGCGGCAATGTATCAATTTTCGAAGAAGCTGTCTCGGATAAAGAAGAGATGGTTTATTTAAAACCAAACTCTGTTGGTTCCATTTGCCAAAGAGAGTGTTGTGGTAAGGATTGTTTACAGGTTAAAGCTTCAACTATTGATGCCCATTTTTACGAGAAAGGCATCAAAATTGATTATTTAAAAGTTGATGTCGAAGGGTTTGAAGAAAATGTTATTTCAGGCGCTTTAAAAACTATTCGCCGCGATAAGCCAAAGATGGCCTTGGCAACATACCATCAGGGCCAGGATCATAGACGAATTCTTGAAATCATCCTTGCTCAAGTTCCGGAGTACCATTTTCTTGAGAAAGGCATCGGTGGAAAAAATGGCAGCCCTGTTATTCTGCATATGTGGGTAGATAAAAAAAGCTAGATAGTCGTAAGGTGAATCGAGGTAATTTTTGATTTTAGTTAAAATGTATTTTGATAGGCGGGTTATGAAAAATGAAAATTTATGATTTAAAAAATAAAAGAGTTGCTGTGACGGGGGGGTCTGGTTTTTTGGGCCGTTATGTCGTTAAAAAATTAGAGGGAAAAGGATGTAAAAATATTTTTATCCCAAGGAGTAAAGATTATGATTTGGTTCACTACGCGGACGCAGAAAAACTTTATTTTGATTTTAATCCAGATATCGTGATTCATCTTGCGGCTAAAGTTGGAGGGATTGGAGCTAACCGGGCGAATCCAGGAAAGTTTTTTTATGACAATTTAATGATGGGGGTGCAATTAATTGAGTTGGGCAGGCAGTATAATTTGGAAAAGTTTGTGGCCCTTGGAACCATTTGTGCTTATCCGAAGTTGACACCTGTTCCATTTAAAGAAGAAGACCTCTGGAACGGTTATCCAGAAGAGACAAATGCGCCTTATGGGTTAGCTAAAAAGATGCTGCTCGTTCAGTCGCAGGCTTATCGCCAGCAATATGATTTCAATTCTATTTTTTTATTGCCTGTTAATCTTTATGGCCCTGGTGATAATTTTAATAACGAGACGTCTCACGTGATTCCAGCTTTAATTAAAAAGTGTTTTGATGCGATAAATTCAGGAGAGAATGAGATCGTTGGATGGGGGACAGGCCGGCCGACCAGAGAATTTCTTTATGTTGAAGATTGCGCAGAGGCTATAATTCTGGCGGCTGAAAATTACAATGAGAGCGGCCCTGTTAATATTGGAACGGGCAAAGAGGTTTCGATTAAGCAGCTTTTTGAGCTGATTGCGAAAATAACTGAATTTAAGGGCCGCATCATTTGGGATTCTTTGAAGCCTGATGGGCAGCCCAGGCGCATGCTTGATGTTAAGAAGGCAATTGAATTGTTTGGTTTTCAAGCAAAGGTTAGCCTTGAAGATGGTTTAAAAAAAACTGTTGATTGGTACGGGGATTTTTTAAAGAAAAAGGGGAATTAATGTTAGAGGTTAAATCATGGCGGGCCGTTTATATTTTGTGCATTATTTTTTATGCATTTTTTTTATCATGGAGTTTAGTTTTCGCGCAGGAGTCTGTATATGTTGACGGAGACGAAAAAAATCTGCCCGCCATAACTCACACGAAATATTTTACTGAAAGGCCTTTATTTTTTTTTAAAGACCAGTTGGATTCTGATTTGATAGAAAAAGTGGATTCAATTATTCTCTGTAACTCATCATTGGATGATATTATTTTCAGGCTGATGAAATGGACAACTCTAAAACAGGGAGATAATGAAGTTTTTATAGCTGAACAGGGAGTTTATGATATTTTTATTGACCGAGAACAGCTCGCTGAAAAAAAGCTAGATAGTTTTATAATTATTGCAGATAAGGTTCAATTTTATATATCAAACGATAGAGTTTTTCCAGAAGGGCAGTTCATTAAAATAACTGATTTATTTTTGAAAAAAGGCAAAAATACGATAAAAATTGATATAAAAGAAAAAAATATTGTTTTTCTTTTAGGCAGCCGAAGAAGTTACCTGGCTTTAAAAAACAAGCTGAAGAAGAAAGAAATTTGTCATATTTTTGAAAAAAAGGATAGTCATTTTTATACATTTGAAAATAAATGAAAAAATATACTTTTAAAATATGGGTTTTTTTATTTCTTGTTTTTTTAGCAAATATATTAACTTCTTTTGCGGAGGATTCTGGTTGTGTTTCTACTATGTCAGGCGCAAGCGCTTCCTTTGGTAATAATGAAAATGAAGAAGAATACCTTTTAAAAATCAAGCTCAAGCCTAAAATAGAAACAAAAGAATTAGAGCCCTGGAAAGATAAATTTTGTTTTAATAGTGGAAAACAGAGGGGGCAATGGGAGTTTGATTTATTATCATCCCAATCGAATAGGTTGCCGGCGTTAGTGTTGAATGTTAGTTATGCATTAGAAAGATCAGCGGGTTTAAATACTTCTAATTTTTTGATATTAGATGATCCAGTGGAAATTATTCTGTTGAATCCAATGGACCGGCCTGTCAAATCAAATCTGGCTTTTTCTTTGGAATCGGTTGTAGCCGGGCAAGAACTTCAAGTTAATCTCAATGATTTTTTTGTTGGTTTTTTGAGTTGTTCTGATGGAGGCATATTGGTTAGAGACTTGGTGCTTTCTCCAGGAATAAATATAATAACTCTTTCCATGAAAAATATTACTTTGAAACAAGAAGCGAAACCGATATTGTCTAAAAAATCCGTTAAATGTGGAATAAGCCCTTCTTTATTAGAAGATTATAAAATACTCAATAAAGTGAAAAGTCCTGGTTCATATATTTATAAAGAAAATCAACGAGGTGGCGTAAACGTTTTGAGTTCTTTTAGCCGTGATTCTCAGCCATATTTTTTGATGAATCAGGACATAGATATTCAGGTTTCAGATTACTGTGATTTTGTTTTTTCTTTTTCTGTCGCTCAATCGCCTTTTGATTCGATCAAAGTCTTTCTTGCGTTTGATTATAATAAGGATAACCTTATCGATGGCTATATTGAGATTCTAGATAACAGTCCTGGCAGGGAAAAAATGAAAAACTATAAGGATGAATATGTTGATTTATTAACTTTGTTAAAAGAGAGTTCTATAGATATAGAAAACTGTCGATTAAAGAAGATTGTGCTTGCGGCATATTCCAAAGAAGCAGGCCGTCAAAAAGATCTTTTGTTAGAGATAGGGAAATTTGACTTTTTGATTCCGGCGCATGAGAGGAAGCTGATATTTCTTCCATTAGGTTTAGTTGATTGGGATAATTTGCAAGTTCGCAAAGATGAAAAAGTTAATTTTTTTCACTACATTAATAAAGAAGAGGCTAGTTTTGTGGTTTATTTCAGGCGAGATTCTCTTCAGCAGGAAAAACAAATTAAATATGAGTTTATCGCGCCAAATCTTTCTGTGCGCCCGGAGCTTGTCAAAGTTATTTATAAAGCGAAGGTTGATGTATCTCAAGCCTCTTCATTTTATCTACAGGTTGACAAAGATGCTGATGGCAATACAGACGGTGAGATTTTAATAGGGGAACGCAGGAAACTACAGAATTGGAATTTTGTAAGATCGTCTCAAGATTTTGATGAATACGAAACAGCTCTTCCGGAAGGCTTAAGTAATGAAAAATCTAATTTTTCTGTTTATAAATACGGGTGTTCAATTCAGGCAGTTTCTGATGGCTGCGAAGATACTGTAGAGAAGGTTGTTTTAGACCGTGACCGTGGTGTTTTAAAATTATATATCCCGAAGGGAAGTGAATTCGAAAATCATTACGATATGATTATTTGTGATTATTCAGTTGTTGGCGAAGATGCTAGCTATGTTGTGTCAATGGATTTGGACTGGTTTTATGAGTTTTGGCCTGATGTTAAATTTAAGTCGGTTAAAGTTGTTTTAGATGGGAGAGCTGTTTTCGATGCAGGGAAACAGGATAAGTCTAATTGGAGCTCTCTTGTTTTAGAGGAGATTGGTTTTTTCTCACCTTTGTTTTATAACGGTGATATGGTTTCTGTTTTTGAGAAGTTTTTGAAAGATGGAAAGACCCCTCTCGTTCAAATAGATGATAAAGTGATTCGGCTAGAAGGAGCTGATAGTTTAACGGATAAAGGGATGTTTGAAAAAGGCATGATAACAAAAAAGATTAAGCTTTCCAGTGGAAAACACTCTTACAGGCTCTTAAAGAATGATGCTTTTGAGGTAGAAAGGATTATTTTAGAGCCTTGTAAAAGCCTTAACGTTTCAATAAATGAAGGCCCTGAATTGATATTTAAACGCTTGAATCCTGCCAAATATATCGTTGATGTAAAAAATGCAACTCAACCTTTTTGGCTTGTGCTTTGTGAAAATTACAGCCGGCAATGGAGCCTGTATCAAGTGCCATCTTCATATTTTGATGATCATTCCGTTAAGGGGCAAAAATTTTTATCTTATAAAAATGGAGCTATCCAGGAGGCCGCAAGCGGAGCCTTGTTTGATTTAATGGACGCGTCCTTTTTATTTAAAAAATCTTTGGAGTTTCAACAGTATAAAGGGAATGGTTTTTCAAATGTCTGGTATGTAGATCCTGAAAAAAATGATTTAGGGCCTAATTTTTCAATTGTTATTTTTTTTAAACCACAGGCTGTATATTGCCTGGGATTGATTATCAGCCTGTCATTTTTTATCTTGGCTCTTTTTATTTTAATAGTAAAGAAAATATTTCGATGATAATCTTTCATAAAGAATTTTTTAAGCATCATTTAAAACATGTTCTTTTTTTTGTTTTTTTCCCTTTTTTTGCCACGTTCCCTTTGATCTTGAAAATGGATACAGGAGTCTATGGTAATTTTTTCGGGACAGATATCCGAGGCGGGCTTTGGAATTTATGGTGGCATAAATATTCCTTGATACATCATCTTGATCTCGCGCATTCTCCTTTTTTATCGGCACCTTTTGGAATTGATTTATCCGGGGCGCCGCTTTCATGGTTTGTTAAGTTTTTATTCTCCACTCTTCTCCTGTTTGTCTCTCCTGTCGCGTCATTAAATATTCTAATGTTGGTTTCTTTTGTTTTAACAGGTTTGTTTTGTTATGTTCTTTGTTTTTGGCTTACCAAAGACAGGAACGCGAGTCTGGTTGGCGGATTAATTTTTAATTTTTCTCCATTTCATCTGAATAAGGCGATGGAGTTTGGCTTTTTTTTCTTAGGCAATTGGTTTATCCTTTTTATCCTGGCGATTTTATTATTGAGAGAACATCTTGCTTTAAGAAGAGTTTTTTTTGCCATTGCCGCTCTTTGGTTGTTATTTTCTTTTAACGTGTACTATGCTTTTTTTTGTTTAATTTTTATAATAGCTCTATTTCTATATAATCTTTTTTATGAATGGAAAATCAAGATTCATCTTTTAAGGGCGTTAAGGACGAAGGAGATAAGGGAACGGCTTAAGCAGGGGGTGCTATTTTTTATTGCGATTTTGTTAGTTTTTTTAGGGGCCGTACTTATGAACTTTTCACTTGTCATTAAGTTTTTCAAGATTCTTTTTTCTATATCTGAAACTGGAACTAATCCAGTTTCAATTTATATGCGATCTTTTGAGTATCTTTCGTCTCAATCAGCCAGGCCATTGAGTTATCTTTTGCCTGCTTCGACGCATCCGGTTTTTGGAGATTTTACAAAAAAGATGTTTGGGACATTATTTTACGGGAGAGGCTCTATTGAACAGACTCTTTATGTCGGTATTGCCCCGCTTTTTTTATCTTTTTTTTCAGTAAGGATATGGATGAAAAGAGATGATATTGCTTGCAATATATTAAATGGTTTATCAAAAAGAGATTATTATTATATTGGGCTTTTTCTTTTTTCTGGGTGCGTTGCTTTTTTTTGTTCGATGCCGCCTTTAGTTGATTTTGTTTTTTTTAAAGTAAATTTTCCATCCTTTTATTTCTACAAAATTTTACCTATGTTTCGGGCTTATGCCCGGTTGGGTATTGTTGTTATGATGTGTGTTAGCGTCTTGGCCGCTTATGGTTTAAAAATTATTTTCTTAAAATTAAAGGAGAGAAGCGCTCTTAAAATGATGATTTTTCTTTTTGCTATTTTTGTTATTTGTTTTGAATTTACAAATATGCCTCCTTTAAGAGTCGCTGATTTATCTAAAATTCCACAAGTATACGCATGGTTGTCTCAGCAGAAAGGTGATTTTATTGTAGCCGAATACCCGATGGCCTTGGCTTCTGCAGGAGAAGCCCAGGATAATTATGATTATCTTTTTTATCAAACGTATCATCAGAAACGTTTAGTTAATGGCGCTATGTATGGGACGCCTGCTTTTGAAATTAAGAAGAAAATTTTAAGAGTTGATGATGAAAATACACCTGGTATTTTAAGGACTTTAGGCACAAAATATATCATTTTTCATGAGCAGCTTTATAAAAAAGGAGAATATAGATACGCGGTTGATGTTATCGGGGAAGTTCCTGATTTAAATAATCATCTCGGTTATAAGTTTATCTGTGATTTTGGAGATGATGTTGTCTATGAGGTTGTGGCTGATCCGCGCGCTTTTTAAAGAAAATCGCCCTGGAGGTTTTTTCGCCCGGTGGTTTAATTTAATCGTAATTTGTCTACAGGATAAGTATTTTTTAATTTATAATTGTCATTCATTGTTAATGATGATAGTATCTGACATACGCTTTTTTATCGTTAACTGGCCTGATATTTTGATGTATTTTAAAACTGCTTGTCCGCGTTTATTGTTTGAGACAGGAAAATGGGGAAAATATGCTTAAAAAACTGAAATTTATTTTAATTTTTTTATGTTTGTTTTTAGTCGTTTTATCTGTAGTAAAAGATAAGACGCTGGATTCACCTGCAGCTGCTTATAAAAAGGCCAAGCGGCTCTTGCAGGTTGCTGTGACGGTTGGTAAAGCTAATGATTTTACATTTAAAACGAGGAAGATAACTTATAATGTCTATTTTCTTTCCATTTTTCCAGTTGGTAAAATGCATTTTTTAGTAAAAAGGGAACAAGATGAAGATATTTATTCTTTGCAAGTGACAACGGTTAATAGCTGGATTAACCGATTTATTGAGGCAGATGCCAGCGTTGAA
The DNA here is from genome assembly GCA_964423185.1 of uncultured Planctomycetia bacterium. GTDB lineage: Bacteria > Omnitrophota > Gorgyraeia > Velamenicoccales > Velamenicoccaceae > CAYRDK01. The sequence continues at coordinate 97,905 of CAYRDK010000002.1, forward strand.
ACTCATTTGGATAAAGAGTCTTTTTTATCCAGGCGTTATTTGGAAAAGACGGATGTAAGAGGGAAGGTAAAAACCAAGGAGATCGTTTTTGACCATAATAATTTGATTGCGGAGCGTGATGATGTTAAGATGCGGATTCCAGAAGGCATATGCGACCCTGTCGGGGCGTTTGTTCAGGCTATAACAGCTGTGTATGTTGATCAAAAAGTTCATGAGTTTAAATTTTTGTCGAAAGAAAAAATCTATATTTTGAAGTCATCTCTTTATTCTGAAAAAAATGGCTTATATGAGCTTCACCTGGAGATGTTCCGTGAGGATTCAAGTTCTAACCACGGCGCGCGTGTTCATGTTTGGGTAACGGCTGATGAGGGAAGAATTCCTCTGTTATTTAAAAGCTGGATGCCTGCCGGATATGGTTCGGTCGTTATTGATTCAATTGAGATAATGGATTAACATGGTTTTGGATGAGCCCTGAAGAATAAAATCAGAAGAACGAAAAATTTTATAAAAAAATGGAAAAAATACTCTATCATGCTGATGATTTAGGAGCGACTATTGGTGTGACGAGGAGAATTTTGGATACTTGGCAATCCGGGTTGCTTGATGGATTTAGTATTTTTGCCAATAGTGATAATTTTAAAGAGATTGCTGAGAAACTTGATGCGAATAGGAATAGAAAAGCTCGGATAGGCGTACATCTTAATTTGTGGGAAGGCCATTCAATTTTAGCACCTGAAAAGATTCCAAACTTAGTCGATAAGGAAGGATATTTTAAAGTTGATTTCCTGGATGTTCTGAAGCAATATTTTAAAGGGTCAAAAACATTTCGAGAGGTTTTGCTTGCTGAAGTTGAGGGTGAATGGCGGGCTCAAATACAAAGAGTCCAGGAATGTATAAAGCCTCGATCATTATCTGTTATTGATAGCCATATCCATATACATATGCTTCCTTTTTTCTTTAACATTGCTGTTTCATTGGCCAAAGAATTTGGAGTTGCAGAAATCCGTATTGTTAGAGAACCTTTTTATCTCTCTTCAAAGCTTGGTGATTGCCTATCGCCGCATTTCTTGAGCAATTTTATTAAACATTGTGTTTTGAAATGTTGCTCTTTTTTTGATACGGGAGTGGCTAAAAAAGCGGGTATGAAATATCCCGGCGCTATGATTGGTGTTCTTTATAGCGGGATGATGAATGAATCAAATATTAAAGCTGGTATCCGCGCGGCTGAAAAAAATGGTGCGAAAAGCCTTGAAGTTTTGATGCACATCGGAAGAGCCGCGGGAGATGAATTGGGGCGTTGGGGAAAAAATACTGAGAAAGCAAATTTTGTTGTAAGTATTGACAGGGATCAGGAGTATCAAGAGTTAATACGTTGTCGGAAAGCGGCCATGAGATGAAGATCAATATCATTGAGGCTGATGAGCTTGACTATAATGCTTATTCTTCTTTTCAGAAGGAGGCTTATCGGGATCTTTTGTTGGCTAGAGGCATTTCAGATGGTTTCATGAGCCCGGAGTTTTACCGTTGGAAGTATACAACGCCTTTTGGGAAGGCGAGGATAGCTCAAGTTGTGGAAGGCGAGAAAGTCGTTAGTTCAAGCGCAATGGTTCCTTGTAAAATTTGGGATGGAGAAGCACAGTGTAAAGGATGGCAATGTTTAGATGTCGCGACTTTGCCTGAGGTTAGAAAAAAAGGGTATTTTTTTGCAACTTTGAAGGAGCTGGTGAATTCTGTTGTTTTTGGTGAGATTTTTTATGCTTTTCCAAACGAGAAATCAATTCCAAGTTTTTTAAAGCTGCATTGTTCTGAGAATGTCCTTTTGACAACCTGGGTAAATCCTTTATCTCTGATAGTTAGGCGGAAATGCGATGAAATTATTGAAATTTCAAGTTTTGATTCCAGCTATGATTTTTTTACTAAAAAATTAACAGCAAATGGCCCCATGCTGGATCGCAGTTCAGCTTATTTGAATTGGCGCTATCTACAACACCCCAATAACACTTATAATCTTTTTGCTTATATGCATAATGGTGTATGTTCAGGGTTAGCTGTTGCCCGTAAGGCGCATGTCTTAAATAGAGATATTGTCTTGGTGATGGAATTATTGGCGGTTGATGGCGCGGCTAGTCTTCGTATTCTTCGGCATCTTGCAGCTTGGACGATTGATCAGAAAAAGGTTATCATGGTGATGATGAACTCTTCTTTTGCATCTGGATTGGGCGTAAGAGTTGGTTTTTTTTCTGTTCCTGCGTTTTTGCTTCCGAAAAGGCAGGTTCTTGTAGTTTACGCCCCTGATTCTTTAGGCCAAAATCTAATTAAGAAGAACTGGAATATCCAAACAGGGGATTGGGATGTTTTTTAAGAAAACAGATATAAAATTCAATATTGTATTGATACATCTGATTCTAGCATGTATTTTTACTTATTTTTATTCACAACTTGTTGCTTCTTTTCCGTTGAAGAAGTTTGATGAAAAATTTAGAGAGGTGGAAGATCAGATTAGTGTAGTCCTACCCGGTAAAGTAACTTATTTGCTTAAGGTTTGGGGAGATAGTAAACCCGTGCAGATATGCCTCAATAATGAGCCTTTGATTCATTTTTTCTTTAGGGACCGTGGCGAAATACAGGAGTATTATTATGTTTTATCAAAAAACTTGATTCGCGATGGAAAAAATGTAATTAAAATCACATCAAATATTGATTATAGCGTCAGAATAAAAAATTCTATAAATTTTAATAGTTTTTCTGCTGTTCTTTTAAAGCCTGTTCCAAGCCAAAAAGAACCCATTTTTCTAAAAATATTGCCTATTTTTTTAGTTTTGCTGATTTTACAATTTTTTTTATGGTTAATGTATTTTTTTGTTTCAAAAAAATTTTTTGGAATATTTTTTGAAAGATATAGCCTAGGGTATTTTTTAACTTTTATGCCTGCTTTTTTGTTTTTTTTAATTGCTGAGGTTGTTTCTTTATTTTCTCCTTTTTCAATTGTTATTTTTAAACTAGGTTTTATTAAAGCGTTTATTGGCTTGGTTCTGTTATTTCAGGCCCCTTGGTTTATATTGATGGTGTTAAAAAGATACAACTATAAGGATAATGTCAGAAATCCAACATTTGAATTAAAAAAACATGTATTATTTTCTCAAAATATCTCAATTAATAAATTTTTAAGCAGAATTGAAGATTGTTGGTTTATTCAATGGTTTATGGTTCAAAAATTCTCTGATAAAGGTATTTTTCTTTTTCTTTTTTTACTTTTTTTGAGTTCTCTTTTTCTCATATTCCATATTACAATTATTTCCGAGTTTTTTTCGGTAATAGGTTTTTTGTTTTTATTTTCCGCAGTTATAATAAAATTTCGACAGGCGGGTTGATGGCTAGAAAATTATCATAATATGAATATCCCATTTTTAGATTTAAAATCCCAATATAATCAGATAAAAGAAGAGGTTACATGCGTTTTTAAGAATCTTCTTGATCGACAAGATTTCATTTTAGGCAGGGATGTTGCCGAGTTTGAGGATTATTTTGCGCGTTATATTGGAAGTAAATATGCTTTAGGAGTAAATTCAGGCACTGACGCTTTATTTTTAGGGCTTTTGGCTTTAGGGGTGGCTTGTGGAGATGAAGTTATTGTGCCGGATTATACATATATTGCTTCCGCGTTCGCCGTTTCTTATATAGGCGCGAAACCTGTTTTTGTGGATATTGAAGAAAAAACGTTCAATATAGATCCTGAAAAAATTGAGCGTGCCATCACAAATAAAACAAAAGCGATTATGCCTGTCCATCTTTATGGACAAACAGCGCGTATGGACAAGATTAAAGAAATAGCGCGGCATCACGGCTTGAAAATCATTGAAGACGCGGCGCAAGCGCACGGAGCGGAATTAAAAGGGAAAAAGGCAGGATCCTTCGGTGATGCAGGGGCTTTTAGTTTCTATCCTACAAAAAATCTTGGGGCTTTTGGTGATGCCGGGCTTATTGTGACAGACAATGCTGTTATTTTTAAGAGATTGAAGAGGTTGAGGGATTATGGAAGAAAATCAAGATATGTGCATATAAGTTTAGGGTATAATTCCAGGCTTGATTCTATACAGGCGCTTTACCTGAAAGCCAAGCTCAAATATCTGGATGAGTGGAATGAGAAAAGAGTAAAGATTGCTGATTTCTATCGTCAACAGTTATTATGTATTTCTGGCTTAGAGCTTTATAAAGAGTGCCTTTCCTGTAAACATGTTTATCATATCTTCGCCTGTTTGACAAAAAAGCGTGATTTTGTCGTTGAGCGCTTAAATAGAGCGGGGGTTCACGCCGCAGTGCATTATCCTGTCCCCTTACACCGACAGCCGGTTTATAAACATTTAGGGTACAAAAAAAATGCTTTTCCTGTTTCTTCGGATGTTGCTAAAAAAGTTTTTTGCCTGCCGATTTATCCTCACATGACACAGGCGCAGGCTGAGTATGTTGTTAACTCGATAAAAAAAGTTATGGGAGAGATTTAGTATTAAGGAGATTCGCGCTAAGTTGCGCGCTTATTTAGGAGATGTTCAATGTCTAACATGCCATTAAGTGTTGTAATCTTAACAAAAAATGAGGAGTTGAATATTGTTGATTGTATCAATTCTGTTAAGGGTTGGGCCGATGAGGTTATTGTTGTGGATGATTTTAGTACAGATAGAACAGTTCAGATTGCTCAAGAGTTAGCTGACAGGGTTTTGATAAAAAAAATGGAGGTGGAGGGTACGCATCGTAACTGGGCTTATGCGCAAGCGAAAAATAAGTGGGTTTTAAGCCTTGATGCTGATGAAAAGGTAACGCCGGAATTAAAAAAGGAGATTTCTGCTGTACTTGAGGAAACAGATTATGTCTGTTTTTCTATTCCTTTGAGAAATTTCATCGGCAGCTATTGGGTTCGTTACGGCGGCTGGTATCCTGCCGCTAAAGTTAGATTATTTTTGAAGAACTGTTTTTTGTATGAGGACGTCGTCGTTCATCCAAAAGTCACAATCAATGGAAAATGCGGCCATTTAAAAAATGATATTATCCATAAAGGCTATCCTGATTTTGAACATTTTTTAGCCAGTCTAAACCGCCAGACGACACTAGAGGCTCAGAAATGGATAAGCACGGATAGAAAGATGAGTGCAGGGCGCATTACATGGAGAGCCATAGACCGTTTCTTTAGAAGATTTATTGGCAAAAAAGGATGGAAAGATGGTTTTATTGGTTTTATGGTGGCTTTTTTTGACACGCTTTATCAGATTATGAGCTATGCCAAATATAGACAGATGTTGATAGAGAAAATTCAAAAGAAGGCTTAAAAAAAATATGTTAAAAAAACAGGATAGCAAAAAGGTGAAAGTTATTTTTTTAGATAGGGACGGTGTGATAAATCGCTATCCGGGGGATAAAAATTATGTGAAAAACCTTTATGAGTTTAAGTTGTTAAGAGGTTCGATAACGGCTATTAAGAAGCTATTTATGAATGGGTATGAAATTTATGTTATTTCTAATCAAGCAGGTGTTAGCAAGGGGCTTTATTCGAAAGCCGCGCTTAAAGAAATCACAATGTATCTGCTTGGGGTAGTAAAAAAAGCTGGTGGGAAAATAAAAAAAGTTCTGTATTGTACTCATTTAAGTGAGCATAGCTGCAACTGCCGCAAACCAAAAGATGGTTTGTTGAAAAAAGCAGTTCAGGGCAAACGTGTTGATTTAGAGGAATCATATTTTATTGGTGATAGCTTGGTTGATATTAAGGCCGGGAAAAGTTTTGGCTGCAAAACGGTCCTCGTCCTTTGCGGCAGGGAAAAACTAAGTAATTTGCCGCAATGGGATGTGCCTCCTGATTTTGTCGCTAAAACGCTCTTGAGTGCTGTAAATAATATTATTGCAGGAAGGTACCATAGGGCTTGATTTTATGACAGATAAAAAAATTTTTTTAGCCCATGCGAGTGCCGGTTCTGGGCATAAGAGAGCCGCGGAAGCACTTGCGAAACAACTTCAGGATGAGGGGTATCTGAATGAAGTTTTTGATATCGCCGACGATATGGGAGTTTTATTCAGATGGATTTACACGAAAGGTTATATTGTTGCTATTACGCATTTCCCTCTTGTTTGGGGTATCCTCTATTTTTTATCAAATACACCAGCTTTGAAAATATTTAATGTCCACTTTAGGCGTTTTTTTAACGCGCTTATGTGCCGGCGTTTTATTAAAAGGCTTGTTTTTCAAAAACCCGATATAGTTATTTCTACTCATTTTTTGACATCTGAGCTTGTTGCTTATGCAAAGATAAAATATGGTTTTAAAACTCAATTAATAACCGTTATAACAGATTTTGGAGTTCATAATTTTTGGATTAATGATATGACGGATGCATATTGTTGCGCGAGTGAGAAAACCCGTCAAATTTTAATTTCAAAAAAAGTTGATCAAAAACGCGTTTTTGTTACGGGAATACCTCTTCAAAGAAACTTTTTGAGCCAAATGGATAGAGATGAGCTTTTTATTGAGTTTGGCCTTGACGCGGATCTTTTCACAGTTTTAATTGTTACGGGCGGTATAGGGGCAGGGCCTATTGAAGAGATCGTGGAAATGCTAAAAGATGAAAAAATGCAGGTTTTGGTTGTTTGCGGCCATAATAAAAACCTTTATACAAGGCTTTTGAAGAAAAAATATCCTCACGTGCGTTTGTTCGGTTTTGTTGATTTTATAGAACGATTGATGAAGATGGCAAACTGTATTGTTACAAAAGCCGGGGGTTTAAGCGTGACAGAAAGCTTGTGTATGGGCCTTCCAATGGTTTTTTTCTTTTTGCTGCCCGGCCAGGAAATGATAAATGCACAAACCATTGAGGTTTTGGGAGCCGGAGTAAAAGCCGATTCTTTGGAAAAGATAAAAATTTCCGTTTTAAAACTCAGAGACGATTTAAAATACCGCACTGCCTTAAAGAACAGTGCTCTTTTATTAGCAAAACCTTCTGCCTGTCATGATATTATCTCGTTAGTTAACTAATAGTGAAGCTCCGCCGGCAGGAGCCGGTAGCTTCTTTTAATACGGTGCGCGGGGAAACTCTGCACCGTCTCGCAAGACGAGACTGGTGCGGGGGCAAGATCTCTTAACTATTTTTCAGGAAAATATGATTGCTGAAGTAGCCATCGCCGGTTCTTTTTTATCAAAAGATTTTTTTGATTATCTAATTCCTGATTTCATTATCCCGAAAGTATCTGTTGGCGGAAGGGTCTTGGTGCCATTTGGGCCACGGATTATCCTGGGTTTTGTTACAAAAATTAAAAATGAATCTCTTGTTGAAAAAAAATTAAAGCCTATTTACAAAAGCCTGGATGTTATTCCAGTATTAAATGATGAACTTTTTGATATCGCGCGTAGAATTCAAACGGAGCACTTTTGTACCTTTGGAGAAGCCGCTTATTCTATCTTGCCGCCTGGGTTAAAACATCCTAAAGAAATAAAACAAAAAACGCTTCATCCAACTGTTGAAATAAAAGTAACTCCTTTTTTTGTAATGTCAAAGCAAGAAAATGAGATTATAGAGAATCCGCAAGTATTGAAACGTTTTTTACTTTTTAGTGATTTTGGCAATACTGATAAGTGGAAAACATACGCGGCATTAATAAAGAATACTTTAAATTTAAAAAAAAGTGTTTTATTTCTAGCCCCCGACCATAAAAAAATAAAGCCAGCCTTGGAAAAATTGAATTTGGGTTTTGAACCTTATTTTCTTAGTTCTTTTTTAAGCTCAAAAGACAGCCTGAATAATTGGACGGCGATTAAAGAATCGTCATTAAGTTTTGTAATGGGGACGCGCTCTGCTATTTTTGCGCCTGTTAATAATCTCGGGCTTATTATTATAGAAGAAGAGGGGCATTTCGCTTATACCCAAGAACAGTCGCCGCATTACAAAACTAGCGATGTCGCTTTTTGGAGGTCTGAATTTACGGAATCAAAACTTGTTTTAGGTTGTTTCGCGCCTTCCCTGGATGCTTATCATTTTCAATTAATAAAAAAGAGATCGCAAGCTTCTGGGGAGCGCGGGTATGTATCTTGTAAATCTGACAGGCCATGGCCTGTTCTCAAAATGATTGATATGCGCCATGATGGCAGATTTGCTGGTTCAGAAAAAATTATTTCAAAGGTTTTTGAGTACCATATCGCCGATTGCCTCCAAAAAAAAGAGAAGATCCTTATTTTTGTTAACAGGAAAGGGTTTTCTACTTTTTTATATTGTAAAAAATGCGAGAAGGTTCAAAGTTGCCCGAGATGCAGTGCGTCGCTGGTGTATTTTCAAGAAGAGAAAATAGCCGCTTGTCCTGTTTGCCACCACAAAACAGAACTTTTTGATATCTGCCAGGAATGCAAAAGTTCTTATATTAAATTTTTTGGTTGTGGTGTTCAGAAAGTAGAAAGAGAAATAAAAAGGTTATTTCCGATGGCTAAAATTATTTTTTTTGATAAGCCTTTGGAAATTGAAGAGCAGGCCTTTTTTAGCAGTTTTGATATTATTTTAGTGACTCAGCAGTTTTTTGAAAGTTTTTTTTGGTATGAGTACATTTTTGATTCTGTATGTGTTATTTCATGTGATGAAATGATTGGAGGGCCGGATTTTCGTTCAACGGAAAAAGCCTTTTTAAAGCTTATGCGGTTAGGAAAAATCGCCAATAAAAACCTGTGTATTCAAACACGTATGAGCGGCCATTACATTTTTAAATATTTGAAAAATTTTGATATTGAAGGTTTTCATGCGCATGAGTTCAAATTGCGTAAAGAGTTAAAGCTTCCTCCTTATAGGAGGATGGGGGCATTAGTTGTACGTTCTAAAGAGTTAGAAATTGCAGAGAGGTTGTCTTTGGATATTTTTAATGATTTAAAAAGCCTTTCAAATAAAAAGGCACATTTACTATGTTTTGAGCCTGTTCCATGCGCTCCTTTAAAAGTCCGTGGCAAGTACCGTTTTCAGATATTTCTTAAGTTCCTGGATATAAATAAAATAAGGCCTTTTTTAAAAAAATATTTAGACCGTAGAAATAAAAATGCTATTGTTACAATTGAGACAAATATATCCTGATTAAAAACTTATTTTTTAGTATAATACTTTAAACGGTGGCAATGCGATGAGAGAAGATATGAAAATAATTTTTTTTGGCAGTGGGTTTTTTGCTGTAGAAAGCCTTAAAATGCTTTTGTCACTTGATTGCGATATCCGGCTTGTGGTGACGCAGCCAGATACTAAACAGGGGCGGCATATGCTTCTTAAAGGGACACCTGTTAAAAATTTCGCTTTATCAAAAAACCTTAACATTTTTCAGCCAGAGGACATTAATGATAGTGTTAATCAAAAGGCCATCAGCGCAAAAGAAGCTGATTACTATATTGTTGTTTCTTATGGTAAAATATTAACTAAGGCTGTTCTTGGCTTGGCGAAAAAAATGCCTGTCAATATTCACGCGTCTTTATTGCCACGTTATCGTGGCGCTTCTTCAATCAATCAAGCCTTAATAAATGGGGATCTTAAAACCGGCGTTACTTTTATCCGCATGAATGAGCGTATGGATGAAGGAGATATAATAGCTCAAAAAGAACTGCCCATTGAAAAAATGGATAATACGCTTATTTTAGAAGAAAGGCTTGCCAAGATTGCTGCTGTTTCGCTTCCAGAGGTGTTATCTTTATTAAAAGAGGGAAACATCAGTTTTATAAAACAGGACCCAGCGCTGGCTACTTATGCGCCACTTTTAAAGAAAAAAGATGGCCTTATTTCATGGGATAAAAACGCAGAAGCTGTTGTGAATCATTTTAGAGGATGTTTCGGTTGGCCGGGGTCGTTCACATATTTTCGAGGCGGTATTTTAAAAATTATGTTAATGGAATTTGGCAGGCGGGAGGTTTTAAGCGCAAAGCCGGGTGAGGTTATTTGTATCACATCAGATTATATTGAGGTTGCCTGTTTGCGCGGCTCTGTTTTCATAAGAGAGGTTTTACCGCAGGCGCATAAAAAAATGATTGTGAAAAGTTTTTTGGCCGGGCATAAACTTGAGGTTGGCCAATCTTTTGGCGGTTAACTTTTTAAAGCCCAAGAAACTGCTTGCAAGCGTTATAAAATATGTTAAAATTTTACACAATATGCCAGAACTGAGAAAAGATCCAATCATAGGAAGATGGGTTATTATTGCTGTTGAACGGGCAAGGCGCCCAAAAGCTTCTAAGGCGAATGTGCATCTTCCTGAACGTGGAGATTGCCCTTTTTGCGAAGGTAAAGAGGATCAGACACAGCCAGAGATTTTCTCTGTCCGCAAAGAGGGGACAGCAGCTAATCAAGCTGGCTGGCTTGTAAGAGTGATTCCAAGCAAAACTCCTTTTCTAAAGATAGAAGGCGATCTTAATCGCCATGGAAGAGGGGTTTATGATGTGATGGGCGGTGTTGGTGCTCATGAGATTATCGTGGATACGCCACAGCATATTGCCAATATGGCTGACTTGGACGAAACTCAAATTGCTAAAGTAATCGCTTGTTGCATGGAACGTTTTTGCGACCTTGCGAAAGATGAAAGATTTAAATATTTATTGCTTTTTAAAAATTATGAGAGTAGTTCTGAGCGTGGGCATGTCCGGCATTCCAGGACTCAGCTTATCGCGACACCGGTAACGCCAAAACGCGTTAAGGAAGAGTTGGCGGGCAGCAAACGGTATTATGAATATCATGAAAGGTGTATTTTTTGTGATTTAATCAGGCAAGAGGTTGAATTTAGCAAGCGGGTTATTTGTGAAATGGATGGTTTTGTTGCTATTGCGCCTTTTGCTTCACGTTTCCCGTTTGAGGTCTGGATTTTGCCAAAAAAACATGCTTGTGATTTTTCTAGTTCTACTGTGGAGAGCCGTTTTCATCTGGCGCGAATTTTAAAAAAAGTCCTGACAAAAATAAAAGTTGGCCTTGATGACCCAGTTTATAGCCTTGTGATGCATACGTCGCCATTGAGGAGAAAAAACGCGCGGCTAAGTTATTGGAAAACAATTGAACAGGATTATCATTGGCACATCGAAATAATACCAAAAATAACAAGCCCTGCCGGTTTTGAATGGGGGACTGGGTTTTATATTTGCCCTATTTCTCCGGAAGAGTCAGCAAAATATTTAAGAGAGGTTGTTATTTAATGACTGAATTACGACGAGACCCCATAGTTGGCCGATGGATCATTGTAAATACAGATAACCCTAAAAAGCCGGATGATTTCGAGGTTGTGCCTCAACATTATGATGACGCGGAAAACTGCCCTTTTTGTTATGGTAATGAAAAAATGACACCTCCTGAAATTCAGGCGTTTAGAGATTATGGCAGTGTTGCTAATAATCGTGGATGGCAGGTGCGCGTTGTCCCTAATAAATTTCCTGCTTTGCAAATTGAGGGTGAACTGGATAAGCGTGGAGATGGAATATTTGATTATTCAAACGGGATTGGGGCGCATGAAGTTATTATTGAGACTCCGCATCATACGCAAGATTTGACAGAGCTAGAAACGACGCAGATCGAGAGAATTTTACAGATGTTTTGTTTGCGTTCTCAAGATCTTCAGAAAGACGTGCGTTTTAAGTACATCTTAATTTTTAAAAATTATGGAAGCGCTGCTGGCGCGAGCCTTGATCACGATCATGCGCAGTTGATTGCATTGCCCATGATTCCAAAAAGTGTTTTGGAAGAACTTAAGGGAGCCGCGAATTATTTTGAATTTAAGGAAAGATGTTTATTCTGTGATATTCTCAGGCAAGAGGCCGCGGAAAGCGAACGCATAGTTGTTCATAATAAAGAGTTTGCGGCTTTTTGTCCTTTTGTTTCAAGGTTCCCTTTTGAGATATGGATTTTACCAAAGGTTCATAAACTTTTCTTCTATCAAATAACACAGCCAGAAATATCTTCGCTTGCGAAAGTTCTTAAGGAAGTTTTATTGCGGATGAAGAATACTCTCAGGAATCCTCCTTATAATTTAGTTATACATACATCTCCTATCAATGGGGATGAGTGGGCCGGATATCATTGGCATATTGAAATTATGCCGCGTTTAGACAGGGTTGCCGGTTTTGAATGGGGAACAGGGTTTTATATTATTCCAACACCACCGGAATTAGCAGCAAAGTATTTAAGAGAAGCAAAGATTTAAGGTGTTTAAAATATTGAAGTGTTGAAGAGTCAAGGAAAATAAAGTTAAAAACATAAAATAAAATCAAAGAAGCAGAGAGTTAAAGTTTTAAATATGGGTAAAACCTTAGAAAATTTGGCACTTTGTGGCTTTGATGATATTCAAGGAGGAAAAAATGGCGGGAAAAACAAAAACAGATAAGGTAAAAGTAGGTATTAACGGATTTGGAAGAATCGGCAGGTTAGTTTTTAGAGCGGCTATTGAAGAACAAGCAAAAGGAATTGAGATTGTTGCTGTTAATGATTTGACAGATGCTAAAACTTTGGCGCACCTTTTAAAATATGATTCTACTTTTGGCAAGTTTAAAGGATCAGTTGAGGCAAAAGAAGGCGCTTTGGTTGTTAACGGAAGGGAAGTAAAGGTTTTTTCACAGAAGGACCCGGCTCTTATCCCATGGAAAGATGCTGGAGTGAAAATTGTTATTGAATCAACAGGCAGGTTTACAGATGCTGAAAAAGCGAAAGCCCATATCACTGCAGGCGCTTTAAAGGTTATAATTTCAGCTCCTGCTAAAAATGAGGATGGAACGTTCGTCATGGGCGTTAATGAAGATAAATATAACGCTGCTAAACACCATATTGTTTCCAATGCTTCATGTACGACAAATGGGTTAGCGCCATTGGCTAAAGTGTTGTTGGATAATTTCGGTATTAAAGGCGGAATTATGACAACTATTCACTCCTATACGAATGATCAGGTTATTTTAGATTTTCCGCATAAAGATTTAAGGCGTGCCAGAGCTGCGGGAATGTCTATGATACCGACTTCAACGGGTGCCGCCAAAGCCATTGGGCTGGTTATTCCTGAGTTAAAGGGCAAGATGGACGGGATGGCTGTGCGAGTTCCAACATCAGATGTTTCGTTGGTTGATTTAACCGTAGAGGTGGAAAAAATAACAACTGTTGAAGAAGTCATTAATGTTTTAAAGAAGGCCGCGCAGACTCCAAGATTAAAAGGCATTTTGGCTGTTTGTGAGGAGCCTTTAGTTTCTATTGATTTCAAAGGAGATAAAACATCATCTATAATTGATGCAGATTCCACAAGAGTTGTTGGTAATCTTATAAAAATACTGGCGTGGTATGATAATGAATGGGCATATTCTTGCCGCGTTATTGATCTATGCGAATATATGGTTAGCAAAGGTTTGTGATTTTTTAAAAGTCAATAAAAAAGGCTGCCGTTCTTGCACATCGGCAGTTTTTTTTATTGACAAAATCCTATAAGTGGCTTAATAATAAATTTTGTTAGTTCGCTTTGCTCTTATTTTAAAAAATTAATTAAATAGAGTTTTATTGACAAAAGGGGAAAAAGATATCGTAGAAGGGGGATAAAATGCCAGATGGCGGTATAACAGCGATTAATGAGAAGGTTCAGAAGGAGAGCTTGTTTGTTCAAAATCTTGTAAGCGAAATTGATAAAATTATCGTTGGGCAGAGATATCTGATTGAGCGCCTGCTCGTTGGTTTGTTAAGCAACGGCCATATTCTTGTCGAAGGCGTGCCGGGCTTGGCTAAGACATTAGCCGTGAAAACGCTGGCCCAATCTATTAAATCGAAGTTCCAGAGGCTTCAATTCACGCCTGATCTTCTCCCGGCTGATCTCATCGGGACGCTGATTTTTAATCCGAAGGATGGGTCATTTACGACGAGAAAAGGGCCTATTTTTGCTAATATTATTCTGGCAGACGAAATTAACAGGGCCCCAGCGAAAGTCCAAAGCGCTTTATTGGAGGCTATGCAGGAGAGGCAAGTTACGATAAGCGAAAACACCTTTTTGTTGGATGAACCTTTTTTAGTTATGGCGACCCAAAATCCCATTGAACAGGAAGGAACTTATCCTTTGCCTGAAGCCCAGATAGATAGATTTATGCTCAAAGTAAACATTACTTATCCAAGCAGAGATGAAGAGTACAAAATATTAAAAAGAATGAGTTTCACGGATAAGAAACTGCAGGCAAGCCCTGTCGTCGGGCCATTGGATATTCTTAGAGCGAGAAAGGTTGTAGATGAAATCTACATGGATGAAAAAGTGGAAAAGTATATACTTGATATAGTTTTTGCGACACGCAACCCAAAAGAGTATAAACTTGAAGAGCTTGCTCCTTTTATCCAATATGGCGCTTCTCCCAGGGCAAGCATCGCTTTAACTCTAGCTTCCAAAGCTTATGCTTTTATTCAAGGCCGCGGTTATGTGACCCCCCAGGATATTAAATCTATAGGCATGGATGTTTTGCGGCATCGGGTTATTGTTAGTTACGAAGCCCAGGCTGAAGGAAAGAGTTCTGAAGATATTATCAAACGTATTTTTGACGAAGTTGAAGTGCCCTAAAAAATAAGTTTTGAAAAACTCATGGTATCCAGTGAATTTTTAAAAAAAATAAGGCGTATTCAAATAACAACATCCCGGCGCGTAACAGATGTTTTTGCGGGCCAGTATCATAGCGTTTTTAAAGGCCGGGGGATGGAGTTTAGCGAGGTTAGAGAATATCTCCCTGGAGATGAAATCCGTTCTATTGATTGGAATGTGACGGCCCGCACAGGCCAGCCTCATGTTAAAAAATTTACGGAAGAACGTGAATTAACGGTTGTAATACTTTTAGATGTTTCTTCTTCTTGTTTTTTTGGGACCGTCAACCAACTTAAAAGCCAGCTTGCGTGCGAGATTAGTTCGCTTTTGGCTTTTTCTGCTATTAAAAATAATGACAAGGTGGGTTTGATTGTTTTTGATGATAAAATTAGAAAATACCTGCCACCGCGAAAAGGCGTCCAACATGTCTTGCGCATTATTCGCGATGCTTTGTTTTTGTCTTCACCCGCCTGTTTGAAACAAGATGCCAATGTGCAGAAAAAACATGAGAGAAAGAAAACAGATATTAATCAGGCCCTGGAATATCTTGCTCATGTGATTAAACGTAAGGCGGTCGTGTTTATTGTTTCCGATTTCTACTGTTTTGATGATGATTCAACTGGAAAAAATGTTTTTAATTTTAAAAAGAACCTGAATGTGGCCAATAAACGCCATGATATTATTGCTGTAACTATAACCGATCCAAAAGAGATGGAACTGCCGGATATTGGCCTTTTGGCCCTGGAAGATGCCGAAAGCGCGCAAACGCTATTAATTGATTCTTCCGATACTCATTTTAGAAATGAATTTAAAAAGAATGCTTTGAATTTTTTTAAGGAAAGAGCATTTTTGTTTGGGTCAACCGGGGTTGATCACATTGATATTCAGACTGACAAAGGTTACATGCCAGCACTCGTGAGATTTTTTAGAAAAAGAGAAAAGCGCCGATAATTTCGAAAATATTATGATAAAAAAAATTAAATGGCCGTTAATAACGTTATTGAGTGCCTGTTTTTTATTCTTCCTGTTGATTTTAACTGAAAATAGCGTAATTAATAAAGGATTTGATTTTGTCAACGCGGAAATAAAGATAAAAAGCCGTATGAAAAATCCTGTTGTCAAAATAGGAGAAAAATTTTTTTTCTTAATAGAGGTGGCATCAACCGGGCATGTTGAAGTTCAGCCTCCTGATTTAGATGAAAAGCTTAAAAGTTTAAATATTGATGTTGATGATTTTCAACATTCGACACGCCATTTTTTTGATAAAAGATTCTATCAATTTAAATATGCCCTCGCGTCTTATAAACCAGGCGAATATGCTGTTTCGGATATCAAAATTCGATATAAAAAAGAGAATGAACTGGATTGGAGGGAAGCTTTAATACCGAAGAAGCCGATTTTAGTTAAAAGTGTCCTGGGTGAAGGGCAAGAAGTACAGGATGTTAGAGATATTAAAGGGCCTATTATTTTGCGGCAGCCTATGTTTTTTTTCTGGGTTGTTTTTTTTATTCTTTTTATTTCCGCGGGAATATTTTTATATCTTTTGCTTAATAAAAAGGCCTTCTCTGTAAATATTAAAAAAGAGGGGGCTCATGTAATAGCTCTTCGTAAAATTAAAGAATTAAAAAAACAGGATCTTATTAGCCGCGGCTTGGTAAAAGAGTTTTATTTTCAACTATCGTTGATTGCTCGCCGCTATTTAGAGGATCGTTTTAATTTAAAAGCTCCGGAGATGACAACAGAAGAGTTTTTATGGTATTTAAAAGGTTCACCAGCGCTTTCTGCGGGGCATAAGATACTTTTAAAAGAGTTTCTTTTAAATTGTGATCTTGTTAAATTTGCCAAATATGCGCCTTCAAATAATGAAATTGACCATGCTTTGACAGCAACTATTTCTTTAATAGAGCAGACAAAAGTGGAAGAAAACCTAGAAGAACGCAGATGACTTTTCACGACCCTTTTATACTTCTTTTTTTATTTCCGTTATTGTGTTTTTTTGTTGGTTATTTAAGGAAACGCTCAAGTTTTTATCCAGGGATCCAGTTTCCTTCCAAAATTTTCCTTAAAGCTATAAGGCCAACTCTGCGGCTTTTGATATTGCGATACCTTGTTTTTTTAAGAATAGCAGCATCTTGTTTTGTTGTTATTGCTTTAGCAAGGCCGCAGGTACTTATAAATGAATCTGAAGTAAAAACAGAAGGTATTGATATTGTCCTTGCTGTTGATTGTTCAACGAGCATGCTAGCAGAAGATTTTAAATTAAATGGCATTAGAAAAAATCGTATTGATGTAACGAAAGATGTTATAGAAGATTTTGTCAGGATGAGGCAAAATGACCGATTGGCTTTAGTCGCGTTCGCTGGAGAGGCTTACACGGTTTGTCCGCTGACTCTTGATCATGATTGGCTTTTGGAAAATATCAAAAGAGTTAAAGCAGGGATGCTTGAAGATGGCACTGCTATTGGTATGGGCATAACTGTAAGTTTGAGCCGCCTGAAGGAATCACTTGCAAAGAGTAAAATAATTATTCTTTTAACAGATGGCAGGAATAACGCGGGCAGAGTTTCGCCTGAAACAGCCGCTCAAGCCGCGAAAGCTTTAAATATAAAGATTTATACAATTGGCGCAGGCAGTAAAGGGCCTGTCCCTTATCCGTTTCAAAATATTTTTGGAAAAATTATCTATCGCTCTATTGAGGTTGATATTGATGAAAACGCACTTATAGAAATTGCCGGCTCAACAGAAGCAAAATATTTTAGAGCCGTGGATACGGAGTCACTTAGAAAAATTTATCAAGAAATTGACAAGCTGGAAAAAGCCCCTTTTAAAGAAAAAGGATATCAGCAATACCGTGAGCTATTTTCGTTTTTTTTAGTTTTAGCTATAATTTTTTTAATTATAGAGTTATTTTTAAAAGCAACAATCGTGAGGGTTATCCCATGATAAAGTTTGCTGACCCTGATTGGATATACGGATTTATTTTTTTATTATTCCTGGTTTTTTTTATTCAGTGGTCATTTAAAAAACAACAGCGATTACAGGCTCGTTTCGCTCAAAATGATCTTTGGCCGTATCTCATTGTTTCTTTAAATACAAAAAAACGGCGTGCAAAACTGATCTTGTTATTATCTTTCCTTGTGTTGGCTTTTTTCTCGCTCATGAGGCCTCAATGGGGATTTCAATGGCGCGAAATACCAAAACAGGGAGTGAGTTTTCTAATGGCTCTTGATGTATCTAAAAGCATGTTATCTCAAGACATTAAACCAAGCAGGCTTGAAAGAGCAAAATTAGCCATAGGTGATTTAGTAAATAAGCTCAAAGGCGACAGGATTGGGCTTATTATTTTTACAAACAGGGCATATTTGCAGTGCCCTTTAACGACTGACTATTTCGGTTTTCTTTTAACGCTTAGAGACGTCAAACCAAATTCTATGCCGAGAGGAGGCACATCTATCGCATCGGCTATTAGAGAGGCTATAGATATTTATAAAGATGCCTCAGGCAGAGAGAAATCTCTTATTATCATTACGGATGGTGAAAATCATGAAGGCGACCCATTAAAAATCGCGCAAGAAGCTAAAAAAGCCGGTATTGTTATTTACTGTATCGGCATAGGGACTTCAGAAGGGGATTTGATTCCCGCAACAGATAACGATGGAAAAAGAGTTTTTCTTAAAGACAGGTCAGGGAATGTCATAAAAAGCCGCCTCAATGAAACATTACTAAAAGACATTGCTTTAACCACAGGGGGTGGTTATATTCGCGCGAGCGCGGTTGATTTTGGATTGCTTAAAATATATGATGAAAAAATTTCAAAATTAGAGAAGAATGAGCCGAAGAATAAAAAAATAAAAATTTATGAGGAGCGGTTTCAGATATTTTTAGCAATAGCCCTGATATGTTTAATTTTAGAATCTTTCACGGAAGAAAAAATAAAATAATTAAAAACAAAAAAACTGTTATGATGGTAACGTATTTTTTTACAAAAAAATTAAATATTATATTTTTAAGCGCTTTATTCTGTTCTTATTTTTGCGCGCCTCTGTCAGCTCACGCGGCCGTAAATACAAAAAAAATCGGAGAAGCGAATAGGCTTTACGCCTTTAAAGAATATGACCAGGCGCTTGAAATCTACAACGAGCTTTTGTTAAAAGATCCTGATCCGCAATTACTTAATTATAACGCAGCAGCAGCCTATTATAAAAAAGGGGATTATAAAAAGGCGGAAGAACTTTTTTCCAAAGCATTGGTAACACAGGATACAGATTTTGAAGCGAAAACAGCTTATAACATAGGAAATTGTTTTTTTAAACAGTCGCAGTCAAAAGAAAATAATCGAATTGAAAACGCGATTGACGATTTAAAAGAGGCGCTTGTTTATTATCAGCGATCCATTGAATTAAATCAAAAAGACGAAGACGCGAGATTTAATTATGAGGTTACTGATAAAAAAATAGAAGAACTTAAGCAGAAATTAGAAAAAAAACAGGCTGAAGCGGGGCAAGGCCAGGATTCAGACGATCAAAAAGAAGAACAGAAGGAATCTCTAGAATCTCAAAATATTAAACAAGAACAACAAGAAGCTAATGGCTCATTTGAAAAAAATGAAGAAGAACGAGGTAAAAAAGACAAGGAAACCCAAAAAGATGAAGTAAAAAGAGATTCTCCTGAACAAAAAAACGGGAAAGCTCAAGAAATGAGCAGGCAAGAAGCTGAGATGTTGATAGACGCTTACGCGCGCGAAGGGCTACGCCTTCATATGGCTGATCTGCATAAAGCGCAAAACGAGCCAGAAGCAGAAAAAGATTGGTAATGAAAAAGGTTTTAAAAAATGATTAAAATCAAAGGTTTTAACTTATTATTTATTTTATTTTATTTTCTATTTATAAATATTTTTTATTGTTTCGCGGATGATATTTTATTTAAGGCTTACGTGGATAAAAATAATGCCAGTATTGGCGATGGGATAGAACTTAACCTTGAATTTTCAGGAGCGTCGCAAATTCCAGTTCCTGAAATACCCGCTATAGAGGGCTTTCATGTTCAATATTTAGGGCCATCAACGCGGTTATCTATAGTCAACGGCGTAACAGAACAATCTGTCACACACCGCTATTTGTTGGTGCCTTTAAAAGAAGGAATATTCCGGCTTGGGCCTTTTTCAATTATCTATAAAGGCGTAACGTATACTTCACAAGAGATTAATTTGACTATAACAAAAGGCGTTATTTTTCAAAATGCGCCTTCTTCAACAAGCAGTGATACCGTCAGTGATGCCGCTGATAATTTAAATGACAGGGTATTTTTAACATTAGAAACAAACAAGCCGCAAGTTTATTTAAATGAATCGATTCCTTTAACAATTACTCTCTATACACGAGGTATGCGTGTTCAGATTGATCAATACCCGGAATTTTCTACGACGGGATTTACAATAGGCTCTTTTGAGCAGCCTCAGCAATTTCGTCAAACGCATAATGGCCTGATTTATGATATCGTTCAATTCAAAACAAAAGTTTATGCCGCCAGAGCCGGAGATTTTATCTTAGGGCCTGTTCTTTTAAAGTGTAATTTGCTTATAAGGAAGCCTGGGCGTGTTGGAAATAAAAGTTCTGATAATTTTTTCGATCAGAATTTTTTTGAAAGTTTTTTTGGCGGTTTTGAAAGTATACCCATAGATTTAAAATCTGCTACTTTGCCTCTAGTTGTTAAACCTTTTCCTGAACACAACCGCCCAGGAGATTTTAGTGGCGCGATAGGCGATTTTATCTTTACCGCTTCTGTTTCTCCGAGCGAGGTTAATATAGGAGATCCTGTAACAGTGAAGATGGCGATTAAAGGCGATGGAAATTTTAACAATGTGTCTTGCCCTGTTATGGCATCGTCAGGCGATTTCAAAATCTATGAGCCGCAAATAAAGCAGGAAGAAAGCGTGAAGATTTTTGAGCAGGTTGTTTTACCTCAAAAAAAAGGCATTAAAGAAATACCCGCATTTTTTTTTAGTTTCTTTAACCCTCGTTTAAATACCTATCAAACTATAGTTAAAGGGCCGTTTCCAATTCAAGTTAACGCGGCAGGGCAGGAGCAGGAATCTGCTTTTGTGACAATGGCAGAACCTGTTGTTAAAGAGCCGGAATTTGAGGAGAATTTAGGCAAAGGGATTGTTTTTATTAAAGCATCTTTAGGTAATTTTAAAAAAACAGGAGCTTATCTTTATCAGTCGATTTCATTTTGGCTGTTTCAGGGGGTAACCCTGGCTCTATTTATAATGGTTGTGTTTTTAGCCAATAGAAATGAAAAACTTAAGACCAATATCGTTTATGCGCGCAGGTTACAAGCTCCAAAAAAAGCAAAAAAATGCTTATCTGAAACTAGAAAATATATGGAAATAGGGCATGTGAAAGATTTCTATGATGTAGTTTTTAAGTCGCTCAGGGATTATCTTGGAGACAGGTTTCAGATTTCTCCAGGAGCTCTCACCGGCAAGATTATTGGAGAAATATTAAAAGAGAAGAAAGTTCCTTCAGATATTCTTGAAAAACTTCAAAAGCTTTTTAATGATTGTGATATGATTCGTTATGCCCCAACCGTATTTAATGAGCAGAGGATGAAGGCCGCTTTTAATGATTTACAAATTTGCCTTACTTGTTTGGAAAAAAATAGTTTTTAATAGGGCTATTATAAAAGAATGATACTTATCAAAAAAAAATATTATTATATTCTTATTTTTACAGTTTTATTTTTATTTCAAAGTACTAAGATATTGGCCGCGTCTTTTTTAAATCGTTGCCCTGTTTCAGAAAGTTCTATTTTCAATTCAGCTAATAACCTCTATAAAGAAGGGAAGTATGAAGAAGCTATTGAGCAGTATAAGAAGATTGAAAATATGCGGTTTGAAAGTGGAAATCTCTTTTACAATTTAGGCAACTGCTATTTCAAAACCGGCCGTCTAGGTGAGTCAATTTTATATTATGAAAAAGCAAAAAAACTTCTGCCGCGTGATAGCGACCTGAAATTAAATTATGAAATAGCAAAATCTACTGTCACCGGATATGTTGTCCCGGTAAGGCAACCTTTTTTTTTCAGGATAAGTAATTTTCTATTTCAGTGGCTCACGGTTGATGAACTAACTATTTTTATCTCTATTTGTTTTATTTTGTGCCTTGTGATTCTTCTCATGAGGTTTTTTTGCCCTATTTGTTATGTATATTTAAAATCTGTTTTCGTCGTATTGTTTGTCATTTTTATTTTAGCTTGTTTTTCTTTGTTTAATAAAGTGAGCCTTATTGATAAAGAAGCGGTTATTCTAACCGCGCATGCCCAGATTAGATTTGAACCATTTAAAAAAGCCAATGTTTTTTTTGAAATTTCGCAAGGTTCAAAAGTGGAAGTTTTGCAACAGAAAGACAAATGGGTTAAAATTAAGCGTTGCGATGGAAAAATTGGATGGGTCGCTGAAGAGTCTCTCGGATTTATTTAAAACTTTAACAAGCCGGGGTAAAAACACATGAAAAAAGAAGATCCTGATTATACAAGTTTATTTTCTACAGTTTCAGGTTCAAAATGGCAGCATATAGGCGTATTCAGGCGTGCAGGAGTCGCTGTGCCGATTTTTTCAATTTATTCATCAAAAAGCATAGGGATTGGAGAACTTTTTGATTTAAAGTTATTGGTTGACTGGTGCAAGCTATGCGGCATGAGTATTATTCAGCTTCTGCCCATGAATGACGTTGGTTTTAATTTTAGGCCATATGACGCCCAGAGTACTTTTGCCCTGGATCCTGTGTATTTAACATTAGATGGGCTTACGGATATTGATTTAGATTTTTTTAGAAATGAATTTGTAAGTTTAAAACAACGTTTTCCGATTCATGCTGGAGCCAGGGTAAATTACGGTATAAAATCGGCTAAGCTTGAGATGCTGTGGAAAATCTTTAAAACGGTTTCCGGCCGGCTTCATCCTGATTTTGAGGCTTTTATTCATGCCAATGCGTATTGGCTGGATGATTATTCTCTTTTTAAAGTCATAAAAGAAAAAAATAATGAGATGGCCTGGGAAGGATGGAGTGAGGACCTTAAACACCGCGACAAAGAAACGATTGCTGTTTTTAAAGAGGCGTATCGGGAAAATATTCTTTTTCATCAGTGGCTTCAGTGGCAGCTTTTCAAACAGTTTAAAACAGTAAAAAATTATGCTTTGAAAAAAGGTGTTTTAATTTTTGGTGATTTGCCTTTTTTAGTTTCCCGGGATAGCGCGGATGTTTGGTCTCATCAGGATTATTTTAAGCTTGATTTGGCTTCTGGCGCCCCGCCGGATATGCTTTATTCTAAAGGCCAAAGGTGGGGCATGCCTCCATACCGATGGGAGCAGATCGCCGCCAACCGGTATAACTATTTAATTGAAAAACTTAAATATGCCCAGAATTTTTATGATCTTTACCGTATTGATCATGTTGTGGGCATTTTTCGAGTATGGACGATTTCTTTATCGGAGCCTCTTGAAAATGATGGGCTTAATGGCAGTTTTGATCCGCGCGAAGAGAGCTTATGGGAAGAACATGGCAGAAATCTTTTAACGCTCATGGTTAACAGTACAAATATGCTTGCCTGCGCGGAAGATTTAGGGACAGTGCCAGACTGTTCTTTCAAAGTTTTAGAAGAGCTTGGTATTCCAGGTATAGATGTTCAACGCTGGATGAGAAATTGGAGAGGTAATTTTGATTTTAAAGATCCACGAACATATCGAAGAAATGCTTTAACGACTATTTCAACGCATGATATGAGTAATCTTTGCGCGTGGTGGAAATATGAAGCCGGCACAGTTGATAAAGGTTTATTTCAACGCAAATGTGCCCAGCGTGGCATCGCCTTTGAATCTATGGCAGATAAACTTTTCGATCTTAAAGATTCACATCATGATAGGCTCCGCTGGAGGAAAGATATTAACAATACTCATAAAATGTTGTCAATATTAAACTTGGAAGAATCATCAGCCGCTGATTTTATTCATTTATATCAAGAATCATTTGATGAAAAAGAAAAATTTCTGTCCTTTTTAGGCTTAAAAATAATAAGCAAAACAGTTGATTATCCACTGAATTTTATCGAGAAGTCACTTGAAAAAGCCGCAGAAAGCGAGTCAATTTTTAATATTCAACTTGTTTATGACTGGCTTTCGCTGGGAACTTTATTTAGATGTGACCCCTGGGAATTAAGAATTAATTTTCCCGGCACTATGAACGAACTAAATTGGACGCAGGTATTGCCGATTTCCCTTGAAGAGATGCTGAAATTGTGTTTCAATGATACCATTAAAAAGATTAATATTGTTTCCGGGCGTTCATAAACGGGTATGTGCCGGAACTACCTCGTTGATATTTTAAAATATTTTTCAGGAATCCATGAAAAGTTTTACAAAATTATGTTTTTATTTTATTTTGGCATTGATAATGTCTTTTTTTGCCGCGCAGTTGACACATCCCCACTTTAAAGAATTTGACACAAAAGAGAGAAATGTCGCTGGCCATCGCACCATCACCTTGCCACAAAACGGATTTTACCTCCTTAAAATTTGGGGAGATAGCGAACCGAAGAGTATCTATTTCAATTCTCGGCCAATAATTCATTTTTACTTTAAAGAAAAAAAAGAGATAAAAGAATTTTACTATATTTTAAGAAATGATATCACTAAAAAAGGGGCCAACGATCTTTTTATTTTTTCTGATTCTTCTTACAGTGTCCGTATTAAAAACCATTATGCCTATTCTGATTTTACAGCGGTTATGTTAAAGTCAGACACGGGCGTAAAAAAATATAACCAATTCGTTTTTTTCTTTTTGTGTTTCTTTTTTCTTTCAGTACTTTTTTGGGAGGTTTTAAAATTTATCTTTAATTATTTTTTTGGAATATTCCTTGACAAGTTTATAACTGTATATTTTCTTTCTTTTTTACCCATCATGGCGTTTTATTTTTTTGTTACATTAATTTCCTGGTTTATGCCTTTGCGGCCAGTTTTTTTTGGTATCTATTTTATCCCGATAACATTCTTTCTGGCGTTATCTTTATTTTTGTCATATATAACTTTTTTTATTTTGCGTTCAACAAACCACAAGCCCGTTATTTTAAAAGAAAATATCAAAATCAAAGTTTATGCCGGGCGGAAATTAATTCAATGGTGGACACATAATGTTTTTTGCGATAAATGTATCATTATATTCTTTGCAATCTTATCATTCTCCATTTTGCTCCTAATCTTGAAAATCAAACCCTTCGCTCAATTTCTTTCTATCATCTGTTACTGCTTGTTGTCTTTAGTGGCCGTCATTAGATATGTCTGTGTTTTAAGAGACAATGACTAAGCACTTTATTGCTGCTGATAAAGTGACGTTTGCAGCTTTTCAATGCGATAAGTTAACTTTTTTTGCGTTGATTTTTACTCTTTTTTTCCTGCCGATATATAACAGCTATACAAGCATAGGCATAGGATTAGCCATATTCTTTTTTCTTGTTAAAACGTCTTTATCTCTTCCAAAGATAAATAAAACAGGTCTGCACACATTTCTATATTGTTTTTTGCTTATCTGCTTGTTTTCTCTTTTGTTTTCAACAGACAGAGGAGAGACATTAAAAGGTTTAAAAAAACTCTCTATGCATGTTTTTTTATACTTTTCTCTAATAAACTCTGTTAATTCGAAAGAAAGATTGAAATGGATTATCTGTTTTTTTATTCTTTCAGCTTTAATTGTTTCTTTGGATGGATTTTATCAACTTGCATACGGCACTGATTGGTTTTCAGGCAGGCCTGTGTATAAATATCCATATTGGCAGATTAGAAGAATTTCAGCTTCTTTTCACCAGGCAGGAAGTTTAGGGATGTATCTCGGCGCCGCAGTTCCTATCGCCTGGAGTTTTATTTTTATCAACACGCGGCCGTTTATTAAAAGAATCACGGCTTCTTTCTCCGCTTTAATAATAACACTGGCTTTGATTTTATCTTTTACGCCCGGAGCTGCTTTAGGTTTGATATTTGCTCTTCTTTTTTTTATTATGTTAAAGAAAGGTGGGAAATATCTTTGGTATAGCTCCGTGTTTATCACAACTGGTATTTTTTTACTCCCTTATTCGCTGATAGGCTCATTTTTGACAACAATCATTGGGCGTGTATCTATGTGGGCGATCGCGGTTAAAATATTTTTTATGCATCCTGTTTTTGGGGCTGGCTTAAGGACGTTTCCTTTGAATTATCAAAAATATTGCCCCGCGGGTTACCCTTTTTATAGAGAATGCCCTCCTTACGCGCATAATATGTATTTGCAACTGCTCTCTGAAATTGGGCTGATTGGGCTGATCTGTTTCCTTATCTTTTTATATGTGCTCATATCAAAATTAACTACAGTCTGCATTGGCAAAAAAGACCCCATGCTAAGCACTGTATCTTTAGGCCTGGCAGGTTCTTTTGTTGTTTATATAACACATGGAGTTTTTGAATCCAGTATTTATACATCACAAGGCGGGACTCTGTTTTGGTTATTAACCGGCTTAATGGCAAGTTGCATCCTCGTTTCTTTAAGAAAACAAAATGAAGCTCCGCGGGCTTCCGCCGCAAAGCGGCGAGATCTCGCCCCTGGCGGAAAAAACCCGAAAATGTATAAATATCCTATAGAGGATAAAGATGTTAGAAATACCTTATTTTTATAAAAATCAGTTGATTTTTTATTGTGCTATTATAGAATACATCTATAGAAAAGAGACAAACACTACAAAAAGGAAAAAGAATGAAAAAAATTATTTTAGTTTTTTCATTTTTAATGTCTTTCGTCACAATCTGCTACGCTCAGGAACAAATCACAATCACAACTTATTATCCCGCTCCTGTTGGTGTTTATACGGAATTACGTGCCCAGCGGATGGCCATAGGAGCTACTTGGTTTAATCCAACTAATCATGTATGGGGAGCACAAATCGAGGCCACCGCGGATTTAGTCGTGGAAGGGCTTGTGGGCATAGGGACAAGGACTCCTGCTACTGCAGGTAGTTCTGTTTTAGAAGTTAGTTCTGGAACTTCTGGAGATGCCTATATTATTATAGAAGCCGATGAAGATAATTCCGATGAAAATGATAATCCTAAACTGTCTTTTAGACAGGATAATAATGGTGTAAATGCTATTATAGGTTTAGCAGGTGTTGCCGGCAATACTCCTTTTACTGGTACTCTAGAAAATGCATTTTTAATTGGAAGTGAAGATGATAATCCTGCTTTGCAATTTGCTACGAATGATTTTGTCCGCATGACTATAGAAACAGACGGTGATATTGGTATAGGAACAACTACTCCTATGGCAGATTTCGACGTCAGAGGGAGTTCTAACGTGTGTATACGCGTAGATTACGATGGTTCCAGCGGAACAAAATCATGTCCAGCCAGTTATAATATGGCGGTACCAAATTTCGTATATCAAGATGATAGTGGTGATATAATTACAAAAACACCAGCTTTACCTGGTTTTTTTCTATGTTGTAAATCTTGTACTGATTCTTCTACTCCGCCAGATGGAATATGCGGCTAAAAAATGTAGCTATTTTAGAAAGATTTAGCATGCATTAATTTTTCAACAAAATAATGATGCAATTGTAAAATAAAAAAAATACTATGAAAATTTTACTTAATACAAAAATATATCCAAAAGAAGCCATACTTAATACATGTTATCTATTTTTAAAACAAGCTTATTTTTATCTTGATATGGATAAAAAAGGAGAACAAATATCTGTTTTCATAGAA
Organism: uncultured Planctomycetia bacterium; assembly: GCA_964423185.1. Classification (GTDB taxonomy): domain Bacteria; phylum Omnitrophota; class Gorgyraeia; order Velamenicoccales; family Velamenicoccaceae; genus CAYRDK01. The sequence continues at coordinate 125,242 of CAYRDK010000002.1, forward strand.
AAGAAAGGAAGCTTTTTTTTAAAAAATTTAAAAAAAGATTTTTTAAATAAATTACTGCAGTCCTCCCTTAGATACGAAATCAGTAAAAAGAATAAAAAAATTAGAGAATATATTATTGGAAGAGCCTTGGCATCAATTTTACCTCAAAAAATATTAGACGTTGACACCCAGGAATTAAATTATAAAAACGACCCTTTAGGAATCCGAACAGCATTTAAAAAATAAAAATGCAGCCTTTAAAACTTAATAAACTCATTTATAAGAAATTACCTCTTGAAAAAAGCATTATGGCTTTTAAAGAAATCGCACAAATTCAGATTGTCAGGGAAGATGGTCAGTATTATTATCTCGAGATCCTCAAACAAGACTCTCTTTCAAAAAATACGCTTATCAAAGAGTTTTATAACTATGCTTTAGGAATGATAAAAAAATGCCGCTAGTAACGACAGAAAAAAAATCTATCCATTCTAGCTCTATGCCACTTTATTTTAAAGAATTTAAGAATAGTTTTTTACTTACTAATGATAGCGGAAGCTACTCTTTTTTAAAAAAAAGTGAGTTCAGTGATTTCATAGGTGGTTTACTTGAAAAATCAAATATTGAAAAATTTAACGAACTGAAGGCAAAAGGTTTCATCAGTCATGCTGACGATAAAGAAAGACTAGCTGAATGTTATGCGATAAAAAATAGATTCTTAGCAGATGGGCCTTCTTTGGCTATTATGGTTCTCACTCTACGATGTGACCACAATTGTGTTTATTGCCAAGCAAGCTCTCAATCAGTTGATGCCAAAGACATGGATATGAATGTAGAAACAGCCGAAAAAGCGGTTGATTTTATTTTTCAATCCCCTAATAAAATTATCACTATAGAATTTCAGGGTGGTGAGCCTTTGCTAAATTTAGCTGTTCTGAAACATATTGTTAAGTATGCCCTTGAAAAGAATAAAAAGATAAAAAAAGAGCTTTCTTTTACGGTTGTTTCAAATTTGACATACATGAATAAAGACATACTTGATTATTTGTTAAAACACAAAATTCACATTTGCACGTCTTTAGATGGTCATGAGCTAGTGCATAACAAGTATCGCATAGTTAGAAATGGTAAAAATAGTTATATCAATACGGTATTTTGGTTTAAACAAATAAGAAAAGAATATCAAATAAAGAAACAATCCTGCATTCCTTCAGCGCTTACAACAATTTCAAGGTTTTCACTTAAGTATTCTCAGCGCATTGTTGACGAATATATAAAACTTGGTCTTGAAGGGATTCACCTACGGCCTGTTAGTCCTTTTGGTGGCACTCTTACTAAATGGGCTGATATGTCTTATACTGCAGAGCAATTTCTGCAATTCTATATAAAAACTCTAGACTATATTCTTTTTTTAAACAGATCGGGGAAATATTTTTTTGAAAGATCTGCAACTATTTTTTTAACAAAAATTTTAATCGGTCGTGATCCCGGTTTTTTGGATTTACGGTCTCCTTGCGGAGCAGGAACAGGGCAAATAGCTTTCAACTTTGATGGTAATATTTATAGTTGTGATGAAGGAAGAATGTTAAGCCGTCAAGGATGCGAACTGTTTAAGCTGGGAAATATTCAGAGAGATTCTTATGAAAAAGTTATTGATAGCCCAGTGATTAAAACATTGTGTGCTGCCTCTTGTTTGGATGGATTACCACAGTGCCATGATTGTGTGTATAAGCCATACTGTGGTGTTTGCCCTTTATATAACTATGTGACGAGGGGAGATGTTTTCTCTAAATCTGATTTTCTTTGTACTGTTAACTCTGGAATCATGGATTATCTTTTTAGTAAACTGAAGGATAGTTGTTTAAAAGACATTTTTAAAAGCTGGATTGGAATAACCGAATCAACAAACTAAATAGGAACGAAAAATGAAGAAAAATTATTGGTGGATCTGTAGCATTATTTTTTTTGTAATGGTTTTTTTTATTGAAAGCAGAAGCAACTTTTTTCTTTTTGCAGAACCAGATGGAGAAGAAAGCCATCATGTTGTTAGTCAAGTTCATAAAATTAACCTTGGCAAAATAAACTTAAAAGATGCTGAAGTTATTGGCGATTTACCTCTTCTATCAGAATATTTCACCTGTAAAGCTATAATAAGCAATAATGAAAATGAGTGCAATAATCTGGAGCCTTGGAAGGAATTGGTCAAACAGTGTAAAACTGATTATTATGAATATCATGAATTTCTAGGAAGACTTGTTCTGGAAAAAACACTTTCCTCAAAAGCCCCTTATATATGGGTTAGTCTTTTTAAAAGAGACAAAAAAGATCTTGAAGCTTATAGTCGTGCCATCATAAAAAATGATGCTTCTGAATGTGAGTTTCTCAGAGAAAAGAAAGCTCGAGATAATTGTAAAGCTATGGTTTCAGGAGATTTAAAATTATGCAATAATAACACTGCTTGCGAAAATAAAGTGCTCTATGTAAAAGCTCTTCAATCGGGTGACATAACAAAATGCGACAAAATGATTGGCCCAAATAAAAATTGCGTAAAAGATATGTGCAGGGGATGCCTCAGTAGAGATATGGAATCCTGCGAAAAAGGTAATGACTATCAAAAATTTATAAGAAAACATGCACCAAAGAATTAAAGGGGAGTGTTATGCCACAAAAAAAGAAAAAGAATATGCCTCAGCTTAAAGAAGAAATAAAAGATTTTCTTTTTAACGAAGAGGGAAAAATAACAAAAAAGAACATTGGAAAGATTGGAATCAGTTTGGTTATTTTAGGCATGATGCTTGAATCGAATGCATCTGCACATAATTCGCATAGCAGCGTTGCTCCTCATACGAATTCTTTTAATTACGGTGGTAGTGGTGGACATACTTCAGCACCGGTTCACAGCAATACACATGCTAACCACAGCAATCATAGCAGTGGAGGCTGGTGTTAAATTGCGTTCCCGGAATTTTGCCGAAAGCCCTAACACGCTCAACATTTTTTTAACAAAATTATGTAATTTAAAGTGTAAGTATTGTTTTGTTGATAAGTACGCTCCAGGCAGAGAAAACCTCAGCATATCCTTTTTAAAAAAAGGCATTCGTACCTTTCTTAAGCTTCCCGCACAGACTAAAACAATAAGCTTTATAGGAGGGGAACCTCTGTTAAAATTTGGTAAAATAAAAAAAGCTTGCCAGCTAATAAATCTTTCAAAAAAAACGAATTCTCAGTTTATTGTCACAACAACAAGCAATGGAACCCTGTTTACAAAAAACAAATATAATTTTTTTAAAAAAAATGGTGTAATTTTGAGATGTAGCATTGATGGAACACAATATACACATGACCAAAACCGACCTTTTATAAGGAAAAAATCAGGCTCCAGCTATAAAAAAATAATTTCTAATATCCAATCGCTTCGGTTGTCAAAAGCGGAAAGAAAAGAATACAAGATTAACGTGGAACTGGTTTTTACGCCAAAAAATATCAGCTCGCTAATAAAAAATATAAAACATCTTTGGAAAATCGGATTTGGTTATATTGATTTTTTTCCTGATCTTTATGCGGTTTGGTCAAAAACAGAGCTTCAAACTCTTAAAAAGGAATTTGTTTCTTTTTCAAACTTCTATATAGAAGTTTTTAGTAAAAATTCATCCGAGGACAGCGTTTTTGAGAATTCCCTTCTACATACTTTCGCAAAAAAAGCTGAACTCTATAAGCCTCTGACTTGTTCAAAAGTTCATTTGGATTGGCATGGAAATTTTTTTTGTTGTGATAAAATTTTTTCAATTCCATTTCATTTTAGAAAAAAATTTCTTATTGGCAATGTAAAAGACGGAATTAATAATCAATTGCGTTTAAAAATATTGAAAGACTTAAGAAAAGAAATTAAAAAAACAACAGGTGTAGATTGTTTAGAATGCAGGTTCGTAAAATATTGTTTTTGCTCCATTGGCCATTATATATATTTTTCTGCACACAAGATGGATTTTAAAACCTATTTTCCTCAATTTTGCCGAATTTCTCAAATCTATGTGATGAATTTTTTAAAAATATTAAAAGTTTTAAATACAAATCCATTATTTTCTAAGATATATTATAATAAATTTTCATAAGATTATGCAAGATTATAGTTTTTTATTTTTTAAGAAAATTACGCAAGCCATTGCAAATACTGATTTTACGGGCTATACGTTCCAATATCCTCCTTTATTTCTTTGGAAGCAGGCTTTTTTAAAATCTCAAGCGCTTAATGCCTGGAAAAAGAATATTGGAGATGACAAGCTTTTAAAACATTTAGGAATTTATATTCACATTCCTTTTTGTCCGCATAAATGCACCTACTGCCGGTATTTTTCAGTTGAACTTCAGGAAAAAAGCATTTTGAGGACCTATTTAAAGGCCTTAGCCAATGAAATGAAAATATATGGTAAAATTTTAAAAAAAACTTCTATTTCTACATTATATCTTGGCGGCGGGACTCCCGCCATGTTAAGCGAGAATCAAATTAACTCGCTCTTTAAGCTTATTCACGAAGAATTTGACCTCTCTCAATGCAAACAAATCTGCTTTGAAGGTAATCCTGACTTTTTAGATTTCAGAAAGCTCGAAATTCTTAAACGATGGAATGTCAAAAGGTTAACGATAGGTGTTCAAAGCTTAGATGGAAAAGTTATAAATGCGGTCAAAAGATATCAGACGCAAGGCGCTTTTCTTGATTGCTTTCGAATGGCACGGCAATTAAAAATTGAGCATATAAATATTGATATCATGGCTGGACTTCCGAAGCAAACACTTAACAGTTTTCTTGCAACACTCAAGCAGGTTATTGATTTGAGACCGGATATGATTCACGTTCACCCTTTTTATCCTACTTCCTTTACTTTGTTTTCTCGGAAAGGGCTTTTCTTAAGTGAAAAAAATAGCAGAGACAGAAAACAGATGTCGTCTTTGAGCGCGATGCTCTTAGAGAAAGCCGGCTATAAACCGATTCTTTTTGACGCGAACGGACTTAAGCAAAGTTCTCGTAATATCCAGCTTTCAGATGCGATTGAATATAATAGTCCTTTTTTAGGACTGGGGGCAGGAGCCGTATCTCATGTCCCTTATCATCTGCGGTATTTAAATCACAAGGATATTTCGAAGTATATTAAAGCATTAAATAAAAAAACAATTCCTGTTTATTCAGAAATTCAGCTAACAAAGCAGGATGAGATGATTGCCTATATCATCTCCGCTTTAAGATATGGCGAAATAAATAAGAAGAAGTTTAAGAAATTGTTTAACAAGGATATTGAGATAAATTTTAAATCAATAATATATAATCTGGCCAAAAGAAATAAAATTCTCAATCTATCTGATAAAATTGTTTCTCAAATGCGAGATATAGGCGATTATTCAATTTTCTCTAAATTTTTTTATAGTCAAGGCATTTTAAGCGAATCAAGAAAAAAAATAGGTGAATTTGAAAAAAGAGGCATCATCATAAATAAAAAAGAGCTTAGGAAAAAAAACATTTTACTCTAATAAAAACCTTTGATTTTTTAAAATAATTCTTTCATAAAAAAAGTAATCTTTTTTGCGATCTTGATTTAAAATGATAAAAAAAGAAATGTTGAGATTAGACCTATCTTTAACAACCCGCTGCAATTTGAATTGCAATTATTGTTTTGTAAAAAAGAATAACCAGGTCATGCCATTGCTTTTTATTAAAAATAGCATTGATTTCTTTTTATCGTCTCCAGGAAAACAAAAAATTCTTATTATTTATGGCGGAGAACCTCTTTTATTTTTTGAATTATTAAGAAAAGTTATTCTCTATGCGTGTCAAAAATCAAAATATTTAAAAAAGGAAACAATTATTTCCTTGGGAACAAATGGCATACTATTAAAAAAAGAACATTTACTTTTTTTTAATAAGCATAACGTTAAAATTGCCCTCAGCCTGGATGGTAACAAAACATCGCATAATAGTAATCGAAGAGATAGAAAGCAAAAAGGATCTTTTGATAAAATTAGAAAAAATTTTGCGCTAATCACAAAAAATACAAAAAAACAAAATCTTTGTGTTTTATTTGGCATTCATCCTCGGAATGCAAAAAAAATGTATAAGAATTTTCTGTTTTTGCTTCAAAATGGGTTCCGAAGCATAAATATTGAACCGATTCAAAATATTTTATGGCAAGAAAATGATGTCCGAGATTATAAGAGAGATTTAAAAAAAATTATTTTTCATATTGTTAGAAATCTTGAAAGGAAGAATTTTATTTTTCTCAATTCTATGAATCGGATACTTCTGGACCAAAAATTACATAATTCTCAGAAAAAGCAATGTCCTTTTTATGAAAACCTTGAAATATATCCATCCGGTGAAATGAGTTTTTCTCCTTTTCTTATGAATTCTACAAATAAAGACCGTTATGTTATAGGAAACATCAAGGATTTATCTCTTGGGAGATATCTAAAATGCAGTTATAATTGCTTCAAACAGACATGCATAAACTGCTCTGTTGACTATTATCCTAAAGCAAATAAACAGCAAACATTTGACCTTGTTAGAATCAGAAACTATTATTCTTTAAAATGTGTTGAATTGATAAAAACTCAAGCGGTAATCAGAAAAGTCATTTACAGAGAATATCTCCAAGAAGCAGAAAAGCTTATTTTTGAATAAATGGATACCGTAAAAGCAAAAATTCTTTTAGCTATCCTAAGCAAGCAATGGAAAATTGAAAATAAACAGCTAGATATTAATATGTTTGATTATTTAGAGAAAAGTGTTGAAAAAAAAATCTGCTTCAGTCACGGTTTTGAATTTTCATTAATAGAAGATGAAAAAGATATCAGATTCTTACATTATTATTTTTGGAAGTCTCAATCACAAAATTTTTCTATTAATAATTATTTAAAAAAAAGGAAGGCTTCTTTAAAAACATTATTCAAAAGAATTAACTCAGAAAAAAACTGTTCTTTAAATATTACATCCTTGACAAAACTCTTTGAATTTCAATCAAAATGTTGCTGGCCGATTCAATTTGGGTTATCTTACTCAAGAAATGATAGATTTATTCTAAAGGTTTACTTGAGCATTCGAGAGAAGAGCTATTTTTCTAATGGATACTTTCCTTTGGAGGAGTTTTGTATAATTTTTCATCTCTCTTTTGAGAAACTAAAAAAAGTAATTGAAAGTAAAAAATATATCTATGATAGTGTCGGCATTGATTTTTTTCCAAATGGAGATAATGTTTTTAAATTCTATACCTTTAATGAAATAAATCAATCTGGTCAGCTTTTTCGCTTTTCTCATTTGTCAAAGCTTAAATCGCATAAAAAATGGTTTTATTGTAAAAATGGGATATTATTCGCAGATACAGAACCTGTTTTTATGATGAAATCGGAATTAAATAATTTTATCGTCACAAACAACTTAAAAATTCATTATTTCTGCCAAGAAAAAGGAAGAAAAAGTATCTATCTTCGTTAATGTATGAGTACTATAGATATTAAAATCACTTTTCAATGTAACAATAACTGTATTTTTTGTGTGCAGGGTGACAAAAGATCTATCTGCGGCGATAAAGAAAAATCAGAAATAATAAGAATTTTGCACAACTCAAAAGGAAATTTTAATCAAGTGGTTTTTACGGGTGGAGAATGCAGCCTTCGCGAAGACTTGATTGAATTAGTTCAGTGTGCAAAAAAGCTAGGCTATGAAATCAACATACAATCAAATGGCAGAATGTTTTTCTATAAGGATTTTTGCAAGGAAATAGTTGTAGCTGGCGCAAAAATCTTTAGTTTTTCTCTACACGGACACACCAAAGATCTCCATGAGAGCCTTACTCGCATCAAAGGCAGTTTCAATCAAACCGTTAAGGGGTTAGACAATCTTTTGAAATTGGGGGCCTGTATTAGTACAAATACGGTCATTGTTAAACCAAATTATCGCTATTTAGCTGACATCTCTATTTTCTTAATGTCTCTTGGCATAGATCAATACCAACTGGCTTATCCTCATATTTTAGGAAATGTGTTAACAAACAAATCTGATCTTATTGTTAGGAAGAAACAAATCATGCCCTTTGTTATAAAAGCCATTGATGTGGGTCTCAAAAATAATGCACGTCCTTATGTGGAAGCTATTCCCTATTGTTTCTTGCCAGGATACGAAATTTGTATAAGCGACAGGTATATTCCCGACACAAAAGTATTTGAATGGAACTTCGTTAATGATTTTACCCGATGGCGTAAAGATGAAGGCAAGATAAAGGGACCTCAATGTAGCAAATGCAAATATTTTGATATTTGCGAAGGCCCTTGGCGCGAATATCCTGAGCTCTATGGCTGGAGTGAATTTAAGCCTATAGAAAAATAGACTTATCAGAGATAGCTTATACAATCCATGAATATAAAACTTATATGGTTGCTAGATTATTACTTAGGGTTATTGATTTGCCTTATATTGGCCCCATTAGGTTTTTTTAAAACTATTACTAGAAAAACTACGACGCGTAAAAATAAAACAAAGCCAATCAAAAAAATTCTTATTATAAAATTATCCGAGATGGGTGCTATTATTCTTTCTTACCCATTCATTAAAAAATTACAGCAAGAAAATCCACAAGCCGAAGTATATTTTTTAACTTTCGAGAGAAACAAAGAGATTTTTTTCTATCTATATAAAGACTTAATTCTTTCTGAAAATCTTTTTTTAATAAAAGATAGCGGTGTTTTTTCCTTCGTAATAGACACCCTGACAAATTTAAAAAAGATACGTAAAGAAAAGATGGACATCGTTTTTGACTTGGAGCTATTCTCCCGATTTACAGCCATATATTCATTTATGTGCAATATACCAGCTATTGTTGGTTTCTACCATTTTTGCATGGAAGGGCTTTATAGAGGAAATTTTCTTACGCATAGATTTGCTTATAATCCTTTAGTTCATATTAGCAAAACCTATCTTTCATTAGCTTGTGCAACTAAAATACAATATAAATTTAATCCTGAAATAACTGAAAAAATAGAAGAGGAGGAAACCTCTTGGCCTCAGCTGATTCCTGACCCTCAAATAGTTGAAGAAACCAAAAAAAAGTTGAACCTTTTTATTCCCCTTAAATCCCATTATAAGATCTACATCATAAATCCGGGAAACAACCTTTTGCCCATCAGGGAATGGCCATTACAAAATTTTATTAGTTTAAGTCTAATGCTTTTGGAAAACCAAAGCCACTATATAATTCTGGCAGGATCTCAATCGGATGAAAAAAAATGCGAACTTCTCTTCAATAAACTAAAACATAGCAGATGCCTTAATCTTTGTAATAGATTCTCGCTCCCAGAACTCTCGGCATTTTTCTATTTATCAACAGCCTTGATTTGTAATGATTGCGGGCTAGTCCATTTGGCCAGCTTAACACAAGTGAAAAAATTTATACTTTTTGGCCCTGAGTCTAATCAAATATTTGGTCCTATGGGTAGAAATAACTGGATTTTTAATACTCAATGGCCATGTTCTCCGTGCCTTTCAGCTTACAACCATCGAAAAACCCTATGCGATAATCCAGCATGCCTTAACTCTATTAAACCCAGAGATGTTTATCTTGAAGTCATGAAAGAAACTTAAATATGAATACTTTTTTGACGAATTTCTTAGTATCACATTATATTTCTTTCATTAAATTTATTTATATTCTTCTTTTTTATCTCTGTATTATCAATTTACAACAATTATCCGTTTTATTTAAAAAAATTAATATGAAAACATGGATTGTTCTTCTTGTGATCTTCTGTTCTGGCCTTGCCTTAAGAGCCTGGGCCATTCCACACCTGCATCATGTCTATTTTGACGAGTTCGTACATCTCAATATTGCAGAAAACATTTACTATCATAACGAGTTTTGCATTACTATGAAAGGTGGTTTTGATCAAATTGAGGCATACGATCTATCAGCCTGGCCCCCAGGTTATCATTGTGCTTTAGCTTTTTTTTATTCCCTTTTTGGCGAGACAAGTAAAACGGCGTTTTATTTATCTGTAACACTGGGCTCTTGTTCTATCATGTTATTTTTTTTATTAGCCTATCTAATTTTTAAAAAAGACATACCAGCTCTTTTATGCACTTTTCTCTTCAGCATCATTCCTGTTTTTTTAAAATACTCTGCATCAGCGGCTATTTGTGCCACCTCATTATTTTTTAATCTGCTTGCCCTTTTAGCGTTCCTATTTTATGCTAATCTTAAAAATCTGAAAACCATTTTTCTACTACTTGTCGCTTTGATCGTTTCAGTTTATATCAGGCCTGAAAATTTTATCATCATGTTGCTTGTCCTAAACTATCTGGCTCATGGAAAAAAAGCTTCAAGTTACTTTATCTGCGTTATTTTTTTGGTTCTATTTTTATTACCTTTTTTTCTTCAAATAGTTACTATCTTTTTATATATGCCTCCTTGCGGGTGGAATGAAGGCCTCTTAACTCATTTGAGTAACTTTAAAAATAATTTTTCTGATAATTTGATGTTTTGGTTCAGTCTATTCCATCCGGTATCTTATTCTATCCTTGCTATGTTTGGCTATGTCTCTTTTAAGAAAATTCAACCAAAGATCAGCTCTTTTTTAACAACATGGTTTGTTATTTTTTTTCTTTTTTATTCAACCTACCATGTTGGCAATTTCATCAATTGTCCCGATAGCGACCGCTATACCGCCAATCTCTATATTCCGCTCACCATATTTGCCGGATGGGGACTGCATAAGCTTGTAAATCTCTTTAAAAGAAAAAAAAATTTGATCTTTTTATTCGCTGTTTTATTTTGCTCCATTGATATCCTGTCCCCTTTAAAATTTTCCCTTAAAAGAACTTTTATGCGGGATGTTTATGCAGAATATAATTTTATTTTAAAATGCAGAGATTCTGTGCCTAATAATTTGTATGTTGTCACCTATAACCCGGCAATTATTATCTCAGTTATGCGTAAAAAAGCGGTAAGTATGAATACGTTTTTTCAAATAAATCCCTTGCCCGAAAAAATTGTTCTCTTTAAAGACTATTGGTGGAGCCAGAACATAACGGATTTTTATAAATTTGAAATAGAATTAAAAAAATATTATGCTTATAAAAAAATTCTATGTACGGAAACATTCGATTCGGAGATTTTTACTTTTATTCTAATGGAAAAACATAAAACTTAGATAATTATAGAGGGAATATCCTCAAAAAATACTTTATGCAAATAACAATCTATAACATTATATTTTTGCCCGTTATCATCCTCTTGGGCTGTATCACCATGTTCACCGATTTCAAAATATCAAAGATAGAAAATAGATGGATATTGGCAAGTTTATTTTATGTTTTAACCGTCTATGCTGTTTTTTGGCTCCTGTCTGTTGTGAGCATGCATAACAAGGCGCTTTTTTTCCCACAAAAGTTCTTTTCTAATTTATTTTGGAATTTTGACAAATGGTGCTGGAATCTTATTATCAGCACCTGCGTAGCCTTTTTCCTGTTCCGTAATCGAATTTGGGGGGCAGGAGACGCCAAGCTTTTTATTGTTTATATTGCTTTAACTCCTTTAGCAGTTTATCAAAGAGTATACTTTGACTATTATTTTGCCTCATTATTTCTTCTAATGACTATCTTTATTCCAGCAATGTTTTTTTTGGCGGGGAGGTCTATCGTTTTTTTTGGAAAAAAAATACTTTTTGTTAAAGAAGATACGAGTAGAAAAAAAATATTGCAAGATATCGGCCAAAAACTATTTCTTTTTAAAAAAGTTGATTGGAAAAAAATGTTTGAAGTCAGCATCGGCTTCTTTACATTTTTTTTATTTTTCAAACTACTGAGACAATATTTGGATAACTTCATTGAAAGCTTTCTTTCAAGCCAAAACTTCATTATGTGTACGGCTCTTCTCATATTCAGACCTCTTTCAAATTTTTTTAGGAAAGAATTTAAAATTATGCTCTTGTTTTTTTTTATTCTCTTAGGCCGCTCTCTTTTTATTAACCGTAATTCTTTTGATCAATTTTTGATTCAATTTTTTTATATAGGGAAAAATACCATTCTTCTTATTATCGCTTGGCCTTTTCTTGAAAGCATTCTTAATGCTTACGCGGACGCAACTTTAATGCATAAAAATCCTTTTGCCCATTGGATATTTTTAGGTATCATCATTGTGTGGTTTTTTTAATCAGACCATGTGCAATAAACAATTTTTCTCAGTTTTTCCATAGAAATAATTCATAAAAGACTCAATAAAATAGAAAAACTAATTCAAAAACATGTTACCTGAAAAGTATACTCCTAAAAAGTTTTGCAAAGAGTTTGTGGAAATCCGTAGACATAGCGGTCAGCTTGTTCAAATTATGGCTACGGTTATGGGCTTGAAACCCCTTATGGACGACTGGATTCAAGCCCGTTCGATACCAAGATATAAAAAACTATGCAAACAATACGGGCTTCATTTAAGGCTGGATGCCGTTTTTTCTTACAGAAGGAGTAAAAACGATTTTTCAGAAGTAAGCGGCAAAGAGTTGTTAACCACAACAAAAGCCTTCGGAAAACCATTAAGCCAATGCCACCCTAGCGACTCAATCCATGTATTTATTTCCCGATCTAAAAATAATCTTGAGCAGGGATTTAGATATGGCTGGTACCCGTTGGCTATAAATAAAAAGATCATTGATAGGCCCCTTATTGATGGATTTAAGTTTGGATATTATTTAGGTTATCCGTCTTGTTGCGTTGATTTTTTTCAAAAACATAACAACTGGTCCAAGTATAGCCATTTCTACGAGACGTTTAGAAATGCAACAAATAAAAACTTTTGCTATCTTAATAATCCTTTTCTAAAAGATGATACTTTTTCCTACATCTATCATATTCCTTGTTCTTATAATTGCTCTCAAACAAGCATGTTGGGAAGAAAGATTAGATCGGCTATTCTAAAAGAAGAGCCTGGTTTTATATACTTATTGGATCAGTATTTATGTTTACCATTACTAGTCTTTTATGAAAGAAAGGCTTATCTCTTCAGCGGATCTCTTAAAAATGACAAACTCACCTATAAAGGTGTTTGTTATGTCGGCCAAATGAGACAAAATAATCTTCATGAAAATATGCTAAAAAAAGGAGATGCTGTTGAAATCGAGGGGAGTACTGTTATCGTTTTAAATAGAGGGCGCCTCACTGGTAAAATTACCTGTAAAACAAACGGTTTTGCCCCAGAATTTCCTTTTTTTATACAATTTCACGAATAAATGATGAAAAAAATAAATTTTCAAGAAGAAATAACTAAAATTCCGGCATTTCATTTTAAAAAACGTGTTTGCAACCATTACCTGAAAAATGAGAGCAGGAAAGATTCATTTTTCTCTGATTTAGCTTTCCTTTATGTCACCAATCGCGCGTTTTTTAGAAAACTAGAGAAAAAAATTAATAACTGGACAAAAAAATATCCCTCTGAAACTTCTTATGCCTTAATGGGGTATGTCTGCTACATCTATGGAAATTTTGTAGCGGCTAAGCGGCTTTTTTTAATAACAATTCGCTTAAAACCCGAAAATTTAGACAACTGGATAGATCTTGCTTTTACGCTTCGGCATCTGGGTGAGACAAAAATGAGCAATTGTATACTGTTCCATCATGATTACGTCATTTATTATTTTTTGCTATTGAAAATGCAGCACCATCCTTACAAAAATCTTAAAAAACTCATTTTAATGATTGATCAAAAAATAAAGCTGTCTAAGTCAAAAACTAAACTCATAAATTTAGTATAACAATTATTTTTTACTTGATAAAGATTAACGATGAGACTTTGCGCTTATGATTTATTGAAGGCGATATAGGCTATAGGAAGCGTAAAAAAAGCCTCCCAGGCAATGGCGTCAAAGAAAAGCCTGTTTTGGCGAGATGGTTCAGATGGGTGGTTCGCATCACGACTGACTTGAAGGTAGAGGTGAAGCATGTGTCCTGATGGGCTATATTGATGATGCCACAGGCAGGCCTGTGTATAAATATCCAATTATTGAGGATAAAGATGTTAGAAATACCTTATTTTTATAAAAATCAGTTGATTTTTTATTGTGCTATTATAGAATACATCTATAGAAAAGAGACAAACACTACAAAAAGGAAAAAGAATGAAAAAAATTATTTTAGTTTTTTCATTTTTAATGTCTTTCGTCACAATCTGCTACGCTCAGGAACAAATCACAATCACAACTTATTATCCCGCTCCTGTTGGTGTTTATACGGAATTACGTGCCCAGCGGATGGCCATAGGAGCTACTTGGTTTAATCCAACTAATCATGTATGGGGAGCACAAATCGAGGCCACCGCGGATTTAGTCGTGGAAGGGCTTGTGGGCATAGGGACAAGGACTCCTGCTACTGCAGGTAGTTCTGTTTTAGAAGTTAGTTCTGGAACTTCTGGAGATGCCTATATTATTATAGAAGCCGATGAAGATAATTCCGATGAAAATGATAATCCTAAACTGTCTTTTAGACAGGATAATAATGGTGTAAATGCTATTATAGGTTTAGCAGGTGTTGCCGGCAATACTCCTTTTACTGGTACTCTAGAAAATGCATTTTTAATTGGAAGTGAAGATGATAATCCTGCTTTGCAATTTGCTACGAATGATTTTGTCCGCATGACTATAGAAACAGACGGTGATATTGGTATAGGAACAACTACTCCTATGGCAGATTTCGACGTCAGAGGGAGTTCTAACGTGTGTATACGCGTAGATTACGATGGTTCCAGCGGAACAAAATCATGTCCAGCCAGTTATAATATGGCGGTACCAAATTTCGTATATCAAGATGATAGTGGTGATATAATTACAAAAACACCAGCTTTACCTGGTTTTTTTCTATGTTGTAAATCTTGTACTGATTCTTCTACTCCGCCAGATGGAATATGCGGCTAAAAAATTTACTGTTATTTTGATATAATTTTTTTAATAGCAAAATAAGTTTTGTTTTTTTAGAATACCTCATAAGAATTTCTTCCTTAATTCCAAACGAAAACCTGAATAATTTTTTAATAATATTGATAAAGATAAAATGGGATTTATAAAAAAATTTTATTACAGTCCGAAATATAAAAAGTGGAGCGGGTGCATAAGTGACATTATCGCGCTTAAACATGATCTAAAGACTCTTTCAGTTTTAAGGGGGGATAAAATCAGGTCGAAAAAAGCAGAGGAAGATATTTTATTTTTGAAAAATTTATGTAAGCCGGAAGGTATTTTTTTAGATTATTTGTATTACCAGGGATGGTATTTTGTGTATCTTACAAAAAAAGAGAAAATTAGGCGATGGGTGAAAAAATATTTAGGTGGTTTTTCAACCGTATCTTCTCGTGAAATGCAACTTGGATTAAAACTAGGCTATCCTGCTTGCTGCGTTAAGAAATACCTGAAAAACCATGAAGAAAAAATCCGCTATTTCATTCCTCGAGAAATTAATACAATGCCTTTTTTGAATAATCATCTATTCGGCGCCGGTGGAAGCAATATCAAGCTAAGCGAACACGTGCCTTGTTCTTACCTCTGTGGCGTTTCAATTAAGTATAATGATAAGCTCTTATCCGCTATTCGCGCAGAAGAAAAAAATTACTTTTTTTTCCTTGATGAAAATTTAAAAAAACCATTCCTCTTATGGGCTAATGATTACCATTATGATAGTTTGGAAAGCAGTTGTTACGCGGCATTATTCGATGGTGATTACAAAGATGGCATTATAAAATACGATAATATTTTTTATTCATACCCCACAGAATCTTATAGTCACATAAAATATAATAATATCCCGCAAAAAAATAAGGTCTTAGCCTTAAGCCAGGGTGATCATGTGGTTTTAAATATGAAATCAAAAAAAATTCAGAGTCTGTTGGTATATAAAAATGAGAAAAAAATCAAGGAAATAAAGTTAAATCAGGACACTTATTTCGTTCAACCTGTTTGATATTCTAGAAGGCTTATGCTTGAATTTTTTAAAAATAGCACTATGGGCGAAAGCGCGGGGATAAAAAATAATAATGTCGGAGACGGCATCAACGTGAATTATCCTTTTTGGACTTTTGGCGGCGATACCAATAAAATGTTTGAAGGGCATATTAAAAGGTCTATACCATTCTATGACGAAGGGCATGAATTGATCTTCCGTTTAAGTGATTTTTTCATATCACCGAAATCTATCTGTTATGATTTAGGTTGTTCGACCGGCACGTTAACAATAAAACTATTTGAACATAATAAGGAAAAAAAAGATATAAAATTCATCGGCATAGAAATTGAAGAAAATATGGTAAAAAAAGCTTTAGAAAAGGCCGCGGATTTAAAAAATGTCGAAATAATACCTGGGGATATTTCTGTTTTTTCCTACGAGCCGGCTGATATGTTTATTTCTTATTACACAATTCAATTTCTTCTTCTTCGCCCTAAAGCTAGGCAGAAGATGATTGATACTGTCTATAGGAGATTAAATCTTGGGGGGCGCTTTTATAATGTTTGAAAAAATCAGAGGGCCTGATGGCCGTTTTCAGGATTTATTGACAGCGCTCTACACCGATTTTAAGCTTCAGCAGGGATATAATGGCGATGAAATTATTAATAAAGCGCGTTGTTTAAAAGAAGTATTAGAGCCTTTTACGTCACAGGAGTATATTGTTTTATTGAAACGCGCTGGATTCAAACATATAATAAGTTTAATGAAATATGTCTGTTTTGAGGGTTTCCTGGCAATAAAATGATTTTGAGAAATAATCAATTATGACGATAATAAAAAACAACAAAAATGAAGCGAAAAAGTTTGTTTTCGAATTAATACTCACAACACGCTGTAACCTCTGTTGTGATTACTGTTACGCTAAATACCTTAAAAAGCAGGATATCTCATTTTCTCTTGTCCAGAAGCTTATTGACAATTATCCAATTTCAAAATTAATTTTCACGGGTGGCGAGCCCCTACTGGTCTTTCCTTTAATGCGTGAAATTGTCAGTTATATAAAAAAATCAAAAAAAGATATTAATTTTCGTTTGCAGACAAATGGGACCTTATTGACTGATAATGTCATCTCTTTTATAAAAGAATTTGATATTGAAGTTGATATCAGCTTAGATGGCTCGAAAGTGTCGCATGATTCACACCGATTGTTTCAAGGTGATAACAGTGGGAGCTATGGTACTGTCCTTGATAATTTTAAAAGGCTTAAAAAAAATAAAGTAAAATTTACTGTTAATTACACCGTAAATCCAGATACTTTAGAAGGGTTAGCTGAAAATTTAGCTCTTTTGGTTAAAGAATACACTATTGACGTAGGTTTTGTGTTTACAGAAAAACCCATTCTTCCAGATATCGCTGACCGGTACCTCAAAGAACTTTCAAAATTCTTGTTTTATTACCATAAAAATCATCTTTTTTTAGAAATTGATAAAATTTATCCTTTTGAAACCTGGTTTAGAAGTTTACTTTTTGGCGAAACTGATAGACTTCGGGAAGCGCTTGACGTAAGATGCAGATATCACCGCATGCGGCTTTTCCCAACGGGTGAAATATACCCTTGCGTGGCCAGTTATTCTTTAATTCCACAAAAATATAAAGAAAGATGTTGTTTAGGAAATGTGGAGAACCTGGATACACGCCGGTTGTTTTTTTTACAAAAAGAATTGGATTTATCAGAATGGCTAGCTGATAAAAAGTTAAAAAAATGCAATCGAGTTTGTTATCTTTACGCGAAAGATCCTGCTAATCGCTTTAAGTTTGAAAAAAGAGTAGCCAAAGAGATAATCACTTTATTGTCTCATTTTATAAATAACCTTTCTTTAAAAGAGAGGCAAAAATACGCGTTTGAAATTCGGAAAAAATTAAGTCTTTCTAGGTAGTAATCTTTATGGCCAGGTTTTTTAAAAAAAATGAGTAAAATGAAGATTTTTTCAATTCCTTTTAATGGCGATCTTTCCCTGGCGCGTTGGGCTATTGATACCCGGCAAGTCAAAGAGGTCTATTTCAGTTCGCCTTCGCTTAAGCGCCTAAGTTTGAGGTGTGACCCTTCCCCTCATAGCTATGATGAGAAAATAATCATAGAACTTCTTAATGTTTGCAGGAAGAAAGGGGTGCAAACAAATCTTCTTGTAAACCAAATTTCATTAATAAGAGAGGACATGGAGGCCTGTGTCCGGTATATTAAAAACCTGCCTTTTTTATCCTCTATCACTCTTGGCGATCCTCTTGTAATAGATTATTTTGTGAAAAATTTTCCGCGACTTGATATTCAAGCGTCTATTATCATGAATCTTCATTCTGTCAATATTATTGAAAACGCTTTAAAGAGAGGCATTGGGACTGTATCTCTGCCCGTTTCTTTTTCTCGAAATATCAAAATGTTAAAAGTATTAAACCAGCTTAAAAAAATCTACCCTAAGTTTAAAATAAAATTGTTTGCAACTTATACCTGTTTTAGTGATTGCCCTTTTTTTATCCCCCATTTTAATCTCAGGTTTCTTCGCGATGCGATTCCAGTTGACCATACGAAATTAATAGAAGGCTACCGGCATAAAGATTATTGTTACATGGCGCCCTCTGTCGATAAAGGACAACTTATAAAGAGGCCTTTCATAAGGCCGGAAGATGTGAAATATCTTCAGGAGAGCGGGTGTATTGATTATTTAAAAATTATCTACAGATTTGATGACTCAAGAATATTGCGCAAAAAATTTAACGCTTATTTTAAAAGAGAATACTCAGGCGATCTTTTTGACATATTGCCCTACCCGCACCTATCAACAACTTTTTCTTGTGATAATAAAAAATTCCCCGCGAATTTTTTTAAAATAGTTTCTAACTGTAACAAAATATGTTTTCAATGTAATTATTGCGATAGAGTCGCAGACCAGGTGTTATCTATAAAAAATTCTTACTGATGAATATTTTGGAAGCTAGAAGATTAGTTAATAGCAGCGGCTTTATTGATAAAAATTTTTTTTCTTTTTTTTCAGAAAATATTCAACGGATCTATGCTGGATATTGCAATAAAATAGACTATGAATTTTCACTAAATTCTAAAAATTTAGAGATTGGTTTCGAATATGAACCATTTTATAGCTTCAATTCTCAATTTGACGGCAGCGAAATGAAAAAGAAGTCCTTTGATTTTATTTATAGCCACTTAAAATTATTAAATACAAAAGAAGAAAAAACTTTTTTTAATTTAGAAATAATTGAGAAAATTTTTCGTTTTGCTTTTAATTCAAATCTTTTTCTTATTCATTTTGGTTTTGAAGTACTCAACAGAAAAACAACAAAAATAAAAGTATATTTTATACCTATTTTTAATTTTATCTTCAGCATCAGGGCTCCTCGCTTAACAGAGTTGTTTAAAAATCAGTGCGATGTGATGATGAGGCTTTTAGGGTTTAATAATGCCGGGGTTTCGCATCTCATTGATAATTCTTTGAACGCATTCGCCGTAGATTTCTTCCCTAATGGGGCATTTAGTTTTAAAATTTATCAATATTATAAAAAAGATGAGGGATTTAATAAAAAAAATATTGGCTACGAAAATAAGCTGTTGCCATCTTTTTTAAAAAATCCTCAAATAAATGATACTGATATTTTGTACCGTATTCAAAAGCATGGATCAACATATGCTATTTCCAGTAAAATTTATCTATATCCAAAGCCTCCTTTTTCTTTTCGCGTCATCAAAAAAAACACGGGAATAGGCATTTTCAAAAAAGTGGATATAATCCGCCGAAAGTTAAAGATAGGCATGTTGAGCCCTGTTATTTATAGTATCGGGTTCAACAAAGAAGGCGCTTTTGACCTCTATATTCGATAGTTAGATCTTTATTATTAAAAAGTAAACCAATATATAAATAGCAGGAATGTAAATGGCTCAGTTTTAAAATTTTTTATATGGAAGATTTAATTCATAGTATTAGAATAATACCAACAACAAGATGCAATTTAAAATGTAGTTATTGTTTTGTAAGGCGCTTTAAAAAAAGAGATATGTCGGAGAGTGATCTTTCTCAGATATTAAGGCTTTATCCGCGAAAACAAATTATTTTTACAGGTGGAGAGCCATTATTGCGGTTTGATCTGGTTAAAAAGGCAGCCTCTACACTTAGAGATTTAAACAAATATCCAGAAATTCAAATCAAGACAAATGGCACAATATTGAACAAAGAAATATTAGCTTTTATTAAGAAGTTTAACATTGCCATAGATTTGACTCTTGATGGGCCTCCTGAAAACCATAATATTCATAGAAGATTTTATGATGGAAGCGGCAGTTATAATGTCATTGCGGATAATGTCATGCTTCTAAAAAAAGGAGGCATTAATGTAACTATTAATTATGTTGTAACTCCTGATACGGTTAAAAATTCAGCAAAAAATTTGCTATATTTGGTTAAGAATTTCGGAGTATCTACTTTTTTTGGCTACGCTTATGTTCAAGAAATGCTTTCCCGGGAAGATATTGATTCTTTTGTCAGAGAGATTATTAGTTTTTCTCATTGCTATTTAAAAGAGCGGCTATATTTGATAAAAACGAGCATAGATCCTTTTGATCTGATTTTTTTAGAACTGCTTTTTTCTTCACGTGATGAGAGTTTAAGGCAGAGGCTGTTAAACCCACAGTGTAATTTTAAAAAACCATGTTTTTTCCCAAATGGGGATATCCATCTTTGTCCCGCGTCGCAGCTTCTTCAATCTAAATACCGCGATAAGATGATTATAGGCAATTTACATAAATCTAAAAATATAATAGACAACGAGAAACTTATGTTTTTTAATAAAAACTTTACTCTTTATAGCTGGCTCAAGAATCCTTATTTACGCAGAACTAATAAGTTATGCTATCTTCGCTGTCATAGTGGCCGGAGCGTGTTAAATAGATTCATATTGGATGTTAAAGTAAGAGAAGCTATTCTTTTAACTTTTTCCGCTTTTTTACAGAAGATGCCTTTTGCCGAGATACAATTTTTACGTACATTTTACAAAAAGAGAAAGAATTTTATTCGTAATGCAAAAAACCCTGTTAGAGAACGAAGTTTCTTGGCGGGACAAAAAAATGATAAGGAATTTTTATGAGAAACTTATGGAATTAAGTGAACTAAAATGATTAAAAATGTCTTGATTTTTGAATCCTTCTGCTTTAAAATTAAGCAATCTTGAAGACAAATAAAAGACAATAGGAGAAATATGACAACTTTAATTTTAAATGAAAAAATCTATCCGATAGAAGCTATCTTGAATACATGCCAAAGCTTTTTAGATCGTTTTTTTATTTTTTTAGATGACAAGAAAAATGATGGAAATATCTCTATAATTTTAAATGCCAAAAGAAAAATGAGCGCGAATGAGTTGAAATTGCTTGAAGGTGAGTTTATGAATGAAGCTCTGCATTGCGCTCTCAGGTATAAAATCAGCAAAAATAATAAGAAAATCAGGGAATATATAATCAACAAGGCAATCTATGGGTCACTTTCTCTTATAAACGAGAACCTTTTAAATACAAACGAACGCCTAGAATACCAAGATGATCCTCTTGGTATAGCTGTTCCATGGGAAGAAAAATATGCCAAACAAAAAAAATAAAATAAAATTTCATCGAAGAATATATACGGAAGAAGCCATTAAGCAATCGATGGATGACTGCAGTCATTTAGGAAATTTTTCAATAAATAATAGTCAATATTATTATGAAATCACGGTTGAAAATTTAGAAGAAATCGCTTTAAATGAATTTATGAACTATGCTCTTTCGCTGACAAAAATCCATAATTAAAATAATGACTAAATCTTATCAAGCTCAAAAGAAATCACCGAATTGCCTTTCGAAAAAAATCGCTTTATTTCAAAATTCAGGGTTAATTTCATATGATCAGAAATTCTTGCGTCCAGATTTTAAAAAAGTAGGTTTTTTTCGTTTTAAAAAACACGCGGAGTCTTTTTTAATAACAAATGATATCGGAAGCTATTCTTTCTTAAGCCCCCAACAGTTTCAGTCTTTTTTAAACGGCAACATAAGCAACGATGATGAAAAAAAATATAAAGAGTTGCAAGAGAGCGGCTTTATTCGAGACCAATTAAACTTTGATGATCTTATTAGTAGATTTGCTTTGAAAAACGGTTACCTTGGGCAAGGGACGAGCTTACATATTGTCGTCGTTACTTTAAGGTGTGACCATAAATGCATCTATTGTCAGGCTGGGTCAAAAAGTACTGAAGAAAAAAAATATGACATGGATATTCTCACGGCGCGTAAGACTGTGGACAGGATTTTTGAATCCCCTAGCAAAAATATAAATATAGAGTTTCAAGGAGGGGAGCCTCTGCTTAATTTCGAAGCCATAAAAGAGATCATTAGCTATAGCAGCGAAAAGAACAAAACTAAGAAGAAAAATCTCATGTTTTTGTTGGTTTCTAATTTTCATTTAATGACGGAGGAAAAACTGGATTTTTTTATAAAGAATAATGTCAGTTTTTGCACATCTTTAGACGGCCCGGCTCCTATTCATGATGTAAACAGGATTACTTCTGAGAAAAACAGCCATAAAATTACAACTCATTGGATAAGAGAAATTAAAAGTAAGATAAGCAATAATAAAAAATATAAATACAAGGTTAACGCTTTAACGACTGTTTCGAAAGTATCTTTATCTTTTTCTAAAGAAATTGTCGATGAGTTCATTTCGCTTGGTTTCGAAGGTATCCATTTGAGGCCTGTAAATCCCTTTGGCATAAATAAAAACTGTTGGCAGAATCTGAATTTCTCTGCTGAAGATTTTTTAGCTTTTTATAGAAAAGCGCTTAATTATATCATTGAGCTTAATTTGAATGGTATAAAATTTTATGAAAGGTCCGCGCGCATATTTCTTCAAAAAATTTTAGATGAGACGGATCCAAATTTTCTCGATTTTCGTTCTCCTTGCGGTGCCGGTATAGGCCAGCTCGCTTATAATTTCAATGGAGATGTTTATACCTGCGATGAAGGGAGAATGTTATCAGTAAATAATGATGAGAGTTTTAAGGTAGGAAATGTTTTTGATAACCAGCATAGTGATTTTATTAATAACGAAACTACTAAAACTTTATGTATGGCCTCTTGTTTAAGCAACATATCTTCGTGTAACGATTGTGTGTATAATCCTTATTGCGGGGTATGCCCTATTTATAACTATGCCACAGACAACACTATTTTTAGTCAGATGGCTAATAATGAGAGATGTAGTATGAGCAAAGGGATTTTGGATTTTATTTTTGAAAAGCTTAAGGATGAGAAGAGCAAGGGGGTTCTTCTTCAATGGTTACGAAAAGATAATTTAACGAAAAAAAAGGGAGGAGCGGATTAAATGGAAAAAAACCGCGATCTAAAAAATAAAATACCAATTAAAAAAAAGGATATAAAGACATTTCTTTTCAGTGAAGAGGGTAAAGTTTTAAAGAAGAATGTTGTTAAAACATGCATGTCTTTGGCTTTCTTAAGCCTCATGGCCCCGACAATCGC
Organism: uncultured Planctomycetia bacterium; assembly: GCA_964423185.1. Classification (GTDB taxonomy): domain Bacteria; phylum Omnitrophota; class Gorgyraeia; order Velamenicoccales; family Velamenicoccaceae; genus CAYRDK01. Next base: position 148,743 of record CAYRDK010000002.1, read on the forward strand.
TGCCGCGCATAATAATTACTATACTTTTGCTGGCTCGGGTGGCCATGTGTCTCATTCTTCTCATGGTTCGCACGCGTCTCATGCTTCTCATGGTTCCCATTCGTCCCATGGTCACGGAGCTTGGTAAATGGCCTTGAACTATAAGAGGAGGGTCTTGTTATGAAATTTATAAATTTCATTTTTTTATGCTTTTTTGTAATAAATTTTTTGTTTCAAAATACCTCTTCTGCTCAGGCGGAAGAGGGTAAAAAACAGTATGTCTGCATTGAGCATGAATGGTCGGTTATGAAACCAACTTGTCCAGCAAATAGTAAGGCATTAAAATCTCCTGAGGCATGGTTTGGATATTGCGTTGATGATAAATATATGTCGGAACGAAAATCAGATGAAAAAAATCTAGGTTTTTGCCCGCTATGTGGACATACATTATGCCCTGCTATACAATTCTATTTTTGCCCTCATCATCAAAACCAAACGAGCTTTACCAAAGGCAGCGTCTGCCCTATCTGCAAAAATGAGATGAGGATGAAGAGGATGATTTTTAGATATCGTTGCTTTAAATGTGATTCTTTTTTTGTGAAAAGCACTGAAGATAAGAAATGTCCTTTTTGCAAAACAAGCGAATTAAAAGATATCTTGCAAGTTTTTGATCGGGACAAAACTGTCCCACCAAAAAAGGACTAATTTTCTAAAATTTCCAAAGTTTGCATGCTTTTTTTATTAACAAATAAATGTAATAATAATTGTATAATATGCCAGTTTAAAGGAAAAAAAAGGCAAGAGAGCTTTATAGCAAAAAATGTAATTGTAAGAAAAGTAAGGGAAAATGATAATGTTGCATTAAAAACTATTTCTTTTGGCGGAGGAGAACCAACCTTACATAAAGATTTTTTTAAAATAATAGCAGATACAAGTTGCATGCGGCCAAATATAGAAATCGCAATCTTAACGAATGGCCGCATGTTTGCTTATAACGACTTTACCGCGCAATTCTCTCGCTTAGATATAAAAAGAATAAAATTTATTATCCCCCTGCATGGCCATAAAGACAGCATTCATGATAATGTCACTCAAATCGAAGGAAGTTTTTTAAATACCGTTTTGGGAATAAAAAATTTATTGAATATTGGAGCTATTTTAGAATTAAGGGTGATTATTAATAAAATAAATTATCAATATCTCAATGAAATATCTTATTTCATATTTAATACGTTCCCTGAATTTACATATTTAGTTTTTATTTCTATGGAGATAAACAACAGGGCTATTTCCAGGGAAGCCCCTGTTCCTTATGAACAGTTCGTCCCCTATCTTGAAGAGGTGCTAAAAAAATACGATACAACAAGGATAAAACTCTATCATTTTCCGCTCTGTTCTATAAATGACAACCATTGGCATTTGATCTATAAAAGTATTGATAAAAAGAAGTTATGTTTTTCAAAGGAGTGCGGCCGTTGTTTTGTCAAAAAAAACTGTATGGGTATTTTAAAATCTTATTCTGCCTATTTTGGCAATAAAAATTTCAATCCTATAACGCGATGAATAGCAGGCTTGTTATACGCTTAGGCTTAACTTGTAACAATTATTGTAAATTCTGTATTTTTGACAGAAAAAATGAGCATTATCCTGACAGGACGAATACGGAAATAAAAAGAATTCTTAAAAATAATAAGAATTATCGAAGTGTTGTTTTTACCGGAGGAGAACCCTGCTTAAGAGAAGACCTGCCATCATTGGTTCATTTCGCTAAAGCCCTGCGTTTTAATGAAATTCAGATACAATCGAACGGGCGGCTTTTTACCTATCGCGATCTTTGTAAAGGCCTTATTGATGCCGGCGCTACAGAATTTGCGGTAGCCCTTCATGGGCATAACGCGCAGATTCACGACGGCCTTACAAATGCCGATGGCAGTTTTAATCAAACAGTAAAAGGAATAGTCAATCTTAAAGAATTAGGCCAATATGTCATCACAAATTCAGTTATTACGCGTTTAAACTATAAACACTTGACCAGTTTAGCTCAACTGTTAATAAACTTAGATATTCCTCATTTTCAATTTTCTTTTGTCCATATCATAGGACAGGCATGGGCCAATAAAAAAGATATTGTCATTAAAAAATCAAAGGTAATTCCCTACCTTGTGAAAGCTATAAAATTAGGAAGTGAAAGAAATAAGAGGGTTACAACAGAAGCCATACCGTATTGTTTATTAAAAGAATACGAAAGATGCGTAGTTGAAGAAGCAATACCTAGCACAACGGTATTTGAATTAGATGCTAAAATCCCTGATTTGCGAAAGCATCGTATCAATGATAAAAAAACAAAGAGCTCTAAATGCATCAAATGTTCTTATAATCATTCCTGCGAAGGGCCATGGAAAGAGTACCCTCAGCTTTTTGGCTGGCAGGAGTTTAAAGCTATCGGATGAATATACCTAAAATCATAAAAAAAACCACAATCATTACGGGTTATAATTGTAATAACAGATGCCGGTTTTGTGTCTACGCGCACAAAAGAAGCATTGCCGACAGAGAGACGCCGGATATTATTTCAGAGATTAAAAAGGCGAAAAAGAACAAAGCGGATTATCTTGTTTTAATTGGCGGGGAACCTTTTATAAGAAATGACATTATCTTTATCATAAAAGAGGCGAAAAAAACCGGTTTTAAAAATATTATAGCCGCGACTAACGGGCGTATGTTCGCTTATAAAGACTTCGCGAAAAAAGTCATTGACGCCGGTCTAAGTGAACTCTATTTTTCTATCCATGGGCATAAAGCTGAAATCCATGATTATTTAACGCAGGTGCCGGGGAGTTTTAAAGAATTGCTCAAAGGTATAGATAATATTAAAGCTTTGGGGTTTTCTAATATTGGGTCTCATACAACTATTGTTAAGCCTAATTATAAATATTTACCACAAATCGGCCGGTTAATTTATAATCAAGGCATTAGATGCGCTGATTTTGTTTTCGTTGACCCAAATTATGGAGGGGCGTTTGCTAATTTTGAAGAACTCGTTCCCCGTTTATCCAAAGTAAGCCCCTACGTTAAGAATTGTTTAGCTTATGCGAAAAAAAAACAAGTTATTCATTGGGCCGTAAGATTTATACCACCTTGTTTTTTGAAAGGCTATGAGGAGTTCGTAAGTGATACGCGGGATCTAAAAACAGTGCACACAAAACATATTGCTTTAGATTTTAAAGATAATCATGTGGAAAAATCACGAAAATTAATTTGGAGAAAAAAAACAAAAAAGTGCTTAACTTGTTTTTTTTATAGTTCGTGTGAAGGGCTATGGAAAGAATACTTGAAACATTTCGGTGATAATGAAATTAAATCTTTTGAATATCATGGAAAAAATAATTAAAAGAGGTGTTATTCTAACCGGGCTTCAATGTAATTGTAAGTGTCTATTTTGCATGAATTCTGAAACGAAGGCATTCTTTAAAGACACCAATACCATCATTAAAGAAATGGCATACTGTAAAAAGGAAGGAAAAACACATTTATCGTTTTTTGGTGGAGAAAACAGCATCCGTCCCGATATTATTTATCTTATAAAAATAGCAAAAATAATGGGTTTTGAAGAAATTGTTATGGGCACTAACGGGCGTATGTTCGCTTATAAAGACTTCGCGAAAAAAGTCATTGACGCCGGTCTAAGTGAACTCTATTTTTCTATCCATGGGCATAAAGCTGAAATCCATGATTATTTAACGCAGGTGCCGGGGAGTTTTAAAGAATTGCTCAAAGGTATAGATAATATTAAAGCTTTGGGGTTTTTTCGTATTGGCTGTCATGTGACAGTCGTAAAACAAAATTATAAATTTTTACCCCAGATAAGTGAATTAATTTTCAAACTCGGCATAAGAAGCGTTGAATTTCTTTATGTAAATCCTTCAATAGGGGGCGCGAAAAGATATTTTAAAAAGTTAATGCCTCGCATATCTACCGCAGCACCCTATATAAAAAGATGCCTGGATTTCGGGAAAAAACATAATATTCAAGATTGGGGCATAAGCCATGTCCCTATGTGCTATTTTAAAGGATATGAACAACAAATTAACAAACCCGATGAAAGAAAAACAAAAGATGGAATAAAGACTATTGAATCACAATATTTTGTTAATGGATCACGCTCTATTTTGAAAAAAACGCCGCATATTTCAGTAACAGAAAGGGTAAAGACAAAAAAATGCCAAAGCTGTATTTACAACTCAGATTGTTTAGGCCTTTGGAAAGAATACTTAAAACAATGGGGAGATAAAGAATTAGTGCCCGTTACTTAATAGATCTGTGATTGAATATGCTGGATAGCATAAAAACGACAGGGTGATTTATGTTAGATTTAAAATTTGTTTTAAAAAATAAAAAAACTGTTATAAAAGAACTCTCAGAAAGAAAAATGGAAGTTTGCGATTTCTCAAAGTTATCTGCTATGGAAGATAAAAGAAAAGAAATAATGCAACAGGTTGACTACTTAAGAAAACAAAAAAAAATTTTATCCGAACAATTTGAAAATATTGTTAACGCGAAACAAAAAATAGATGAAAATATTCATAAAAAATTAAAGGATATTAATGTTCAATTAAGGAATGAGGAAGGCAATCTAAATCTATGCAAAGAAGAAATTAATAGTTTTTTGAATTTTCTTCCTAATTTGGCTCATTCTTCTGTTCCGCAGGGGTTTCCAGGGAAACCGAATACGTTAATTTCTAAGAACGTCAAGAAAACTAAATTTAATTTTCAGCCAAAAACTTACCTTGAGCTGGCGGAAAAATTAAAGATTATTGATTTCCCAAATTCCTACCCGATTTTTAACCTGGATATTGTTTTTTATAAAAATTTAGGAGCTAAAATTTATCGCGCCATCATAGACTTTTTGCTGGATAGGCATAGCCATGGCGGTTGCCATGAACTTTCTCCTTCCGTTTTGGCGGATGGCTATCCTGTCTTGAAACTGTTAAGAGGTGCGATCTTAAATGAAGATGAATTGCCTTTAAGTTATTGCAGTCATTCTTTTTGTTTTCGCAAGGACTGGAATTATGCCGAAGATATAAAAAATTTAAAGAGAATAAAACAATTTGATTCCGTTGAAGTTATGAAGCTTGTTAAATCAAAAGATTCTTATCTTTTTTTAGAAAACCTTAGAGAAGATGTTGAAAGTATTTTACAAGATTTGGATTTACCGTATGAAGTTTATCTTTTTAACAAAGGAAATCTGGATTATATTGCCAGCAAAGCATATAGCATAAAAGTTTTCCTGCCCGGCCTGAATAATTTTTTAGAAATAGCTGTTTGTAGCAACCTAAGTGATTTTTTCACAAAAGATTTGAATATCCGTATCAAGAATGAAAAAGAGAAAAATTTAGAATATGCCCATGTCTTGCACGCGAAAAGCTTAATCATTAATCGTGTTATGATGGCAATATTGGAAAATTACCAACAATCCGATGGCTCTGTGATAATTCCGAGAGTTTTAAAACCATATCTCAATAATTTAGGTGTGATCAATTAAAAATAATGAAAAGAGTCGATATTAAAGTAGGCTATACATGTAATAATCGTTGTAAATTCTGTGTCCAGGGAAACAAGCGAGATTTAATGGCAGATAATGCTACAGATAAAATTAAATCTATCTTGTTAGACTGTTTTTGCGATGAGATAGAAAGTGTCGTTTTCACGGGTGGGGAAGCGACCATCAGGAAAGACTTATGTGAACTGATCAGATTTGCCGCTTCATTAGGATTTAAAGAAATCCAAATTCAGACTAATGGGCGCATGTTTGCTTATTTAGATTTTTGTAAAAAAGTTATTGACGCTGGCGCTACTGAATTTGCGCCTGCCGTGCACGGCCATAATCATAAAATTCATGATTTTCTCACGTCTATTCCCGGCAGTTTCCAGCAAACAATACAAGGCATAAAAAATTTAAAAAAATTAAATCAACGAGTATTAACTAACACGGTAATTACGAATCATAACTATAAACATCTACCTGATATCGCAAGGTTGCTTGTCAGCCTGAATGTGGATCAATTTCAATTCGCGTTTATTCATGTTGTCGGCACCTCTATATTAAATAGCGATTGGATTGTGCCTCAAAAAAAAGAAATTATGTTTTATGTAAAAAAAGGCCTTGCGATTGGATTAAAGGCGGGGAAGACTGTAATGACTGAAGCTATTCCGTATTGTTTCATGAAACATTGGGAAGATTTTATCGCAGAAGAGATTATTCCTTTGACAAAGGTTTTTGAAAATAATTTAGTCATCGAAGATTTTACAGCCTCAAGGTTAAGTGAAGGCAAGGCTAAAATGCCGCAGTGTTTGAAGTGTAAGCATAATTCATATTGCGAGGGTGCTTGGAAAGAGTACTTAGAACTCTTTGGAAATTCTGAATTAATCCCTTGTTTATAGGTTGATTTCTATAAAAAAAGTTTATTTCTTGTCCTAAAGAATTCAATATTTTTAAGGCCTGGCAACTTATTATTCTATGTATACAACAGACGATTTATGGGATAACAAGCTTTATCAAGCCCAGCTTAAGACATTTGGGTGTTTTGCCGCATCTTATGCTGATATCATTGCCGCCCAATATTTTATTAAACCCCTGGCAAGGTTATATTGCTCCACATTAAAAGAATTTAATACATGGAAGCCAGTTTTTCAAAATCGGGGTTTTTTTGTCGAACACAGCTCAAAAAAAATAGTTTTTAAAAAAACATCCTGAGAAACGGCTGACATTCGTAATCCATTAAAAGGCTGTATTCATGTTTATCTTTCAAGAATCAAAAAATTAGCACTTTATTATAAAACAACCTTTGACCCGGATATTTTACATCTTACTAAATCTTATTGCCCTTTGCATGAAGAACAAAAATATGCCCAATTATTAGGATTTCCATCTTGTTGCCAAAATGCTTATTTTAAAAATGGGCCGAGTGCTTTACTCTCTAACTTGAAAACAATGCCATTTTATCTTAATACTCTTCTTGTCCCCGTCTCAAGTTATTATTTATCCACACATATCCCCTGCGGGCCGGATTGCCAGGCAAGCCTTGGACGAAACAAGAAAATATTTAATGCGATAAAGAAGGAAAATCCTTTCTGGGCGATCGTGCTTAAAAAATGGCTTAATTACCCGCTGCTTATTTTGTTTGATGTGTTTTCGCCTTCACGGTTCGGCCAGATGTATATTATTTTTCAAGGAAAAACCGTGGACAATAAATACATAATTTATAAAAGATGCTACATTGTAAAAAATCCTCATCATGAAACTACTTTTTCTCTTGAAAACATAGATTTAGAAATTTTTAAATTCGGAAATAAGGCAGAGGTATTAAAAGATTGTATCCGTGTATATTCTGATAAGCATTTATTGGGGGAAATTCAGAAAAATAGTAAAACCAGTATTTGTCTGTTTAGTTTCTCAATAGAATGCTAAGAGTCAAAATCCGGCCAGATGACCAGAAAAAACTTTTAATTTTATGCCAGTCAATGATAAAACCTTAATCATAATCACAGGCTTCGCATGTAATAATAATTGCGTTATGTGCTCTTTAAATTGTTCTCAACAAGGGCATACGAATCGGACTACCAGAGATATCTTACTCGATATCAGGCGCGCGAAAAAAGAAAATTTTGAAAGGGTTGAATTTTCCGGCGGTGAACCATCAATCCGTAAAGACATTTTTCTTTTGCTTAATTATGCAAAAGAGTTGTCTTTCAAGGAAGTTGCCATGAGCACGAATGGACGTATATTTTTTTATCCAGATATGTGTAAAAAATTTTTTAAAAGCGGTTTAAATAGAGTTAATATTTCTCTCCATGGGCATATACCAAAACTGCATAATGCTCTTACTCGCACCAAAAACTCATTTGAAGAGGCTATTCAAGGAATAGCTAATATTAAAAAATATCCTTCTATATATGTAGAGATTAATTCTGTTATTTCTAATCTAAACTGTAACTATATTCCGGAAATGTATACTTTTATCTCCAATCTGTTTATTAATCCTGCTTGGGGCATATTAGATTTGATTCCTGAGGGCAACGCTGCATCTGTATATAAATCTTTATCTGTCTCTTTGCTTAAGTTGTCAAAGCAAATAAGTTTTCTTTCCTCTCGCATAACAAACGCATGCCATATCAACTTTTTTGATTTTCCATTATGTCTTTTTCCGCCAACAATGCGGACTTCTCCAGATATTTCTCTAATAGTTGCAAAAGACCGCAATCAAAAAACAGAACAGAGGGGATACCATCCGACGAGAATTACACATGATGGCTATAAGTACATAGACAAATACAAAAATCAAGTCGCGATATGTAAAAAATGTGTTTTTAAAACCCGTTGCGCAGGTATCTGGAATAGTTATCTGTCTTTGTATGGCTGCGAAGAAATAACGACGTTAGCACAACAACACGAATGTCTAAACCAATAAAATGAATACTTTTAATGAGCCGACGGGGATAGCTATTGACATATGTTATTCCTGTAATAATAACTGTACTTTCTGTGCGAATATAAAAGGCTTTGATTTATCTTCGGTAGAAATAATGAAGATGATGCTCGAGATAAAAAAATTTTCTCAAGGCATAATTCTCAATGGCGGAGAACCATCTATTAGAAAAGATATTGTTAATTTAGTCTCATTCGCTAAAAAAATTGGCTTTACAAATATCATAATGATATCAAATGGAAGGATGTTCAGTTACGAAAAGTTTTGTAAAAAATTATGCGCGGCAGGATTAACATTAGCATATATTTCAATAAATTCATCAGATAGTAAACTTCATGATTCTTTAACCTTAGTTAAAAACAGCTTTAATGAAACAGTCCAGGGTATAATAAATTTAAAGGCATGTGGATTGCAAGTTTGCACAAATACCGTAATAAATAAATTAAATTATAAAATGCTGGCCGATTTGCCTTATCTATTATCTGAGCACCGGATAGATTTCGCTAAAATTTCCTTTTTGCGCACAAAAGGGAATGCTGAACTTAATCAAAAAAAAATCTGCCTATCCATGTCACAATCTATCCCTTATGTCAAAACAGCTATTAAAAATTTTATTAAATTAAATATGAATTTTATTATTCAAGAAATTCCTCCTTGTTTAATGCATGAATATGCACAATACATAAAAAAGGGGCCGAAGATGCCTCTTTCATTAAAAGGAGATGCCCTCGAGGTGAGTAAATTTTTAAAAAAATACAGGCGTGAAGGTAATATTAAAAGGCTTGAATGTTATGAATGCGTCTATAACAATACGTGTTTGGGCCCCTGGAAAGAGTACATTAAATATTTCGGATGGGAAGAATTTATACCTGTTACTGCTATAACAAAAGACAACTTTTTATGAAGAAATTAACTATAAACGATAATTTCAATCTTTACAATAATGCTGTCTATAGAAAACAATTTTTAAAGTATGGCCCGTTTACTGAATGTATTCCTGATATAATCGCTGTTAAGCACGGCTTAAAACCCTTAGCCGAAATTTATTCCACATCATTGAATGAATATAAAAAATATATTCCAATTTTTAAAGCAGAGGGCCTTTTCGTTGAATACCTGCCAAAACAAAACTCCGAACCGAAAAATTCTAATACTGAAAAAAAATATAATTCTATTTATAATATATACATTTCAAAAGAGAGAGAAATGATTCAAAATTATAAAGATAATTCTATTCATCTCAATAAGTATTTGCGTGGCAAACAATTCGGGTTTCCTTTATGCTGCGTACGAGAGTTATCGTTAATCCACGAAAGATTCAAATCTGATCAAAATATTATCATTTCAAAATTCTATTCGAATAATTTGTTTCACGGCCTTTCAAACTTTTATATTTCTGCCCATTATCCCTGTGATTATAATTGCCGAAAAACATTACATTACAATAAAAATATTTTTGAAGCGATAATAAAGGATGATTTTGAGTTTGCCGTACTTTTACAAAAATGGCTAACGTATCCTTTGCTAACCTGGGAAAATGATAAAAATCTTGATGAAAAAATATGTATTATTTTTGATGGATTATTTTTAGAAAATAACTGCGTGAGTTATTCAAGATGCTGGATAACTTTTACACATCAGATAATAAGTATCCCATCAACGTTTCTATATTTTAAATTAGGGAATAAAATTTTACTTAATAAAAATAACATAATAATTTTTAAGAATAACAATAAAATTAAAACAATTTATCAAAAGGATCCTTTTAAAATATTTCTATATAATTTTTCCAACTGATAAAACCGGGATTTTGCTATGCCGCTTAAGATAAAAAAAACAGTTATCATAACAGGTTACGGCTGTAACAATAGATGCCAATTCTGTATTGACGCGGACAAAAGACATATACCTGAGAAAACGACAAAAGAGGTGATGCTTGAATTGATTTCTGCTAAAGGAAGAGGAAGAAGCTATCTTGAAATTATCGGAGGAGAACCAACGATCAGGCCTGATATATTCCAGCTTATAAAATTCGCGAAAAAGCTTAAATTTAAAACTATACTAATCGCCACTAATGGGCGGATGCTGGCATATGAAGACTTCGCTCAAAAATTTATTAATGCGGGAGTTACAAGTATTATCTTTTCTATTCACGGACATAATGCTGAATTGCATGATAAGCTTACTCAGGTTCAAGGCAGTTTTGACCAGCTAAAAAGAGGAATTCAAAACGTACAAAAACTTGGTTTTAAAAATATAGGATCTAACACAACAATTGTAAAAGATAACTATAGATACCTTGTTAAAATCGGCAGATTTATATATAATAACGGTATTCATAATGCTGAATTCATTTTTGTCGACCCAACTATTGGCGGTGCAAAAAAAAATTTCAAAAAGATTGTTCCGAGAATTAGCGATGCCGCGCCATATATAAAAAAATGCCTTAATTTTGGCGAACGGATAGGAGCCCAACATTGGCACATCCGTTATGTCCCACTTTGTTACTTTCCTGAATACGAACATCGCATTAGCGAAGTTTACGAAGTTCAGCATTTTCAAACAGAACATTTGGCACCTGATTTTCAAAATCATGAGGTAGAAAACTCTAGATTAATCTATGGCCGCCAAAGAACATCACGCTGTAAAAAATGTGATTTTCTCGCAAGAAAATGTGAGGGCATCTGGAAAGAATATATAAAACATTACGGGGACAAAGAATTAAAATGTAAAAAATTTTAAGATATTGTAATAGCAAAGAAAATTCCTGTCATGGAAATAGAATTAAATAGAATCAATCCTTTTTATAAACATCCATACGGTCAATATGACAAAAAATTATATCGGAAAACCATTGCCGATTTAAAAAAGAAAATATTGCAAGGACAAAAATTTAATGCTGTCATCATTCAAAAAAAACAAAATAACAGATTTTATAATTTATTAGATGGTTTTTGCAGATACATGGCTTTTAAAGAGCTGGGATTTGAAAAAATTGATTCGAAAATATTAGATCTATAAAATTCACAAGCAACAAACTTAGAGCAAAATTTATAAAAATAATTTCTAAAATGCCTAATTTTTCAATTTACAATAAATGTAATAACTCTTGCCTTATGTGCACAAATCCGGATAAATTTTGGCAGTTGAAAGGAGGCTTTAACTTCTCTTGCCTGGAAAGGCGGATAAAAAGATTCCATGACGGCAAAGAAGAATTTTTAGAAGACTATAGAGATGTTTTTGACATCAGTGGCGGTGAACCGACGTTATCGCCACATTTGATTCCTTTATCAAAAAAGATCAATCAATTATTTCCTGACTCAAAAATCCGGTGCCTTACAAACGGGCGTAATTTTTTTTATGCTGGCTATGCCGAAAATTTTCTTAAAAAAATACAAAACAAGTTTGAACTTATAATTCCTATACATGGACATACACCTAAACTGCATGATAGCATTACCCGCGTACCAGGGAGTTTTTTGCAAACAGTCAAAGGATTGAAAAATATCTTTCAGTATAAAAAACATTCTCACCACATTGAGATCCGTATCATCATACATAAACAGAATTATAAGTTTTTAAAAGAAATTCTGTTGTTTCTAAAGAATAACTTTTCAAAAATTGATAGAGTTGTTTTTATGTTTTTTGAAGTGGAGGGACAAGCCAAAAAAAATATTACAAAATTAAAGGTGAGTTATTCTAAAATTTCTCCTTATTTAAGAAAAATACTCCCTTATTTGCACTCTTTCTCTGATATACGATTTTATCATTTTCCGCTTTGTGTTCTTCCTATAGTTTTTTTTCCTCACACTTGGAGAACGCTTCCTGAAAGCGATACAATATTTTTGAAACAATGCCAATTATGCAGTGTTAAAGCATTCTGCCTTGGAATTCCAATCACTTCTATGCAATATATGCAAATTAAAGAATTTCAGCCCATAAGAGATAACTTAATGCTTGAAACAACTCCTTATTTCTGGCATCATCCAATTAAAAAAATACCAAAACAATATAATCTTTTTAAAAAACATCATAAAATTTTTAAATGATTGAAAAAAAAATTTTAAATTATTTTATCTTTTTTCCGGTTATCCTTTGGATTGGGATATTCACGAGCATTGAAGACTATAAAAAATCCATTATAAGAAATAAATGGATAGTTGTTGGCCTTTTATACACATTCAGCATTTATTTATTATGCTGGTTGTTTTTTCTGATAAAAATCTACACACAAAAAGTCTTTTTTCTAAATGAAACATGTTCATATTTACTTATTAATTTTAATCGCTGGTCTATTAATTTAATTATAAGCACAATTGTATCCTATGTTTTATGGCGCTTTGAAATTTGGGCGGCTGGAGATGCGAAGCTTTTTATTTGTTATTCTAGCTTGATTCCATTGAGCCAATACTCTAGAATCTATTTTGACTATTATTTTGCTTCATTTTCATTACTGGCAGCCGCTTTTATTCCCCTTGGGACATATTTAATCCTTAACGAGATCATTAAACATCTTCAGTTATTAACTTTTAAAAAAATAGCACTCCAAAAATGGGATCAGAAGATAAAAAATTTCGACTGGAAACTTTTCATAAAGATGACGCTAGGATATATTCTTATGTATCTGTGTTTTCGGTTATTGGAAAAAAAATTTAAGAATTTTATAGGCCTTTTTACAGATAATGAGCAAATCATTTTTATTATAGCCTACTTTATCTATAAACCTTTAAGAACTCTAATTAAAAAAAATATAAAAATCCCTATTCCTGCATTACTATTTTTTTGTCTTTTTTTTCTTATCTTTGATTTATCATACTCTTGGCAAAATTTTAGCAATGAATTATCGCGCATTTTTAGATTCTCTCTTGTAACTATGGTTTTTATTGCCATAATTAACTACATTGTCGCGTTCTATATTAAAAAAATCTCGAAAGATAATATAAGCTTTGCCCCCTGGATTTTTTTAGGGGTTTTAATAATATGGTTTTTGTAAAATTTAAAGATAATTTTATTTTTTAAAATAAGCTTGCACATATCATAAAAAAGCTCGAATTTCTATAATATTCAGAAAATATGCTTATTTTGACTCAATAACATCAGATAAAAACTCTTTTCTTTACAAAAAAGTAAAATTTGGTATAATACGCCTTAACTTTGGAGGGTAAAATGGATAAAAAAATAGTAAAAGATTTAAATATAAAAAATAAAAGAATCATAGTGCGCGTAGATTTTAACGTGCCCATAGATAAAAATACAAGGGCTATCTCAGATGATACACGCATAAAAGCCGCATTGCCTACACTTGAATACATCCTTTCGCAGCACCCAAAAAAACTAATTCTCATGACTCATCTAGGAAGGCCGGAAGGGGTAGTAAAAGATAGTTTAAGGCTTGATGTTGTTGCTAAAAGGCTCTCAGAATTACTAAAAACTCCTGTAAAAAAACTTAATGATTGTATCGGGCCTGAGGTTGAAAAAGAGGTTGAAACGTCCAAAGAAACTGTTATTTTACTTGAAAATTTAAGATTCTACACGCAAGAAGAAGCCAATGATCCTCAATTTGCCAAAAAACTTGCTTCTCTGGCAGATATTTACGTAAATGACGCTTTTGGAACAGCACACCGTGCTCATGCTTCAACAGAAGGCATCAGCCATTATCTTCCAGCCGTAGCTGGTTTTCTCCTGGATAAAGAAATCAAATATCTTGGAAAAATGTTGGAAAAACCCAAGAAACCTTTTGTTGTTATTTTGGGAGGGGCTAAAGTTTCAGATAAAATTGGTGTCATTGAGAATCTTCTTGCAAAAACTGATTCTCTTATCATTGGCGGGGGGATGGCCTATACATTTTTAAAGGCGGAAAATATTGCTATCGGAAATTCAAAGCTCGAAAAAGACAAAATAATTCTGGCGCAAGAAACGCTAAGAAAAGCTAAAGCTAAAAATGTTAAAATTGTTTTACCGATTGACCACATTGTAGTTGATAGCATTGAAACGCCTGAAAAAATTGAAACCACAACAGGCCCAGCTATTGCTGATGGCATGATCGCTGTTGACATCGGGCCAAAAACAATCGAACTTTTTAAAACTACTCTTAAAGATGCGGCGACTATCTGTTGGAATGGCCCTTTAGGAATTTTTGAAATAGACAAATATGCAGAAGGGACTAAAAAGATAGCTGAATTTATCTCTTCACTTAAAGCTGTAACCATTATCGGCGGGGGAGATACGGCCAGCGCGATCGCGAAATTTAATTTAGAAGATAAAATGACACATATTTCAACAGGCGGCGGTGCTTCACTTGAATTTATGGAAGGAAAAATTCTTCCTGGTATTGCCGCGTTGCAAGATAAATAAACATCGTTTATTAGCAGAAAGTTTAAAAATTTAATATGGAGCAAATATTATGCGGAAAAAAATGATTGCTGGAAATTGGAAGATGAACAAAACAACCAGAGAAGCCATTGAGCTAGCGAATGGAATAAAGCGCAATCTAAGCCATGTAGATGACACCTCTATCATTGTTTGCGTACCTTTTACGGCATTAGATGAGGTTTCTGAAGTCTTATATGAATCTAATATCGCGTTAGGAGCACAAAATATGCATTGGGAAGATTGTGGTGCTTTCACAGGTGAAATCTCAGGCCCAATGCTTAAAGATTTAAACTGTTCTTACGTTATTCTTGGGCATTCCGAGAGAAGGCAACTCTTCCATGAAATTGATGATGACATTAACCTAAAAACTAAAGCTGCTCTTAAATATGAGTTAAATCCGATTGTGTGTGTTGGAGAAACCTTAAATGAGCGTGAAAAAAATATAACATTCCAAATAATTGAAAATCAGATCAACAATAGCCTGAAAGGATTATCAGCGCAAGAAATAGTCAAAGTTGTTATCGCGTACGAACCAGTTTGGGCAATCGGAACAGGAAAAACAGCATCACCTCAACAGGCTCAAGAGATTCACGCTTTTATTCGCGATCTTTTAAAAAAGAAATACTCTAAGAACGAAGCAGATAATATAACGATTCTTTATGGCGGGAGCGTAAAACCTTCCAATACAAAAGAGCTGATGCGTGAAAAAGATATTGACGGCGGCCTGATTGGAGGCGCAAGCCTTGATATTAAAAATTTTTGTGAAATTGTCAATAACGCCAGGGGTTAAAAGAATCTCCCAAAGCTAATTTAGAAAGAGGTAACCATGTTTGTTTTTTTTATCACAATTCACGTTATCACATGTATTTTATTAATTCTGATTGTAATGATTCAACAGGGCAAAGGTGGCGGGCTAATTGAAAGTTTTTCATCAGCAGAGTCAATCTTCGGCACAAAAACTAATACATTTTTAGTTAAAGCAACATCTGTATTAGCGGTTATCTTTTTTATTTCATGCCTTGCCATAGCTTTCTTATCTATCCAAAGAAACAAATCTTTGATCAAAACATCCTACAAGCCTCCTGTATCGCAATCAGAATCCGGGAAAAATATACCTATCGCTGAATCTCCACAGAAAGAAGAACCGAAAACAACGCCTTCGCAAGTCAAAAATATAGAATCAGAAAAGAAAATATCAGACGAAATCAAAAAAATCCCCGGCCCATCAACAAAAGAAGAAGAAAAAAAAGAAAAAAATAGTTAGTTTTTTTGATAGATATTCAGCTATTTCCAAGAGCAATATCTAATAAACATTTTTTATTTACATTCTGCTTTTGCTAACAACATATTATTTCAAAAAACTGACAGTATCAAAAACGTATTTTCTGTTATACTATATTCAAATCAAAATTCAAATCAAATATTTTTATACTTTGATGCTCATTAAATAAACAAAGATGTAACATTTTAAGCTGTGCCAATGGTTAATTTTGACTTCATAAATAAAAAAATAAGTTTTATTTTAGACAGGCTTCTCATTGTCTTTTTTTTCGCTATTTTAGGAATTTACTGCTCCCGGGAAATCTGCGATCTTGACTTATGGCTTCATTTAAAAACTGGCGAGATCATCCTCAATAATAAAGCTGTACCACTGTTTGATATCTATTCTTTCACTCTGGAGCATAAAATTTGGATAAATCATGAGTGGCTTTTTCAACTTATCGCGTTCATATTTTATGAGGCCGGCAAGTCTGACGGCCTCATTTTTATGCAAAATTTTATTCTTATTGGCACTTTTCTGACATTATTTTTTATTGGATTCAACAAAAAAAATTATATATTTATTTTCGTAGTACTTTATTTAACTCTCTTAACAAGCGCTTACCGTTTCACCATAAGGCCAGATATCTTCAGCCTTTTTTTTCTGGCGATTTATCTGGCCATTCTAAAAAGTTTTTCAGAAAAAAAATCAAATTATGTCTGGATGCTGCCTGTTTTGCAAATCATCTGGACCAATATGCATGGGTTTTCCTTTACCGGCGCATTCATTGTTTTCATTTTTCTTATCGGCGACCTTATAAAAAGAACGCGTTGGTTACCGGATACCTGGCAACATGCACGCCGGTTTAACAATCCGCAATTTAGAAAACTCTCTATCATTTTATTTTTTATGGCTGCCGCTTCCTTTATAAACCCGCATGGCATAAAAGGGGCGCTTTACCCATTTTCCGTTCTTGGCCAAATCTCCGGAGAAGGCAAGGTTGTTTTTAAATATATACAAGAGTTAGCTCGGCCAATAACAATAAAAACAGTTTTTAACCCGGATTTTTTCTTTTTTTATAAAACCTTTATTTTAATATCTCTCTTCAGTTTTAGAATTAACCGAAAGCGCCTCGACATCACAGATTCAATACTCTGGGCATCTTTTTTAATCTTTTCTTTTATCGCTGTTAGAAATATAGCCTATTTCGCCATTGTGGCAGCTTACTGCATCTTCAGCAACATTCATTTGGCTTTTAAAGATAAGGATATTTCTCTTCTTGAAAAACTTCCAAAAAAAATCCGAAACATAATTTATTATTTTATTGTTATGCTTCTTTTTTATTACCCGGCTAAAGGAGCGGCCAAATATGTTGAATCGGCTAATTATAATTTTAAGACATATGAGCTTAAATCCGCCATGTGGGGTATCTCTGAATTACGTTACCCTCAAAAAGCGGTAGAGTTTCTGCTAAAAAACAATCTTCCTCAAAACATGCTTAATGATTTCAATTCTGGCGCCTACATCATAGGTCAAACAGCCCCGGAGAGACTCGTTTTTATTGATGGCCGTACAGAACTTTATGGGCCGGCTTTTTTTAATAATTATGTTGCTCTCTGCGAAGGGCGCAAAGATATATTGGAAAAAACACTAGCTGATTATAACATTAAAAGTGTTTTTTTAACAAACGGCGATAATAAACTTCACACGGCGCTATTAAAATACTTTTTCAAAAATTCTGATTGGGAAGTTGTTTACTTTGATGAAAATGCGATAATTTTCTTAAAAAACATAAGAGAAAATTTAAAACTCATCAAAGAATTTCGAATAGATTTAAACAATTGGACACCTCAAGAACCTGATTTTTTAAAACTTGGAGTCGCCTTTAGATACCCCTGGCCCTATATAGAAAGAGCCCGTATCCTTGACCTTCTCGACTGCCATAAATCCTCAGCTAAAGAAGCCGAAATTGCTCTTAAAATTATGCCAAATAATGCCAAAGCATTAAATTTCATGTCCAACTACTATTTTAAACAAAACGACTACAAAAAAGCGTATGAATATGCGAGAAACTCGTTAATCTATGACCCTGGAGATATAACGCTGAGAACAAAACTTGCTTTAATATATCATAAGTTAGGCGATGATGAAAAAGCCTTTAAACTTATTGATTCTATTATTAAAAATTCGCCTCAATTCGCTCACGGATATTTTATTAAAGCTGAAATTACCAAAGATACGAATAGAAAAGAAGCCTTGAAATTATTAGATAAAGCAACAAAGCTCGCACCTGCAATCCCTCAATATCATGTTCTTATGGGCGGCTTATTGGAAAAAGAAGGTGACGTGGCCGCAGCTCAAAAGGAATACCTTAAAGCTATAAAATATGACAGCGCGGATAAAGAAATTGTTAAAAAATATAAAAATCTTTCAAATAGTCAAATACAAACATTGTAATATATTTTGTTTATTTTGTTTTTTGCTTGTCTTCAAAACCAATTTTCTGTATAATATTTAACTATGAATTCAGACATAATAAAATCTTTTATTGTTTCTTTTGTCCCTCTTTTTTTGGCCGTTGATATCGTAGGAACCGTGCCTATTTATCTAGGCCTAACGGAGTCTTTATCTTTACAAGAAAAAGGTAAGATCTTAAGAGATTCTATACTCTTGGCTGGAGCTTTCGCGATTATTTTTGCTTTTTTAGGAAGGCTTGTTTTTTCAAGCCTTGGCATCACAATCAATGATTTTAAAATTGCCGGTGGAATATTACTTTTGATTCTTTCTGTTTATCTTTTAATGCCGGGCAAATCAAGAGAATTCTTAACAATGTCTATGTATGAAGATATTGGCGTTTTTCCTTTAGCAACGCCACTTATTACAGGTCCTGCCGTCCTGGCAACAACAATGATGCTCTTGGATAGTTGCGGGTTAAAACCAACACTCATATCACTTATTCTAAATATGGCCCTGGCTTGGGTCGTTTTAAGATATTCTGAGTTTCTTAACAAACTCATAGGGAGCTCTGGCATAAAAGCACTTTCGAAAATCAGCTATATTTTCCTTGCGGCTATTGGCATTATGATTCTTAGGCAAGGAGTTACTGGAGTTATTAATAATTTTCAAACGTCAGCATCCTTATGTTAAAAGTCTATATTTTACAGATTTGAAATAAATACAAATAACGAATCATGACAATAAGAAAAGCTACTATAAAAGATGCCCATTATATTCAAAAACTGGTTAATTTTTATGCTAGTAAGAACCTGATGATGCCGCGTTCTCTTAATGAAATTTACGAAAATATTAGAGATTTTTGGGTTGCTTTTGATAAAAATGATATCTTTATGGGCTGTGCTGCGCTTCACATCGTTGGATGGGAAGGCCTTGCTGAAATCAAATCGCTGGCTGTTGAAAAAAAATATCAAAAAAAGACTATTGGCAGCGCCCTGGTCAATACGTGCTTATCAGAAGCAAGTTGTTTAAGTATTGATCAAATATTTGTTCTAACATATCAACCCATTTTTTTTAAAAAGTTCGGATTCAAAATTGTATCAAAAAATAAATTGCCTCATAAAGTATGGGTGGAATGCTGCAACTGTCCAAAGTTTCCAAACTGCACAGAAACTGCCCTCATAAAAAAAACTGGCAAGAAATATAAATAACCCCTTGCATAATCAAAAGTAAAATTTATATCTGAATTTTACGGCATATGCTTCAGGGTTAATTTTACCGAAAAACAAAAACCTGGAAATAGCAACTGAAGGAGAAAAATAATGGACTATTTGTTAAATGAACAACAATTAATGATAAGAGACTTATGCCGGCAGATCGCTGAAGAAAAAATTACTCCAATTGCCGCAGAACTTGATAGAACTGAAAAATTCCCATGGGAAATCATGAAAATTTTAGCTCAATCTGATCTTTTTGGTGTCTACATCCAGGCAGAATATGGTGGGCTTGGAGGAGGAGTGCTGGAATTGTGCGTAGCAACAGAAGAACTATCAAAAGGATGCGGCGGCATCGCTGTTTGTTATGCCGCCTCCGCTTTAGGCACATATCCCATTATTCTCTTTGGCAATGAAGAACAAAAAAAGAAATATTTGCCTGATTTAGCGAGCGGGAAGAAATTAGCCGCCTTTGCCATCACAGAACCGGCAGCCGGCTCTGACGCTAGTGCTATTCAAACAACAGCAAAGAAAAAAGGCGATCATTATGTTCTAAATGGCGTAAAGCATTTTATTACCAATGGCGGAGATGCTGAAACGTATGTTGTCATCGCCATGACTGATAAAAACAAAGGAGCTCGAGGGGCATCCGCTTTTATTGTTGAAAAAGGCACCAAAGGTTTCTCATTTGGCAAAAAAGAAGATAAACTTGGTATACGTGCTTCTTCAACCAGAGAATTAATCTTCACTGATTGTGAAATCCCAAAAGAAAACCTCCTCGCAAAAGAAGGGATGGGTTTTATCGTCACTATGAAAACATTTGATATGTCCAGGCCAGGTGTTGCGGCTCAGGCTGTCGGTATTGCCGCTGGAGCATTAGAAGCGGCTGTTAAATATTCGAGAGAAAGAGTTCAGTTTGGAAAACCTATATCAAGCTTTCAAGGCATTCAGTTTATGTTAGCTGATATGGCCACGGAAGTTGAAGCTTCAAGAGCCCTTGTTTACTCTGTTGCTAGAATGATAGACGCCGGATGTAAAGATGTCGCGAAAGTTTCCGCCATGGCAAAACTTTTTGCTTCTGACACGGCCATGAAAGTAACAACAGATGCCGTCCAAATTTTTGGAGGATATGGATATATGAAAGAGTATCCTGCTGAAAAATATATGCGAGATGCAAAAATTACTCAAATCTATGAAGGTACAAATCAAATTCAGCGTGGAATTATTGCTCTCCAGCTTATAAAAGAGATGGCGAAAAAACATTAAGGCCGCAATATCAGAATTGTACAAAGAGTAACGAATGCCGAAAAAGGATTATTGATTATGGAAAGTTTAAGTCAAAAAGAAGTACATATCATTGTCTGTATAAAACAGGTCCCAGACACTGCTGATGTTAAGATTAATCCGGAAACAAATACACTTGTCCGTGAAGGTGTGGCGTCTATCATTAATCCATTTGATATGTATGCCATTGAAGAAGCTATCCGCCTTAGAGAAAAACTCGGTGGAAAAACAACCGTTATCACAATGGGCCCTCCGCAAGCGGAGGCCGCTTTGCGAGAAGCTATATCCATGGGCATTGATAATGCTTATCTCGTAAGCGACAGGGGTTTTGCTGGATCAGATACTTTAGCAACAAGTTATACTCTTGCGCAAGCTATCAGAAAAATCGGAAGTTTCTCAATAATCTTATGCGGAAAACAAGCTTCTGATGGAGACACCGCGCAAGTAGGGCCAGGCATTGCCACACATCTAGACATTCCACAAATCACATATGTAAAAAAAATAGAAGAAGCTAAAAATGATATGCTTAGAGTTGAACGCATGACAGAAGAAGGCTTTGAGGTCTTAGAGATTCCATTACCATGCCTTTTAACTGTCGTTAAAGAGATAAATGAACCACGCTTGCCTTCTTTAAAAGGAAAAATGCGTGCTAAATCAGTAAAAATTAATTTCTTAAACGCTGCCGCTTTGGATGTGGAAGAAAACAGGTTAGGCCTTAAAGGGTCACCTACACATGTGGTTAAAATTTTTTCACCACAGCGTAAAACTCAAGCTCAAATATTTAATGGCAGTGCCAAAGATTCTGTAGAAAAATTACTTACAATTTTTGAAAACAGTTCATTTTAGTTTATTGAAAGAGGAAATATGTCATTAATGATCAGTAAGGAAAAATGTATCGGTTGCACACTATGTATTAAAATCTGCCCTTTTGGAGCGCTGTCTATGGCAGACAAGAAGGCGCATGTAAATACTGATCTGTGTACACTTTGTGGTGCCTGCATAGAAGCATGTAAATTTCAAGCTTTATCTATTAACAGACAAACAACAGATGAGGCGGACCGTGAAGCAAAAGGAGTTTGGGTTTTTTGCGAACAAAAACGAGGCACTATACAAACTATTTCATATGAGTTATTAGGAAAAGGCCGTCAGCTTGCAGATCAACTAAAAACAGAATTGTGTGCTGTTCTCTTGGGCCATGATATAGAAAATAAATGCCGCGAACTTATCCACCGCGGGGCTGATACCGTTTATCTCGTTGATCATTGTGCTTTGAAAAATTATCTTGATGACCCCTATTCACGAATTCTGGTTAATCTCGTAAAGAAACACAAACCTGAAATCTTCCTCTGCGGCGCGACATCGATTGGCAGATCATTAATTTCTCGAGTCGCTGTTAAACTTCATACGGGGTTAACTGCGGATTGCACAGACCTTCAAATTGATGAAAATAAAAAAATCTTGCTGCAAACAAGGCCGGCTTTTGGCGGCAATATCATGGCAACCATTATTACGCCAAACCATCGGCCTCAGATGGCAACTGTTCGCCATAAAGTCATGAAAGAAGCCCCGGTTAACCCTTCAAGAAAAGGTAGAATTGTTAAAGAGGTTTTTTCCGAAGATGAATATGCTTCAAGAACTAAAATACTTGACATAATAGAAGAAATAAGTTCAACTATTAATATAGCAGAGGCGGATATTATTGTTTCTGGCGGCCGGGGAATGAAATCGGCGGTTAATTTTAAAATCCTTGAAGAACTTGCTTGCGTTTTAAACGCTGCTGTAGGGGCTTCACGCGCGGCGGTTGATAATGAATGGATGCCTTATTCTCACCAAGTTGGGCAAACAGGAAAAACAGTATGCCCTAAAATATACATTGCTTGTGGTATTTCGGGGCAAATTCAACATTTAGTAGGCATGCAATCCTCTGATATTATCATTGCTATAAATAATGACCCGTGTGCGCCTATTTTCCAGGTTTCAACATATGGCATAGTCGGAGACCTATTTGAAGTTATACCGCTTTTAACAAAAAGACTCAAAGAAAAAAAGAAGTAAAAGCCTATGTATTTCAAGAAACTGGAAATATCCGGTTTTAAATCATTCGCTGGAAAAACCGTACTTCATTTTGAGCCAGGGATAACAGCGGTTGTCGGCCCTAATGGATGCGGAAAAAGCAATGTTTTTGACTCTATCCGCTGGTGCCTGGGAGAACAATCTATAAAATCTCTCCGTGGCTCCAAAATGGAAGATGTCATCTTTAATGGCACTGAAACCGCGGCTTCCCAAAATGTCGCTGAAGTATCCCTAACCATCTCCAACGAGGCGAAAATTCTTCCTATTGAATATGAAGAAGTTACGATTTCACGTAAACTCTTCCGATCAGGAGAAAGTGAATATCTCATCAATAATAACTCCGTTCGGCTTAAAGATATCAATGAAATGCTTATGGGTACCGGAATTGGCGCTGAATCATATTCGCTTGTTGAACAAGGTAAAATAGACCTTGTCATCAGTTCGCGGCCCGAAGACAGACGCCTCGTTTTTGACGAAGCAACAGGAGTAAGCCGATATAAGGCAAAAAAGAAAGAGGCGATGAAGAAGCTGGAGGAAACAGACAACAATCTTCTCCGCATCAATGATATATTAACAGAAGTAAAACGGCAAATTAACTCTATTGAGAGACAAGCTAATAAAGCCCGCAGATATAAAGAATTTTTTGATAAACTCAAAGATCTGGAAGTCAAATACTCAAGCTATGAGCTTAAAGCGCTTCTTGCTGAACTAAAACTAACCAATGAAGTGCTCAAAGAAACACAAGATGATGAAATTAAACTAAACCAAGAGTTGCAATCATTCGATAATAGGCTCATGAATCAGCAAAGAGACCTTCAGGAGCTTGATGTAAAACACGCTGAATTAAAAAATGAAATCGCGAACCTTGAAAATAACAAAGAGAGGGATAATCAACACATCAATTTAAACCAAGACAGGATCATTGATTTAGAAAAACATGCCCGCCTGCTTGAAACACAAAAAGAACAAATAAAAGAAAAAATCAATAATCATGAAAAATCTATTCACGAGCTCTCTGAACAACTGCTCAATTTGACAGATATCAACCTAAATAAGGAAAAAGACCTCCTGGAAAAAGAAGGCAGATTCAACACCCTTATTCAAGAAATTGAATTTCTTGCCAATGAATCAAAATCTCTAAAACAAAGAACATTCGAAATTAACTTATCTGAAACACAAGCCAATAATCAGCTCAACGAGATTAATTCCTCTTTACATACAGACTCAAGCCGCCTTAGGCGCCTTGAGACAGAAAAACTTAAAACAGAGGAAGAGAATAATGAACTTCTTAAAAACATTGCTAGTATCAATAAAGAAACGTCTTCCCAAAAAAACATTATTAAAGCTCTAACGGAAAAAATCAACACTTTCAAAGAAGACCAATCTCGAGAACAGATATATTTAAAAGAAACTGAAGAAGCTTTAAGAAAACTTGAAAATGAAAAATTAAGCCTACATTCACAGATAGAATTTTTAAAGACTCTAAAGAGTAAATACGATAGCATCCCTGAGACTGAAAATGGCATTTTAGAAATAAGCAAATTACCTCAAGGGCCAATTTCAGGTGTGATTGCTCATGCAAAAGAAACAAATTTCAATGAAGAAAAACAAGTCTATAGAATCACCTGTGAATTAAAGTTTATTTCGTTTGATCTTGACAAGCTCACTGTCAGAGTCGAAGAAATAAACCGCGAAACGGATAGGCTTATAGTTTTAAAATCTGAAAAAGAGCAACGGCTCGCGTACATTTTAAAAGATCTGCACATGTTGGAAAACCAGGCTCAAGAAGAAAAGATTATCCTCTCCAATAAAGAAGCTATTTGCTTAAATCTTGGAGAAAATGCCAAAAGAATCAGTGATGAGCTTTCTGTAATTGAGATAGAAATTTCGGAAATAAATGAACAGTTAAAAAGTGACCACGAAAAAGAAAAAAAGCTAAAAGATGATATTTTTAATATTAAACAAGAGACCGCCAATATTGAAACAAAAATTCTTGAGAATAATAATAAAATAAACGAAGATATTCCTCAAAAAGAAAGTTTATTGGTCACAATTACTCAACTTAAAACAGAACTAAGCAATCAAAAATCTAAAGAAGAAGCTCTTGAAAAAAACTTATCTTTTTTTAATAATGCGCTGGCTCAGGACCGTGAGGCTTTTAATTTACATGAAAAAGAGATATTAGAATCATTAAAAAAAGCTGATGAACTTAATGAAGAGATAAAAACTCTTGAGAAGGCGATCGAAGAAGATGAGAATTCAATTCAAGAAAAAACAAATGAATTCAATAAACTCAGTTCCATTCGTATTGAAGAAATTAACAGCATTGACTTTACGCGCAAGAAGATTATTGATTTAGAAGAAAAGGCCGACAAAATTAAAGAAGACCACCATCACTACCAAATGCAGGAGCAGGAACTTAATTTTAAACTCAGCAGCATAAAGAATAAAATCCTGCAGACGTATAGCGTTGATGTGGAAAAATCACCTGTAACTGAAGAAGAATTGAAAGACCTTAATATAGAAACGATAAAAGATGAAATCGCTTTATTGAAAGAAAAGGTTTCTTCTTTTGGCACCGTTAATCTTGTCGCAATAGAAGAATTGGAAGAGTTAAAGAATAGGCATGATTTTCTATTTCAGCAGCAGAATGACCTTTACGCAGGTAAAGATTCTCTTCAAAAAGCGATCATAAAGATTAACCGAACCACTCGAAAAATGTTTTTGGAAACCTTTCAACTGGTCGCAGAGGAATTTAAAAATTATTATAAACTGCTCTTTGGCGGAGGAGAGGCCAAGCTTTATCTCTTAGATGAAGAAGATGTCCTTGAGTCTGGAATTGAAATTATCTGCAGGCCTCCGGGTAAAAAACTTCAGAATATCACGCTTCTCTCAGGGGGCGAGAAAGCTCTTTCGGCTATAGCACTCATATTCGCTATTTTTAAAACAAAACCGTCCCCGTTTTGCGTGCTTGATGAAATTGATGCAGCTTTAGATGAATCTAATATAGACCGGTTCAGCAGGATGTTATCCGACTTTTCAAAAACATCACAATTTATTGTCATTACGCACAATAAAAAAACAATTTCCCGTTCAAACGTCATTTATGGCGTCACAATGGAACAGTCTGGAATTTCAAAAATCGTCTCTGTTAAACTTCATGAATCATCCTCTCTGGCGCAACATGAAAATGCATCTTCTCAGCAAGAGAAGAAAAGAGAAATACAACCAGAAGAAGAAGAAACTGAAACCAATCCTGTCTATTAAAACTTTTTAATTAAATAACGTAAAAGGCGAGAGAACGCGTTAACCTTGTTGATTCGTACAACAAATACGATTTTTACCGTTAGTTTTAGCTTTATATAACGCTTCATCTGCTAATCGAATTAACTCAGATTTTTCGTTAGCATCCAGAGGAAAAGTAGCCATACCTAAACTTACAGTAATTTTCTGGGAAGGCCGTAATGTATCATTTATAAAATTATATTCGGCGATACTGGAACGGATATGTTCAGCAACAGCAAAAGCGTCATCTTTAGATGTATCAGGAAGAACAACAGCAAACTCTTCACCACCATAACGGCAGACGCAATCTATCTTACGGCATGAATCTAAAAGAATTTTCGAAATACTAACAAGGATGGCATCACCTTTTTGATGCCCCCACGTATCATTATAATTTTTAAAATTATCGATATCTATAAGAATAAGGCTTAAGTAAGTCATATGATCTTTGGCCTGGCGCAGGCGCCTTTCTAACATAAATTGAAAATACCCATGGTTCCATAAATCCGTCAAAGCATCCTTATGAGAACGCATGCGCGTATGTTCATAAAGCCTGGAGTTCTCAATAGCAAACCCGGCCTGGTTAGCAAACATAGTTAAAACCCGAATATCATCCTGAGTGATAGCGCGCCTTGTAAAAAGATTATCTGCAACAATCAGGCCGATACATTTATCTTTAGCTTTTAAAGGAACAATAACAAATTCCTCTGAGACAAAAATATTAATGAGTGGATCATTACCATAAGAAGCAGCATCTTTTTTTTTGATGTGCGCGGGTTGGGCCTCTTTAAAAACCTTCCCCAGAATGCCTCCATCAGATCCATTAATAGGGATTTTAAGGCTTCTTACATCATTGAAAAACTTTGAATGGCTCAAACTAATGATAGAATGAGTATATGAATTTACAAGATCATCGAGATTCATCTTCTGATCATCAATCAAGGCCCAAATACGCTTAGCCTCTTCACCGCTATCAGGGCCTATGCCAATAGTCCCCTCTAGAAAGGCGTCCTGCTGGTCAATCAATAAGAGCATGGCACGATTAAATCCAAGCCCGGAATGAGAAGTAACGCCGGTTAGAATAATAAAGAGGATTTCTTCCAATTCCAATGTTTTATGCATAGCATTGGAAATCTCAAAAAATGTAGATAACTCTTGCTTGGCTCTAGCAAGTTGGAGGAGTATGTCATCCCGATCATTATTGATAATCATAGCTCTTTAATCTTATTTTTCCAAGTTATTTGACTTGAAGTATTTATACGTAAATTTAACATATCAGCAACACAAAGTCAATAAAAAGAAAGTGTTTAACTTTAAGAAAGCGCTACCTTGACATTACTTTAATAATATGTTATACTTACAAAAATTATGAATTGCAGTTTTTAATCGTAACCTCTTCAGGATCATAGGATTAGACATATGCTTTCTAAATATGTAGTTGGAATTAACTGGGTAGACTTTCTCATCATTGGCATTATCATCAGAATGCTTTATATTGGCCTGCGGACAGGCATTGGCATAGAATTTTTTAAGCTAATCGGGGTTTGGCTCGCGACTATTTTAACATTTCAACTTTACAGCACCCCATTAGCAGACGCTCTTCATGAAAAACTCCCAGCTTTACCTCTTGACGCAGCAGATGCTTTTGTTTTTGTCTCCTTATTAACAATTATCATCCTTATTGTCAGGATGATCAGAGAATCCTTCTTCCTTCTGGTTAAAATTGACGCGCAAAATACACTCAACAAGTGGGGAGGGCTTTTGTTAGGATGCGTGCGGGGCATGTGGATCGCCAGCTTAGCCCTTATCATTATGACGATATCAACAATTCAATATCTTGAAACAAGTGCAAAATCTTCGTTGTTTGGACATCGCTTCATTAACATTGCTCCGCGAATATACGAGGTTAGCCACAAAATTATCATTTCAAAATTATTTCCTGATAAAAGTATCAATGATCAGATTTTTCTGGTTGTTGAACGCTAAGCTACTTATCAAAAGACCAAAGACGCAACTCACCAATAGGGAGATATTACATGAAATTAAAGACAATCTATGAACAAATTATCCAAGAAGGAATCGCCTGTGATCCTCGAGGTTCCAAACAGATTGAAAATGAACTAAAAGACACCCAATCGATTTATGAAAAATTGCCGGCTTTTGAGAAAGAGTCTTTTGATATGGAAATGCTCAAAAATCCTTATAGCGACACAAGAATTCTTAACGGCCAGTACGAATCGGATATACACACAATCATGGTTGGAATTGACCTGGAAACTCCGGAATTACTCTTAATTGACCATCTTAATAAAACCCGTGAGAAAATTGACTTAGCCTTATCTCATCATCCTCAGGGATCAGCTTACGCAAACTTTTATGAAGTCATGACAATGCAAACGGATATCTTCCATCATGCGGGCGTGCCTGTTAACATTTGCGAGAACCTTGTTAATGAACGAAAAAAACAAGTTGGCAGACGCGTTCATTCTGCTAATCATTTTCGTGTTATTGATGCCGCTAAGCTTTTAGATATTGCGTTTTTATGCGCGCATACCCCCGCTGATAATCACGTCGCTAGTTTTCTAACTCAATTATTAGAAGAAAAAAAACCTAAAAATTTGAATGACATTTTAGGCATTTTAAGGCCTATTGAAGAATATAAAACCGCCAGCAAAACACAAACCGGCCCTCAAATCTTGATTGGATCGCCTCAAAACAGATGCGGCAAAATCTTTATTGATATGACAGGCGGGACAGAAGGGCCAAAAGAGATACTTGACAATCTGGTTCAGGCTGGCATTGGGACAATAATCGGCATGCACATGAGCGAAGAACACTATCAAAAGATAAAAAGTAAAAATATTAATGTGATTATCGCCGGCCACATAGCCTCTGATACTCTCGGTATGAATTTGCTTCTAGATAAACTTGAAAAAAACTCGCAAATAAAGATTCTAACATGTTCCGGTTTTAGAAGAATTAAAAGGTAGATAATGGTAAAAATTTTCCCTGAATCAATTATTAACGAAATCCTCGACCGTAGCAATATCGTTGATATTGTTTCTTCGTATCTGCCTCTCAAAAGAAGCGGGCGCACTTATAAGGCTCCATGCCCTTTTCACCCGGAAAAGACGCCTTCTTTTATTGTAAGTCTTGAAAAACAGATTTTCCACTGTTTTGGATGTGGAGTCGGCGGAAATGCCATCACATTTATTATGCAGTATGAAAAGATTAACTTTCGGGAGGCCATCGAAATCCTGGCCCAAAGAAGTGGAATTCCTCTTCCTCAGCCAGAAAGCACACCTTTGGAGAAATCAAAAGAAGATTTCAAAAATAATTTATATTCAGTTTGTGACTTCGCAGGACAATTTTACCATGAAAATCTATTCAATTCTGCTGAAGCAAATAATTCCAGATGCTATCTTCAAAACAGGGGCATTTCTAAAGAAACTGCCAAGGATTTTAAACTTGGTTTTGCCTTACCAGACTGGTCGGCTTTAATAAATCATCTTAAATCAAAAACAATTCAACTCTCGATAATTGAAAAAGCCGGATTAAGCATTGCTAAAGAGAACGGCGGTTTTTACGACCGCTTTCGTAATAGAATTATCTTTCCGATCGTAGATATTAAAGATCGAATCATTGGTTTTGGGGGAAGAGTCCTTGACGACACGCTTCCAAAATATGTTAACTCTCCCGAAACGCCAATTTATTCAAAAGGCAAACACCTCTTCGGCCTCAACGTCGCTAAAGAATACATCAGAAAAATAGATTCTGTTATTCTTGTAGAAGGATATCTGGACATGATAATCCCTTTTGAATCGGGGATAAAAAACATAGTTGCTTCTTTGGGCACCGCTTTAACAAAGGAACAGATTCGCCTCATCAAACGCTACACAAACAATATTGTTATGCTATATGATGCTGATCTCGCAGGTGAAATGGCCACCTTAAGAACATTTGAACTTTTTATAGAAGAAGATATGAATGTCTGCATCGCATCACTCGCAAAAGGGCATGACCCAGACTCTTTTGTGCGCCAATACGGCAAAGAAGCCTTTTTGAATATGATTTATGAGGCCACTCCTCTCTTTGATTACAAACTTCAGCACTTATGCGAGAAGTACGATGCAAATACTTCCTCCGGAAAGAATGAGATCATTCAAAATATCTTGCCGATGCTAAAAAAGTATAATAGCCATACCTTAAAAGCTGAATTTGTTAAAAAAATAGCGCAACGCCTTGACGTTGATGAAAAAGCCCTTTTTGAGGACTTCAAAAATATTAATACATCCGAACCTGGCTCTGGAAAAATTAACAGCCTCGCTATCTCAAATTACCAGTTAACAGAAATCCCCATTACCGAAAGAATGCTTGTTAAGCTTATGTTAGAAGAAATACATCTGGTGGATAGGTTGCGCACTATCATAGAACCGTCGGATTTTTTGGTTGAACCTCTAAGAAAGATCGTTGAATTTATTTTTAATTTTTTTTCTGAAGGGAAGGCTTATAAGCCCAATATTCTTATGAATTATCTTGGAGATGAAGAATCTATTCAGCTTATATCTGAATTGTCCACCCTTGAAATCCATGATTGCCCCGATAAAGAAAAACTCATAGAGGATTGCATCAAGCGTCTAAAAAGAGATAAAATCAATCACCTATGCGAAGACATGCAAAAACAGATACAAACAGCGCAAAAAGACGGCAATAATGAAACTTTAGTACAATTAATTTCGCAATATTGCGGCCTTCTTAAACAAAGGAGTCAAATATATGGAAAAACCTGTAATTAAAAAAAGCTTAGATAAGCTCATCGCTATCGGCAAGAAAAAAGGATACCTTACATATGATGAGATCAATGATGTCCTGCCTGAAGATATCGTTTCTAGCGATGAGATTGATGAGATATTTGAACAACTGAATCAGGAAGACATTCAAATCGTTGACAATGAGCTTACAGATGACAAGCTCGAGGACCTTTCTAAACTAGAAGAACCTAAGGATCTCGAAAAAATTGAAGACAGGCTTCTTCCACTTGATGATCCAGTTAAAATGTATCTCAAGCAGATGGGGCGCATATCACTCCTTTCAAGAGAAAATGAGTTGAGGCTGGCAAAAAAAATAGAGGAAACCGAAAATAACTTCCGACAACTGCTCATGTCATCAAAATTCGTAAAACGCGAAGTTATGGAACTAATCAGAAAAGTCATCATTAATGAAATACACATTGAAAACGTCGTTAAAGAAGATATCAGCCTGCACAAGGAAGCAACTCTGAATAAATTCAAAAAAATTATAAAAAAATTATCCAAAACAAAAGATGATAATAAAATCTCTGTTTTACTGAGTGAACTCAATTTGGCCACTCCTGCGTTAGAAGACATAGCGGGTAATATGAGTAATATAACCAAACAATACGACCATATTGAAAAAGAAATAAAAAGAGTTAAAGAGAAAAGAAACAGGAATGATATTCAAAATTTAAATATAAAAAGAAAAAAAGCATTAAAAAATTTTGGTATGCCAGTTAAAAAATTTAAAGAACAATTAAAACTAATTAAAATCCGTTATTCAAGATTTCAAAAGGCCAAGAAAACACTTGTTGAAGCCAACTTAAGGCTGGTTGTAAGCATCGCCAAAAGATACACTAACCGTGGGCTTTCTTTTCTTGACCTTATTCAAGAAGGAAATATCGGATTAATGCGTGCTGTTGAAAAATTCGAATACCAGAGGGGTTATAAGTTTAGCACCTACGCAACATGGTGGATAAGACAAGCTATCACGCGATCTATTGCCGACCAGGCTAGAACAATCCGCATTCCCGTGCATATGACAGAAACCATTAACAAAATCATAAGGATTTCGAGGATATTTATTCAGGAGTATGGAAGAGAGCCCACGCCGGAAGAAATAGCCAAAACCATGCATATACCTCAAGACAAAATTAAAAATATTTTAAAAATCGCACAAGAACCAATTTCTCTCCAAACGCCTATTGGCGATGAAGGTGATACGCATTTTGGAGATTTTATAGAAGATAAAAAAGCTGTTTCTCCAGCCAATGCAACGGTCCATGTCATGCTCAAAGATGAGATGAACGCGGCATTGGACACATTAACGGAAAGAGAAAAAAAGATCCTTATGCTGCGGTTTGGTATTTCAGATGGTTCTGCTAAAACATTAGAAGAAGTAGGCAACGTCTTCAAAGTCACCCGGGAGCGAGTCCGGCAAATAGAGGCTAAAGCTTTAAGAAAATTAAGACATCCGACCCGCTCTAGAAAACTCAGAACTTTTCTAGATATGACGCTGGCGCATGAACGAGAGTATTAGAATATTCATTGAAGATAATATGGATTTAGTCCAAGGAGTCCTTATTTTCAACAAGATTATTTTACATATAGGGTTTTTAAAAAATTATGGAATATATCAATAAAAATAGAACTGAAGACCTCGGTCTTATGCTTCTTGAAAAAAAGGTTGTTACACAAAGTCAACTTTCTGAAGCACTTTTGCAGCAAAAAATTAAAGGCGGCTACTTAAGCCAACATCTAATTGAGCTTGGCTATCTTAAAGACACCGGATTGACCGCTTTTTTAACATGCCGCTTCGGTTACGCGTATTTGCCTTTAAAATGTTATGATATTCCAAAAGTAGCTCTTGACAGCGTTTCATCCCAAATTAGCCGCGATTTTTGTGTTCTTCCTCTTGAAAAAACGAATGACCTTTTGACGATTACGATGGTAGATCCTCTCAACAAAGGTGTCATAGAAGTGCTTAAGCAGATAAGCCACTGTAAAATTGCCATTTTTATCAGCACGCGGCATGAAATTAAAGACGCACTAGAAAAGCACTATCAAGGAGGGCCAACTGATTTTCAGCTTGATAAATTTCAACAAGATGAAGCCTTGAGAGAAAATCTTCATTCTCAAGAATACTACGCTGAGGAAAATACTTCATCAACACGAAGAAGGTATAAACGGTTCAATACAAAACTGCTAATGGATTTTTTTTCAAGGCGCGACATCAAAACAGATATCATAAATATCAGCATGAATGGCATCCTCTTTGAATCAGAATACTGGATTCCTAATGGAACACAAATGGCAGTTAATATATTCTTAAACGAAGAGCTAATCATCACAGCTATTATTGAAGTTGTACGGTCAAAACCAAAAAAAATATTGTCCATCAACCCTTTAAAATTAAAAAATACCGCTGATTGCTGTGAAGTCGGAGCTTTCTTTAATTTTATGAGCGCGCAAGACCAAGAAAAATTAGCCTTTTTTTTAAAAGAAAAAATTAAATAATTACATTATGAAAAAACAACTCCTCATGGTTGGAGACAGAGTTCTGATTGCTCCTGAAGAGAGCCATGAGAAAACAAACGCAGGGCTCTATCTTCCGCAAGGTGTTTACGAAAAAGAAAAGGTCCAGACTGGTTATATTGTTAAAGTTGGCCCTGGGTATCCTATTCCGGATCTCGCTTCTATTGAAGCTGAGCCCTGGCAAACACCCACACCCCAAAATAAATATTTTCCTCTACAAGCCCAAGAAAACGACTTCTGCATCTTTTTAAGGAGTTCTGCTATTGAAATTGAATTTGAAGGAAAAAAATATGTTGTTGCCCCTTACTCGGCTATCTTGGTTATCTTAAGAAATCTTCCAGAAAATAACACCTGAATTACTTTCCATGAGCTTAGAGATACCCCGGAATAAAGCATTTCTGAAGAATCGCACAGGTATTTTAAACGGATAAAATCACTTAAAACATCATATTTTTAACAAGATTTAAGCTTGAAAAATATACTGTTTTATGATAAAGTAAACACTTACATTTATCGCACAATTTAGTTTACTGGGCCCATAGCTCAGTCGGTTAGAGCAGTTGACTCATAATCAATTGGTCCGGGGTTCGAGTCCCTGTGGGCCCATATTTAAAGAATACCAAGAAAAGATAATAACTAAGATACTATTTTTTATGTAAAAATCACAAGAGGTGGTCTTTGGGCGCATAGCTCAGCTGGTTAGAGTGCTGCCCTCACATGGCAGAGGCCGAAGGTTCAAGTCCTTCTGCGCCCATAATTTTAAAAAGGGGTTAAATTGTCAAAAGCAAATGTAAAAGAAGAACTTATTAAACTTATCAACCTTCAAAAAATTGATAAAAAGATTTTTGATTGCAATAAAGAAAAAAATAACCAACCAAAACTATTAACAGAATTAGAAAATATTTTTGAAGAAAAAAAAGCCGGCTTAAAAATGTTGGAAGGCAATAAACAAAAAGCCTTGCTCTCTCAGAAGGAAAAAGAAGGAGAGTTAGCCGTCAAAGAGGAAAACATAAAAAAATCCCATGCACAGTTGAGCCAATTAAAAACCAATAGAGAGTATCAAGCGAAATTAACTGAAATAGAAAGCCTTAAAGCTGATAAGTCCATCATCGAAGAAGAAATATTAAAACTTATGGATACAATGGACACATTCAAAGGATCCATAGAAAAAGAAAAAATGAATGTCCAGGCTGAAGAAAAAAAATTTGAAGCTGACAAAAAGCTTATTACCACTAAAATTAACGAAATTGACAATCAACTGGTGGCGTTAAAACAAGAGAGAATAGTCCTGTCTGATCTAATAGATAAAAATATTCTTAAACAATATGAGCATATTCTACACGGCAAAGATGGATTGGCGCTTGTTGAGGCAAAAAACAACTCCTGCCAAGGTTGTTATATGAAAATACCACATCAGGTTATTAACGAAATCAAAATGCATGAACGCCTTATAATTTGTGAATCCTGCGCCAGAATCCTTTTTTTAAAAGAAGACGAGTAAAATTTTTCGGGCTAATCCATGGATATTTATATTGACGGTTCTTCAATGGGAAACCCAGGAGATGCGGGCATAGGAATAATCTTCTACAATGAAGAGCATCCGGTTAAAAATGTCTCAAAATATATAGGCAAACAAACAAATAATATTGCTGAGTATACGGCATTATTGGTTGCTTTGGAAGAAGCGCTTCAGATGGAACTAAAAACAGTAAACGTGTTCTCTGACAGCGAACTACTCTGTAAACAGTTAAAAGGGGAATATAAAGTAAAGAATAATAATTTAAAAATGCTTTTTGAAAATGCGCGAAAACTCATTCAAAAGTTTGAACAGGTTCATATTTCGCATATCCCACGGGAAAAAAATTGCGGGGCGGACAAGCTGGCACGCCTTGCTGTTAAAAAAGAACGTTCCAAAATAGACGGGGTAACTGCCCTCAACGCTAAAAGCGTAAGGGAGGAAAGTCCGAGCTCTATAGGACACCGCAGCGGCTAATAACCGCCTCTTTATGCGCAAGCTGTATAAAGAAGGACGCTGCTTATCTTTTCAGCAGCTCTTTGAATTTTTTTGAATTCAAGGAAGAGCCACAGAGACGAGTCCTGGTTTTTTAACCAGGGGTGAAACGCGGCAATCTCTGCGCAGAGCAATGCCAAGTAGATCTTGACTTCTCATATGGTGAGAATAAGACGGTCCGTCTGAAAACATTAGTCAAGAGGGGTTGGCTGCTTGATCGCTTAGAGCAATCTTGGCGACCAGTCAAATAGTTACCATTGTCAGCTATGCTGGCAACGACAGAACACGGCTTATACGTCTATTTTGGAATAAAAATATGCTGGTAAAAAAATAGAAGATCCCAATATCCAGATTAATGATAAAATTTGATTTGGTATTGAGCCATTAAGCTACAATTAAGGGAGGAAGTTATGTCAGGTCATTCGAAATGGGCAAGCATTAAACACAAAAAAGCTGCTATAGACGCAAAACGTGGGCAGCTTTTTACAAAGTTAATAAAAGAATTGACGGCGGCGGCACGCTCAGGTGGCGGTAATTCAGAAACTAATATTCGTTTAAGAACCGCGGTCGGCAAGGCCAAAGAATCAAATATGCCTTCAGATAATATTGAAAAGGCAATTATGCGCGGAACTGGAGAACTGCCCGGGATAACATATGAAGAAGCTACCTATGAAGGATACGGGCCCCAGGGCATAGCTATTCTGATTGATGTTGTTACTGATAACAAAAATCGCACAACTGCTGAATTGAGAAATATCATGTCAAAAAAAAGCGGTAACTTAGCTTCAGCCGGCGCAGTTAGTTTTCTATTCCAAAAAAAGGGCTATATCGTTATTGACAAGGCCTCCATAGAGGAAGAAAAGCTAATGAATATCGCTCTGGAAGCCGGCGCTGAAGACCTTAAAAGCGATAATGAAGCATATGAAATAACAACGGAAACTCAAGAGCTGGAAGCGGTCAAAAATGCTCTGGCAGAAAAAAAGATCACCTGGCAATCCGCTGAAGTCACGATGATTCCTACGACAACAATTAATATTACAGATAAAACAATGGCGAAAACAATCTTGACTCTTATGGATGCCCTTGAAGAACATGAGGATGTCCAACATGTTTATTCTAACTTTGATATACCGGATGAATTAATGGAAGATTAAAACCATTAGAATTAACGTCTGAAGTGACGTTAAATACGCACTTAGACGCGCATTTTTGAACAGAGGCAAATAAAATATTATGCTTATTCTCGGAATTGACCCGGGATTAAATACAACCGGTTTCGGATTAATAAAAGTTGAAAATAATATTGGGTTTTCGCTTATAGACGCTGGTTTTATAAAAACAAGCGCTCAAGACGGCTTGCCAAAAAGACTGGCAAAGATCTATTGTGAACTTTCTGCGATTCTGGATAATATAAAGCCGAATATACTTGTTTTAGAACAACTCTATGCTCATTACAAACATCCTGTCACGGCCAGCTTATTAGGTCACGCGCGAGGAATCATATGCCTATTGGCTGAACAAAAAAAAATTTATTTTGTTGAATATCCTGCGACACGCGTTAAAAAAGTTACAACAGGCAGCGGGCATGCTTCAAAACTACAAATTCAAAAAATGATTACACACACGTTAAAACTAAAAGAAGGATCTATAAAACTTCCTGATATCAGTGACGCAATTTCATTGGCTATAACGCACGCTTACATTTTAAGGTCCAAATTATGATTGCACAAATTTGTGGAAAACTTTTAGAAAAAAGAGGGCATTCAATTTTGCTGGAGAATAACGGCATCTGTTATGAAGTTTTTATACCTGTGGTTCATCTTGAACGTATTGAGGAGACAACACAGCCAGATGGGCGCATCAAATTAATCACATATCACTATCATCATCTGGAGCCATCTAAAAGCATACCAGTCCTCATAGGTTTCCTTAATGAAATAGAAAAAGACTTCTTTGAAACTTTTATAACAGTTTCAGGGATAGGCCCAAAAGCGGCTTTGCGTGCTATCAACGTGCCTATCTCACAAATTGCCAAAGCTATTGATGAAACGGATATAGATTTTTTGCGATCGCTGCCAGGCATAGGGCCCCAACGCGCCAAAGAGATCGTGGCAAAACTACAAGGCAAAATCGGAAAATTCGGGCTTCTTCAGGATATTCCAGCAGGCAATACGCCAACAACCAAACAAGAGTCCCTGGTAGAGGAAGCGGTTAGCGTCCTCATGCAGTTGCAATACAAAAAGCACGAAGCCAAAGAGATGGTCGCGCAGGCCCTGAAACGTGAGCCATTCACGAAAAACCTTGAAAGCCTTCTAAATGTCGTTTATAAACAAAAAACAACAAAAGCTCTTTAACGCCTAAACATATGGAAAACATAGATCAAATTCTAGAAAAAAACCAGATTAAATCTGCCATCGAATCGCTCATTTTTATAAGCAACAAGCCGCTTCTTATTGATGATATTAAAAAAATTTTTGATAATCTTGAATCTCCGGAGATTCGCCAAATTATTGAAAATTTAAAAAATGAATACGAGCAGCGCTTAAGCGGAATCCATATTGTTGAAATCGCAGGTGGTTTTCAAATGGTCACGTCTGCCGCTAATGCCACGCACATAAAAACGTTTTATAAAATCAAACATACAGAAAAACTTAGCGGGCCATCTCTTGAAACATTGGCCATTATCGCTTATAAACAGCCCGTCACAAAAGTCGACATTGAAGCCTTAAGAGGCGTCAATGTTGATGGGGTTATCAAAAATTTACTCGAAAAAAATCTGATTAAAATCGTCGGGAGAAAAGAGGTTATTGGAAGGCCTTTTGTTTACGGCAGCACACGCCTTTTTCTGGATTATTTTGGATTAAAATCTCTTGATGAACTTCCTAAAATTGAAGAATTTACGCAACAAGATTTGAATAATCAAATAGAGTTGGCTAGCGGAGAAGGTGTTATAACCCCTTTAACAGATGAAGAGATGATAAACCTTCAACAAGAACCTCTCATGCAGGCCACTCTAGAGGAGAAAAAAAATGAATCTTAATAAACTCCGAACCGTAATCGATGAGATTGATAAAAATATCGTTGACCTTCTTAACAAAAGAGCCCAAAAGACTCTCGAAATCGGTAGGCTAAAAAATAAGAATAATGCCGCCATCTATGTGCCCGCTCGCGAGAAAGAGGTCCTTGCTAAAATTACCGAAGCGAGTTGCGGCCCGTTGAATCAACAGGCTCTCGAAGCGATTTATAGAGAAATTATGTCTGCATCTTTGGCTCTCGAAAAGTCTATCACGATCGCCTATCTTGGGCCAAAAGCGTCTTTTTCACACTTAGCCGCCCTTAAAAAGTTCGGTTCGCTAGTCGAATATTTCCCATGCAATAACATCAGCGATATTTTCACTGAAGTGGAAAAAGATAATGTCGATTATGGCGTAGTCCCTATTGAGAATTCAATTGAAGGTGCTATTTCACATACTCTGGATATGCTGGTAGATTCTGACCTAAAAATTTGTTCTCAACTCATGCTAGACGTTTCATTAAACATTCTTTCTAAAAGGGGCAAAAATGCGATTGAAAAAATTTATTCAAATCCTGCCGTCTTTGGACAATGCCGGATTTGGCTTGAGTCAAATCTGCCAAAGGCCAATCTGATTGAAGTTTCAAGCACAACAAAAGCCGCGCAAATCACCTCAAAAGAAAAAAACTCTGCCTGCATCGCCTCTTTGCTGGCGGCAGAGATTTATAAATTAAAAATCATTGCCCGAGATATCGAAGACAGTCCTCATAATATAACAAGGTTTTTTGTCATTGGAAAACATGAAACTGAACCGACAAAAAACGATAAAACATCTATCGTGTTTTCTATTAAAGACCGGGTTGGAGCTTTGCATGATATGCTCCTGACGTTTAAAAAATACAATATCAACCTGACAAAAATAGAATCCAGACCTTCAAAAAAGCGAGCTTGGGACTATTTTTTCTTTATCGATCTCCTGGGCCACACTAAAGATAAAAATGTCAAGAAAGCCTTGGATGAACTTGATGAAAAAACAAAATTTTTAAAAATTCTTGGGTCTTACCCAACGATATAATCATAATTTTATGCAAACTATCATAAGAAAAGATATATCAAAAATTCAAGCGTACCAGCCTGGCAAGCCTATTGAAGAGGTTAAACGAGAATTAGGGCTTAAGGATGTTATTAAGCTGGCGTCTAATGAAAACGCGATCGGGCCATCTCCAAAAGCCATTAAAGCCATCCTGAAAACGGTTCAATCTCTGCATCGTTACCCACAAGGGGACTGTTTTTATTTAAAAAAAGCCTTGGCCAGCCACTTAAAAATTGAACCATCCAATCTCATGTTCGGAAATGGCTCAGATGAACTCATAGATATTATTCTCAAAACAATTCAGGCTCCTTCCGCTGAAGCCATTACTGCTGATGTTACATTCGCAGAATACGAAATCAGCGCTTCCATCAACAGGTTCAGAATTAAAACAGTCCCGTTAACTGACTTTAAATTTGATTTAAAGAAAATTGAGGAAGCGTTATCAAAAAATACAAAAGTCATATTTATTGCCAATCCTAATAATCCAACTGGAACATATCTGAATAAAACTGAAATTGCCTCTTTTTTAAAAAAAATACCCAAGCACGTTCTTATTGTTTTTGATGAAGCATACTTTGAATATGTCGAAGAGAATAATTTTCCAGCATTGATACCTCTTATTAAAAAGAATAACAATATCATTATTTTAAGAACTTTTTCAAAAATTTATGGATTGGCAGGCCTGCGCATCGGTTACATGGCCGCCCCAAAAGCCTTTATTATGGCGGCTGAACGGATTAGACAGCCTTTCAACGTCAACTCACTAGCACAAGCAGCCGCCCTGGAAGCGCTTGGCGACACTGCTTTTTTAAAAAAGACGCACCAGCTGAATAGCAATGAAAAAAAATTTCTCTATAGTGAATTAATAAAACTTAAGCTTATTTTTACGCCGAGCGCCGCAAATTTTATTCTCGTTAAATTAAATAATGATGCGTTATCCATATTCCAACGGCTTCTTGAAAAAGGCGTTATCGTCCGCCCCATGAACGCTTACAAACTCAATAACTATTGCCGCATATCCATTGGGACTCATGCGGAAAATGAAAGGCTCATTCGAACACTTAAAAGTATCTTACGGGAGAACAAAAAATGATTATCGTGTTAAGAAAAGACGCGACGAAAAAAGATATCGACCATATCGTAGAAAAGGCGGAGAAACTAGGGCTTAAACCTCATATTTCTCAGGGGACAGAAAGAACAATCATCGGTCTTATCGGCCCGGAAGACGCTCTACGCGCCATCCCGCTTGAGGTTTTTTCCGGTGTTGAAAATGTTATCCCTGTTTTATCGCCTTATAAGCTTGTTTCGCGCGAATTTAAAAAAGAAAATACGGCTGTCCCTATTAACAACCATCTTAAAATTGGAACGAAAAGAATTATCATCATTGCCGGCCCGTGCGCGATTGAAAATGAAAGCCTCCTGCTTGAAATTGGCGAAAAGGTAAAATTCGCAGGAGCCTCTGTTTTAAGGGGAGGCGCTTTTAAACCGAGGACGTCTCCATACGCTTTTCAGGGCCTTGGCGAAGAAGGCCTTATGATGCTCTCGCGTGTCAGCAAAAAACTCAATATCCCGACTGTGACAGAAGTTATGGACCCGCGCCATGTCGAAATTATTGCACGACATGCCGATATTTTACAAATTGGCGCCAGAAATATGCAAAATTTTAATTTATTAAAAGAGGTTGGGCAGACTAAAAAACCTATTCTTTTAAAACGCGGCTTATCTTCCACAATAAAAGAATTTCTTATGTCCGCAGAATATATTATGTCTGAAGGAAATCAAAATGTTATTCTTTGTGAACGCGGCATCAGAACTTTTGAAGACATGACTCGTAACACATTCGATGTAAGCGCTATCCCTCTAATAAAACAGCTTTCACATCTGCCTATCATCGCTGACCCAAGCCACGCAGCTGGCAAATGGAACCTTGTGGCGCCACTCGCCAAAGCGGCTGTTGCCGCTGGAGCTGACGGATTAATGATTGAAGTCCATACCAGGCCAGAAGAAGCGCTCTCTGATGGGGCACAATCGCTAATTCCGGAAAAACTGACAGAACTCATGCAAGAACTGGAAAGAATAGCCTGTGCCATACATAGGGAAATATAAATAATGGCAAAATTTAAAAAAATAACCATTATTGGTGTCGGGCTTTTAGGCGGGTCTATCGGCATGGCTATTAAAGAGAAGAAACTGGCTCAGGAAGTATGTGGTTTCTTCAGAAATAAAATTAAAATAAAAAAAGCCATGGCCTTGAAAGCTGTTGATTATGGAACAGATGACATGGGAGAAGCGGTTCAAAAAGCCGATCTAATTATTCTTGCCACACCCGTTAGTGACATCATCAACAAACTAAAATGGATGAAAACAAATAATATAATTTCGTTAATTACGGATATCGGAAGCACCAAGAGAGATATCATAAAAGCTGCTGAGGGATTAAATTTTATAGGTTCCCATCCTTTAACGGGATCAGAACAAAGCGGTATTGAACATGCACAATCAAGCATCATCAATAATTCCATTTCAATCCTAACGCCGATTTCACAGAAAGAACAAGAATGCAGCCTTAAAAAAATCAAATTTTTTTGGCAACAGTTAGGCGCGAAAACTACCGTCCTTTCTGCCAAAACACATGATCAACTTTTGGCATACTCAAGCCACCTGCCACACGCGCTGGCTTGTACCTTAATACAATCAATCCCGGATAAAAATTTTCTTTATAGCGCAGGCGGCCTCAAAGATACTACCCGGATCGCTCTAGCTGAAACCACTATGTGGATAGATATTTTTCTGAGCAATAAAAAAGAGGTTTTAGGCGCTATTTCAACATTTGAAAAAAAATTAGCTTATTTTAAAACAGCCCTTCAAGGAAAGAACAAGCCTAAACTCTCCTCTTTCCTTAAAAAAGCGCGCACAAAAAGGGCTAAATTATCCAATCTTTCAAAAAATACAGCCTGCGGACAACTATGACAACATCAAAAATGATTATCGCTATAGACGGGCCCGCCGGCTCTGGAAAGGGCACAGTCGCTAAAATTATCGCCAAGAAGATGAACTTAATTTATGTAGATACAGGTGCCATATACCGGGCTCTTGCACTTAAAGCAAAAAATTCAGGGATTGATCCGCAAAACCAGGAAGCCATTATTAACATAGCGAACGATTCGAAAATTGAATCATTTTATGATATCGCACAAGGGCACCTAAAGGTCTTTTTAGATGGATGCGACGTTTCAGAGGAGATCAGAAAACCTGATATCACAAAACATGTCGCAGAAATATCCAAAATTAAAGAGATTAGAGACATTATGGTGCGCTTACAAAGAAAACTGGTAAAAGATAAAATGGCTATTTTGGAAGGGCGTGATATCACAACCGTTGTATTTCCAGATGCCTATAAAAAATTTTATCTAGATGCTGAACAGCCGGAAAGAATCCATAGGCGTTATCTGGAACTAAAAGAAAAAAAAATTTCCATAAAAGAAACAGATGTGGCAAAAGACATTCAACTGCGTGACTTAACAGACGCGCAACGCCAATACGGCCCATTACGCCGCAGCCCTGATGCTGTTTATATAGACACAACCCATATGAGCATAGAAGAAGTCGCGCAGAAACTAATAGAAGAAATTAATAAACCATGATCCAACAAGCCCTTATCAGAAACTTCTCTATTATCGCCCACATAGACCACGGTAAATCAACGCTTGCCGATAGAATGCTGGAATTCACTAACACCATAGACAAAAGGCAATTCCGCCATCAACTGCTTGACGATATGGAAATAGAACAAGAGAGAGGCATCACTATTAAAGCATCTGCCGTTACATTAAATTACAAAGCTACTGACGGCAGCATATACACACTGAACCTGATTGATACCCCTGGGCATGTGGACTTTACTTATGAAGTATCAAAATCATTGGCCGCCTGTGAAGGAACGCTCTTATTAGTCGACGCCTCACAAGGCATTGAGGCCCAGACAGTCGCTAACTATTTTTTAGCAAAAGAACACAATATCAAAATTATCCCTGTCATAAACAAAGTTGATATCGCTGGAGTTGAAATAGAGAAAATAAAAGAACAGATAGAACACACGCTTTGTTTAAGTAAAGATGAAATCTTATTAGCTTCAGCAAAAGAAGGCACGGGCATTAAAGAGATCCTTGAAAATATCATTAAGGCTATAGTCCCGCCTAGCGGCAGGATAGATAATCCCACACAGGCGCTGATATTTGATTCCACTTATAACACATACAAAGGCGTCATTATTTATTGCCGGCTTTTTAACGGCTCAATCACTCAGGGCGATACGATCACAATGATGCAATCTCAGAAAACCTATACGGTTGAAGAGATTGGCATTTTTAAACCTCAAATGACCCCCACGAAACAGCTTAACTGCGGTGAGGTTGGATACTTAACGGCTAATATTCGCGATCCAAAAGAAGTCATGATTGGCGACACCGTCACTCTCACAAAAAACCCATGTGAAGAAGCCTTACCTGGTTATAAAAAAGTCAAACCGCTCGTTTTCTGCGGCATTTATCCTGTTAATGCCAAAGATTTTCCTGAATTAAAAATAGCTATGGAAAAACTAACGCTCAACGATTCCGCATTTGTTTTTGAAACTGAAACTTCACAATCTTTTGGTTATGGGTTTAGATGTGGTTTTCTGGGGCTTCTTCATATGGAAATTGTTCAAGAAAGATTAGAAAGAGAGTATAATCTCAATCTTGTCCTAACAACACCAAACGTCGTTTATCGCGTAACAACCAGGAGTGAAAAAACTTTCGAAGTTGATAATCCTGCAAAACTACCGGAACCAAATGAAATCAAACTTGCAGAAGAACCGTATGTTAGAGTCTTTATGATCGTACCAACAAGTTCTTTGGAAGAGATTTGCGATCTCGCTAAACAAAAACGTTCTGAATTCA
This sequence comes from uncultured Planctomycetia bacterium, assembly GCA_964423185.1. Taxonomy (GTDB): domain Bacteria; phylum Omnitrophota; class Gorgyraeia; order Velamenicoccales; family Velamenicoccaceae; genus CAYRDK01. Next base: position 193,533 of record CAYRDK010000002.1, read on the forward strand.
AATCAAACGATTATATTGGTGAAGATAGGGTTAAAATCATTTATGAGATGCCTCTAGCTGAAATCATTGTTGACTTCTATGATAAGATAAAGTCCGTAACACGCGGCTACGGGTCGCTAGATTACGAGTTTGAAGATTATAAACCGACAAAGCTTGTAAAACTAGACATTTTAATCAATGAAAAAATTTGCGATGCTTTCTCATGCCTCATCCATAAAGATAAAGCTCAAAGCAAAGGACGCATGCTTGTCGAAAAACTAAAAGAACTTATACCGCGCCAGTTATTTTTAATCAATGTTCAGGCAGCCATTGGAGGAACCGTTATCGCGGCGGAGAAAATCCGCCCTATCGGAAAAAATGTCACGGCAAAATGCTATGGCGGCGATATTTCACGTAAGCGAAAATTATGGGAAAAACAAAAAGAAGGAAAAAAGCGGCTCAAACAAGTTGGTAACGTCGAAATTCCACAGGAAGCCTTTCTGGCAGCTTTAAAAATATAAGAGGAGCTTTGCATGTTTATCCATATGGACCCAAAAAAAAAGGCATTCTTCAAAGAGACTTTTGAGACTCTCGGAACAGCTATCATTTTAGCTCTCCTCATACGAGCCTTCATTATACAGCCTTATAAAATTCCTACTGGATCTATGGAGCCAACTCTAATGCCTTCAGATCGAATCCTTGTTTTAAGATATGTTTATGGCCTAAGGATTCCGTTTACATTTAAACGTATCGCAAAATTCAATAAACCGAAAACTGGAGATATCATTGTTTTCAACTACCCGGAGGAGCCTAAACGTGCTTTTATTAAACGCTGCGTTGGTACATCAGGCGATAAGATAGAAATCAAAGGAGGGAAGGCCATCTTAAACGAAGAACCATTAAAACAAAAACCGTTTAACAGGATTTATTACTACAACAGAGGTTCTTATGGCGAAGAAGATAAAACTATTGAAATCCCTGAAAATGCATATTTTGTTTTAGGAGATAATAGCGCTTCTTCTAAAGACTCAAGATATTGGGGCACATTAGACGATAAATACATCATCGGAAAAGCTGTTTTAATTTACTGGCCGTTAAAAAGAATACGGCTGCTCCATTAATATGGGCTTAAAAAACTAAATAACTGAAAATATGACATTCGCCAACAAAATTACACTTTTTAGAATTATCTCCATCCCTTTTTTTGTTGCCTGTCTGGTTTTCTATTCTCCACAGAAACCATATCTCAAAACAATCGCCTTATACATCTTTCTTCTGGCCGCGATATCGGATGTTATTGACGGTTATATCGCCCGGACAAAAAGACAAAAAACAAAAGCTGGAGCCATTTTAGACCCATTGGCAGACAAAGCCCTTCTTATAACAGCCTTTATCTTTGTCTATCGTGTCAGCAAGATATATTTCAGCGTTGTTTTACCGTTATGGGTTTTACTTATTGTGATCAGCCGAGATGCTATTATTTTAATTGGCAGCTGTATTATATTGATAACACATCATGGCACCCATATTCAACCAACACGATGGGGAAAACTAACAACTTTTCTGCAGATGGCAACAATCATCTGTATTATTCTTGAATTTAAATTTTCGCCTTTTATCTGGTGGCCTACTGCTATTTTTACTGCTATCTCAGGCATAGATTATGTCAGAAGAGGCATCAACACACTCAATAGCCTAGAAAATGGAATTATATTACCTAAAAATAATAACCGGCCTCGTTGTTAGTTACTTTCTCGGTTCTATCCCAACAGCCTATGTTTTCGGCAAAATATATAAGGGGGTAGACCTAAGACAGCACGGTTCAGGAAACATGGGAGCGACAAATGCTTTCAGAATACTTGGTAAAGCAATTGGAACAAGTGTTCTGATTCTGGATATCTCTAAAGGAACTCTGGCTGTCCTGTTGGCAGGGCTCTTTTTTTACGCCTCAACTCCGCACATATCAAAGAATCTTTATCTCTGCTTAGCGGCCATAACTGCCGTTTGCGGCCATAACTGGACAATCTTTCTAAAATTCAAAGGGGGCAAGGGCATAGCAACTAGCCTGGGAGGACTAATCGGATTCTCTATCCTCATAGATAAATTTGCCTATGTCTGTATTATTATCGTGGCCTTATGGCTTATTATTTTTCTTAGCAGCGGATTCGTTTCGTTAGCCTCTAGCATCTGTTCAATATTCCTGCCTATTCTTGGAACTATTTTTCATCTTCCTCTTGAAATCATTCTCTTCCTTACGCTTCTTTGTTTTTTCTCTCTAATTAAGCATAAGTCTAATATCTACAGATTGTTACAGAAAAAAGAATCCCGCTTTAACACCAAAAAATTCCTCAGCAAACTCATCGGGAAAACGCTTTCTTAAAGACTCCATAACTCATTGAAATAGCTACTCTTGTTGTGTTATATTGTTTTAACAAGATCTTGATAGAGCTACTTAAATAGAGGGAACGGTCGCGACCGTTCCCTGCGCAGTTTATAATAAAGGTGCCTTATGAGAGACATGGTTTTTAAAAACCTGACATCGCAAAATAAAAAGAAACGGATTCTGTGGGCATCTGAAACAATCCGCGAGGATGGAGTTTTAACCAAAATCCATAAATATCTCATTTACATCGTAAAAGAAACCGTGGAAGAGGAAAAAAAAGATGTCGGAAAACCGGAGATTTTTGTCACAAAATATAAAAATACGAATGATAAAACTGAAAAATTTCAAATCAAGATGAAAGGATGCGTTTATTGCGTTGCTAATGAACGGTATTTTCTCGTCAACTTCTGCCACACCTTAAAAATAGACCTTTGTCCATCCAGGCAAGTAGAGCTATCATAAAAAATCTCAATTAAAAACATCGCCTATCCAATAGCGTTTAAAAAATTCCACATTGACCCGTATAGATTCAATGTTAAAATAAAAACATGCAGCTGCCTAATGAAGCACTTATTCTAATAACATCTGCGTTGCCTGTATTAGAACTGAGAGGAGCAATTCCCTTAGGGTTAAACCTCCATGAGCCTCTTCTCAAAGTATCTCTTCTGGCTATTGTCGGCAATCTTATACCTATACCGGCTTTACTATTTTTTCTGGAACCTGTTTCTAGCAAATTAAGAAAATTTTATCTTTTTGAAAAATTTTTTTCATGGCTTTTCGCAAGAACGCGGAAAAAAAGCAAGCTTATTGAAAAATATGAATTCTTCGGGCTCATTATCTTTGTAGCTATTCCTCTTCCAATGACTGGCGCCTGGACCGCTTGCATAGCCGCGTCCTTATTAAAAATGCCTTTTAAGCGCGCGTTCACGGCAATCTCAATTGGCGTCTCAATAGCCGCGCTTATTGTTGCCGGCCTCTGTTGTGGAGGAGCTTACGTTATAAACAGTTTAGATTAATAATTTAAAAAAAATTTAAAAGATCTCATATCCTTTAGCCAATATTTAACCAAAGACAACCTTCATAATAAAACACTGCTGAGGCTAATCCCTCCACCAGGCCTATAGATGTTTAACACATTCAGTAAACTGCCAAATGGAAATAATGAGCATGACGAAGAGTTTAAAAAGCTTCGTGATGCCATGGTAATCAATCAAATACAAATGCGGGGAATTAAAGATAAACAAATCCTAAGCGCACTAAAGAGTGTTAAGAGACATCTATTCGTCCCAATAGATTGCATCCGTTTTGCTTACAACGACAGGCCATTACCGATAGGCAATGGGCAAACAATCTCGCAACCCTATATCGTCGCCTTAATGACAGAACTCGCTGAGATAAAACCTGATTACAAGATTCTTGAAGTTGGTACCGGCTCAGGCTATCAAACAGCCATTCTTGCGGAATTGGCAGAAGAAGTATACACTGTTGAAATCATCCAAGAATTCACTGAATCCGCCAAAACAAAACTCATGAATTTAGGTTATAAAAATATTAATTTTATACAAAGCGACGGTTACGCAGGCCACCCTCCCGAAGCCCCCTATGATGCCATTATCGTTACAGCCGCGGCCGATAAACTGCCTGGAAAACTAATAACACAATTAAAAAATAATGGCAGAATGATCATCCCGATAGGGGAATTTTTCCAAGAGCTCTATGTTGTCACAAAAAATAACAATGGTGAAATTGAACAACGCGTGATAACACCCGTACGTTTTGTGCCCATGGTCCATCCGTCTAAATAACACCTTGCAACCTAAATGGAATAAAAAAATGTTGACTCCTTAACATATTTGACATAAGATATCTACACTTTTAAAACACATGGGTTATAACAGGGAAATCCGTGAAAGACGGATGCGGTCCCGCCGCTGTAATCCCGCGCTTTATTTAAAAAATAGAGCAAGTGTTTTAAGCTTACGCGTGAATATAAGCCGCGAAAAAACCACTGTTGAAAAACGGGAAGGTTAGCTTAAAACGCGGGCAAGCCAGAAGACCTGCCTATGTGAAAAGAGATAAAATAAAATTACTCTCGAGGAAGGGGCTATGTAAAACAGGGAACTATCCCCCAGCTTAAAAAAAGCTGGGTTTTTTTATTTCAGCATCCTTCTAAAACTATTCGCAAACGAAAATGAAAAAAATCTTTAATCTTATCTTTTTAAGCCTTCTGGGCTGCCTCTTGTGCGGTTTGCCATCTGAAGCCCAAAATAGAACCTTAAAAATTATCTCTCTGGCACCTTCAACCACTGAGATCCTTTTTGCTTTAGGACTCGGAGGCCAAATCATCGCAGTCAGCCAATTTTGTAACTATCCCCCAGAAGCCCTGACAAAGAAAAAAACGGGAACTTTTAGTGATCCCAATATTGAAATCATCCTTTCTTTAAAGCCTGACATAATCTTCTGCACAGGGCTTGAACAAGCGCCCGTTATTGAAAAACTCAAAAAACTCAATCTTAATATTTACGTAAGCGACCCAAAAGATATAGAAGGCCTGCTAAAATCCATCGAAGAAATAGGCCTCTTGACCGGCCGGCAAAAAGAGGCAGCTAGCCTTATAGAAAATATGCGAAAAGAACTAGAAATTATCCGAAAAAAAACTGATTCTATTGCAAAAGATAAAAGACGCAAAGTTTTTATCGAAATCTGGCATGACCCTCTTTTAACAGCAGGGCAGGGTTCTTTCATTGATGAAATGATCGCTTATGCCGGCGGGATTAACATCGCGCATGATACCATACGGCCATTTAGCTGTTTCAGCCCGGAACAGGTCATCAAGCGCAATCCTGATTGCATTATTATTGGCTACATGAATGAAAAAAAGTCCATAGAATTAATAAAAAACCGGCCCGGCTGGCAGCAGATATCAGCTATTATCCACAATCGTATCTATGATGATATAGACCCGAATCTATTTTTACGGCCCGGGCCGCGCGTTATCTTAGGTATTAAAAAACTCTATGAAAGAATCAACGCCTGAAACTATGTGGAAAAGAAACGTCATCTTAACCGCCATATTGTTGGCAACGATTTTATTGAGCCTTATTAAAGGTTCAACCCATATTCCTCTCAAAGAACTATTCTTGCCGGATAACATTCAGATTCTGTCGCTCAGGTTTTCACGAATCATACTAGCTATCACAGCCGGTTGCGGCCTGGCGGTCTCAGGCATAGCTTTACAAGCAATTCTCAGAAACCCTTTGGCAGAACCATATTTATTGGGTACATCCAGCGGGGCAGGACTAGGAGTATTAATCGCAATCGTGGTTGGATTATCAAGAATTTACCTACCCTTGGCCGCATTCACCGGCGCCATTTTCAGTATCACCGTTGTTTATCATTTATCTAAAGAACATAACAAAATATCGGAACAATCACTCATTCTTTCCGGCGTTATCATCTCTATCACATGCTCAGCTATTTTGGTCTTGCTTTTATCTGTCTCTTCCAATGAAACGCTGCACGGGCTAACCTGGTGGTTGTGGGGAAGCCTTCAAGTATATAATTTCAAGCTCTTGATCATCATTATGGCCATAGTTTTCCCAAGCGTCCTGGCTATTTTTATATTCTCGCAGGATTTAAACGCCATGAGCATAGGAGAAGAACAAGCGCACCACTTGGGAATAGAAACGCATAAACTTAAAATTCAGCTTCTGGCGCTTACCGCGCTTATCACAGCAAGCCTTGTTTCCGTCTGTGGCGTCATTGGTTTTGTCGGCCTCATCGTCCCTCATACGATGAGAATGATTGTCGGGCCAAATCATAAAATCCTCATCCCCGCAACATGCTTTGGAGCAAGTATCTTTATGATTTTATGCGACTTATGCGCGCGAGCGATTCTGCCACCTGTAGAGATCCCTATAGGCGTCATAACCGCTATCTTTGGCGCGCCTATTTTTATCTTTTTATTAAAAAAACGCCAGAGGGTAAAATAAGATGGACACAATCCTGGAAATCAAAAACCTCTACGGCGGTTATTACAAAAAAGATATCATCAAAGGCATCTCGCTTAAAATACAAAAGGGTGAATTTCTAGGCATTATCGGCCCTAATGGAAGCGGCAAATCAACCCTCTTGAAGCTTATAAGCGGAACTATCCACCGTCATCAAGGCCAAATCATTTTCCAAAATAAAGACATAACATTAACACCGCTTAAGGAACTTTACCGCAAAATCGCATTTGTCGAACAAGATACACTGGTTAATTTCGCTTTTACCTCTTGGGAAATCGTCCTTCTGGGCCGTACGCCTCACTTAAGAAGGCTTGAATCAGAATCACAAAAAGATAAGGACATAGCGCACAACGCAATGTCCTTAACAGATACCATCAAATTTAAAAATGAGTTTATTAACGAGCTTAGCTCTGGAGAACGTCAACGTGTTATTATCGCTAAAGCCTTGGCCCAAGAACCTATTTTATTATTTCTTGATGAACCGACATCGCATCTGGATATCGGGCACCAGATCCAAATATTAGGATTATTAAAACGCCTAAATAAAGAAAAGGGGCTGACTGTTGTGATCGTTCTTCATGACCTGAACCTCGCCAGTGAATACTGTGACCGGCTCCTTTTGCTTAATCATGGCCAAACATACCATCTGGGCACTCCAGAAGATGTATTGACCTATCAAGCGGTAGAAACCGTTTACAAAACAATTGTAGTGGTGAAAAAAAACCCAATTTCATCAAAACCTTATGTTATTTTAACATCAAAACAGCCATGTTAACAAAAATAACGCTTATCCGCCACGGCCAGACACGATGGAATAATAAAAAAAGATACCTCGGCCACAGCGATATTGATCTAGACATGATGGGGAAAAAACAGGCTCAAGCAACAAAAAGAAGAATTAAAAATGAGGCCTTCCACAAAATATACTCAAGCGACCTCAAAAGGGCCTACCATTTCGCTGAAATACTTTTTAAAGAAAAAAACGTCCATAAATTACCTCAGCTCAGAGAATTAAACTTCGGTATTTTTGAAGGAAAAACACATCAAGAAATCATGTCCTCATCCGCGCTCATTTATACACAATGGCTTAATAACCCTTTTAAAACAGACATCCCTGATGGAGAAAGCTTAAAAAGTTTTAAAACGCGTATCATAAAGGCCTTTCTTAAAATCATCACTGATAACAAAGGAAAGGCTGTCTGTATTGTGACGCACGCCGGCCCCATCAGAATCATCTTAAACCATATCGCAAAGAAAAATAACATCTGGGAACCTTTACCGAGACTCGCCAGCATACACATGATTGAATACACAGGGCGAGAAGCTAAAATTACCACTTTAAACGATACATCACACTTAACTTTATTTTAATACGATGGGAAAAATCACTTTTATTTTAGGAGGGGCACGCAGCGGAAAAAGCCGCCAGGCTGTCAAAATAGCTAATCAAAAAAATAAAAAAATCGCGTTCATCGCCACCTGTCAACCGCTTGATGAAGAGATGCGGCAACGCATCCAGATACACAAGAAAAACAGGCCTAAAAACTGGAAAACTTTTGAAGAACCGTATGACATCGCCGGAAAAATTAAAAAAAATTGTAATAAATTTGATATTGTCCTTATTGACTGCTTGACCCTTTGGGCCTCAAACCTTCTGCTTGCAGGATCAAACGAATCAACAATCAAAAAAGAAATAAAAAAAATACTATCGGTTCTGCGAAAAACAAAAGCAGATTCCATCATCGTGTCCAATGAAGTCGGTTCAAGCGTCGTTCCGGTAAACATCCTGGCGCGAAATTTCAGAGATATCGCAGGAACTATCAACCAGATTGCCGCCGAAACAGCTGACCGCGTGCTTTTTATGATAGCCGGCATTCCCATGGAGATTAAAAAATGAATAAGATAAAAAAAGTTTGTTCCTCTATAACAGGCCTCAATACGGCTATAATGAAAAAAACCCAATTTCGCCTGGACCACCTGACAAAACCCATAGGCAGCCTCGGCATATTAGAAGAATTAGCCAAACAGATTACTGGTATCACGGGAAAAGAAATGCCTCAGCTGCATTTGAAAATCATATTTACTTTTGCTGCCGACCACGGCGTGACAGAAGAAGGGGTCAGCGCCTTCCCTAAAGAAGTAACCGCGCAAATGGTCTATAATTTTCTACAAGATGGCGCCGCAATTAATGTCCTGGCAAAACACGCTGGCGCAAAAGTTGTTGTCGCTGATCTTGGCGTTGCGCAAGACCTAAAACCACATCCCGGCCTGATTATTAAAAAAATCAATTACGGTACAAAAAATATAACCAAAGGGCCTGCGATGTCCAACCAAGAAGCCCTCAATTCCATCAAAACCGGCATAGAGATATTCGAAAATCAATTTAAATCAGGCGTTGACATCATAGGGACGGGTGAGATGGGCATCGGTAACACCACCGCTTCAAGTGCCATCACAGCCGTTTTTACCAAAAAAAATGCTGAAGATGTCACAGGAAAAGGAACGGGCTTAGACGAAAAGGGAATTCAAAAAAAGATTGATATAATCAAAAAAGCGCTTGACGTTAATATGCCAGACCCAGCTAATCCCATAGATGTTTTAAGCAAAATAGGCGGGTTTGAAATAGGAGGCTTGGCCGGTATTATCCTGGCAGCGGCTAATAAAAAAATACCTATCCTTATTGATGGTTTTATTTCAGGCGCGGCGGCCTTAATCGCGTATCATCTATGCCCAAAAACAAAAAATTATATGATCGCAAGCCACTGCTCGGTTGAAAAAGGGCACCGTGTTATATTGGATCATATCGGCCTTAAGCCAATTTTAGATCTTAACTTAAGGCTGGGGGAAGGAACAGGAGCGGCTCTAGGCATGACTATAGCCGATGCTGCTATTAAAATTTTAACACAGATGGCAACCTTCCACGAAGCAAATGTTTCAGAAAGGAATAAAGAATGAAAGAGTTCTTATTCGCTCTTCAATTCTTAACCATCATCCCCGTCAAAGTGAAAAAGATGGATGAAAATAAATTCGCCGCTTCACTCATATATTTTCCGCTCATCGGCTGTTTTTTAGGCGCGCTTCTGGCAGGTGTCCGTCTCCTGGCTTCATTTTTAAACCTCACAACAACCTCTACCAGCATCATCATGATTATTCTTTTAATCTTCTTAACGGGCGGCATCCATTTAGACGGCCTGGCCGACACAACCGACGCGATCCTGAGCCGCAAAAATAAAGAAGAGATGCTTGGCATCATGCGCGACCCGCACATTGGCACCATGGGCGCCTTAAGCGTCATCAGCATTCTTCTTCTGAAAATAGCATTTCTTGTTTCCATTGATGTTTCTCTGCAAACGCGCGCACTTTTATTGATGTGTATTTTAAGCAGGTGGTCTTTAGTTCTTTCCTTATATTTTTTCCCCTACGCGCGCAAAGAAGGCAAGGCGCGCCTGTTTAAAGAAAAAATAAACTTAAAGATTTATCTGCTGGCAACACTCATTACTTTAGTTGCAGTAACAGAACTCTTAAAATTCAAAGGGCTTCTAATATTTACTGTTGTCGGTGGTGCCGCTTTCCTGCTGGGGCGCTTTTTTCAAAAACACCTTGGCGGAATTACTGGAGATACCCTTGGTGCCATAAACGAAGTTTCAGAAGTTATTGTTTTGCTATGTTTTTGTATATTTGGGTTGGCGAGTTAAAGCCCTTAAAATGCGTAAACCCGATCATTGGTTAACCCGACAACATAAGAAAGACTATTAACATGAATAATATGAACGCTCTGGCCTCCTGGAGCGGAGGAAAAGACAGTTGCCTGGCCTGCTACAAGGCCATACAACAAGGATATGACATAAAATATCTTTTGAACTTTCTCTCCAAAGAATATAAACGCTGCTGTTTTCACGGCGTTGACCCTGAGCTGATACAACTTCAGGCGAGAGCTCTGAAGATACCGCTAATCCAGCGGGAAGTTTCCTCTGATATGGGGGCCTATGAAAAAGAGTTCAAAGAGGCGGTATCTAAATTAAAACAGCAAGGCATAAAAAATATGGTTTTTGGTGATATCTTTCTTTTGGATCATGAAAGTTGGGTTGAACGCGCCTGCGGTGAGATCGGTATTAAAGCTTTAGAACCTCTCTGGCAAAGGCCTCCTCTTGAGATCGTCCGTGAATTCATTGACACGGGCTTTAAAACTATCATCGTCAGCGCTCATGCTGAAAAGTTAGGCGAAGAGTTCATCGGCCAATACATAGATCACGATCTTGTTGATAAGCTTTTAGCTAAAAATGTATGCCCATGCGGTGAAAATGGAGAGTTTCACACCTTAGTAGTAGATGGGCCTATTTTTGAATTTGAAATTAAAATCATAAAAAGCGGAACTATTCTAAAAGAGGGTTTTTGGAAACACTGGTTTCTGGATATTAAACAATACACAACACAAAACAAAATAATACAAACCGCTTAAAAGTTTGTATTAGTCCGAGGGAAAGAAGGAAGTCCTGGTATAATCCCAGGCGCTGCCCCGCAACGGTAATGGTAGAATCCTGCCAGCTAACAGGATTCCATTGAGCCCGGTCCATCTTTCTTTCGGAGAACACCTTCGCGGGAAGGGAAAGGAGTAACGATGTATCAAACAATAACCAATTTCTGGGCAAAAAAGTTACCATGGCTTCTGCATTCCGCAGTCATTCTGTCAGGAATACTTTATTTGCCACAACTAACGCGCGCGGAAGAAGAAGGCATTGACATTGAACGAATTGTTGTCACGCCTTCAAGGATAAAAGAAGATATCCAAGAGACAGGCCAAAAGGTAGACCTTATAACACGCGAAGATATCGAACTTTCAAGCGCCAATGATTTAGCCGAACTGCTCACCGATTTCACCTCCGTTAATATCAGCAGTTACGGCGGGGTGGGAGCGAATAAAAATATCAGGATGCGCGGGTCATCGAGCGCCCAAGTCCTGGTCATGATTGACGGCAGGCCTATCAACAACCCCAGAGATGGACAGGTAGATTTCAGCTCTATACCTCTAGATAATATTGAGCGCGTTGAGCTGGTCCATGGCCCCTCATCCAGCCTTTACGGTTCACAGGCCATGGGCGGGACCGTCAATATCATCACCAAACAGCCGCCGGAAGGCGAGAAGCCGAAAACAGAACTGTTATCAAGCTTTGGAACCTTTGAAACCTATTCAGAAACTCTCCTGCACGGTGCCAAAATCAATGATTTCAGTTATCTCGTCAGCGGCGCTTATCAAAGCTCCCAAGGATCCCGCGATAACTCGGAGTTCAACGCCAAGGATTTCAATGTTAAACTCAAATATGCTATCAGCGACAGGCAAAAAATAGCTTTTAACAGCGGCTTTTATAAAAATAAATCAGGCGCGCCCGGCCCCATTACATCACCGGATACCGATGACAAACAAAATAAAAAAAGTGACTATCTTGACCTAGGGTGGAACTTCCAATATGACGCCAAGACTGAAGCGTCTGCCAGAATTTATAACAACTACGACCGCCTGGATTTTATAGAAAACACCGCCGGTTCATTTTGGGATACCGCCAACAGCCGTGCCGTGCACACAACACAAGCGAGAGGCATTAACCTGCAAGGCTCAAGGTTTCTTACAAACAACTGCCGCCTTATCGGAGGGTTGGATTATATTGCCAACTTCAACAATAGCACTTCAAGCTCAAAACACAGATATAATGTCAAAGCGGGATTCCTAGAAAGCCAGCTTAAGTTTTTTGAACGTTTAAATTTGAATTTAAGCGTCAGGGTGGATGATTATTCCAACTTTGGCACAACCGTCAACCCCGGGCTGACCTTTTCAACAGACATCACTGAAACAATAAGATGCCACGGCTTATTTGCCAGGTCATTCCGCGCGCCAACTTTTAATGACCTCTATTGGCCGGATGAAGGATGGGCCAAAGGAAACCCCAATCTCGTACCAGAGAAAGGCCTAACCGGAGAGTTTGGCATCAAAACAGAAATTAATAAATATTTTACCTTTGACATCACGTATTACAGGAACGCTTTCAGCGACCTCATCAACTGGGCGCAAGCCGGTAGTATATGGCAGCCTTCGAATGTCAACTCAGCGCTCATTGACGGGATTGAATTTGAAAATTCTATAACGTTTTTTGAGAACCTGTTAATAAATCTTGGTTACTCATACATGAGCGCCATAGATAACAAGCGGCATAAATATCTCATCTACCAACCCAAACAAAAACTTGATTTTTCTATCAGGCTTAAAGAAACCGGTGATTATCTGATTGAATTCAAAGGCCAATACACAGGCGTCAGATTTCATGATGCCTCCAACAATATAAAAGTTAAACCATTTTTGACGCTGGGATTTAATGCTTCAAAAAAATTCAGCAACGGATTGACTTTTTTTGTTTCCATGGACAACCTCATAGGAAAAAAGTATCAGGTCATTAAAGATTATCCTGTACCCGGCTTCTCGTTAACAAGCGGCCTAAAACTTGAATTCTGACATATACAAACCTCTCAAATGACGCCTCTGAAACTGGGTATTGAAGGCGTTATTTGAGTTACAAAAGACATTCTGTTAAAATATACCCATGAAAAAATATATTTTTATCTTATGCCTGGCAACTTCTCTTTTCCTGCACGCCTTATTTTTAACAATAATGCCCTGCTATGCGCCCTTAAAACAACCTGTTTCAAAAAAGAAAACAATTGAAATATCCTACAACGGCCTTAATCAAAAACAGCCTACCAACAACCAAAAAGAAACTAAGAAAAAAATAACCCCTGAGACAGATAATATAAAACCACAACAACGCTCATTACCGAAACCAAACACGATGGAAGCTTTCATTAAAAACCAGATATCGAAAAGCAAAGAAGCGCTGCAAATTGTAAAAAATCCGTTTACAAAAAAAGAGGAACGCTTGGTTAAAAAAACTGTTAATCTTCCAGACATACCGGGGGAAGTATTTAAAAGCCCTGATTACAAAAACTATTACCATATTGTTCGTGAAAAAATCAGAAAATTGGCCTATCAAAATTATAAACAGCTTCAGGAAGGAGAAGTTGTTATAGCTTTCTGCCTTAACCCGGAAGGCATTCTATTGGAAGCGGAAGTTAATGATAAAAAATCCGTCAATAGCGGCTATCTACGCGAAATAGCCCTGCGAAGCGTAAAAAATGCCTCACCTTATCCGGAGTTTCCTCCAAAATTAAGAGGCCAAAAAAAACTATCCTTTAATGTCATCATCTCATTTGAACTCAAATAACCAAATTAAAACCTTATCGAAATGGACAATACCTCAAAAAATCCTGGCTAACATCTACGAAACGCATATATAACTCCAACACAACCCACTGTAGTTTACAAAAGCTGATTGACACATTTACTCTAAAATGATATATTAAAACAAGTTTTAACAGGAAAATATAAATTTTAAACAAATATTTTTTAAGAAAGGGTGATACTAATGTCAGAAGTTGAAGTAAGAAAAGACGAGTCTTTTGAGTCGGCTTTGCGCCGTTTCAAAAGAAAAATTGAACGGGAAGGCGTCCTTAAAGAAGTCAAAGACCGCAAACACTACGAGAAACCCAGCGAAAGAAAAAGAAAGAAATCACGCAGAAAATTCTAAAATGCTCGCTTTATCAACAGCGTGGAACGCCAACCGCTCTGCAGACGGCACAATTATTGCGCGTGAGATCTTTGATCTCGGCATAAAAGATATAGAATTAAACTTCTCCTTAACAAAAAAAATGGTTGAGGATATTTTTAAATTTTGTGCTCATAAAGGTATGCGCATAACAAGCCTTCATAATTTCTGCCCAATCCCGGAAGGCTTAAATATCCAAGAGGCCCTGCCGGATTACTATTCATTAGCGTCTTTGAACGAACAAGAACGGCAGAGAGCTGTCGCTTTTACAAAAATCAGCATAGATACAGCTCAAAACGTAGGTGCCAAAGCGGTTGTTCTGCACTGCGGCCGCGTTGAGATGGAAGATAAAACAAAGATTCTCATAGATATCTTAAGAAAAGATCCATCTAAAAATGAGCTATTTAAAAAAAATGCCGATGAGTTTATCCAGGAACGAAAAAGAAAAAGCCCTCCACATGTAGAACAAATATTAAAAAGCCTGAGCGAACTTTGCCAATATGCCAAAAAATCCAACTGCATCTTAGGCTTGGAAAACAGGTTTTATTACCGGGAAATCCCAAGTTTAGAAGAGTTTGAAATCATCTTCAAGAAACTGAAAGATGATAATATCACCTACTGGCATGATGTAGGGCATGCGTATATTTTCGAACAATTAGGCCTCATTAAGGAAAATTCTCTATTAGAGCATTTTGGCTCGAGGCTAGCCGGCATGCACATCCACGATATAAAAAACTTAAACGACCATCAGGCGCCATTAAAGGGCGAGTTTAATTTTCAGACGCTCACGCCATACATAAAAAAGGATACTAATAAAGTTATTGAAGCCCATGGCTGTGCTTCAGTGCAAGATATTCATAAATCCATACGGTATTTAAAAGGATTGTGGCCATGATTAGAAAACCTATTGTCGCGGGACAGTTTTATCCAGCGGATCCGATAGCTTTAAAAAAGCTGATAGTTTCTTTTGATACAAAAAAAACAACGAAACCTCAAAAAGCGATCAGCTGTATTTTACCGCACGCTGGCTATGTCTATTCAGGAAAAGTTGCCGCAGCAACCTTAAAATCAATAGAACCAGCTCAAACTTATATCATACTCGGCCCAAACCATACAGGCTACGGCGCCCCATGCAGTATTGTTAAATATGGCGCCTGGTCAACACCATTTGGCCTTATCAATATAGATACTGATTTGGCTTCTCAACTCTTGAATAACTCTAAATTCCTGGAAGAAGATGAACAAGCCCACGCCTATGAACATTCAATCGAAGTTGAACTCCCCTTGATACAAACTATCCTGGGGCCCGATTTTACCTTTGTGCCCATAACACTTGCCACGGGAACAGATTTAGTGTATAAAGATATATCCGGCGCTATAGCTGAATGTGTCAAAAAAAACGGCAAAAAAATTATGATTATAGCCAGTTCAGATATGACACATTATGAACATCAAAAAGACACAACCCGGAAAGACGAAGAGGCGATAAAAGCTATTCTAAAACTTGATGAAAAACTGCTTCTGGAAAAAATAGAGCAATTTGGCATAACTATGTGTGGATATATACCGGCTGTCATCACAATTATGGCGTCAAAACTCTTAGGCGCGCGCCAAGCAGAACTGATAGATTATCAAACAAGCGGAGACATATCCGGCGACTACTCATCCGTTGTCGGTTACGCTGGAATCGTTATGCGGTAACGGCTCAATTAACAAAAAAAATACGGAGACAATTATGGAAGAAAGCTCAAAGAAAAAAGTTGATGAATCCTGGAAGGAAAAAAAATCCGAAGAAGCTAAAACGGACAAAATTGAAGAAGAACAAGATATGCCAAACGCGGATTTTAAATTTTTCCTAACCACCCTGGGTATGCAGGCCTGGATCGCCTTAGGCAAAATACCAAACCCTATGACACAACAAATAGAAGAAAATAAAAACCAGGCAAAATTTATTATTGATACCCTTGACATCCTTGAAAAGAAAACCAAAGGAAACCTGACAAAAGAAGAAAGCGAGATATTAGAAAATCTGCTTTATGACTTAAGATTAAACTATGTTGACACTGTAAAACCAGCATAACGGAGTATCCATGAATAAAATACTCATAATCCACGGCCCTAACCTGGACCTCTTAGGGCAGAGAGAACCAGGTATTTACGGTAAAACTTCCCTTAAGACAATCAACGATAAACTTAAAGCTCTTGCTAAAAAAACAAAAACCAGCATAAAAATCATTCAGTCGAATCATGAAGGTGAAATCGTTGACGCGATAGGACAGGCGGGCAAAAAATTCGACGCGATCATCATCAACCCTGCTGCCTATACGCACACCAGTATTGCCATCCGGGATGCTATCGCAGCGGCTGGCGTTAAAACATTGGAAGTACACCTATCCAATATCTACGCCCGGGAAGAGTTCAGGCAAACGTCGCTTATCGCGCCAGTTTGCGTCGGACAAATTTCCGGCTTTGGCGCCGAAAGCTACTATTTGGCATTAACGGCTGTCTTAACTTGCCTTAAACCGATTAAAAAGTGACGACCCAGGCATTGCTCAACTCCAGAAAAAAATCAAAACACGATGCTGATGCAGCACGTTTAAAAAAAACTGCTCAAATTATTAAAAAAGAAAAGCTTGACGCACTGCTTTTAAACTTCACTCCTAATGTTTCCTATACATGCGGTTTCTTTTGCCCAGACTCTTTTTTGATCGTTGAACCATCGGAAGGCACTCTTATTACAGATTCAAGATATACGCAAGATTTTAAAAGAAGAACGAGTTACAACATAAAAATAATTGAACTTAAAACGTCCATTTTTAAAACAATCACTCAGGCCATTAAAAAAAAATCCCTAAAAAAAGTTGGTTTTGAATCAAGGCATCTCACGTTCGCTGAATGTGAAATTTTACATAATCTGGCTTCAAAAGATATAACGTTCGTCCCCTTAAAAACAACGGTCGAGCCTTTAAGAGAAATCAAAGAAGAAACTGAAATAGCCCTTATGAAAAAAGCTATCGAAATCGCGCAAAAAACTTATACTTTTGTCCATACAATTCTTAAACCGGGTATAAAAGAGCTGGAAGTCGCAGCTGAGATTGAGCGCTTTGTACGTATTAACGGAGCATCTAAGACAGCTTTTGATACTATCGTTGCTTCGGGGCCAAATGCTTCCTATCCTCACGCAAGTGTTTCAAGCCGCACCATTCAAAAGGGAGAACCTATTATAATTGATCTCGGGGTTGAATATGAAGGCTACAAATGCGACTTGACACGCACATTTTTTTTGGGTAAAATTAATCCCACTGTGCGTAGGGCATATCTGGCCGTTTGCCAGGCGCAGCAACATGCTATCCGTAAAATAAGGCATGGGGCCCGCATCAAAGATATTGATTTAGCCGCACGCAATCACATAAAACAAAAAGGGTTGGATAAATTTTTCATTCACTCCTTGGGCCATGGTATAGGCCTCCAGGTGCATGAATCCCCCTCTATAAACAAAAAAAATAGCAGCCGCCTTCAAACCGGCACAGTATTTACGGTTGAGCCAGGCATTTATGTGGCTGGCAAATACGGTGTCAGAATTGAAGATATGGTCCTAGTAAAACACAACGGTTCGGAGGTTCTAAGTGGCAACAATAAGCATCAATCAAATTAAATGCGGCCTCACGGTAGAAATTGACGCAATACCTTACTTAGTCGTCAGCGTTGAACATGTTAAACCCGGTAAAGGTTCTGCTTTTGCCAGAACAAAACTAAGAAATTTGAAACTGGATACTGTCATTGATAGAACGTTTAAATCGGACGATAAGATTGAAGAGGCTTTCATTGAAGAAAAAACTCTTCAATATTCCTACCATGCAGGGAATTTTTATCACTTCATGGATTCCCAAACCTTCGAAGATGTTGCGATTGAAAAGGATAAGCTTCACGAAACAGAAAAGTTCCTTAAAGACGGCATTGAAGTCACAGCCTCTTATTTTAAAGAAGATCTGATTATGATTAATCTTCCTAATTTTGTCGTTTACACTATCACGCATACGGAACCCGGAATCAAAGGAGACACGGCAAAAAGCGGAACAAAACCTGCGACACTTGAAAGTGGAGCCATTATTCAAGTGCCACTTTTTGTAGATACAGGCACAAAAGTAAAAGTAGATACAAGAACCGGCAGTTACATAGAACGGGCGTCTTGAAAAATAGGGCCACCCAGGCTAAAGCCTGAGGACTCCTGGACGCGCTCTTCGGTGGACATTCTAAAACACCGCAGGGTACAAACGTATAGAGGGGAGCTTATATGAATATCAAAGAGATTAAAGAAATGATTAATCTCATGAATGACAACAACTTGACCGAGCTGGAAATCGAAAAAGACAATATGAGAATCCGGCTTAAAAAAGGGTCTGGTGGTGAAATCTCCATGGAGGGCATTTCTCATAGAATTATATCAGCTGTGCCTGCGGCTGCGCCAACACCTGCTCCCGTCAGCTCACAATCTCTTAAAGAAGCGCAAACGCCTATCTCTTCAGGCGCAAAAACTGTTGAAATAAAAGCACCTATGGTTGGAACATTCTATAGAGCCCCATCCCCCGAATCCCCGCCTTTTGTTGAAATTAATCAACAAATAGAAGTCGGATCTGTTGTTTGCATCATTGAAGCCATGAAATTAATGAACGAAATTAAGTCTGAAATTAAAGGCAAGATTGTAGATATCCTTATTGATAATGCCGAACCGGTTGAATTCGGCCAACCGCTGTTACTAATAGAACCAGTGTAAACATAAATAGCCTCAATTAAATATATGTTCTCAAAAATACTTATAGCTAACCGCGGCGAAATTGCCGTCAGGATTATCCGCGCCTGCAAAGAACTAGGTGTCAAAACAGTCGCTGTTTATTCTGTTGCCGATAGAGATTCCCTGCATGTGCGCCTGGCAGATGAAGCTGTCTGCATAGGGCCGGCAGCACCTTCTGCCAGCTATCTCAATATACCAGCTATCATCAGCGCGGCAGAAATAACCGATGTAGATGCCATTCATCCTGGATACGGGTTTTTGGCTGAAAACGCCCATTTCGCTGAAATCTGCGAATCATGCCAAATACACTTTGTCGGTCCGTCGCCAAACAATATCCGCCTCCTGGGGGATAAAATGGCCGCTAAAGAAACGATGCAAAAAGCGGGATTGCCAATTACACCAGGTTCCAGTTCTATTATCAAAACAAAAGAAGAAGCTTTAAAAATAGCGCATAAAATCAAATACCCTATTATTATAAAAGCTTCAGCTGGAGGGGGCGGAAGAGGCATGAGAATCTGCCACAATGACGTGCGCTTAGTCAGCGCGCTCATCACAGCGCAATCAGAGGCTGAAACAGCTTTTGGCGTCCCGGATGTTTATATTGAAAAATATATCGAAGAACCTAAGCACATAGAATTTCAAATTATTGCCGACAACTACGGCAACGTCCTGCATCTGGGAGAACGTGATTGCAGTATCCAGCGTAGACATCAAAAACTCCTGGAAGAAGCCCCTTCGCCGGCTCTTGATAACAAACTAAGAAAGAAAATAGGCGACCTTGCCATTAAAGGCGTGAAGGCAGCTGGATACCGAAGTGTTGGAACGATTGAGTTTTTATTAGATAAGGACTGCAACTTCTATTTTATGGAGATGAATACAAGAATACAGGTTGAACATCCTGTAACAGAAATGATTACTGGCATAGATTTAATTAAAGAACAGATCAAAATTGCGGCTGGCGAGAAGATCAAATACCACCAGGAAGATATTAAAATCAACGGGCATGCGATTGAGTGCCGTATCAATGCTGAAGACCCGAATAATAATTTTATGCCTTCTCCCGGGGTTATCGAAACGCTCAACCTGCCGGGTGGGCCGAATGTCAGAGTCGACACTCACGTTTACCAAGGATATAAAATACCTCCTTTTTATGATTCTCTTGTCGCGAAACTCATCGTGCATCGAAACAATAGATCTGAAGCCATTAAAACAATGGCGCGCGCTTTAGACGAATTTTATATCGCCCCCGTAAAAACAACACTTTCATTCCATAGAACCCTCATGGATAATCCTCTTTTTAAAAAAGGTGATGTCTCAACACATCTTGTTGAAAACCTCTCAAAACAGATAGCTGGCAATGAACAAAAGGAGGCCTAAGTGATGATTCAAGACGAAGGGAAAACTCATCTTGGCGCTATAAAAATCCATAATAACGTTATTGCCTCGATCGCCGTATTAGTTTCACAAGAAGTTGATGGAGTTGCAAAAATATGCGATAATATAAAATCGAAAGCGTTCAGCTTGTTAGGGAAAAAAGGGCAAACAGAAGCGATCGAGATCAAAACAGAAAAAGACGGCGGCATTTCTATCATTGTCCCGATTATTGTTAAATTTGGGTTCAATATTCCCGAAATTTCCTTGGCCCTTCAGGAAAGAATTAAAATGGCTGTGGAAGAAGCAACAGATATTTCACTCAAAGACATTATTATTAAGATCAAAGGCGTGGAAAAATAGGAGGAAATATGCGAATGGCATTAAGCATACTCTTTTATACATTGATATTCACTTTATTAGGGGCGATTGCGATTGCTTTCGCTTTTCACCTCATTGATCTCAATGATATCATCCCTATTCTTATGCTCGCTTACCAAGACATCCAAATACGCCTGATAACAGGTTTATCCGGGCTTGTTTTTATCCTCTTAAGCTTCTCAACCGCTCAAAATATAACTGGGAAAATACAACGTGAAAAAACAATTGCCTTTAATAATCCAAACGGCCAAGTCACTATCACGCTCTCAGCCGTTGAAGACTTGATCAAACGCCTTGCTGGGCAACTTCCTGAAATTAAAGACGCGCGTGCCGATGTCAAAGCCACAAAAAAGGGCATAGACATTAGCATGAGAATTTCTCTGCGCACAGAAACAAGTGTGCCTGATTTTACGGCAAGGCTTCAAGAAATCATCGCCTCGAAAATTCAGGAAATTTTTGGCATCGAAGAAACAATTAATGTTAAAATTCACGTCGCTAAAATTATTACCATAGACGAAAACTCAAAAAGAAAAAAAGACAGAAATCAAGAACTGATCAAACAAGACGAAATCGCGATACCATATCAAGGAATTAAAATTTAAAAAAAGAATGCAGGGTTTAAGATACGGCAATTACCAGGGCAAGCAGGGTTCAGTTGTCAAGATTGAAGAAAAAATCATAAAAAGCTTTTTTTGTTTCAAACCACACCCTGCGCCACAAACCCTGATAACTGACTAAGAGGAGGAAAAAGAGATATGAAGATTGGTGTATTGACAGGGGGCGGAGATTGCCCTGGATTAAATCCAGTTATCAGGGCTATCGTACGCAGAGCTTATAACGACAAACATGAAACTATCGGTTTTAAAAATGGGTGGAAAGGCCTTATTGAAGGCGATAGCATGATGCTAGACCTTAATGCTATTTCCGGTATCCTGCCTAAAGGCGGCACAATCCTGGGCACAAGCCGTACAAATCCTTATAAAGATAAAACTGGAACCGATGTTAAAAAAATTAAAGATGTGTTTAAAAAATTTAACTTGGACGCTCTCATTGCTATTGGCGGAGAAGATACGCTTGGAGCCGCCAACAAACTCGTTAAAGACGGTTTAAATGTTGTTGGCGTACCTAAAACTATTGACAACGACTTATCAGCCACTGACTACACATTCGGCTTTGATACATCCGTTAATATTGTTATGGAAGCCATTGACCGTCTCCATACGACAGCTGAAAGCCATCACAGAATTATGGTCGTTGAGGTCATGGGCCGCCATGCCGGATGGATAGCCACATTTTCCGGAATTGCCGGCGGCGCGGATGTTGTCTTAATCCCTGAACTGCCTATTGATATTGAAGAAACGTGTGCTATCTTGAAAAAACGCCACGCTCGAGGAAAAACTTTCAGCATTGTTGTCGTTGCTGAAGGCGCAAAATTTAAAAACCAGGATATCACTAAAGACCAAACCTTGGATGAATTCGGGCATGTCAAGCTCGGCGGTATCGGCGACCAACTAGGAAAACTGATTGAAGAAAAAACCGGCTACGAAACAAGGGTCAGCGTTTTAGGGCATATCCAGAGAGGCGGTTCGCCAACAGCATTTGATAGAATTCTCGGTACAAGATTCGGCATCAAAGCTGTTGAGCTCGTTGAAAATAAGGAGTTCGGCAAAATGGTCAGCCTCTGTGGTACAAAAATTGTTGCTGTACCACTGGAAAGAGGAGTTGAAAAATTAAAAACGGTCGATATGGACCTCTATACTATCGCCCAGACATTTTTTGGATAGGCCCCATGAAAGAACAGATTAAAGAAATTATCAAAGAAGCCGTCACATGCCAAGCCCGGCTGGTTTATGATGAAGAACAGATTAAAAAAATTCATAACGCCGCCAAACTCATAAGCTTAGCATTAAAAAAAGGCGGAAAAATCCTGATTTTCGGTAATGGCGGCAGTGCCGCGGACAGCCAGCATTTTTCAGCTGAGCTAATCGGCAGATTCCAGCGCGAAAGAAGAGCATTACCGGCCATCGCCTTAAATACCGATACGTCTATCTTAACATCTTTAAGCAACGATTACTCTTTTGACGCTATTTTTAAACGCCAGATTGAAGCACTCGGCAACCATAAAGATATTGCCTTTGCCATATCGACAAGCGGCGAATCAAAAAATATCCTGGAAGGTATCAAAGCGGCAAAAAAATTAAAGATGAAAACAATCGGATTATCAGGTGAAAAAAAAGCGCAGCTTCACGCGCTTGCCGATTTATGTATCAGCGCTCCTGACAGTAAAACCGCGCGCATCCAGGAAATACACATCCTGATTATTCATATTATTTGCGAATTAGTGGAAGGCTCTTTAAAAAATTAAATGAACAAAAAAATAAAAACAGCCTCTCAGATACAAGAAATTTTAAAGAGCAGAAAAAAGAAAAAAATTGTTTTTACAAATGGCTGTTTTGATATCATCCACTATGGGCATATTCAATATCTTCAGAAGGCCAGAGCGAAAGGGGATATTTTAATTGTCGGGCTCAATTCTGATAAATCGGTTAAAAGGCTCAAAGGCACAAAAAGGCCTATCAATTGTCAAAAAGACAGAGCGGAAATTTTAGCTGAATTTATAAGTGTCAATTTTATAATTATTTTTAATGAAGATACGCCATTAGACCTTATAAAAACTATTAAGCCCGATATTTTAATTAAAGGTGCGGATTGGTCCAATAAGCCAATTGTCGGATCTGACGTTGTTGAAAGCTATGGCGGCAAAACGCTAACCATCCCTTACATAAAAAACAGGTCCACCTCCGGTATTATAAAAAAGATTGCCTCTTAACGGTTACTTTCATGCCTTTTAATAACAACTCAAGCAAAACATCTTATAAACAAACATGTTACGACTCTTATAGAATCATTGATGCTAATCTCAATCGTTCTAAAGAAGGCCTGCGAGTTTGTGAAGATATCCTCCGTTTTCATTATAATAATAAAACATTATCGAAAAATTTTAGCAACCTGCGCCATACCATAACCGGCCTAATCAAAAAATCAAAGGTTGACAAAAAAATGCTTTTTAAACACAGAAATTCCAAAGATGACATTGGACAAAGATTTTTTTTAGGCCCTAAACGATCCACTTATAAAGATATATTTTTTGCTAACAGCCAGCGAGTTAAGGAAGGATTTCGCGCCTTAGAAGAGTTTTCAAAACTTTTTGACACCCGTTTAAGCAAAAATATTCAAAAATTGAGATTTGAATACTATGAACTCGAAAAAAAAACTGTTAAAAAATTCCCGTCTTTACTTGATCCTCGATAAGACCGCGTGCGGGCGCAAAAATACACAAAAAATGCTTACAGATGCCATTAAAGGCGGTATTGATATTGTTCAAATTAGAGATAAAACCTCCTCAACAAGAATATTTACACAATCAGCCTCAATTTTAAAAAAAATTGCGAAAAAATATCATATTCCATTCATTATCAACGACCGAGTCGACATTGCCCTGGCCATTGACGCCGATGGAGTTCATTTAGGCCAAAACGACCTGCCTGCGCGTTTAGCACGCAAGCTTTTAGGAAAAGATAAAATTATCGGTTTATCCACGCATAACTTAAAACAAGTCGTGGCCGCTCAAAAAGAACCAATAGATTATCTTGGTTTCGGGCCAGTTTTTAAAACAGCGACAAAACCGGATCTTGCTCCAAAAGGAATAAAGATGCTTAAATCAGCACTTAAAATCAGCGGGCTTCCAATTTTTCCAATCGGCGGAATTGAAGAAATAACATTGTCTGCTATAATAAATAAAAACGTAGTTATAAACCGGGCTGCCGTATGCCGCCCTATCTGCAAAGCTAATAACCCGAGACGAAGTGCGCGAGTACTTAAAAACAGGCTTACAATATGTACACACAACTAATCCAAGATAAAAAGTTTCTTTCACTTATAAAAATAACAGCAAAAAAAGAAGGTATAAGCTGCGCCGAATTGACGAATAAAATCCAAAACGGAACATGCGTCATAACATGCAATAATAAAAAGAATTTAAAAATACCCTGTGCTATCGGAGGCGGCTTAAGCACAAAAGTCAATGTCAACGTAGGCACATCCACAGATAAAAACAGCCTCAGAAACGAACTCAAAAAACTTGAACTTTCCGTTGAGCTCGGGGCGGATGCCATCATGGACTTAAGCCTTGGAGGCAACCTTGCCTTAATCAGAAAAACTATCATTAATAATTCTCCTATTCCTGTTGGAACAGTCCCGGTTTACGAAGCGGCCATGAGAGCGCAGAGAAAAAAAGGGTCATTCCTAAAAATGGAAAAGGAAGAAATCTTGGACGTTTTACGGGAACAAGCCGCCTGCGGTGTTGATTTTTTCACTATTCATTGCGGCATCAATAAAAAAAGTTTAGCCGTTTTTTTAAAGAATAAAAGGCTGCTTAATGTTGTCAGCCGTGGCGGCGCTCTTCTCGTCAACTGGATGCGCAAAAATAACCGTGAAAATCCATTTTATCAGTATTTCGATGATATTCTTAAAATCGCCAAAGACTATAGCATTACTCTCAGCTTAGGAGACGGCATGCGTCCAGGCTCTATTTTAGATGCTACAGACGCAGCGCAGATAGCCGAACTCAAAGAACTGGGTAAATTAACTAACCGGTGCCGAAAAGCAGGAGTACAGGTTATTATCGAAGGGCCGGGACATGTGCCTTTACACCAGATCAAAAAAAATATGGACCTCCAAAAAAAGATTTGTAAAGGCGCTCCATTCTATGTCTTGGGGCCGCTCGTCACAGATGTCGCTATCGGCTATGACCACATCTCAGGAGCGATAGGTGGGGCTTTAGCCGCCTTTTACGGTGCGGATTTCCTCTGCTATCTGACTCCGGCTGAACACGTTCGGCACCCCTCCATAGAAGACGCGAGAGACGGCCTTATCGCTTCTAAAATTGCTGCACATGCCGCTGATGTTGCGAAAGGCCTTAAAGGCGCAATAGATTGGGACAAAAAACTCTCGCAAGCCCGTAAAAATAGAGACTGGGCCCAACAAATTAAACTTGCCATTGATCCGCGCAAAGCGCGCGATTACAGACAATCATCCCATCCAAAAATTAAAGATGTCTGCACCATGTGTGGAGAATTCTGTTCTATCAAGATTATTGACAAATGCCTAAAAGATGAACAATAAGTTTTTTAACCCTAGGATTGTGATAATAAGACATAAAAACAAAATTTAACCACTCTGCAAAATACCTTGGCTGGCTTGACAAAATAAAAAAATATGATATAGTTTCTTCGTACACAAAGTATGTGCACATAAATGAACAACGAAGCGTTCCTGAAGAAGGAGCGCTTTTTTATTTTAAAGTTGAAAAATACAGGATACAGACATCCTTTTAAGCGGTGAAATTGCTTAAAAAGGACGTCTTTAAAAAGAACAGCGGCGTTCTATTCTACTACGCAAAACTGATGAAACCATTAGTTTTGTTTTGGAGGCTGGAACGCTATGGATTTTGACGCTTTACTTAAAAGAATCTCCCCGCGCCTGAAAAATTTATCCAGACACCTCTTAAAGATCCAAAACAATCAGAGATCATTTAATGCAGAAGATATCTTTCAAGAGATGTGTATTCATTTGTGGCAGAAATTTCGAAACGGCGTTCCTCCCGAATTTAACGACGCTTATATCATAAAAGGCTGTGAATTCCATATACGCAACTACTTAAGGAAAAAAACAGATAAATTTAAATTAATAAGCTTGGATGAACCGATCAATGAAACCGGCTTATCCCTGAAAGACATCTTGATAAACACGAAATCAGGCCCCGACGTTTGTTTAAACAATATACTCATCCATGAAATAAGAAATACGCTGGCTAATAATAAAGAAAAAGATGTATTTAACCTGCTAATACAAGGGCATACGGTCAGAAGTATTGGCGAACGCCTTGGCATCTCACATGTTATGGTCGTTAAACATAAGAATCGAATTATTAAAAGATGTAGAAACAATGTGTTTGGTTACCAAAAAGATAAAATCCTTACTTATAGTAATTGAGATACCTTATATTTAAGCCACACGGTTGTGGCTTGGTAAAAGACAAAGACGTTCTTATAAAAAGGCTCTAAAAAAGCCAAAAAATAAGAACGTTTTTTTTGGAAAAATACTCAAAATAGATAATACTGAAAAAGAGAGGATAAAAATGATAAACTCAGGAGATACAGCGTGGATTCTAATGTCATCAGCTTTAGTATTACTAATGACTCCCGGACTTGCTTTTTTCTATGGCGGAATGGTGAGAAGAAAAAATATCCTAAGTGTTTTAATGCAATGTTTTATTGCTATGTGCGTTATAAGTATTCAATGGGTTTTATTCGGCTACAGCCTTTCTTTTGCCCCGGCAGAAGGGTTTTGGGGCGGCTTCAGCTGGTCTGGCCTAAATGGCGTAACCCTTGAACCTTACCAAGGCTATGCTGCGACTATCCCGCATCAAGCGTTTATGATCTTTCAGGCAATGTTCGCCATTATCACGCCAGCCCTGATTATCGGGGCTTTTGCCGAAAGAATGAAATTCTCAGCCTTCCTGGCCTTCACGCTTCTATGGGCTACTTTCGTATATGACCCCGTATGTCATTGGGTCTGGGGCATTGGCGGATTCCTAAAGGACTTAGGGGCATTAGATTTTGCTGGAGGTACCGTTATTCATATTAACGCCGGCATCGCAGCCCTGGTCACAGCACTGATTATTGGCAAGAGGAAAAATCTGGACTCTAACGTACCAACTCCACACAACCTTCCTTTCGTAGTGCTTGGAACAGCTTTGCTCTGGTTTGGATGGTTTGGTTTTAATGCGGGAAGCGCTCTTGCGGCCAATGGCTTAGCTGTTAATGCATTTGTAACAACCAATACCGCAGCAGCAGCGGCCGGCCTAAGCTGGGCCATCATCGAATGGATACGCAACGGAAAACCGACCATATTTGGCGTTGCCAGCGGCGCGGTAGCCGGCTTGGTAGCCATAACGCCTGGCGCTGGTTTCGTCAGCGCCGTATCGGCCATAATCATAGGGATTTTTGTCAGCATCTTCTGTTTTATTGCCGTCAGTGTTATCAAGCCAAAACTCGGTTACGACGATTCTCTAGATGCGTTTGGCGTGCATTGCATAGGAGGGATATGGGGCGCTTTAGCCACAGGGTTATTTGCGTCAAAAACTATCAACCCTGCTGGAGCCAATGGCTTATTCTTTGGCAACCCCAAACAGTTCCTGATACAGTTAATAACAGTTTTAATCACGATCGGCTATGCGTTTATTATGACTTTTATCATTTTCAAACTTGTGGATTTTCTATTTGGCGTAAGAGTTAACGAAGAAGAAGAACTGATGGGCCTCGATCTGACACAGCATCGTGAAAGAGCCTATACTGTTCTGGAATAAAGACAGATTAATATCGAAAGTATAAACCTGCTATAGGCAATATTAAGGAGGAGGCATTATGAAATTAATCATAGCCATCATACAACCCCACAAACTGGAAGAAGTAAAAACCGAACTCTACAAAGCAGATATCAACCTTATAACCGTAAACGAAGTCTTAGGGCATGGCAGGCAAAAAGGAGTCACAGAGTTTTATCGCGGAACAAAAGAAACGGGCAATCTTTTAAGAAAAATAAGGCTGGAGATAGCCGTTAATGATCAATTTCTTGATCCGGCAATTAAAGCAATTACAAAAGGCGCTAAAACTGGAAAGACCGGAGACGGTAAAATTTTCATTCTCGACCTCAAAGACTGTATTAGGATCCGAACAGAGGAAAAAGGCCAAGAGGCAATTGGATGACTTATTGACATATGTATAGATTATTCACCATCGCTTGAGCTTCCGCAAAACATACAAGCATGACAAGAGCAAATCTTTATATTAAAATATCTAAAAGAAGTTACCAAAAACATCTTTTTTTTACTTTAATCATTGGGGGCGTGTCGTTTGCGCGCCTCGTGCAGATGGGATAAAGGCGTTCCCAAGACGCAAGTCAAAGGGCGCCTTTTTCTTATTTTAACCCCTCAAATCGCGGCCACCAAAAAAAACATCCACAATCCTTTATTCCGCTATCTTTTAACTTGACAAATCAAAAAAATATGTTATATTTATTTTGTGCACAATGTTAGTGCGCAAAAAAACACTGTAGCGTTCCGACTGGAACGCTTTTTTGTTAAGTTTCAAGGTCAGAAAACTCATAGGATAAAGACGTCCTTTTTAGGCAAAAAACTGCTTAAAAAGGATTTTTTTTATATAAAAAAATATCAACCATACGAACTCCCGTAGTTAAGCAATTATAAATCTGCCCGAGGAGAAGTAATAAAATGAAAAAGTTGCTAGAATGCGCCCAGCATGGACTTTATGACGCGCGTTTTGAACATGACAGTTGCGGTGTTGGATTTGTCTGCCATATCAAGGGCGTAAAATCTCATGATATTATAAAAAATGGCATAACCGTTCTACGGCGCCTTGCCCATAGAGGAGCAGTCGGAGCTGACCCGAAAACAGGCGATGGAGCCGGCATTCTTATTCAGATACCCCACAAGTTCTTTCTAAAAGAATGCGCGCGAGCGCGTATCAACCTGCCAAACTCTGGCCATTATGGTACCGGATTGATCTTTCTGCCAACAGATAAAGAGGAAGCCCATAGCTGTATGGCGATGCTTGAAAAAATCACTGCTGAAAACGGACAAAAATTTCTAGGATGGCGTGATGTACCTTGCTGTGACTCCATCATCGGCCGGACAGCGCAACGAACTAAACCTGCTATTAAACAGGCTTTTATAGAAAACGGAGCCGATATAAAAGACCAGCTTGATTTTGAAAGAAAACTCTATGTAATTCGCAAAGAAACAGAATATAACATCTCTGAACTCAGGCTGAAACAACAATCGTTCTTTTACATAACGAATATCTCTTCCAGGACAATCACCTACAAAGGCCTTCTTATGACGGACCAGATTGAAGGCTTTTTTCCTGATCTCAAAGATCGCGACATGGAAAGCGCCTTATGCCTGATCCATTCCCGATATAGCACCAACACATTCCCAACATGGGACCTGGCACAACCTTTCAGGTTTCTTGCTCACAATGGAGAAATCAACACCTTGCAAGGAAATATTAACTGGATGAAAGCCAAAGAGAGCCTCATCGCGCATAATTTTTTTAAAAAAGATATTGAGAAATTAAAACCCATTATCACACCTGGAGGAAGTGACTCCGCGGCTATTGATAATATCTTTGAATTACTGACTCTTTGCGGCCGGTCTCTATCGCACACCATGATGATGCTCATTCCGGCCGCCTGGCAAAACAATGTTTTTCTACATCAAAAAACAAAAGACTTCTATAAATACCACTCCTGCATTATGGAGCCTTGGGACGGGCCTGCGGCTATCGCCTTTACAGACGGCATCAGCATCGGAGCCGTGTTAGACAGAAATGGATTAAGGCCGGCCCGTTATCTCATCACCAAAGAAGACCTTGTTGTTATGTCCTCTGAAGCCGGAGTCCTGGATATAGCGCCTGAAATGATTAAACATTCAGGCCGGCTTGAACCTGGAAAAATATTTTTCATTGATACTATGAAGGGGAAAATCATAGAAGATGCTGAAATTAAAAAGGCTGTTTCCACACAGCGCCCCTACGGAACATGGCTTAAAAAAAATTCGATTAGTATCGATGAACTAACCACGGGGCATCAGAAAAAAAATGTTCGCGAGCATGCGGATATCATACTATTAAAAACATTCGGCTACACGCGAGAAGAGCTTAAGTTTATCATAAAACCGATGGCCGAAAACGGTGGCGAACCTATTGGCTCAATGGGCAACGATACGCCTCACGCCATCTTATCTCAAAAACCAAAACTTATTTATGATTATTTTAAACAACTTTTTGCTCAAGTTACTAATCCAGCCATAGATCCGATCAGAGAAGAATTAGTCATGAGCCTTGAAAGCTATATTGGCAATCAAAAAAACATCCTTGATGAAACACCGCAACATGCCCATATGTTACACATAAAAAATCCAATCCTCTCTAACGACGAACTGGAAAAAATAAAAAAAATCAGTTTAAAAGGTTTGAAGACAAAAACGATTTCGCTTCTTTTTGATGCCGGCGATAAGAATAATTTTTCAAATAACCTTGACAGAATTTGTGATGAAACACTTGAAGCGATTAAAAATGGATATTCTTTCATTATCCTCTGCGACAAAGGCACAGACAAACAACATGCCGCCATTCCAGCTCTAATAGCAGCCGGAGCCGTCCATCAGTTTCTCACCAAGAACGCGTCCAGGGCCAAAATCGGCCTCATCATTGAAAGTGCCGAGCCGAGGGAAGTCCATCATTTCGCCCTGCTTTTCGGATTCGGAGCCGATGCCATTAACCCATATTTATCTTATGGCGTCATTGAATTACTCAACCATGATAAAGAATTATCGGTAACCACCCTGGAAGGGATTCACAATTATAAAACGGCTTTAAAAAAAGGACTGCTTAAAATTCTTTCAAAAATGGGCATATCAACACTCCAAAGTTATAAAGGAGCGCAAATTTTTGAAGCATTAGGGTTAGATAAAGATATTATCAACAAGTGCTTCACCGGAACTCCATCGCGTATCGCGGGAGCCAGCCTGGGCACAATTGCCCAGGAAACAATCATGCGCCACAACAATGCTTATATTTCTCCTTTATTAAATACCAGCAGCCTGCCGACAGGCGGCATATATCAATGGAGACGAAATGAAGACTTCCATCTTTGGAATCCAGAAACAATAGCTTCCCTTCAAAATGCCGTCAGAAATAATAACTATGAAAAATATAAAGAATTTTCCGTGCTCATCAATAACCAAACAGGCCACCCAACAACATTACGCGCCCTCATGACAATTAGAACCGAACAAAACAAAAGCATTTCCATTAACAAGGTTGAAAGCGCCGAATCGATTCTTAAAAGATTCGCAACAGGCGCTATGAGCTTCGGCTCTATCAGCAAAGGCGCACATGAAACTCTTGCCATTGCCATGAACAGAATTGGCGCGCGCTCTAACACAGGCGAAGGAGGAGAAGACCCTGAAAGATTTAAACCACTCGCCAATGGCGATTCACGCCGCAGCGCTATTAAGCAAGTCGCTTCCGGGCGGTTTGGCGTTACGACAAACTATCTTGTCAATGCGGACGAACTACAAATAAAAATCGCGCAGGGTGCCAAACCTGGTGAAGGCGGGCAACTACCGGGGCATAAAGTCAGCGCCATTATCGCAAAAACACGCTACACAACACCAGGCGTAACTCTTATCTCGCCACCACCACATCATGATATTTATTCTATTGAAGACCTTGCTCAACTTATCTTCGACTTAAAAAATGTGAATCCGAAAGCGCGCATCAGCGTTAAGTTGGTTTCTGAAATCGGTGTCGGAACAATCGCTGCAGGAGTCGCCAAGGGGCATGCGGATATGATCCTCATCTCAGGAGGTGACGGAGGCACGGGAGCCTCTCCTTTAAGTTCTATTAAACATGCCGGGCTCCCATGGGAACTTGGACTTTCAGAAACACACCAAACACTTTTATTGAACGGACTGCGTTCACGCTTACGCCTCCAGACAGATGGCCAAATGCGCACAGGCCGCGACGTAGCCATCGCAGCACTATTAGGCGCTGAAGAATATGGCTTCTGCACAGCCGCCCTCATCACGATAGGATGCACTATGCTCAGGCATTGCCATCTTAACAATTGTGCTTTAGGAATTGCCACCCAAGACCCTTTATTAGAAAAGCGTTTTAACGGTAAACCAGAATACGTTATCAACTACTTCCACTTTATCGTTCAGGAGTTACGAGAGATCATGGCTTCCTGCGGCATAAAGACGCTTAATGAAATGATCGGTCAAACTGATTTGCTGTCTCTCAACAGAAGTATCCTGCCATGGAAAGCCGAAACCTTGGATTACTCTAAAATTCTCTATAAGCCTCAAACAACAAAGTCAGATAAAAGATACTGTTGCCAAAGCCAAGAGCACGGCATCGATAACGTTCTAGACCATGAACTCATAAAAAAATCACAAGAAGCACTAAAACATAAAAAAACAGTTAAATTAAAACTTCCAATTAATAATGCCAACAGGGCAACGGGCACAATGCTCAGTGGTGAAATTTGCCGCCTCCATGGCGAAGAAGGCCTTCCTGAAAATACGATTCGTTGTAAATTTAAAGGCATTGCCGGCCAAAGTTTCGGCGCGTTCCTGTCTAGAGGAATCACATTTGAATTAGAAGGGTTGGCCAACGACTATGTCGGAAAAGGCATCTCTGGCGGAAAAATAATTATTTACCCCTTTAAAAAAACACCATATTCACCGGAAAATAACATTATTATCGGCAATACAGCTTTTTATGGCGCCATAGCCGGCGAAGCTTATATTCGTGGAATCGCCGGAGAAAGATTCTGCATACGCAACTCAGGGCTCAATGCTGTCATTGAAGGCGTCGGTGACCACGGATGTGAATACATGACAGGCGGCACCATCATTATCCTGGGCCAAACAGGCCGGAATTTCGCCGCCGGCATGTCTGGTGGAATTGCCTATGTCTATAATATTGACAAAAAATTTAAAAATAGATGCAACATGGAAATGGTTCATCTTAAAAAATTAACGGACAACGACAAAAAAGAAATCAAACACCTTCTGGAAAAACACCTTGGCCATACATGCAGCACCGCAGCTAAAAGAATCCTTAATAATTTTTCAAAAGAAATCAAACATTTTACTAAAGTCATACCGATAGAATATGAACGAGTTTTGGAAGGACTCAAGGCCAAAAAAGATCAGGAGCTTACGGAGGCATCCGATGGGTGACCAAAAAGGTTTTTTAAAATATAACCGTGTTTCGGCCGTGCATCGCCCTATAAAAAAGCGTATCGCCGATTTTAAACACGTGGCCAAAACTCGAAAAGATAATGACTCTCTACAACAAGCCGCGCGCTGTATGGACTGTGGCACGCCTTTCTGCCACTGGGGGTGCCCAGCCGGAAATTATATCCCCGAATGGAATGATTTAATGGCTCAGGGAAAATGGACTAAAGCACTCCAGCTGCTGCAGCAAGCTAATTGTCTTCCGGAGATCACGGGCCGTATCTGTCCTGCGCTATGCGAATATGCTTGTGTTTTAGGCATCACAGACGAGCCTGTCACAATCCGAGAAAATGAACTGGCCATTATTGAATATGGTTTCAAGAAAAAACTCATAAAACCCAATAACCCCTTCAAACGCATCCATAAAAAAGTAGCCGTTATTGGTTCTGGCCCGGCAGGATTAGCCTGTGCCTGGGAACTCAATAAAATCGGCTACTCTGTCACAGTTTTTGAACGTGATGATAAAATCGGGGGCATCCTGCGTTACGGCATCCCGGATTTCAAACTGGAAAAATGGATTATTGACCGTCGCGTCAAACTCATGGAAGAAGAAGGCGTTGAGTTTAAAACATCTGTTGATGTCGGCCGCGGCTATCCCGCATCTAAACTTTTAAAAGATTTTTCCGCTGTTTGCCTGGCAACAGGCTGCCGGACACCACGCGATTTAAATATTGAAGGGCGTAATCTTCAAGGCATTCATTTCGCGATGAATTACCTGACTCAAGCCAATCTCTTTATCCAAGGCCAAACAATTCTGCCAAAGCTGAACGCTAAAGGGAAAAAAGTAGTTATTATAGGCGGAGGTGATACCGGTGCTGACTGTATCGGTGTAGCCAATCGCCAAAAAGCTGCCAGCATCACGCAAATAGAAGTTATGCCAAAACCACCAAAGAACCGTAGCCAAGATTATCCCTGGCCTAGCTATCCTTTGCTACTTAAAGAATCCAGCAGCCATCAGGAGGGCTGCAGACGGCAATGGTCTGTTTTGACAAAAAAATTTATCGGCGATAAAGACGGGCACATTAGAAAAATCAACTGCATAGAAGTAGAATTCATAAAAACAACCGATAAAGCTTTTAGCCAGATGAAAGAAATTCCTGATTCCACGTTTGAAATTGAAACGGACATGGCCATTCTTGCCATCGGTTTTTTACAGCCGGAAAGAGAACTTATTTCCATGCTAAATCTGACAACAGAGGAAAAAGGCAATATTAAAACAAACGAAAACTATCTAACCTCTGAAAAAGGTATCTTTGCAGCAGGAGATGCTAGAAGAGGACAATCTCTGGCCATATGGGCGATTTCTGAAGGCCGTACCTGCGCCCAAGCCATACACCAACATCTGTCTCATAGTTAATAATTCAGTTTTAAGGCAAAGAATTATTTAAAAAAGGTTAATCACAGTTTCAACCATCTGAATATAAGTATAAAAATACCCGCGAGACTCGCAAATACCGCAATAATAATAGAATAATACAGCTAGCAAAAGTCAAAACAAAAACCATACACTCTCCCCATAAACTATAATACTACCAATTTCAGAATGATTTTCAACAGTTATATCACACAAAAAACCTCTTGATTAACTTCACTAAATACTTCTTTACAATAAAAACAAAATGTAATATAATTTTTTTAAGAAAACACAAAGTCAGTGTTTTAATAAGATGAACAAAGGCGTTCCTCGTTTACTTGAATTCTAAACATAACGAAGGGACGCTTTTCTCTTTTTGGGGCGCCAATTAAAACTATGAGCTACGAAGATCAAATTAAAGCTTTATCTAAAATCAGCAAGGCCATCACAAGCGACTTATATTTAGAAGATATTCTAAAACTTATCGTTACTGTTACCGCTCAAGTCATGGGCTCTAATATTTGCTCACTCATGCTTGTCGATGAAAAGAAAAAAGAGCTTGTTTTTAGAGCTACTCAAAGTATTAGCGAAGAGTACAACCAAAAACCACCTCTCAAAATAGGAGAGGGCATATCCGGAAAAGTCGCTGAACAAAATAAACCTATCGCCGTCAAAGACGTCACTAAAAATAAAGATTATAAATATGCCGATCTTGCAAAAAAAGAAGGATTGTGTTCGCTTTTATGCGTTCCGCTGGCTGTTAAAAAAAAGGTTATTGGCGTTATCAACTGTTATACAGCGACGCCTCACGATTTTACGGAAACAGAGATCAACATTCTAACAACCATAGCCAATCAAGCCGCTGTTGCTATTGAAAATACTGAGCTCATGGTTAAAACCCGTGTCATTCAGGAAGAACTAGAAACACGTAAACACATAGAACGCGCTAAAGGGATACTCATGAAAGAAGAAAGGCTAACAGAAGAAGAAGCCTATTTTAAACTACAACGCTATAGTATGGACCATCGGAAAACCATGCGTGAAGTAGCGGACGCTATTATTCTTTCATACGACATAAAAAAACAAAAATAACCAACAACCGGCCTGCAAAATTACCAATGTAGAGTTCCGCCGGAAAAAATAAGCGTAACCCTGCATCAAAAGATCTCCGGGCTTAACACTTCTAACCCCGAACAGATTTTTCAAGGTTTCCTAATGCAGGAGAAATTTATAAATATCACGAAATAAATATTATTAAAAACAGAATCAATAAATCATACGGACTTAAAAAATAAAACCATCGCACTGTAAGAAAAAAGGAGGAGTTGTTAATGAATCTGCAAAGACCAAACGCAAACGATGCGACAAGAACGTTTAACCGTTCTAAAAGTGTAGTACCTGGATCAGGACTGTGTTCACGCTGTATTGACGGATGCAAAGGCAACTGTGAAGTTTTCAAAGCATCTTTCAGGGGAAGGGAAGTAATCTACCCAGGCCCTTTTGGAGATGTGACAGCCGGAGCAGACAAAGATTACCCAGTTGATTATTCGCACCTTAATATCCAAGGCTACGCGCTTGGCGCCAAAGGGTTGCCGAAAGGCGTAGAAGCCGGCCCCGACACAACAAAATTTCCTGATGTCAACACGGAAACAGAATACGGCTGGACAAAAAAAGTAAAAATGCGCGTTCCTATTTTTACGGGTGCCCTCGGTTCAACGGAAATCGCCAGAAAGAACTGGGAACATTTTGCTATAGGCGCGGCGATATCCGGCGTTACGCTTGTGTGTGGTGAAAATGTCTGCGGGATTGACCCAAAACTAGAATTGGACTCCAAAGGAAAAATTAAAAACGCTCCAGATATGGACCGCCGCATTGAAGTCTATAAAAAATTTAACGAAGGATACGGTGAAATCCTGGTGCAAATGAACGTTGAAGACACACGTTTAGGTGTTGCCGAATATGTCATCGATAAACATAAACTTGATACCATTGAATTAAAATGGGGGCAAGGCGCCAAATGTATCGGTGGTGAAATTAAAGTTAAAAGCCTGGATCGTGCCCTTGAACTACAAAAACGTGGTTATATCGTAACGCCTGATCCATCAAACAAAGCTAATCAACAGGCTTTTAAAGCAGGAGCTATCAAAGAGTTTGAGCGCCACTCAAGGTTAGGTTTTGTTTCTGAAGAAGGATTTATGGCTGAGGTCAAAAGATTGAAAAAACTCGGATTTAAGCGTGTTACATTAAAAACAGGCGCTTATTCCATGCGCGAACTCGCAATGGCTCTGAAGTATTGTTCACAGGCTGAAATTGACCTTTTGACTATTGATGGCGCGCCGGGGGGAACAGGAATGAGCCCATGGCGGATGATGGAAGAGTGGGGTATACCGACTTTTTATCTCCAAGCTCTAACATACGAATTCTGTGAAAAATTAAAGAAGAAAGGCATGCGCGTACCAGACATTGCAATTGCAGGTGGATTTTCATCAGAAGACCACATTTTCAAAGTCATCGCAATGGGCGCTCCTTATGTTAAAGCGGTATGCATGGGAAGAGCATTGATGATCCCTGGAATGGTTGGGAAAAATCTCGAGGAATGGATAACCTCGAAAGATATTCCAAAAACCATTTCGGAATTTGGGACAACACCTGAAGAAATTTATGTGACCTATGCTGAATTAAAAGAAAAATACGGCAAAGACATGAAAGATATTCCATTAGGCGCTATAGGCATTTATACTTTCTCACAGAAGATTAAAGTTGGCCTTCAACAACTTATGGCCGGCAGCAGAAACTTTCGCGTAGACACAATCTCCCGAAAAGACATTATGACTTTAACGGAAGAAGCCGCGAAAATTTCCGGTATCCCATATGTCATGGATGCTTATCGTAAAGAAGCTGAAGCAATTTTGGATGGAAAATAAGCATTAATTATCCTATCCGGAGAGATCCGAATCTTGAAACCGGATCTCTCCGGAACAAAAAAAATGACTAAATATATTTTTGTAACAGGTGGTGTTGTTTCAAGCTTGGGTAAAGGCATTGCAGCAGCTTCTATCGGCAAGCTGATTGAATCTAGAGGCCTCAAAGTCACATTGATCAAATGCGACCCCTATCTCAATGTCGACCCCGGAACAATGAACCCATTCCAACATGGCGAGGTTTATGTAACAAAAGATGGAGCAGAAACAGATTTAGACCTTGGCCATTATGAACGCTTCACAAACGCGCATCTGAGTAAAGAAAATAACATCACAACCGGAAAAATATATTACTCCGTCATAACTAAAGAAAGAGCGGGGATTTACCTCGGCAAAACGGTACAGATAATACCACATATAACTGATGAAATAAAAAATAGTATCCGGCAAGCCACAAAAGGCAAAAAGTGTGATGTCGTTATTGTTGAAATAGGGGGCACTGTCGGCGATATAGAAAGCCTGCCTTTCCTGGAAGCTATCAGACAGTTTATTATCGAAGAGGGGAAAGATAACGCCCTGAGTGTCCATGTCACGCTCATCCCATATATAAAATGCGCTGAGGAAGCCAAAACAAAACCAACACAGCACAGTGTAGGCAAACTGCGCGAGATAGGCATACAGCCGGATATCCTGATTTGCCGCTGCGAAAAACCTTTAAGCCAAGAAGCTAAAGAAAAAATTGCCCTCTTTTGCAACATCAACAAAGAAGCTGTTATCCAAGCGCTTGATGTTGAAAGCGTATATGAAATACCCGTATGTTTCGCACATGAAAAACTGGATTCGCTTATTTTTAAGCGCCTAAAAATTAAAAGCAAAAAACACGACTTGACTCAATGGAAAAAGATTGTCCTGGAGCGTATTAAAAATCCAAAACATGAAATAAAAATTGCGGTTGTTGGGAAATATATCGCCTTGCAAGATGCTTACAAATCTATCTATGAATCCTTAATTCATGGAGGTATTGCCAATAACAGCAAAGTCATTATAAAAAAGGTTGATTCCGAAGATATAGAAAGTAGCAATGCCCAGGAATTCCTCAATGATGTAGAAGGGATATTAATTCCAGGGGGATTCGGGACAAGAGGTATCGAAGGAAAGATCCAAGCCATTCAATTCGCGCGAGAAAATAATATCCCATTTTTTGGAATCTGTTTGGGAATGCAAACAGCGGTTATTGAGTTTGCCCGAAATGTCTGTGGATTAACTAAAGCGCACTCTGCAGAATTTAATAAAAATACACCTCATCCCGTTATCTGCCTTCTTGAAGAGCAAAAAAAAATAAAAAACAAGGGTGGCACAATGCGCTTGGGCTTGTATCCGTGCGTGCTTAAGAAAAAGAGCAAAAGTTCTCAAGCTTACAAAAAAACAAAAATTTATGAACGCCATAGGCATAGGTATGAGTTCAACAATGCTTACCGCGCGGTTATGCAAGAAAAAAAGTTAATTTTTTCAGGCATATGCCCAGAAAAAAATCTTGTTGAAATCATTGAATTAAAAACTCATCCATGGTTTATCGCCTGTCAGTTCCATCCTGAATTTGAATCAAAACCTGATTCGCCTCATCCTCTATTCTCATCTTTCGTAAATGCCTGCTTAAACTACGCAAAAAACCATAAAGATCAATTATAACAAGATTGACGAAAAACTATCTCAATGGTAGAATAAGCCTTTGTGATTCAATTATGCGAGCGTAGTTCAGTGGCAGAACACCAGCTTCCCAAGCTGGTTATGAGGGTTCGATTCCCTTCGCTCGCTAAATGAAATATTTAACCATCTTTATAAAAAATTAGGAATGAATTCCAAAAGGCTGGTATACAGATAAAATGCAGGAAGATTCTCAGAAAAACGGATAATTCACAGAAGAACCTCTGAAAATAAAAACAAAATAATTAATGTGTCAAAAAAGATACTATAATATGTTCTCAATGGCGCTTCTTCTACTGATTGTTATGTGTTTATCTTCCTGTTCAACCATTGACACCTCTGAGACAAAAACAACAAATACTCTCTACAGCCCTACCACTCATGCTATACGATCGGACGTTGCTATCACTAACAAAATAACAAATCAAACAGGACAGCTTGGCTTCATTTGGCCCGTCCATGGGCTTGTCTGTGAACACTTCAAAGACAAAACAAGCGGCGTTTCTAATAAAGGGATCGATATCGCCCTAAACTCTAATGAAAATATTATCGCCAGCTCGGAAGGAAAAGTTATTTTTATCGGCGACATTCCGGGTTATGGAAAAACGCTCATTCTTAATCATCTTAACAACCTATCTACAATTTATTGTGGCAGCTCTGATATTATAGTAAAAAAAGGCCAAAAAGTCGCGCAGGGAATGGTTATAGCCAAATCAGGAACTTCTCCAAGAAAAAATCAGCCAACTCTACATTTCGAAATCAGAAAAAAACATAAACCTCAAAATCCTTTGTTCTATCTAAACTAAATGGAAAACTTATCTTTTTTCACTAGAAAAACAACATTAAATAGCTTAACAAAACGAATAGCTGACTTCAAAGACGGCTACAGACAGAATATCTCTATTTTAGGAGAAGAGCTGACGGGAAAAACAACTCTCCTTAAGACTTTTTTAA
This sequence comes from uncultured Planctomycetia bacterium, assembly GCA_964423185.1. Taxonomy (GTDB): domain Bacteria; phylum Omnitrophota; class Gorgyraeia; order Velamenicoccales; family Velamenicoccaceae; genus CAYRDK01. The sequence continues at coordinate 233,980 of CAYRDK010000002.1, forward strand.
ACACCATAAACGATGATGAACTTGTAGCGGTATACGTTGAAATTATGCCTTTTGAGTTCTGCTTATTCGTTAAAAGATTTCTTAACAGCTTGCTCTATAACTATCTGAAAAAATACCGTCTTATCTCATCACGAGAAAACCTCGATTTTCTTATCAAAATGGCGCAGGAATGCTTGCCTGTAACAGCTCCTTTAATTAGACAACTCTACTTAAAACTGCCAAAAGAGAAATACGAAATTATCTTTCAGGAACTCTTTAATATCATAGAGGCGTTTAGCCACGAAACAAAAAAAAGATGCATCGTTATTTTTGATGAATTCCATAACCTTAAAAAATTTGGCATAAACAACATTTGCCAGGAGCTTGGCAAAAAAATCATGTTCCAGAAAGATACTTTTTTTATATTTTCCAGCTCCTCAACAAATGAAGCAAAAACAATCCTCAGCAATGATTTATCTCTATTATTCGGTAATTTTGAAACGACAGAATTGGGCATGCTTAATCCCGAAACTTGTGAATTTTTTATCAAAGATGTGTTTCAGGATATTGCCGTCTCCAAAGATTTTACTAACTTTCTGATAAATTTTACCGATGGGCATCCATTTTACTTAAAAATGTTTTCTCACGAAGCAGCCTCCTTATCAAAAATATCGGGAACCAGCCCACTGGAAAAAGAAGTGCTTATCCAGGCCTTTGAAAACCTGCTTTTTTGCGAATGGGGCATTTTTAACATTAAATTCATGCATTTTCTTTCTCAGCTGATGTCTAACAGGGCCAAAAATGACTTTATCTACCTCCTCGATGCACTGGCTCTCGGGAAAAACAGAATTCAAGATTTAGCAACACATATACGAAAGCAAAGATCAGAAATTACGCAAAAATTAAACCGCCTGATTGAACTAGGCATTATTATCAAAAATGGATCTTTTTACAGCATAAAAGACAGGGTTTTTTTATTTTGGCTGAAATTTGTCTATCATGAAAAATTAAACAGCCTGAGCCCTGATTACAGCGAACAAGTCCAGCATTTTAAATTTAAAATTGAAGCCACAATAGAAGAATTCATCAGCGCATCAAAAAAGAACATCTTGGACAGAATTTTAGACTTATTTAATCTTTTTGAAGGAGACGATATCCAAATTGATACTAAAAAAATTCAGCTCTCCACATTTAAAGAGTTAAAAATTGTCCGCTTTGATAATGCTAACATAAAACTGGGAATCTTCGGCAAGGCGCAAGATAGCTTCTGGCTTGCTACCATAAAAGAAGATGGAATCAAAGAAAAAGATATCAGTGATTTTATACAATCATCTAAAAAATTTAAACAAAAAAGTATAAATAAAATTATGATCGGCTTGGGCGATATTGAGCGCAATGCCAAACTATTAGCCAAAGAGTCCAGAATTATCACGCTAGATATCGCCAACGTCAACAGTTTGCTTGACCTTTATGGCAAGCCAAGAATTATAAAATAGATGAGAATAATCGTCCTTGCAGATACACATATACCAGACAGAGGAGAAGATATTCCGCCTTGCGTGATAAAAGAATGCCTGACAGCTGATCTGATTATTCACGCCGGTGATTTTACTTCTCTGGAGTTCTTTAATAAACTAAAAAAAATAAAACCACTTAAGGCCGTTTATGGGAATATGGACTGTTGTCAAATACGTGATATTCTAAAGGAAAAAGAGGTATTTGAAATTCAAAATTATAAAATCGGGCTTATGCATGGTTTTGGCGTACCTGAAAATATTCTTGAGAATATTGAAAAAAATTTTGATGACACTTTTGACTTGATTATTTTTGGCCATTCCCATACACCAATAAATAAAAAAAAGGGTAAAACTTATTTTCTAAATCCTGGCAGCCCTACAGATAAAATTTTTTGTAAACATAACTCTTTTGGCATTATCGAAATCAACAAGCAGATAAAAACAAAAATTGTAAAATTATGAACACTAAGAGGCTCTGGGCCCCCTGGAGAATTCAATACATAAAAAGTTTCAAAAAAGAAAAAGGATGCCTTTTTTGCCGGGTTTTTAAATCAAAAAATACTGCTAAAAATCTTGTCATTTTTCGTTTAAAAACATCCCTGGCCATGTTAAACCTCTATCCTTATAATAATGGGCATCTTTTAATCGTTCCTGCGCGGCATGTGCCGTCGCTAGAGATGCTTGAAGTTGATGAAATTTCTGACCTTATGCGATGCTTAAACAAAGCCAAGCTTTTACTTGATAAAACCATTAAGCCTCAGGGGTACAATATAGGCTGCAACATCAATAGAATCGCGGGTGCTGGATTTGATCAACATTTGCATATACACATCGTTCCGCGCTGGGCAGGCGACGCGAACTTTATGACACCATTATGCAATACTCGCGTCATATCACAATCGCTTATCGAACTGTATAAAGAACTTACAAAAAACATAAGATGAACCAGTTTAATTTAAAAAATTCAGAACTGGATTTAGCGCCTTACGCGGCAAAAAAGAACAATAGCCGAGGACGCAAATATATGGAAGCGGAACACTCTTACCGCAGCCTCTACCAAAGAGACAGAGACCGCATCATCCACAGCGCAGCCTTCAGGAGGCTGGAATATAAAACTCAAGTTTTTGTTAATCATGAAGGAGATTATTATAGAACGCGGCTAACGCACTCTCTGGAAGTAGCTCAAATTGCGAGAACATTAGCCAAAGCGCTCCAGCTAAACGAAGAACTCACAGAAGCGCTTTCATTAGCCCATGACCTCGGACACACACCTTTTGGCCACGCTGGCGAAGAAATATTAAACAAACTCATGAAAAAGCATGGAGGATTTAATCATAACCTGCATACACTTAAAATTGTCGAAGAACTCGAAGAACGCTATCCAGACTTTCCCGGCCTCAACCTTACCTGGGAGACAAGAGAAGGTATCGTTAAACACACAACAGAATTTGACAAATCCAGGATCCCCAGGGAGTTAGCTCCTGGTGAAATGCCGACGCTCGAGGCACAAATAGTTGACATTGCTGATGAAATAGCATATGATAATCATGACTTGGATGATGGCTTAACATCAGGCCTTATCCAGGAAGAAGGGCTCATTGACATTCCGCTATGGAGAGAAACAAAAAAGATAGTTACAGATAATTTAACTATTAACAATAACTCTTTAATAAGATACCAGATAATCCGAAAGCTTATCTCTATTTTAGTAGATGATTGCATCGCGGAGACAAAAAACAGGCTAAAGAAAAAAAATATTCAGTGCCTTGCCGACGTAAAAAATAAATCTTCTCGGATTGTTGACTTCAGCGGCCAGATAAAAAAACAAAGGGCTCCTTTACGCGTTTTCTTAAAAAATGAACTGTATCATCACTATAGAGTTAGCAGGATGTCAGATAAAGCGCAGCGATTTGTAAAATCGTTGTTTAATGCTTATTTGAAAAATACAGCCATGTTGCCAACGGAATATCGAATTAAAATCAAGAACATTAAAAATAGGCATACTGTGATCTGTGACTATATCGCGGGTATGACTGACAGGTTTGCTCTCGATGAATACGAAAAATTATTTAATCCTTACAAGAAGGTATAAATCTCTACTCTCAACCCTTCACTCTATTTACAGGCTCATCAATTCAACATATGATGTAGCCGATCTCGTTTCTAAGCTTACGAAGCTCCTATCTCAGATTTTCAGATGTAACAGGTGCACTATTGTACTTATAAACACCACTCATAAACAAACAATTGTCAGATGCAATATTCACAACAATAAAAGATTTGTTTCCTGCAAAAAAACACCTATTAAGAATAATCTTGAATGTAAAATTGTAGCAACAAGTTCTGGTATAAAAAAAGATGACACCTTAGCTGTCCCGCTTATTAGCGAAGATCTCATCGGCTTCATTATCGTCTCAAAAAATAGAAAAAACATTCTTAAAGAAGGTATTTTTGACAATTTCGATTTTGAAACATTACTAACTTTAGCCGGCCAGATCGTCATGGCCATCAAAAATATACAGCTTTATAGAGAACAGGAAAAACTGGTCATGGGAACCATTAAATCCCTAATCACTGTTCTTGACTCAAAAATGCCTAGTGCCTACACGCATACACCCTACTTCTCAAGGCTCGTCAAAGCGCTTGCTGTTGAAATGCACCTGCGCAGAAAAGAAGTAGACAGCCTCAAATACGCGAGCCTTCTTCATGACGCGGGAAAAATTAATATCCCAACGGAAATCCTTACAAAATCATCACAGCTGACAGGTGAAGAGTATGACATTATAAAATGCCACCCTCTAAAAAGTGCTGAAATCATAAAACACTTGCAGATTCTTAAACCAGTTGTCCCTATTATAGTCCACCATCATGAAAAGTATAACGGCACAGGATATCCTTCACGATTGAAAAAAGGAAATATTCCCATGGGGGCCCGTATTATGGCTGTAGCGGACGCATTTGATGCTATGGTCTATGGCCGGCCATATAAAGAAAGAATGTCTGTTGAGGAAGCCTTGGAAGAAATAAAGAAAAATAGCGGCACTCAATTTGATCCACAGATTGTTAAATCCCTTGTAAAGATATCAAAAAATAAAAAATTAAAAAAATACTTGCATTTAACAAGATAAAATTTATAATATTAGACCAATATGGGCACGAATGCTTCTTCAAAAAATCAGCAGATAGAGTTTGATGTGTTCCCAAAAGAAAAGAAGCAAAAAGGTTCGTATCTCTATGATGCGCAAAATGATACGGCTCAAGAATCTACATCAATAAATGTTATTTTCTCAAATCAAAGCGTCATTGTCATCATTGTTTGCGCTATATTGTTTCTTGTTGCAAGCTTTTCTTTAGGCGTGGAAAAAGGCAAGCTGATAACAAAAAGTGAAAATGTAACGGCGCCAACTGCTCAAATCAGCCCGTTACCTCTTGAGACGGAAAAAAAAGCTGAAGAGGCAGAAGTCAATAAGAACAATGCGCAAGAAAAACCGGTTCAGCCTGAGGTTAAAATAACAGAAGAAGCCTTAGCCAGCCCAAAAGAGACAAATCCCAAGACTGGCTTTACGATTCAGGTGGCATCATTAAAAAGTAAAAACGCCGCTAGAGAACTACGGGAATCTTTGATTAAAAAAGGCATTCCTTCGTTTACTAAATCTTCAGGAGATTACACAATTGTCTTAACAGGTAATTTTAAAAAAAAGAGTGACGCAGAATTACAACTAAAAGAGTTAAAAAAAACGTTTAAAGACTGCTTCATAAGAAAGAGCTAATATGTCAATACATCCATCATTAGGAATTGCAGTAAAGGGTAAACAGCAGAAATCTGTTCTTAAAAGAACAGATCGTATTAAACATTTGATGAGCAAAGGGCTTTGGAAAGAAGACAGTAAAGTTTTCGGCTTGCCGAAAATCAAAACGCTGCGCATCAAGATTAAAAAAGAAGCTGCTGAAAAACCTGTTGAGGGGGAAGCTGGTAAACCCGCAACCACTACACCTGCAGCCACTACAGAACAAAAGACAAAAACCACTACAAAAAAGTAATCTTTTTTCTTAACATAAGAAGATACGATTCTTAAAAAGTATTTTGTCTATCGGACGAAGCATGGGAATCATCGCTTCACTAATTATATTTTTACTGGCTGTCACCTTGCATGAGTGCGCGCACGCTTTTATCGCCTATAAATTGGGTGATTCTACGGCGCAAAAAATGGGCCGGCTGACTTTAAACCCTTTGGCTCATATAGACCTCTTTGGTACCATAATTTTGCCTCTTATGCTCATCATGCTGCGCTCGCCTGTGCTATTGGGCTGGGCAAAACCCGTCCCGATAAACTTTGCTAAACTCAATAATCCAAAAAAAGACATGGTCTGGGTAGGGCTGGCGGGGCCAGCTATTAATATGATTTTTGCGTTTGCGGCCTCTTTAATATTTAAAGCGCTTATCAGCACATCGCCTCAAACAACATATTTTTTAATTTTTCTGGAATATGCTATAATAATTAATATTATTTTAGCTCTTTTTAACTTAATCCCAATCCCTCCGCTGGACGGCTCGCGCGTCCTCATGGGGCTGCTACCAAAACCTTTAGCCTTAATGATAGCAAGATTAGAACCATACGGATTTATTATCTTATTCGTATTATTATATTTGGGATTATTAAATACGATCTTATGGCCTTTAACTATGAGTATTGCCCATTTTTTATTAAACTAATATGAATAAAAAAATAACAGTTAATCTATCAGAAAGAACATATCCAATCCTGATAGGGGAGAACGCGCTAAAACTTTTACCAGCCCTCCTTAATAAAACTAATCTCGGCCAAGACGCCATCGTGATAACAACAGCTAGAATCCTTTCGCTTCATGGCGAAAAAGTTAAAAAACAACTCAAGAAGAACTGCGGTCGCACCTTATGGTTAACAGTTAAAGATTCCGAAAAAAGCAAAAGCGCAGACGTCGCGTTTCATCTCGTAGAAAAGATAACGCGTTTTGCTGCAAAAAAAGATGTATTCCTGATTGCTTTAGGCGGAGGAGTCATTGGAGACTTAACTGGCTTTATTGCCGCTATCTACAAGAGAGGAGTGCCTTATATTCAAATTCCAACAACTCTTCTTGCCCAAGTTGACTCATCCATAGGCGGGAAAACTGCCCTGGATACAAAATTCGGCAAGAATCTAATTGGCGTATTCTACCAGCCGGCATTTGTACTCTCGGACACATCTCTTTTAAAAACACTCCCACAGAAAGAAGTTTTGGCCGGGTTAGCTGAAGTTATCAAATATGCTCTCATTAAAGATCAACAGTTTTTTTCTTTTTTAGAAAATAACTTGGAAAATATCTTTCAATTCAACCAAAAGATCTTAAACCGTATCATTACCACGTGTGTCTCTATTAAAGCTCAAGTAGTTTCTCAAGACGAATATGATAAAAAAGATATGCGAATTATTCTTAATTTTGGCCACACAATAGGACATGCCATTGAAACTGTCTCGAATTTTAAAGTTAACCATGGCGATGCTGTAAGCCTGGGAATGATTTATGCCTGCCGGCTTTCAGAATATTTAAATCTCCTCAGTGGCAAAGATACCGTAACAATCACTAACCTTATAAAGAAAGCGGGATTACCATCAAAGATGCCACCAATCAAACCGGATAACGTTCTCAAAGCCATGAAGTTTGATAAAAAGGCAAAACAAGGAAAAATACGCTTTGTGTTACTAGAACATATTGGAAAAACTAAAATTGTAGCAGATATTCCCCGGAAGGCTATTCTGGAAGTGCTCAAAAAACCCATTTAAAAAAAACTAGCGGGATCTCAAAATAAATTTCTTACCTTCAAAACTCATTTCAACTTTATCAGAATAAACACGTTCAAGCTTAATCCCATCAATAGTATAACCTTCTTTGACAATTTTTCCATTAATTAACGCAAGGCCGCCTTTTTGTTCGTCAAAAATAATCCCGGATAAGTTAATAGAAGGCATAGGCCGGACACCCCTGGCAGAATCTTCTTTTTGCTCTTGCGTTCCCTCGATGGCTTTTCCCTGATCTTTTCCAAGCACATCAACCGGTATGGCAATCTCAACAACAGATGGTTCTCCTTTGGGCTTAGGAACAGTTTTTTTAGATGATGACTTTAACAAAACACTGAATAATAAAGCTGCCAAGCCAAATCCAACAACACCCAAAAGGATAAAAAGAGAAGCAGGATGATGAACAAACTTCTTCTTATCAAAAAGATGCCCGCTTGCACCAGTTGCAAGAATCTTTTCGCCCCCTTTCTGAAGTTCAGTTTCCACTGGCTTTATAGAAATATCAGAAGGCTTTTTCTCTTCTTCTTTTTTTAATGACGGCGGGGTAAATTCAGAAGAAACTATCGCGAGCTTCTCTTTTAAATCTTCGTTGTATTGCCAAGGTTCTTTAAGCGGTTCTTTCTCTTTGTGCTGTGGCGATGCGGACTGTTGAGGCTCTGATACCAAAGGTTCTTCATGTGGCTGGCTAACATGGCTTATATCGGTTTCTTCTTCATTTTTTTTGCTACTTTTTGAATTACCAAGATTTTCAATCATATAGTTAAAACTTTTAAATAAAACTCTAACCTTAAGCAAAACTTCACAACTCTTAGTTATGAAGCAGATTTAAAATACCTTGAAAAATTATATCACTCTATATTGCTTTGTAAAGATAATATAACCAAAATAAAATTGACAGTATCTAGCCTATGTGTTAAACTAATACTCATTGAAAAATTTAATCGCGGAAAGAAGAAAATCTACGCGCTTAACCATTGGCCTTCCAGTAAGTTATGAACTTCTGGGTGATAAGAAAAATTTTGGCACAAGCCTCGCGAAAGATATAGATAAAAACGGCTTAAAGATCAGAAGTGATAAATTCTTCCCCGCAAACGCAAAATTAATATTAACATTATCTTTTCCTGAGGCTCAAAGAACAGCCCGGTCGGAAGCAAGAGTAGCCTGGTCACAACGCATAAACTACTCCAATAGGTATCTTACAGGATTAGAACTTATCAATCTTAATCCACTATACAGAAGATGGCTTGAAGAATATATTACTTTTTATAAAACATTCAGAAAATAAAGGAGGAACAAGACGTGGCAGATGAAACCAAAAAAGTTAATTGTGCGAAATGTAATAAACCATTAAAAAGAATTAAACGCTATTACAGAAACAGTAAATACTATTGTAATAAAAAATGTTTCGCGAATGCAAACAAAAAAGATGAATAAACAAAATAAAAACGAGGAAAGAAGACGATTTCCCCGAATATTTAAAAATATAGCGATCAAACTTAAAGATCAAGAAGTTGATTTTGTCACAGAGACAAAAAATATCAGCTGTTTAGGTGCCTATTGCCAAATAAACAGCTACTTGCCCATATTAACAAAAATACGCATAACACTATTGATCCCTAAATCAAAAAGTTCAAAAATAGCTAAACATCTTACATGCGAGGGCACAATTGTACGCATAGAGCGTTCAAATGACCCGCTGGAACCTAATAAACATAATATCGCGATTTATTTCAATCAAATCTCCAAAACCGACATGAAACTGATTGATGAATATATCAAAAACCACATCGGTTACCCTCAAGTTGCTTAGCTATGGGAAAAATTGTTAACCCCTTGCCGGTGAAACTTATCATCGGGCTCATCACAAAAGACTTATTCTATTTTGAAATAATTAAAAAAAAACTTTTCCGTAAATATGGGCCAATGGATTTCATCAGCCCCGTTCTGGATTTTAATTTAACAGACTATTATAAAAAGGAAATGGGCTCGCAACTTAAAAGGCAATTTTTAAGCTTTAAAAAATTAATCCCGCCGCAAAATCTCGCAGGAATAAAACACTTCACAAACGGATTAGAAAAAAAACATAATGATATTCAATCAAACAGGACTATCAACATTGACCCAGGATATATAACCCTGTCAAAACTTATCCTCGCGACTACAAAAAACTTTGCGCACCGCATTTACATAAAAGATGGCATCTTTGAGGAAATCACGCTCTATTTTAAAAATGGGACTTTTACATATGGAAAATGGACATATCCTGACTACGCCAGCGCTTCACATATTGCTGTCTTCAATGAAATCAGAAAACAATACTATAAACAAATAGCGGGCCGTTATGGAATCAGTGAATTATATCGCTGCGTTTAATTCAAAAGAATTACACAAAAAGTCTCAAATAGCTCAAAAGAGGCTGGAAAGTTGCACTCTGTGCCCCCGTGCCTGTCGAGTGAACCGGCTTTTGGATAAGCGTGGTTATTGTAAAACAGGCAAAAATGCCATCCTCTGCAGCTACTTTGGGCATCATGGAGAAGAACCACCCATCTCCGGGACAAGAGGGTCTGGGACATTATTTTTTTCCCGTTGCAACATGCGCTGTATCTATTGCCAAAATTATCGATTCAGCCAGCTTGAGGAAGGGAGGCCCGTCAACATCCAGCAACTCGCCGATTATATGCTCAAACTCCAGGAAGATGGCTGCCACAACATAAATCTTGTCACACCAACACACAATATAGCCCAAATCTTAGAAGCCCTTATTTTAGGAATAAAGGGAGGGCTATCCATACCTCTTGTTTACAACACCTCAGGATATGAATCGCCTGAAACAATCCAGCTTTTGAATGGCATCATTGATATCTACCTGACAGACGCCCGATATGCCGACAACCACAATGCTATTAAATATTCTGATGCTCCGGATTACCCGCTCTATAATCAAGAGTCCATCAAAGAAATGTATAAACAAGTAGGGCAGTTGCGCTTTGACAAAAATGGCATCGCTGTCCGCGGCCTTATTATCCGGCATCTTGTCCTGCCTAATGATATTGCCGGAACTGAAAAAATTTTCTCTTTCATCGCGAAAGAAATATCAACACAGACTTATATCAGCCTCATGAGCCAGTATTTCCCGGCATTCGAAGCTGAAAAATACCCGCCTTTCAACAGAAATATTACGCTGGAAGAATACGAAAACGCTGTTATGCTTTTGAATAAATACGGGCTCAAAAATGGCTGGATACAGGAATCAGGAGGATTAAAACGATTCGCCGGAACAAACATAAAAAGAAATATCTAAAATCGGCTGCTTCTCACAATACTGCCCATTGCTAAAAACTTCATAACTCCTTAAAATGTTTGACTTAAACAGCACTTTTCGTTAAACTAAATCTAATGATATGACAAAACTCAATACAAAACAAATCATAATTCTTATATTTGGGGTTTGTATCTTCGCTCTTGGCATTTATTTTGCCCCAAGATACAAAATGACTGAAATTGGCCCTGGAAGCTATATCAAGACAGAACAATCCAGTACTTTATATAAAAGATCCAGCGGAAAAGTCAAGTTTTATTGGGGGCTCATCGTTTTATATGAAAGCGCCATTCTGTTGTCTTGCGGGGTTTTTACTCTCCTGTTAAGAACAAAACAAAATAATGAAAAAATTTTAAATAAAGAAGCTACATAAAACATCCGTACCTGCATCTATTTAAAAAGGTAAAATTAATTATCATGCGCCTTTAAAAGGGGAAAAAATGGAACAGTTTATTCTCGGAATCAAAAATCAAATCTATGACAATTTCCTCTTATGTAAAAATTATTTGAGCTCTTTCGACTTAAAAATACTAGGGGCGTCTATTCTTGCTTTTTATATTTTTTTTACGCGAAGGTGGGAATTAAAAAAAACATTTTCTTTTACAGTTACAATGATTGTGTTTTTTTTCATTCTTGTCCGCGTTGAAACTCTCTTGCAGCAAACTTTTGGCATAGAAGGGTCTAACATCGGTTCCGGGGTTGCCCGCATTATCTTTCTTATTGTGATGGTTGTAGTCTATGTTTATCACGTAGCGATAAAAGATTAAGATGTCGAAAAACAAAAAAATTCTACTCGTCGTTGAAGACTCAAGCCTTGAAAAAATTCTTACCTATTTGCTCAAAGCATGGAACTATGAAGTTATAAGTTGCTGCCAAGAAAAAGATGTCCTCAAACTAAGTTCCCAAAAACATCCAGACCTAATCATCATTGATGCCCATCTAAATACTACAGACGGACTGAAACTTTGCAAAGCCTTAAAATATGATTTCATAACCGCCTACATACCTATCATCATCCTTATTGAAAAAAAACAACTGCGCCGAAGCCTCCTGGAGATTGAGCAGGGAGTAGATGACTTTTTAATTAAGCCGCCTGACCCGATAGATCTTGAAATCAGAATAGCTTTATCCCTGCGCAGCGCTGACCATCAATTCCATGCCAACGCCCTGACAAAGCTCCCGGGAAATAAATCTATCGAAAAATTGATCAAAACATCTATTCAAGAAGAAAAAACATTTTCTTCTATTTATCTAGATATTAATAAATTCAAATCTTTCAATGATAAATACGGCTATTTAGCCGGCGACAGGGTCATTCTGCAAACCGCAAAAATCATTAGTTCTGCCGTAAAAAAACTTGGCAATCCATTCGATTTTGTCGGCCATATCGGTGGAGATGATTTTATATGTTTGACGACTCCCGACAAAGAAGAGCTAATCGCGAAAGAATGTATTAATGAATTTGACCGTCTTATCCCGTTGCATTACGCGCCGCAGGATAAAGAAAACGGCTTTATTAAAACAAAAAATAGAAATGGCCATCTGACACAAATCCCTATTATGGGGTTATCCGCGGCAATCGTTAATAATAGAACAACAAGAATCCACTCTATTTTCGAACTCATTGAGATTACATTTGAAATAAAAGAATTTCTTAAAAAACATCACTCCAGCAACTATCTCCTTAACCGCAGGCAGACAGATGAAGGGCCTAATCAGCGTTTCGGCCTTGATCAGGAATATATTCATGAACTCAAATGCCACCACCATCACTTAAAAAATTATAAACCGCTTGGCCAAATTCTGCTTGAGACACATCTTTTGAATGAAGACCAACTTAAAGAAGCCTTAAGCTATCACTGGAACACTGGAGAGCAATTGGGAGAAGCTGTCATATCTTTAGGATTTACCGATGAGCAACATATCGAACAATTATTAAAACATCAACCATCATTCCATTCATTTAAAAATAATTAAGGGGGCACAATGAAAAGATGTAAGCTCTGTGGCGTACCGTTGGAAGGCATTATGGCGAAAATAGCAAAGACGGTATTCAAATGTTATCCTTCTCACAAAGACTCAGGCGTCTGCAACAAATGCGCTCTAAAAAATAATTCTTGTGCCTACACATGTCAAATATGTAACCGGGTCATAGATAACGATAATGCTCTCACGCATGTTAAGGCTGAAGAATACATCCTGAGCCTGATAAAAAAAGACCATCCTGAATGGAAAGAAGATAAAGGCGCCTGTGAAAAATGCATAGAATACTACCGTGAATTAATCAAAAAAGCTCAGATCTAAAATTCTTCTAAATATAAATAACCATGATATTAAAACTTATACTCTTGGGCGTTATTCAAGGTTTTACAGAGTTTTTGCCTATTAGCAGTTCCGGCCATTTGGCGATCGCACAACATGCGCTAAATATGAACCAAAATGTCCTTTTTATAACCACGCTCTTGCATGTGGGCACAATTTTCGCTATCTTAACATTCTTTTCCAAAGATATAGTAACAACCTTAAAAAGTTCACGAACCCTCTTAAATATATTCCTTGTAAATACTATCACAGCTATACTTGCTTTTGTTTTTAAAGAAACCTTTGAATTTTTTTACTGCTCACCATGGTTAATAGCTATCTTCCTTGTCATAAATGGCTTTATGCTAGTCATAACGAAAAACTTTAAAAAAGGAATAAAAGAAATCAATACGCCTTCTGCCATTATCATGGGGCTAACCCAAGCACTGGCCATCACTCCGGGGATATCCAGGTCAGGCATCACCATAACAACCCTGCTCTTATGCGGAATAAAAAAAGAATCCGCTTTTAAGTTCTCCTTTATCGCCAGTATTCCTATCATTATAGCGGCTTTTTTTTATGAGTTAAAGGACACTCCCAATCTAAACACTTTAGATTTTAAAAATCTCGTTATCGGCGTTATTTTTGCTTATATCAGCGGGTTATGCGCACTCAAATTTGTTAAAAAAATCATTCTGCTGGAAAAATTTTATCTATTTGGCTACTATTGCATCGTAATAGGCATTACCGCCTTATTCTTCTTAATAAAATAAATGGAATACAAGAATCTTACTGATATTATCCGTAACAAAGCTATCACGCATCCTTTGAAAACTGCTATTGTTTTTGGTGGGAGAAAATATACTTATAGACAAACTTGCCAAAATGCTGAAGCCATCGGCGCAATTTTAAAAAGAAGAGGTGTCCAAAAAAAAGACAAAGTAGCTTTACTCTTGGATAACTGTGCAGATTTTGTCTTCTGTTACTTCGGCATTCTTTTAGCTGAAGCCATCATTGTGCCAATCAATCACATGTTTAAAAGAGATGAAATAAAATTTATACTTGAAGACTCCGAAAGCACAACTCTAATCACGTCAGCGGCTTACGCGCCCCTGGCTCAAGAATTAAACGTAATTATTCCTAATTTAAAAAATATTATTTATACCAATCAAGACACGCCAGAAATGCTGTCTCTCAAAAAAATCGCGGCAGAACACACCGCCTCTCAACAAAATATAATATATAAAAAAAATGAGGCGCTGGAAGACGAAATAGCTGTTTTCCTCTACACTTCAGGTACAACAGGCCACCCAAAAGCAGCCCAGCTTAGCCATAAAAATTTATTAAGCAATGTTGTTTCATCTTCAAAAACAGTTCAAGTCACTCAAAATGATACTTTTATCTGCTTTCTGCCTTTATTCCATTCTTTCGCCGCAACAGTCTGTATGTTGATGCCTCTCTATAACAGCGCTAAATTTATTATTATGAAATCTCCTAAGCCTGTGAAGAAACTACTAAGGACAATGCGCCATAACAGAGTCACTATTTTTACTGGTATTCCTTCTATCTACAACATTTTCAAAGAGCTTAAAATTCCTAAATTTATACCTAAAACACTATTACGTCTTTTTATCCCTATACGGCTATGTATCTCAGGCGCGGCAGCACTTCCAGTAGAAGTATTCACAAAGTTTGAAAAAAAGTTTGGAATTCCCTTATTAGAAGGATATGGCCTTACTGAGGCCTCTCCGGTTGTATCTCTCAACCCTTTAAATGGCAAGCGAAAACCTGGTTCCGCAGGCCTTCCTATCCCAGATGTAAATATAAAAATCATCAATGAACAAAATGAAGAAGTCGAAAACGGCCAAATAGGTGAATTATGCGTACAAGGCCCAAACGTTATGAAAGGTTATTTTAAAAATGAAAAAGAAACAAGTGAAACTATTTTAAATGGCTGGCTTAAAACAGGGGATATTGCCAAAAAAGACCTCGATGGATATCTTTATATTGTTGACAGAAAAAAAGATATGGTCAATGTCCGCGGGCTCAATGTTTATCCGCGAGAGATAGAAGAAGTCCTTTACCAGCATCCTGCCATTAAAGAAGCGGCTGTGATAGGCGTAAACGATGCCCATAAAGGAGAAGTGCCGAAAGGATTCGTTGTCCTTCGGACGCAAGCCTCGCTCAATGAACACGACATTATCAAGTACTTGAAAGAACACCTTGCTCTTTATAAAATCCCCAAAAAGATTGAAATCAGAGACAGCCTGCCCAAGAATGCCTCAGGAAAAATCCTAAAGCGTATCCTGGCTCAAGAAGGAAAAAGTTGACATAAAAATGAAAAAAGTTCATAATATATTATGGACCTAAGCTAAAAGGGATTACAATCTTTAACCTATAGAAAACCCTCAGCTTAAGAATTACGCTTAATGGGGGCAAATCTGGTTTTATCCCATTAGGTTTCATATATCTATATCCAAAATGAAATGTATTTATGTCCGATATCAAAAGTAAAAACTTTAGAAAATTCAGGTTTCGAAACTCATTTCGCACAGGCATTAAAAAAATTGTGCATATGGGAATTCTTGTTATAGTCGGGGAATATATGCTGCTCAATGTCATAAATCTCTCTCTCTCACAACAAACATCATTTTTATCTTGCGCACGCGTACCCAATCACATCATGAATTTTGCCGTAAGCGAAAAACCGATCTTAAGGGTTGCACAAGCCTGTAACAATATAAAAAATAACATAGACATTAATAATATCCTGCAAGATCAACACCCCCTCAACATCAAAGGTTCACGGCCTGACTTTCGGACGCTTAATCTGCAAGATAAAGAAGGGGCAAAAATCGGCTATGTAGTTAAGTTTTAGGTTTAATAAACCCAACAAAAGGAGTCTCAATGAAAAATTCCAAGAATCCGATTCAAAAAGAGATCGAAAAGATATGGCCGGACGCGCAAAAAAATATTTCAAAGATTAATAAAGAAGCGATTAAACTTCTTGAAAAAGGCGAAAAAAACCTGCTTAATATCTATAACACGACTAAGAAAAAAACAGAAGAGATTATCTGTAAAGCAAAAAGGGAAGAGCTCTATTACGAGCTTGGAAAACTTGTCGCTTCGCGCCTAACGCAAGAACAGCTTAAAAATCACAAGATCGCGGCCACAGCCTCTGAAATAAGAAAACTCAATAATGAAATTCGATTAAAAAAATAGAATCATAAAAAAACAACCGCGGTTGCTGATGATTTTTTTAACAGCTTCGCGGTTGTTTCATTTAAAGCTCATCAAAATGAAACCAAATAGAAACTTGCCTGATTTGCTCAACTTAACAACAAAACAGACTGCCATATTGCGTTTTATCGAAGATAGCATGACTCATAATTACAGGCCGCCAACGATTAGAGAAATCGGTACAAAATTCGGCTTTCAATCAACGGGAACAACTCGAGGGCATCTTGCGCAGTTAAACGCCAAAGGCTTTATCAAGCTTAACAGACGACAAGCCAGATCAATAGAACTAATCAACTACGCTCCTTTTAAAATCCCTATTTTAGGCAATATCACAGCCGGTACGCCCAACTTGGCCACTGAGGATAGTAAAGGCTCCTGTCTTGACCTGGAAAGAATTCTGCCAACAAGAAATGAAAATACTTTTGCTTTAAAAATCATTGGAGATAGTATGATTGAAAAAGGAATCCACGAAGGCGATATCGCTATTATCAGAAAACAACCTGATGCCCAACATAATGACATTATTGCCGCGCTCATTGAAAACGAAGCAACTGTAAAAATACTAAAAATACATCATAAAACAGCTTCATTGATGCCAGCTAATAAAAACTATGCCCAGATTAACAAGCCCTTTTCAATCATTGGCAAAGTCATTGCCATAATCAGGCAGTTTTATTAATACTCTCTTTTAAGCCTGCTTTTAAGAATAATTTTACTATTATCTTTTAATATATAGAGAATTAATAAGCCCATAGGCCCAAAGATGCCAAATAAACCCAAATACCAGCTATGCCCCTTGCCTTTAACATACATAAAACAACCACAAATAAATAATATATAACCACCCAATATCATAACTAAACCAAAATAACGATAAAAACAATCAGAAGCAGAAGAAAGGAAAACACCAAAAGCAAAAAATAGGCCACCACCCCAAATACCCAAAACTGTTTGTGTCTTATATTCTTTTAGCATATCGCCCCTTCCAAAAACTACAAGTTCTTGCCTTGGGCACAACTGGAAAGTAAATTCATGATTATTTATTCTAACATATGCTTATACTAAATAACCATATAAAAATTTGTTTTAATGATATTGTTTTTCGAGTAGAATAAATACTATGGATATCTTAATTGTTTTCATGGGAACAGCTTTTCTTGGTATTATCGCGGCTTTAACGTTTTTCTTCCTAAAAGAACAACCATCTCCAAAAACGCCTTCATCTACCGGCAAAGATGTAAAAGGCCCTAAAGAATTAAGCCAGCTTCCAAATAAAAAAGCTATCGAATATGAAGAAAAAATAAAAAAAATCGAAAACGAACTCGACAATATCAAAGCTGAACTTGCCAAAACAAAAGAAGAACATAAAACCCTTCTAGAAGAAAAATCCCATATCAATTTTAATATGGAACAATACGAAAAATTTAAAAAAGAATATCTCGGGCTAAAAGATGAACTCCTTAAAAAAGAAGAACTGCTCGAAAAAGAGATTTCTTTAAGAAGGGCACAGACTCAAGAATTAACGCAGCTTAAACAAGATCATGTTACGGTTAAAGAAAAAATAATTGAAACCGAAGATGCCCTCCGTAAATCCCAAACCATGGTTGAAGCTTTTAAAAAAACAGTAGAAGGCCTGAAAAAGCAAATCTCAGACCATGGCAAAATAGTTAATGAATACTCTCAAGTAAAAAGCGAAGGGCAATGGGTTTCCAGAGAAGAGTTCAATAAGATTGAAGCGGAATTAAAAGAAAAAGAACAGATGCTGCAAAAAATTCTGGCCATTAAAAAAGAATCATGAAGCGCAATATGAAAAAAATCTACTCGATTGTTTTGCTCTTGATCTTCCTGTCTCAACATTGTGCCTGGGCACAAAACACAGAAAAAAAAGTTTCACCTCCAAAGAAGATAGATTACAATAATAAGATTTACCGCTATGACCCCAGCTGGCAGAATAAAGAAGCATACATCGAAACAAATCTTGACAGAGATACTGATAACGAAATTATCATCTCTTTCATGGGTACTTTTAAGCCAGAGAGAGAAAAAAACAATAAAGATCCACAACCCTTTACTCGAGAAAAAAAAGAAATCCTTATTATCGAACATCAAGCTTTCTATCAAATATATGACAAAGGTATCAATGGTTATTACGAACCTGTAAAAATGTTAACTGGAATGGATCAACCCGGCCGGATAGAAGTTATAAAACTCGACGATAAAAACACCGGCGCTATAGCTTTTTATAGCCCGGGCGGGCTTAACTACCTGGACCTGTCAATTTATCTATGGCAAGACGGAGGTTACAGGCTTATCTTTAACCATGGAGGGGCACAAAATATATATGTAGATACAGTTAATCAACCTGTTTCCATTATGAATAAAAATAAAGATACTTCAGAAAGAAACATTATCGCGGTATGGGATACAACAACAGCTTCTTTCAAATGAAACTTTCTAAAAAAACTATAGGAAAATAGAAGACTTTTAGTTAAAATAGATAATTAATAATAATTTTTGGAGACAAAAGGCTGGAGTAAAAGACTCATGGAAAAATCGTTAAACATCATGCTTGTAGATAATGAGGCAGAATTTTTAGATGCCATTACCTATTGGCTTGAAACAAAAGAACACCGGGTACAGGTTTGCTACACCGGGCCAGAAGCCATAGAAACGGTCAAAAAAAATCCACCAGATATCATCTTTCTTGATATCTATATGCCCGATATGGATGGGCTTGAGGTTTTAAAAAAAATCAGAGAATTCAATCCAACAATCCCTGTTATCATTATCACAGGATATCCTAAAGAAGATAAGATGCAGGAAGCGCTCTGTATGGGGGCAGCCGGTTTTTTCCCAAAAACAATTAATTTTGAAGAACTTGGCCGCATCATTAAAGCGGCCGTAAGAACTCACAAAGACCTACACCATTCTTAATCATAAACATAAAGTATCCCTTAAAAGAATAATGCGGAAAAAGCCTATAAAAAATATAGCTCTGGTAACAGGTGGAGCCGGTTTTATCGGGTCTCATTTATGCGAAGAACTTCTATTAAAAAACTACAAAGTTATCTGTGTTGACAACCTTTCTACCGGATCAATAAGCAATATTCAGCATCTGTTAAAAAATATAAATTTTTCTTTTTTTAAATGTTCAATATTGGACACAAAAAAAATCAGCCTCTGGTTAAAAGATGTACAATTATCTTTCATCTGGCTGCGGCCGTAGGCGTTAAGCTTATCATAAAAGACTCTCTTAACTCAATTTTAACGAATGTCGAAGGTACAGCTAATGTATTGCGCCTGGCGGGTAAATACCACAAAAAAATTATTCTTGCCTCTAGCTCTGAGGTATACGGCAAACACCCTTGCGATGCCATCAAAGAAGAAGATGATCGCATCATTGGCTCAAGCCATATTGACAGATGGAGCTATTCGGCCAGTAAGACTATTGATGAATTCTTAGCGTTCGGCTACGCAAAAGTAAAAAAACTACCTATCGTGATCATTAGATTATTCAATGTCGTAGGCCCCCGGCAAAGCGACCGTTACGGCATGGTTCTACCGGCTTTCATTAAACAGGCTCTTTCAAATCAACCGATCACAATATATGGTAACGGGTTATAGGCCAGGTCTTTTGCCTACATTAAAGATGTCATTGAAGGCATGATTTCTTTGAGCTTAAACAAAAAAGCGGAAGGGGAAATCTTTAATCTGGGCAATAATGTTCCTATACAAATAAAAACATTGGCTGAGAAGGTAAAGAAAAACCTTGCCTCAAAATCAAAAATTATTTTTATCCCTTACAAAAAAGCTTACGGTGAGGGTTTTGAAGAAATTTCTTGCCGCATTCCCAACATATCAAAAATACAATCGCTTATTCATTTTGTCCCTCAATATGATATCGATAGAATCATAAAAGACACCACATCCTATATAATAGAAAATGAAACTCCACGAGCTTCCGCCGCGAAGCGGCGAGATCTCGCCTTCGGCGGAAAAGCCTCTAATGGTTTTTAAAAAGCGAAGCACTCAAGCGGCTCATACTCCATCCCTGCCTTTCCGGCAGGCAGGCGCGGCCTGAAGCCGCGGTTCGGTACGCCACAAACGTATAAAAAATGAAAAAAGTTTTCTTAGCTATTTTCGTTTTCATGAATCTCTTGATACTGCCTGTTGCAAGAGCGCAACAGACGGTCATTGAAAAAGAAATAAGAGAAGAAAAACCTATTTTTAAAAAAGATTTCAGGTTTTTACTCTATCCCGCTTATGAGTACAGTTCAATCAAACAGGGATCCAGAAAAGGAAATTGGAAGATCCTGACAGCTCATCTCGCCCTCATGCATAAAAATCTGGAATCGCCCTACTTTGAATTCACCCAAGAAGACCGCCTCGGACAAAAAGATTATTCATTCAACTTAGGGTCTTATTTTAAACTAAAAAATGATTACCTGCGCGTAGAGACAGCTTTTGGAGCTGATATAGATTTTATATATAAAAACAAGATACTGATTGAACATGACCACCTTTTAAGAAAAAATTTATTTTTGGAAACCCGGGTTGTCTATCTTAATTATACCCAGGATGACGTCTATATATTTTCTCCGGGCATCTTCTATTATTTCGGCGATAATTATTTCAATATCAGCTATAATATGTCTTTTAAAGAAAGCTACGATATGGCGCAATGGGGCGTTATAAAAGGATTGTTCGCTTTTAATGAAAAAATGCGTGTATGGATAGGCACCGCTATCGGTGAACGCCTTTATGATGTTTTCCCGAGCAAAGCCAGTGAACAATATAGTTATATCAGCTTCGCGACGTTTGAATATAAAATAACAGATACCATTGGTTTTAACCTGGGCTATTCTTATTCCATGGAAAAACCTAAATTTATCAAACGCAGTGTAAATACCGGCCTCATTATTAAATTCTAAAAAAAATATGGATTTTCAAAGCAGATACGCTTTTTTTACTCAATTGATATGGACAATAGATAAATATATATTTTTTTTAGCTGTAATTCTAGCCATTTTTATTGTTTTTTATGTTATTATAAAAAAATATGTCCTTAAAAGGAATGACCAAAAATTAACCAGAATTAAAAAAAAATTCGAGCGTTGGCGTTTGGAGGAAAAGAGATTTTACAAAAAACATCCCCAATTATACTGCTAACAGCTTCATCTAATCAAATTTTTAATATTGTTAAAGAAGATGGCGAGGTAATACCGGCAGAATTCAGGCATGACTTACAAGAATCTATTATCAGTTCTCCCCAATTAGCACACGTAAAAAGAATCGCTCAGAGATCTAAAAATACCTGGAAACGCATTGAAGCCATCTATATCTTAAGCCTTATTTCACCAAATACGGCCTTAGAGACTCTAAAAAAAACATAGAGGATAAAAATACAAATATACGATATTTCTCATTACTGGCTCCCGGTACAATTAAAAATAAAGAATCAGCTGCAATCCTGCTTGAGAATTTAAACAATCCCGCTTTCAGCTGCCATAAAATTATATCTCTATTGGAAAATTTTCCCGATGATATTACTGAAGAAGTTATAAAAAAAATAGACGACCCTGATCCCATCATACGTTCCTGGTGCGTGAAGTTATTAACCCGGTTCTCAAAAAAACAATACTTTGAAAAAATAAGAGAGCTTACCTATGATGTATCTCCAGAAGTTCGTGCCGCCGCCTGTGAATGTCTTGGGGAATATGGCAATTACGACGCCAGAAAACCCCTTTTAAGATGCCTCAACGATAATATCTGGTTCATTAGAATGCATGCGGCAAAATCACTTAATAAGCTCTTTGGAAAAGAATACTTAAGCGAAATCTCTCAACTTTTAAAAACAGAAGAGTGGTTCTTAAGAGAAACTATAAAAAATATCCTGCTTGAGCATTTTAATGACGCCTTGCCACAAATAGAACAATTCATACAGTCAGAGGACGAAACTATCCGTCGTGATTGTGTTGAGATCCTGGAAAATGCAGACTATATCAAAGTGATTTTTAAAAATCTGCTCCACAACATATCCACATCCATAGTCGCACAACTTCGCCTGCTTAAGATGATCGTAAAAACACAAGCTCATTTGGGCATTGAAAACGCATTGAATACCTTTAGTAAAATAGAAACCGAAAAAATTCTAGAAATTATAGGTGCTTTTGATCCAGAACTTAAAAATCATATTGACAATAAACTAAAGAAAATGACCACCGAAAGTTAAAATGCCATCGCCAACATCAATATTATTTTATTATTGTTTTATTTTTTTCCTTGCTTACTTCACAACTGTCGCTTTCTATTATCTCAGCCTGACTATTATTGGTTTTTCTGAAGAAAGACAGAAGGCTAATGAAGAAGAAACGGAAGGGTATAACACCATTACCGCCTCAAGTTTCACATCGCCTGTATCCATTATCATCCCAGCCCATAATGAAGAAAAAATGATTTTAAACTGTGTTGAATCAGTGTTAAATCTTAAATATCCAAAATTTGAAGTTATTATCATAGATGACGAATCTGACGACAAAACCCTGGATTTGCTAAAAGAAAAATTATCCCTCACGAGCTTTGACAGAACATTCTCCGACCATTTCCATACAGGCAAGATTCGCGAATTTTTTAAATCGGAGAAATATTCTTACGTAAATGTCTTATCCAAAACAGGCAGATTTAAAAAAGCCGGAGCCGTTAACATCGGTATTTCTTTTGCAAAATACCGCTATGTTTGCGTTATCGATGCCGACACCATCTTGGAGCCAGATGCGCTTTTAAAAGTCATGATGCAAATTGAAAAAAATCCGGATAAAATCATAGGGGCAGGCAGCTATTTCGGCTTAAGCAATGGATTAAATATACAAGCAGGCAAAATCATTGAAAAGAACTTCTCCTATCGTCCCATCATCGCTTATCAAAACCTGGAATATATCCGCACTTTTATCGGCAACCGTATGGCGTGGAGCAAATGGAATGCCTTACCCATCATCAGTGGCGGATTCGGAATATGGCGTCGAGATATTATTATTGAAAACGGGGGATTCGCTCCTGAATTCAGCAGTGAAGATATGGAGTTTTCTTTTAGAATACGTGAATTCATCGTTAAAAACAAAAGGAAAGACTACCAAATGATTATGCTGCCATACTACATTGGATGGACCTATGGGCCTGCTAATATAAAAGCCCTGATCAAACAGAGAAGCCGCTGGCAAAGAACTGCCGATGAAACTATCTTCTTCTATAAGCACATGCTTTTAAATCCTAAATACGGAATCTTCAGCCTCATAACCTTTCCATATTTTTTCTTCTATGAAGCCCTTTGTATTTTTTTTGAAATTGCCAGCATCCTTTTTGTTATCATCGGCTGGCTGAACAATCTTTTAAACATAGAGACCTTTATCATTATTATCATCGCAATGATCCTCATACAAGCACTTGTATCATTAACATCGCTTCTTTCTTTTATTCGCGACCAACATTCAATGAAACCGCTCTACATCATTTATTTAGTTATCTTAAGCTTTTTTGAATTTTTCTGGTACAGGCCCATCTTAACAGTAGCAAAACTTCAAGGAACAATAGATTATTTCAGAAGAATAAAAACTCATGACCAATTCATAAGATGATTTTAACTTGAGCAAGAACATAAAACATGTTATCCTCTAATGAACTTTATACAAGATAGTTACTATTATGGAAATCAAAGCTAGAAAAATCAATAATATTATCGTTTTGGATTTAGAAGGCCGGATTGATGCTGATTCAGCTTCTCTGATTGAAATTATCGGCCAATGCGTCCACGATGGGTACACCGATATCCTGTGCAATCTTGAAGCCATAGACTTCATTGACTACACAGGCATTTCCGCCATCGTCATCGCCTATAAAGAAGTAGCCAATCATAAGGGAAGAATGAAATTCGCTCATATTCCAGCACATCTAAAAAAAATATTCTCTATCGCTGGCCTAGATCAAATTATGGATATTTATGCGACAGAAGAACTAGCCTTAAACAGTTTTAAAGAAGACCAGATTATTGAAAAGATAACCAAACTCCAGCTGCGCCGGCGTTTTAAGCGCCTGCCCTTAGGAACAAAAATAGAAGTAAAATCAAAAAATAACACTAGCCACCCTGTTTTTAAAGGGTCTCTGCTAAATATCAGCGGCATCGGTGCCTATATCTACGGAAATCATGAGTTTAAAATCAAAGATGAATTAACAATAAAATTAAAAATTCCACCTAAAGATACAGAAATCAATATTGATGCCCAAGTTGTCTGGCTTCCCGACAAACAAATACAACATCAAATTTATCCGGGTATAGGTGTTGTATTCCATAAAATATCCTCCGATGACCAACAAAAGCTTTTAGGATTCATTGATAAAAATCTCACCCATAGCGCTAAAGACACCTGATCATAAATCTCCTTATGATACAGCTTGACATAAATAAACTGTCTGATATAATTTTTCTATTCTAAATTTCTAATTAAACCCTATACATATACAGAGGATACTTAAGATGAAAAACTACTACAAAACCATATTTCTTTTTTTACTCATTTTTTCTATAGCTGGCTGCGCCACTGATCAGAATAAAATAAGCGATTTAGAAACAAAAATCAAAACGCTTGAAAATAAGATCTATTCCATCCAAACAGAAGGCGATTCTCAAAAGATTGAAAACCTGGAAGCAAGAATTGCAAAACTTGAAAAAAATTATAATGTCGCTAATAAAACAGAAAAAATTAAGCAACCTGATATGACCACGGACCCCTCAGAGCCCAAGATCAATCCTGCTAATGAATCATCGTCAATTGAAGATATTCAAAAATGCCTTAAAAAAGCCGGATTTTATGATGGAGAGGTAGATGGAAAATTTGGCTCAAAGACAAAAGAGGCTATTGAACTCTTTCAGGCTGCCAACAGCCTGAAAGTTGATGGAAAAGTCGGCCCCATGACATGGGAACAGCTCAAAAAATTCATGAGCGAAGAGACAGATAGCACAACTGTCACTCAACAAACTACAGACTAAATATTTTAAAATAATATTTAGAAAAATCTAAGCTATAATTTTAGATAATTTCTTATGGGCATCTCAAATGTTTTCTGGAAGAATTATCAGAATCAGCTTATAAAAAGCATCCATCAAAAAAAGAAAACATAATCCCTTTTGTTAAAAATAACCTCGTCTTCATCCTTACATCCAAATGTAACTTCGGATGTAAACACTGCTTAAGAGATTTCAATAATGCCAGTGATTTAAGCTTGGATATGATTGAAAAAGCCCTGGCAGGCGCAAAAAAATTCGGCTATAGCAATGTCTCCCTTACAGGAGGGGAACCAACACTGCATTCACAATTTAAAGAAGTTATAGATTTAGCTGTCCGGTATGGCTATAGTATTTGCATGCCGACAAACGGCTACAACTTTAAGGAATGGATTGACATTTTTAAAAAGTTGCCAAAAGACAGTTTTTTACCGGTCTTCAGCCTTGAGAGTGTTAACAAAGAACGTCATGATACTATCCGCAGGGAAGGTTCTTATGATAGACTTCTTGAAAATTTCAAAATCTGCCGCGGCCTCAAAATTCCATTCAGAATCATTTCAGCTATCAGCACCGCCAATTTCGATGAAACTTTTGAAATAGCAATTTTTGCTAAAAAAAAGGGGGCTCATTCACTATCTGTAACAACGGTGCTCCCATGCCCGCGTTCAGAAAACAATAAATTAGTCCTCTCGCAGCAACAAAGAAAAAACCTCTTGCTCATTGTCCAGAGAATCCCTAAAATTGTCAAAATCCCTATTCTGATTGCCGCGGATATCTGTGCTACTAACAATATCAAAATGTGCAGATCCTTAAGCATGAATGAAATCACTATCGACATGAACGCTAATTTAATCCATTGCTGTGAAATGTCAAATTATGACTCAGGCCAAGTTTTAAAAAACGGCATCGCCACCAGCCTCAAAAATAAAAGTTTTGCTGAAGCTATCAAGGCTTATTCGGAATATACACATAAATATACATCAGCAAGAATAGACGATTATGAGTCTCAAAACGAAACAGACAACCTTGATTTTAACAGCTGTTTCTATTGTGTTAATAAGTTATTTTCACGCGCCTAGAAGATTTTCCTCGCCTAAGCCAGCATGCTAAAATTACTATCCAACGAGTTTATCCTCAATTTAAGCTCTTTTTTCACGCTAGCTGTTGTCTTATGGGGCATGCTCGCTTATCTGGATATATGGATTCTTCGCAATGCAAAAATCACCTGCAATATCATCTCACAACTTCTGTTATCACGCGCACAGATCCCATCCAGAACACCATCCGATTACTTTATTGTACAAGGATACTATAAAGGCCGAGTAGTCGTATGCCGTATTAATTGCCTCATCCCAAGAAATCATCTTCATTATAATCTACACCTGCATATTTACATAGAACCTCACCTTAAATATAAACCAAATTTTCTCCAAATAGATTATTTGACTAAAAATACTTATCTTATGAAAGACAGCAGAATCTACTATCAACGCACAAGCGCGACAGCAATAAAATCATATTTTTTTGCTGACATGATATCTGAAAAAGAATTTATCAGTATTTTCGAAGAATTAACATCGGCCGCTGAAAAAATTGAATCCGAGCTCAATGATGATTAACTGGACCCGCCATCAGCCTCAAAACCAACTGATCATAGATACAGGCTCTTTTTTGGCTGAACAAACGCCCTCTTTCCTTTTGCACAGAAGTAAAAAAGAAAAAAAACAATCACAATCACCATCAGGCCAGACAGTTCTATTCTGGTAACCGTGCCATCTCACGCGCAACAGAAGCAAATTATTGATTTTATCCACTCCAAAAAGGAGTGGATAAGAAGTAAAATCAGCCTACAAAAAAACAATTCTGCCGATTCAAAAATAAAAAAGTTTATTGAAGGCGAACTTTTTCCGTACCTCGGCCAACATTACAAATTAAAAATTAAAGAAGGCAATTCTGTTGAATTAGATGGAGACTCTATAATTATCGGCAACAATGACAAAAACATGACAAAAAAAATATTCACGAAATGGTATAAAAGACAAACCCTGTGCCTTATTAAAGAAAAAATAGATTTATACGGTAAAAGCATGAATCTATCCCCAAAAAGCATAAAGATAACATCGGCACGGCAAAGATGGGGGTCGTGCGCGCATACTGATACACTCAGCTTCCCATGGCGAATTATCTGTTTACCAGCAAACATTATTGATTATATAGTGATCCACGAACTTGCCCACATAAGCCAGAAGAACCATTCGAAAGATTTTTGGAATATTGTCTCATCAGTTTTACCCGATTATAAAACACATAAAAAATGGCTAAAGGAAGAAGCTGTAAATTTTGACATCTCATTCTCTTAAAAACATAAGCACAGAAACAAGATGCAAGCGGCTAATGCTCATCCGCGTTCTATTTTATAGCCGCAGGCCAATAAGCCAAAAAAACTTGCCGTAATGGAAAATATATGGCAAAATATTCATATAATTTGAAACCATGCGCTTATAATAGTTGAGAGCCGCTCTTAAAACCGCTATGCCAATGGAAGACGCTCGGAATAAAAGAATCGCTGTCATTGGAGCATCAGATAATCCTGAAAAATACGGCCACAAGATCTTTAAAAGCCTCCTGAATGCCGGCTTCAATGTAATCGGCATCAACATTAATGGTGGAGAAACCTTAGGAAAAAAACTGTACAGAAGCATAAGTGATCTTGATATTATACCGGATATAGTTTTAACTGTCGTTGCTCCGGAGATAACTGAAAAAATCGTTGAAGAATGTTTCCTGGTGGGCGTGAAAGAAATTTGGATGCAACCGGGATCTGAATCAGATAATGCTATTAATAAAGCAAAAAAACTAGGTATAAAAACCACATCCAATGCCTGTTTTATGATTGAGGCAAAAATCTGGTAGAAAGAGGCTAAAAGGTATTCTTATGGCAAATTTTTCATTTGATATTGTTTCAGAAGTAGACTTGCAAGAAGTTGATAATGCAATTAATCAAGCAAAGAAAGAACTCGCCCAACGTTTTGATTTCAAAGGCAGTAAATCATCTATTGATTATAATAAACAGGAAAAATTTATTACCCTCATCGGAGATGATGACTATAAATTACGCGCTCTCAAAGATATCTTGGCCGGAAAACTAACCAAACGAAACGTTCCGCTTAAATCGCTAACTTTTAAAGAACCTGAAAAAGCCTTTGAAGGGACACTACGGCAAAAAGCGGAAATATCAACGGGTATCCCTAAAGAAAAGGCTAAAGAGTTGGCAAAAATTATCAAAGACCTGCAGTTAAAAGTTCAAACACAAATTGAAGGAGAAAAATTAAAAGTCAGCTCTGCGAAAAAAGACGATTTACAAACTGTTATCGCGCATATACGTTCGATTGATTTTCCGCTTTCTCTAAGTTTCACAAATTACCGATAGTGATAGAAGCAACAACCAAAAAGAATAGAGGAGGGGCAATATGAAAAAACTTCTCATCACGCTTCTTATCATTACAGGAGTGATCGTCGCCTTCAGTGTTTCTAAAAATCAAATCATCAAAGCGGCCGTCACTGCCGCCGCTACAAAAACATTAGGAGCGGAAGTCACCATAGAACGCTTCGCGTTCAATATTCTAAACCAATCCATTAATATCAAAGGCCTTAAGATTGAAAACCCCGAAGGCTTCTTGAAAGAAACTTTTATCAACATCCCGCTCATTCACGTCAATTATGATTTAAACGCACTTTTGCAAAAAAAAATACACTTAAAAAAACTGGAAATTAACTTAAGCGAATTAACTATTGTTAAAAATAAAGACAAGCAATTGAATGTAGACGCGCTCAAAGCCGCTCAAGAAACAACAAACAAAAAAGAAGGGACAAAAGATAAAAAAGAAGAAACACAACCATCCATGCCTATGCAAATTGATGTACTGGTTTTAAGCATAGGTAAAATTATCGATAAAGACTATAGTGCCGGAGCACAACCGCAAATCAAAATCTATAACATAGGCTTTAAAAACAGAACATACAAAAACATTACAAGTGCCCAACAATTAATTAGCCTCATTTTAACAGAGTGCTTAAAAGAAGCTGGTATTAAAAGTGCTAAAATCTACGCCGCTACAAGTTTGCTTGGAGCCGGCTTCCTGCCTGCAGGTGTCGCGATGGCTATAACGGCGAAAGACAGTGTCCAAGAAGAACTTAAAAAAAATTTTAATACAACATTTGAAGCGGCCCTTAAAGTATTAAGCACGCAAGGCCGTGTCACAACCAGAGAAGAAAAAAATGGCATTTTAAAAGCAAAAGTAGCAGGTAATAATATCACCGCTAAATTAGAAAAAGTATCTGAAACACACACAACATTAATAATTTCAGCAAGAAAATTTATGCTGCCAAGACAACAAGAAGCAGAAAAAATCCTCTACCTCATCAAACAAGAATTGAAACTTAATGGGAATAGGTAATAATAAACCGTGGCTAAAATCAAGTTAGATCTGCATGAAATCTACAACAAAGGAGGGCTCATACAGCAGCGCCTCAAAGAATCACTAGATGAAGCGCGGGATAAGAAGATACGCTTGATTGAAATTATACCAGGCAAAGGCAGCGGCCAATTAAAAAAGGCTGTCTTAAGGTTTTTGACTTCGCCTGATATAAAAAAACTCTACACGCGCGTCGAAAAAGATGATAAAAATTTCGGCCGTATTTTTGTGCACCTGCGTTATGATCAATAAAAAAAACGCGGCAATAAAACACATAACCTACGGAATAAGCCCGCGCAAAAGGGTTTTCTAAAAATTTTAACTCGCAAGAAAAACATAACAGTTACAACAGGCTTCAAACAGTAACTCATGAATAAAAAAATATTAACCCAAATCAATAAATTTTTTTTCCCTCTTTTTCTGTGTTTGTTCCTGATAGCCGCATACTTTGCCAACAATTATAAGACAATAGACACCATTATACCCAAAGCCCTCAAAGACCCCGTTCAAACAGAACTAAAAAATAAAACAACTATCCGTTTCACGAAAAATGATTATAAATTTGAAATTACGCCGCTTTATGATTATGAAATCAACGGCCTGGTTGTCAGTAAATTCAATTACGACAGCTGGTTTAGTATCCGTAAAACAGATAGAATATTTATGACAGACCTGTGCATTATATGGGGCAGTAACTTAAAGAAAAAAATCTATAAAAACCCTTTTGGCCGTTTTTCTCAAGATATGCGTTTCTGCCAATATCAATGCAATGAGGGAGACTTTAACCCGAATGAATTTTCTAATAATCACCTGGTGGTTAAAGACAATATCGTGCGCAACAAAATCAAAAAGATAAGGGTTGGAGACCAAGTTTTAATACGCGGCCATCTTATTTACCTGGCCGCCGACCTTATAAAACGTGGAGATGTTTTTGACAGCCAGCATATTACATGGCAATCAAGCACAACCAGAGTGGATGGAGGGCATGGAGCATGCGAAGTTATCTATGTCCAAGACGTGGCCATACTACAGAAAGGCAATCCGGCCGCCCGCATTATAAAAATCTTATCTTTACTGGCCCTTCTTAGCTTAGTTGCCCTCAACATAATTCAGATGACTAAACCAAATGAAGAATTAATCTGATAAAACCTGCTATGTTAAAAAAATTATTCCGAAAAAGCGAGATACCCCATCATGATAAGATTTACGATAGGCAAAAGCATAAGAATGCCAAGCCATTTCGGCTTCTTCCGTGCCTCTGCGATGCTCATCCAAATAACAGCTACAGCTACAATGTTCGCGTAAGGGATAAACAAAAGAATAAACCACCATATCGCGGGCTTAGCAATCAAATACCAGAGATAAAGATTAGCGATAGGTATCCAGGCAAGCCACGGGTTTTCCGTATCCGTTTTTTCAGCAATTTTCTGCAGACAAACTGCTGTATACACATAAAAAAAGATAACCAAGAAAAAAAAGATGCCCCACATAAAAGGAGCCATCCGCTTAATTTTTTCAAGAGCTTCTGAGTTAGCAGCACAGCTCCCATATCTATGAGAACCATCGGCCACCGCTAAGGCCGTGCAATCCTGGCCTACATCTTTACTAAAAGTCTTCCCTCTGTATGAAAATTCCACCTTTGAATCAAAAATTTTTAAAACTTTAGCGCCACCAATATCTTCGCCTTCCTTAACCAAAACATCATTTATAATTGCCATCGGCTCTTGTCTATCAAACATAACCCCGCTTACACGAAAATCAGCAGGCTTCAACTCATCCTGTTCAAGAGCTTCTGCCCGAAACGTGGAACCGGCCACCACAAACAAAAAAACTAATAAAAATATAACCAAAAAATTAACTTTTTTAATCATCGTGCTTATCATACTCAATCTCCTTGCTATAAAAATAGAACTCAATGTGACTAATTATACAAACAATTCATGCTCTTATAAAGTTTTTTCTTTTCTTTATCATTTCTTATTGCCTTTTTTCATAAATACATTAGAATGAAAACATCAAGAATCAAGAGAGGAACAATATAACACCGGCATGATTAAAATACTCCCATGAGCGCGATAGAAGATCAGGATTTTCTACTTAAACTTGCCAAAACACGCATGCCATTCGGCAAATACGCCAAACGCCGTTTAGTCGATTTGCCTGAAGATTACATTGTTTGGTTTTCCCGCAAAGGCTTCCCCAAAGGAGAGCTCGGTACTATGCTCAAAATTATCTATGAAATTAAACTCAACGGACTAGAATACCTTTTTAAGCCGCTCCAACCCTAAAAAAATCCAGTTATAATTCTAGCCATTTAACTTTCTTGAATAGCACACAAATGTGTGGTATGCTTCATTCATGTTTAATCATGAAACCCGCTGGGATAGGCCCTTACCGGCTCAAACAGAAACAGAATCAGGCTCACCAATCGCCGTTTTCTGCCTGATTGAAAAAGGGCGCATCCTCCCAGAATCATTCCTATGGAACAAACGCCGCTTCATTGTTGAAAAAGTCAACTTTTTCTGGAAAGACAAAAAAGGGAGGGAGGAGCTTTATTACTTCAGCCTTCAGACCTCATCCGGAGCCTATGAAGTCGTATTTTCTAAAGAGTCCCTTCACTGGCATCTAAAAAAACTAATCGGGCCATAGAGATGATTTTACACATTGACATGGACGCGTTTTTCGCATCCGTAGAACAACGTATCAATCCTCAGTTCCGCGGTAAACCACTTATTGTAGGTTCACGCAATAATAAGTACCGTACTGTTGTCTGCGCGGCATCCTATGAAGCCAAAGCTTACGGAATACATTCCGGCATGCTAACAAAAGATGCCTTTAAAATCTGCCCCTGGGCCTGTTTTATCCCCAGCGAGTCCGCTAAATACAATTATGTTTCCCATGAGATTTTTAAACTACTGCATGAGTTTTCACCAAAAATAGAGCACACGACCATTGATGAATTTGATTTAAAGCTGGATGGCCTGGAGCCTTTGTTTGGCTCATTTTTGGAAATAGGCAAACACATAAAACAACGCATCAAAGATATGTTTGAATTAACCTGTTCCATAGGCATAGCGCCCACATGGATATTAGCCAAGTTAGGCACCAAAATCAGAAAACCAGATGGCCTGATTCTTATCAACGAAAACAACATCAATAATATCGTTCATAATTTACCTGTTGAAAAAATCTGCGGAATTGGAGCGGCCACACAAACTCTTTTAAACAATATGGGGATTAAAACCTGTGAACAGCTAAAAGACACCCTCAAAGAAACTCTCATTGACAATTTTGGCCGATCCCTGGGCCATTGGTTATACGCGGTGTTACGTTTTAATGAAAATATACCATTCAATAAAGGCCAAAATGAAACCTTGAATACACCAAAATCAATAGGCCATTCCTACACATTACCCAGCCAAACCACAGACTCTGAAACTATCTCAACATGGCTCAAAATGCTTTGTGAAATGGTGGCAGAAAGATTGAGAAAATCAGAGGTCAGCGGCCGTACTGTGAGCTTATGGGTTAATTCCACAAATGATGCTTTTTTTCAACAAAAGACCTATAAGATGCCTATCTATGATGGATGGGAAATCTTTAACCGCGCCAATGCCATCCTGGTTAAAAATAAGGCCAGAATCAAGGTTGTACGGGCTCTAGGCGTTACCATTTCCGGCCTCATTCCAAATAACCATCCCCCCTTACTGATAGAAGAAAAAAGGAGGGAAGCATTGATCAAATCCATAGACATAATCAATGCCAAATACGGCAGCTGGACCATCGCTCCAGCAGTTTTAACTGGCATTAAACATCTATTATAAAAATAGAAAAAATAGCAAAAAAAACTAACCTAAATATAAAAGATTATTTATGGCCCAAAAACCATTATGATATAACTCCTTAAAGCTATGCTCAAATCCGGCAATATTCCTAAGATTACGAAGTTAACATAAGATACATTATAGGAACTTGATAGTGAATCAAATTTATTGTGTTTTAAGAGATTTTTACAGCCTTTCCAGGGTTTTTTAACTTCTAGGATTTTTAACTTCTAGGAAATGTTTTTAATACGGACTGAATTCGAAAGAAAAATCAAAAGAAGAAGAATAATAAATAAGAGCAAAAAAATTATTGGCCTTAGCTAATCCCGGCCATTCTTTTATAACAAACAAGGTATCTATTTTACAAGCTTCCGATATCGCTAAACATTTTAAAAAAGCCTGCTTTTTATCTTTTCGACCTCCCTCAAAAACATCATTTTTAAAGGCTAAAACCAGCCCTGTAAAGTTCCGTTTTTGAAACATTTGCCCCTTAAACATACCTCTTGATTATGGCCAACAATTCATCAAAATCATAGGGCCTGAAAAGGTATTCTGTGGCGCCTAAATTCATCAGGTAGATCAAAAAAGAAGTATCACATTTTGGAATAGTAACTATGATAGGAATATGGGCTGCTTCGTGAATATTGCGGATAACCCTTAAAAACTCTGCCTCCTGCTCATCTGCCGCGCGCAACTCTAAAATAACAATAGCCAAAGAATCACGCTCAATTTTTAACAAGGCTTCTTCTTTAGTGTTTGCAAAAATCGCCATTAAGTTGCCCTGCCGCGCAAACCTGGGCTTCATTAACTCTGACAGTTTTAAATCCTGATCTATGATTAATATCTCTTTCATAAATATCTTAAAAAAAATAACGGGTTATTATTAAGGTCATTAAACTTGTTTACTATAATACCATTTTCCCAAATGAAACTCAAAGCGAAAAAAAAGCAACAAATTAAATTTTTATAAAAAAGGCTGATACCATAAATGGCACCAGCCTTTTTGCCTTACTATTTTTTAAAACCCTATCGTCTTCTGCCGCCACCGCCCTTAGGTGCAGCACCGCCCCGATTCGCGCCACCTTGGGGAGCGCCACCTCTTGGGCCGCCACCTTTATTCATACCTGGGCCGCCACCTTTATTCATGCCACCTTTAGGGCCACCTTGTTGTCCGCCAGCCGGCCCGCCTTTTTTAACATCTCCCGGGCCTTTTCCCTGACGATCTTGCGGGCCGCGATCAGAACCTTTGGATCTATCAAACTTATCCTCTTTCCTGTCTCTTCTATCTTCCTTGCGATCTCTCACATTTTCTCTGTTATCCCGCCTGTCTTCTTTCCGATCAAACTTATCTTCACGGCGGTCACGGCCATCTTCTCGACGGTCAAATTTATCTTCCTTGCGGTCCATCTTATCTTCACGGCGATCGCGGATATCTTCTAACTTATCACGTCGGCCCCCGTCATGCTGGCTATCCCAAACATCTTCTCTTTTATCGCGAACGTCTTCTCTGCGGTCACGCACATCCTCCCGGCGGTCACGGACATCTTCTTTTCTATCTTTAAAGTCTTCTCGATGGTCGCGCACATCTTCCCGGCGGTCCATGCGGTCTTCTCGCCGATCTCTAACATCTTCACGGCGATCGCCTATATTCTCCCGATGATCCCAATCGCGGCGCTTTAACTCAGGCGTTCCTGGTGCCGGCGGCATACCACCGCCAACCGGTTCAATAGACTGCCCCTCGCCAGGCCTTGCAGCCTGCCGTTGTTCCATCCTCTCTTGCCTCGCCTGTTTTCTATCCTGAACAAAATCCTGGCGTGACTCACGAAGAGAAGTTAAATCTTCTTTTTTCTGTTGTAAATTATCCTGGTGTGTTTGCCTGAGCTGTTCCCGTAAACTGTCTGCTGTCGCATAATCTCCAGATTGCGCAGCTTCACGAATCTGCTGCCGTAACGCCTCTTCTTCCTGAATCGCCTGCTGGGAATTAGTTTTTATTGTCTGCTTATTTTGCTCCAACTCCTGCCTGTCAGAACGAATTTCATCACGCCACCCGCCCCCTTGCTCCTGCGAAGACTCTTCTTGAGCATAGACAAAGCTCGCAGATATAACAAGAGAAAAAACACCTATAAAACCCATTAAAACTAAACTCTTCCTCATGCAAACCGCCTCCTTTCAATCCTTTGTTCAACAACCGTTAAACACCAGACTCCAAAGAAAGTTTATCATAAGACTAGAAAATAGCTTAACCTATATTAAAAATTTTGTACATATAAATATCTCAAGTGGTTAAGCCATTATTATATCCGCCATCACCGATAATTAATGAAATTTAAAAACCATAATACGTTTTGACGGCCTGACGAATGGCATTCTCACCTGATAAAAAAATTCTCATCTCATCAGCGCGAACATACGACTTAGCCTCCTCGACTGTTTTCGCGTCCAAAGGGTCTGCCATGGCTAAATAAAAAACACGGCCAACTATTTTCAAAGGCAAACATAAAGATGCGCGAACAAAACTAGCTGGCACTCTATTTAAGATATCCGCATCAATTTTAACATTTTCAAGGCTTAAAAACGGGACACCAATCTGCAAAGAAAGAATAGAATAAATCTTTTCCTCGCTGGCAAACCCCAGGCGGACTATTGTAGAACAAAGAAAATCTTTACTCTTCTTTTGTTCCAATAACCCCTCTTCCAATTCCTGGCGCGTGATAATACCATCTTTAACCAAAAGCTGCCCAACATAAGTATCATTATTCTGTAAAGCTGCCATAGCTTATCCTTAGCTTTTCCTATTAAAGGACTGTTGCGAAAAACCATTTTTTGCCCATCCTGGGCACATTCGATGCACTCAGTGTAAACTCCGCGAAGGATCTTCTCAGCGTCGAGATTCTTCCCCTTCGCCTCTGGCTTTATGCCCAGAATGACATAAAATTGTACATTTTGCAACAGGCCCATTAAACACAGGCGTACTAAATCACTCCTTTATTAGCTAAAACAAGCGCGGCCCTGGCAATCTTAGGATGAAATTGCGTGCCGCTGCAACGATGCAACTCCTCTATCGCCTCTTGGCGTGTCAAAGCTTTGCGATACGGCCTGTCTGTTGTCATAGCATCCAAAGAATCGGCAACCGCGATAATGCTGGCAATCAACGGAATTTTATCTCCTTTAAGCCGCTCGGGAAAACCGTTTCCATCAAACTGCTCATGGTGATGCTTAACTCCCTTAATAACCTCCTCCAACCCCTTAATCGGTTCTAAAATCTTAGCCCCAATTATTGGATGCTCGTTCATTTTTTTTCTTTCGTCTTCATCAAGATCTTCCATTTTATTGAGGATATTTTCCGAAATGCCAATTTTACCAATATCATGCAACAAACTGGCGATATGAAGATTATCAAAAAAAATCTGGTCGTTTTTTTCCTGCGCTTCTTCAAGGAGAAACCTGGCAATAGCAAGGCTGTATTCGGTAACCCGT
Source organism: uncultured Planctomycetia bacterium (assembly GCA_964423185.1). GTDB lineage: Bacteria > Omnitrophota > Gorgyraeia > Velamenicoccales > Velamenicoccaceae > CAYRDK01. The sequence continues at coordinate 270,983 of CAYRDK010000002.1, forward strand.
GTCGTGTGGCCGCGCGTATAATGGTCTTTAGCGTCAATGGCGGCGGAAAAAGCCAGGGTCGTTTCAAAAAACAAACTTTTATTGCGCTCCATTTCAACCTTCAAGCCTTCAAACAAAAAAGCATTCCTCAAAGCCATCGCGACATCATTAGCCAAAGCCACAAAAAAATCAACTTCTTCCCTTTTAAAAACGCGTTTTTTAACTTTCTCGCCCAACAACAAAACCCCAAGAAGGTCGTTATGATAATAACTCGGCACACAAACAACGGCATCAAAACTTTTCATCTGAAATTTAATACCGATAAGAAGCTTTTCCAGTTCTTCATCGCCATTAAAAAACTCTTTGCGCTGTAACATCGCATTAATTCTGTCTAATAATAATACATTATTATCCAGTAAAGCCGCGAAACGCCTTTCTTTAAAAAATCTAATCATGGGGGAGTGCGAATCAAGACGGAAAAGGCCGGCAGGCATTTTAGACCCAACCTTGCCCCTCGTTATGGAGACGGTATAGCTATTTTTTGTTCTGTCGTAAAGGAGGATACCGGCGTGTTCAATATTTACTTTACGCACAATCATACGCAGAATCATACGCATAAGCGTATACGGCTTATGCACAAGAATCATGTTGCGCGCGGCTTCTTCAAGTTCTTTCTTATAATTGATTCTCATATTTGTTTCAAACGCGTAAGCATTTTAAACAAAAGACTCTCAGGCCATAAAATACTAAAAACTATTTATGTTTTAATTATACATCGTCTGTTGCGAAACGTCATTAAAAAATTTTTAAGTATCAGGGGAGACAGGCAAAATAAAGGGGCTGTTGTGAAATACAATTTTTTGCCAACGGCGGGACAACTGAAAAATAACACCATGCAAAAAAAATAACTCTCGGTAAACTCTTTTAAAACTTCTTCTATTTTCCTAAAAGCCTTTTTAATACCTCTTTTTCCAATTCCTCTAAAATCAAAGGCTTATGAATACATGTTAAAATATTCAAATCCGTTAAAGGAGCTAAAGTATCTGTATCTTCAACGCCTGTCACCATAATAACCCGCACCGCATTGCCATTCTCTCTAATGCGCCGTAACGTTTCAACTCCATCAATACCATTCATTCGGACATCCAGAAGCATTAAATCAGGCTGGTGCACATCAACCAATCTAACCGCCTCCTCGCCATTCTCGGCTGTAATAACATCTATTTTTCTTCTGGAAAAAAATTTTCTTAAATATTCCCTGACATCCAACTCATCATCGACTACCATTAGGCGTGGCATAACATCCTCCTGAAAATGAAACCCGTCCGGCTTTTATCCGGAATTCCTTAAACAAAAGGATTATATCATAGCCATTTCAACAAGTCAATATCGACGATTTTAAAAAACTTTTAAAAAGTTTTTAGTTTAAGCTCGCGCTTTTTTGAAGCGCTTCTGAGTAAAAACCACCCGTAAGGCGATCCAATAATGCGGTTAATTCTGAAATCCTCAACTCTTTATCAACCCTTTCCTGTTGAGACAGATTCGCTTTAACAATTAACTCGACCTGCAGCCTGCGGCGTTCAAAAAATAATGCTGTCGCCTCAGCTAAAACATCATTTCTCAACTGCACCATAAGCTTTGAGCGCGTATCTATAGACGTCTGTTCGCCATTATAAATCAAATCTGAAAAATCCCAACTAACGCTCACATCCCAAGAATTCGGCCCAACAGCGAAATAACCGTTATAACTACCATAAACATTATTATCATAACCAAATGTTAACTTGGGCATAATCGCCTTCATACTAGCGCGCCTTCGCCAGTCATCAATTTTTTTATTGCTTGTTTCACTGTATTCTATCGCCTTTTTTTGTACCTCTTGCACCGTTGGCTCACCGGAAAAAACGCTTAAAATATCATCTGGGCCTTTCGCCGTATGCGGCTTATCATCCGCGCGCTCAGGAATATCACACTCAAAAACATCACGTCCGGTCAAAATAAAAAGCGTATTTTCGCCCTCATCCACTTGGCGGCAGTCATATAATCCGGCTACGCTTTGCCATGACTGGCCGATAAATTCATAAACATTATTTTTAGATACAGCAAAAACTTTGCACGGCATTTCTAATACTCTAATAAACCTTAATTCAGGATAATCTAATCCTGTCAAAGGCAAACGCCGCCAGCTATCCCCGCCGTTTTCACTAAGAAAAACACCTGATGTTGACGCCGCGTAAATAAATAAAGGGTCACTCGCAAGAACCGCGATATACTTAACATCACCACGCGTTATTTCAAACTCGGCATCTCCTTCATCTGTTTCGCAAGAGTCTTCATTATATGAGATTTTATCAAAAACTTTTTCCCATAATTTCCCATAATTTCGCGTTCGGTAAATCCCTTCAACTGTTAACGCGTAAGCCGTATCTAAAGCTGAGGCCAAACAAACTACTTCCTTCTCATCAAAATAAGACGCTATCTTAACCCAATTCTTCTGGCCTTTCTTTTTCATAAACAAACCAGACCTGGTCCCGGCAAACAGGCAACCGTTTCTTAAAACACAGCCTGTTAAACAGTCTCTCTCTTTATCGTCAGATCTGTCAAAAATATTACGGCAGGAAAAATTGTTCACATCCAATTCAAATAACCCTTTACTTGTCGCCGCGTAACCAGCCTGATCTTGAAAAAAAATATGATAAACACGGCAGGAACCTGCCGGTAACCCCTCAACAGCTTTCCATTCATCCATCTGGGCGCGGCGAAAATATAACCCGCGGGAAGTACCGATAAAAACAATCGTTTTATCCTGAGGGTAAGCCGTTAAACAAATAAGCTCCTCTCCTCTGAGCCCTTTATCCACAATCAACCGGCAATCTTGAGCATGTACAAACTGCAAAAACAACAAAAAGAAAATCTGCGCGGTTAAACCAATCAAAAGATAACGATGCGCTAACTTCATAACTTACCCTCTTCTCAACCTTCTAGCCTCTTCTCTCAACATGTCCAGCTCTTCAGAAATCTGGTTTATCCTGTTATAATTCCTCAAAACAACCGGCACACAAAGGCAATTTTTTAACATATGCCTCAGAACAAATCTCTTTTTTTCTAAACCATCTAAACTAATCCCCCTGCGCGCCGCCTTTAACATATACGCCTCCTTTATAGCTATTTTTATGCTAGTTTTTCATATTCCAAAAGCACCCTTGAAAAAACTTCTTCTTTAAGCTGACGATTCAGAATCTTAACAATTTCATACCACTGATTGTTTTTGCCTTTTTGACGCGGCATGGAAACATAAACCCCATTTTTGCCCGACATAATAAATAACCCTCTAATCAAAATAGCATTATTGATTTCAACATCCGCGAAAGCCTTAAGACAGCCGTACTTTTCTCCTGTTTTATTCATCCTGATAATATGTATATCAACCGCCATAACTAACCACCGCCTGTATTTTTAAAATCAGTTAAAATAAAATCCCTACCCTCACTCCGGTTTCTGTAGAATGATTCTCCGGCTCAACAACCGTAAATTCATAACCGCCGCAAAGCCTAACCTCCCCTATAAAATCATTTATGTTTTTAATCTTGTATGGCGTTCCGTCAGAAAGCTCTCCATCATAATTAACCTCGCCAAAACTCACCCGGCCGTCAGCCTTCAACATCATTCCTTGAAGATTTTCTTCCAAAGCACCTCGCCACGCAAGAGCACCGCTTAATCCATACATCGCGCCTTTTTCTTCTATGCCTGGCTCTTTATAAGTAATATATGAAACATCTGCGGCCAATTCCGCCGAAAGCCCACCTTCAAGCGCTAGGGCAGACTTTGGCAAAATCCCCACTCCCACCATTATCGCGCATTATCATAACAATTTTTTCATACCAGCACCTCTCCTCTCTGTTTAATAATCACCCTTCCTGATTTTTATCCACTTTATCTCTAAAACAATGTTCCATTTACTATACTATAAAGTTCCACTTCTGCAATAAAAACACCAAAAAAATCCCGAGAACTTTGATTATTCATAAATCTGATCGTTTCGCCTTCGTAATGCTAGAATCCACACCATTTTTCGTTTCGTATTTCGTTTTTCTCTAATGGCTTTGAAAAGATCAGAAACAGGCACGCCTATTTTTTAAAGAACATTTTAGTTAAATGGTTAATGAGCCTTGATCTGCAAACCCAAAACAAAAGTCTCAAAATCCTTTACGGACGAATCAAAATAATGCTGCTGAGCTGCGATATAACGTATCTCGTATAACCATTTATCCATTACGAATCCATAAAGAATGGTCCGCGACTTCTTGCCATCATCATTATTAAAAGTCAGTATCAATTTGAAAGCCGGCACTTCACCAAGTTTTACAGGCCTATTCTCAATCACTTGAAAATTATTCATGGTCTTATCCAGAGTCATCTCATCAATAAGGACCTGCGCAGCTTCCTGGGGCAGCATACCGACTGTAAACTTTTTTTTGTTTATCGGCAGTTCTTTATCAACTGCATAACGGATAATTTCAATCTTCTCAAGAGATGTTCCACTTCTTGTTAATAAAAGCATGTCGGAATCCATCTTTACCCATCCTGTCGGCAGCGTGCCCGTAAAAGGCCCTTGTCCCCACGTCGTTCCTTCTTTACCGATATACCGCCAGGGTGCACAACCGGCCACAACTAAAGTCATCAGCGCCACAACAAAAACCGTTTTCTTCATCTCTCTATTCATTTACATACCACTCGATATATGCCGCGTCCGAAGCATCAGGTTTTAATGTCAAATACAACTTGAATTCATTCTTGGCTTTATCATTTTGCTTGTTCTTTAAATACAGCATGCCTAAATCTCTGTGCGCATCGGCAAATTTCGGATCGATCTCAAGCGCCTTTTGAAAAAACTTCTCTGCATCTACTCTCTGATTTTCCATAAGATACGTCTTACCCATTATGTAATACCCGTCCGGATCTGTCGGCCAAAACGAATTATATCGCTCCATATGTCTTCTGGCCTGCTGCAATTTATTAGCTCTAATCTCCAGATCCGCATTATCCAAGAGAAGCTGCCTTACCAAATTGTTATAATGTTCATCTTTTTCGATTGTCTTAGAATGACCTTTAGCCTCCACCCCTTGCTCATACATCTTGATTAACTCTTCAAAATTTTTAATGCGTTCTTTGGTCTTGGGATGCGTTGAATAAAAATACGGAGTTCTATCCTTATCATCTTTCGTAACTTCGTAAAGATTCTCCATAAATTTTTTTGGCTCTTCATAAGGATAGCCCGCATTGGTCACCATCTCAAAGGCACCATTATCCGCTTCACGCTCAAGTTCCCTGCTATATCCATAACACGACCCAACGATACAATATTGTCCCAATAATGCTCCCACTCCTCCAGTAGCGATGGTCAATGAACACAAAAATGCGGACTTATTAATACCAGAACGGAATTCTTTAAGTGAGTGCCGCTTTAAAAAATGCTGTGCTTCGTGAGCCAAGAGTGTTGCCAGCTGAGCTTCATTTTCAGCGTTAGCCAACATACTAGTGTGAAGATAAATAGTACCATCCGGCAGACAAAATGCGTTAAAAAAAGGATCACGCAAAATATATGCCTTTAAAAATACCTTATTGGCTGCCTCATATAAACCTGTCAGCTTATGCAAAACCTCATTGATATACGCTTCAAGAGCATTATCCTGATAAATAAAACCGCTTTTGTCCAAAGCTTCCCGAAGCTCTTCTGCGCGTTTCCACATTCTGGCTTCGTCATTTTCAATTACAAAACTGCCGTCTTTAGACATATTGCCAATACGCGTAGAGGCGCAAGAACTCGTCAAAGAACAAAGAATAAACAATATCGCTATAGCCGAAAAACATCTCATCATCAACGCATCCTGCGAGGAAAATTATTTAAAAGCCGCCTGACCAAAGCATGATCTAAATCCAACCCGCGCAGGTCGCCCTGCTGATCTACACTGTCAAACCAAACAACATCTCCTGTCTTGGCGTCTACCAAAGACAAAACGAACCACTCCGGATGCGGCAATATCTCCACACCTGCAATTGCGGCTACAACAGCCAAGCACACTCGTCCGCCAGTCCAAATATGATTTACACCTTGACAAAAAAGATAAGCATCCGCAGGCATAACAGAAGCCATCTGCGAAAATTCTGTGCCCATCGTATAATCAAAATTTTTAATCTTATGAGGAAATGTAAAAACAGGATTATAGGTATGGATAAAAATACTATCTGCCACCGAGTTGAAAAGCCCTTGTTGTGATTTTAAAAAATCCTTCTGACCAGAAGAAAGATTTCTCTCATCGATAAAAGTAAGTCTTACATTTTCGATGGCTCCGAACTCGTCCTTAAGCGCTAAGGTTATGTTCTTCTTTGCCTCATCCGTCCATTCATCCATCAATTCGGTGACACCACCAGCTGTAACTTGATTCATTTTGACATCTATCGGCATAACCACGATAGCCTTTGGCTTATCAAAGTATACAGAAAAACTCTTATTTGCTCGATAAGTCGTAGCACAACCGGAAACAAATAAAAAAACGACAATACAAAAGAAACTTTTGATCTTCATGGAATACTCGTGTTATGCTCCGAACCTATGGACCATTTCTATTATTCCTTCTTCTTTGTTTGACTAGGGCGAGTAATTGGTGTCAGAACTACCTAAATCTATATTTTATAATGTGTTATATATTAATTATTCCTTGGTCTGCCACGGCGTTTTTTCTGTGATAATCCTAATCTTGCTTGAATTTGTTCAAGAAATTTTTCTGATGAAAAGTGACTTTGACCCTTAAGACTCTTTCTAATCAATGACAGCTTATCTTCTTCGATCATGTTTGAGGCAAAATCCTTATATCTCTGCAAACGATCTGTATGTGTTGAGCCAAGAGCCATGAAAACAGGGTTTTCTTCTTTATCAATCAAACTTGAAATATTCTCTACACTATTCTCGCGATAACTTGAAAAACGGTATTCTTGCGGATGTTTTACCATGCCGGCACGAACAGGATTTTGTTCGATATAGCGCATGAGCGTCAAAAGATACTCATCATCGCTGACTATGGGGCTTTTGAACCTTCCTTGCCAAACATGGCCTGAAGTCTGATAACGATAGTGGTAGCGTCTGGTATGCGAAATGGTCAAAACTTTTACAATATCACTGACCGTCCCTTGGCTTGAGGTCTTTATCAAGAGATGCACGTGATTAGTCATAAGACAGTAAGAAAAAAGTTTAAAACCGAATCTAACCTTATATCTTTTTAAGACATCCAAGTAACATGGATAATCACCGTCATCAATAAAGATAGCCTGCTGGTTATTGCCTCTGTTTAAGACGTGATAAACCATATCCGGCAAGCATATTCTCAGCGGTCTTGGCATATATTGGTCCTCTCAAAGAACAAATAATTAATTACTATCCTATTGATTTATATTAAGTTATCGAGTTCTGACACCTAAAGTTTCTCCCAAATAAAGTTATTTATTTCTTAGGACCGCCTCCAACAACTTTACCCGATATTTTATTAACATAAAAAACATCCCATGTCTTGAATAATCCGTATCTCATTGGAAATAAAACAACCCAATCATCTTGAAAATTTTTAATATCATAAGGGTCTGTTGATATCTCTGCCTTAGATAGTCCTAGTTTTTTAGGAAAATCCTCGCCCTTCTCAATCGCATCAATCACGTAATTCTGAGCAATAATTACTGCTTCTTCTTCGCTCACTCCGTTAGAAACATTGACTCCTTTTAACCTTTCCCGGTAATAACTATATGGATTTTCTGCCATGGCCAATCCTTTGTTATTAGTTACAAAAAATGCTGTGATTAAAAATATCGTTCCAACAATTTTCTGGTATTTCAAAATTAATCCTCCCGATAAGAACAGGGATAAAATACGGAATTAGGAACGCTCCCAAAAGAAGGGTTCCAACCAGGAGCGTTTGGAATACTTCCTCCTGAAGAATAAATTACAGTATTTATTGCAAAATTACTGTTTCCACTTATTGGGCTATATTTTGTATTTGTATTGACAAAATTTTGCTCATACCACGCTTGGGAATCAACCAGACCAGATGCGCTAACTTCTGCCATAGTATAACCTCTGCCACCTTGCGCACCTTGAGTTTCAATATTAGTGCGCCATTTAGAAAGTTCTGCAGCAGTATGAGTAGTTTTTATATACCCGAATTCATCAGGTCCCATTTCAAAACCAGGCATAGACTGATGTCCGGCAGACTTAAAGAAACTCACATCCCGCGAACTAACCGGCACTTTTATCATATCGTTCTTTTTTGCATTCAAAGCATGTCTTGTCCTTGCTTCGCGTTCCACACTTTTTATTTGCCGAACACGTGGGTCCAAACCATCTACTGCTTTTGAACCAAAGAATCCGGCGCCCCCATAAGCCGCACCCATTCCAGCGCCTTGACCAAAGCTACCGCCAGCAAGTTCTGCTCCTACTCCACCCGCAACCGCCCCTGCAAAAACTGAGGCTCCTAATTCGCCC
>CAYRDK010000003.1:0-12720 GCA_964423185.1 uncultured Planctomycetia bacterium
AGTCAACGATTCAATTCCGCTATCGCTTCGGTAACATTTAATGTGAGTCAATTCGATAAATACTTCACCCTTGTAACTGCCCCTATAATGTGCTATAGTTAACTTGAGGCTAGGGAAGGAAGAATTTAGGAAGGAAGTTGTAAGGCCTCGTAAGGTTTTGCCCATCTACCTAGTACGGTTGAAACGGAAAGGGTAGATGGGTTTTTCATTTTATACAAGGGCAGGAAGATGCTTTTTAAGATCAGTGGGGGGAGATTATGATTGGAAATAATGATATTTTATGGAAACTTCGGATCGCGTTAAAATTAAAAGATACGGATATTATTGAGATTTTAAAGCTTGCTGATTTTGAGATCACGAAAACGGAGCTGTCGGCGCTTTTTAGAAAAGAAGGCCATGAAAATTATAGGCAATGCGGGGATCAGATTTTGAGAAGATTTTTGGATGGTTTAATTATCCGTAACAGGGGGAAACAATAATAGATTCAGATCTTTAGTTGTGTGGAGTTTTAACAGATATGGCATTAATCAGTCTACATGAAGTCAGTTTAAAGTTCAGCGGGCCGCTTATTTTTGACCGGTTGAGTTTGCAGTTAGAACCTGGCGAGCGGGTTGCTATGCTTGGCCGTAATGGCGCGGGCAAGAGTACTTTGATGAAGGTGATGGCAGGCCAGCTTTCGGTTGACGACGGAAAAGTCATTTGCCAGAAGGGTGTTGAGATCACGCATCTGCCGCAGGAGGTCCCTGTGGATATGGAGGGGAGTGTTTTTGATATTGTCCTCTCAGGCCTCGGGGAGCGCGCCGGCCTTTTAAGCAGGTACCACGCGTTGGCGCATCGCTTGCATGAGGAACAGTCTCCGGAGTTATTAAAACAATTGGATTTATTACAGTCTGAGCTGGATCGTACCGGTTGCTGGGATGTGAACAATCAGGTCGAGAATGTCATTGTCCAGATGAAGCTTGACGGGGACAGCGATTTCCTCACTCTTTCCGGCGGGCAAAAAAGGCGCGTGCTTTTAGCCCGGGCGCTGGTGATAAAACCCCAGGTGCTTCTCCTTGATGAACCTACCAACCACCTTGATATTGATTCTATTAACTGGTTGGAGGGGTTTCTTTCTGATTACCCGGGCACGGTCTTTTTTGTCACACATGACCGTATGTTCATGCAGCACCTAGCCACCCGTATCGTTGAGCTTGACAGGGGGAAGATTTTCAGCTGGGCGTGTGATTACAAAATTTTTCTTGAACGTAAACAAGCGGCTTTGGAAATTGAAGAAGCGGAGTGGAGCCATTTTGATAAAAAATTAGATGAGGAAGAGATTTGGGTTCGCCAGGGGGTTAAGGCCCGCAGGTGCCGTAATGAAGGCCGTTTGAGGGCTTTGATGGAGTTGAGAGAAAAGAAGAAAACCCAGCGTAAGCAAGAAGGGCAGGTGAGTATGCGGCCTCAGAAATCTGTTCTTTCTGGCCATCGGGTGATCAAAGCGGCCCATTTGGGTTTTAGCTATGGTGATAAGTGCCTGATACGCGATTTTTCAACTAAAATTATGCGCGAGGATAAGATCGGATTGATCGGCCCAAACGGCAGCGGCAAAACAACGCTGTTGCGCATTTTATTAGGAGAGCTTGGCCCGGGCAAAGGAAAGGTTACCTTTGGGACGAATTTGGAAATTGCTTATTATGACCAATTGCGTGAGCAGTTGGATGAAGACAAGACGGTTGCCGAGAATGTTAATGGGGCAAGTGAGACCGTCATTATTAATGGTAAGCCAAGACATATCCTGGGGTATTTGCAGGATTTTCTTTTTAAGCCTGAACGAAGCCGCACGCCGGTTAAAGTTCTCTCTGGAGGGGAGCGCAACCGCCTGTTGCTCGCCAGGTTGTTTTCCAAGCCTTTTAATGTGCTGGTGATGGATGAGCCTACCAATGATTTGGATATTGAGACTTTGGAACTTTTAGAGGAGCTGCTTTTAGAATACCGCGGAACACTGCTTTTGGTTAGTCACGACCGGGCGTTTTTGAACAACGTGGTGACTTCAACGATTATTTTTGAAGGCGACGGTGTCATCAATGAATACGCCGGAGGTTACGATGACTGGTTGAGCCAACGTCCATGCGCGGCTGTGCCGCAACCGTTTAAGATTAAAGCTGTAAAAGCGACGGTAGAACATGAAAAAACTGTTGTCCAGCGCAAGCTCACTTATAAAGAGCAAAAAGAACTGGAGGGCCTCCTTTTGAAAATTGAAAAATTAGAAGAGGAACAGAAGGCGCTCTACAGGCTTTTTTCAGACCTTGCTTTTTACCAGCGAAGCCCTCAGGAGATCAGCCAGGCAAAGTCCCGCTCAGAAGAAGTTTCTGCTGAGCTTGAGAAAGCTAATGAGCGCTGGGAGTATTTAGAAACATTGAGAATACGTGATTAAAGAGGTAAATTTATGTCAAGAGTTAAGTTAGATCTGCATGATGTCATTATCAAGGGGCGGGTAGTTGAACTTGAGCTTAGCCGGGCAATTGAAGAGTCGGTTAGCGGGAGAGTATCTTTTTTAGAGATCGTTTTTGGCCAAGATAATGGAGAGCTGAAGAAACGCGTCCTTCGTTTTTTGGCCCAGGCGAATATAAAAAAGCTCTACCATCGGGTGGAGAAAGATGAAAAAAACTTCGGCCGTATTTTTGTTCATTTCAGGCTTTTGTCTAACAGGAAAAAAATTGGGTTATTAGGGTTTTAGAAGGTGGAGATGATTTAATACGGGCGGCGGGAAGCGGCGAAATTAGGACAAAGCCATTTGCCGTAGAAGGCAGTTTTTTGCGGTTTAAGCTCATGGGGGATGCGGATATCAATAATCCGGATGTTTTGGGCATAAAATTTTTCGTTGATGGAAAGTTGACAGGATCTGTTACGCCTGTTTGCGGCAGGAGATATTGCGAAACTTATGTTGATATGCGTGATTATATCGGCAAAGGCGTTGTCGTGGAAATTGTTGATAAAGAGCATGATCCAAAGTTGGCTCTTTATGATGCTTCGTTTGAGTAGAAAGGCTTTGGTTAAAAAATGAGTGATTCGGTTAATATTCTTGGGATTTCCGCATTTTATCATGACAGCGCGGCGGCTTTTCTTCAAGATGGCAGGATTGTCGCCTGCGCTCAGGAGGAGCGCTTTTCCCGCAAAAAACATGATTCTTCTTTTCCAGCTCAAGCCATTGAATATTGTTTAAAAACTCTGCCTGCAGGTAAAGGCCTGGATTGTATCGTTTTTTATGATAAGCCTTTTTTAACTTTTGAGAGGATCCTTTCAACGTATCTGGCTTATGCGCCTCTGGGCCTTGTTTCTTGTTTTAAATCCTTCCCGCAATGGTTAAAAAAAAAGTTATGGATCAAAGATTTAATCGCTAGTGGCCTGGATTACGAAGGGAAGATTCTTTTTACAGAACATCATCAGGCACACGCGGCATCGGCTTTTTTCCCTTCACCTTATCAACAGGCGGCTTTTTTAACGGTAGACGGCGTCGGAGAATGGGCGACAACTTCTTTTGGCTTTGGGGAGGATAATCATTTAATAACGATGGGAGAGATGCATTTTCCTCATTCTTTAGGTTTGCTCTATTCAGCTTTTACATATTTTCTCGGCTTTAAGGTTAATTCCGGAGAATATAAGGTTATGGGGTTGGCTCCTTATGGTAGGCCTGTTTATAAAGAACTCATATTGTCTGAGCTGGTTGAATTGTATGAAGATGGTTCATTCAGGCTCAACATGAAATATTTTAATTATTGCGTAGGTTTGACAATGGCGAATAAGTTATTTGAAAAATTATTTGATGAGCCTGTTAGAAAACCGGAATCTTCCATAACGCAAAAACATATGGATATCGCGCGTTCTATTCAGGAGGTAACGGAAGAAATTGTCCTGAGGATGGTTCGTTTTGTCCATGAAAAGACAAAACAGGAAAACCTCTGTTTAGCAGGAGGGGTCGCGTTAAATTGTGTGGCTAATGGGCGTATTTTACGCGAAAGTTCTTTTAAGAATCTTTGGATTCAGCCCGCGGCTGGCGATTGCGGAGGGGCGCTGGGGGCTGCTTTGTTTGCCTGGTATCAATATATGGGCCATAAAAGGGATGTGTCTGGCGGAAAAGATTCGATGTCAGCCGGGTATTTAGGGCCTTCTTATTCTGATAAGGAGATTATAGAATTTTTGAAAGAGACTAATGCTTCGTATGAGATGTACGAAGAAGATGAGCTGGTTGAAAAAACAGCGTGTTTATTGGATCAGGGAAATGTTATTGGTTGGTTTCAGGGGCGTATGGAGTTTGGCCCCCGCGCCCTGGGGAATCGTTCCATTTTGGCTGATGCCAGGTCATCGAAAATGCAAGAAACAGTTAACTTGAAAATTAAGTTTAGGGAAGGTTTTCGCCCATTCGCGCCTTCAATACTTGAAGAAAAGGCGCCTGATTTTTTCGAAGATATTAAGAAAAGCCCCTATATGTTGCTTGTGGCTCCTGTTAAAGAGGATAAGCGTAAAACGGTTGATGGCTGTATTGAAGCACATGGTTTTAACCGGTTGAAGGCCGTGCGTTCACAAATACCCGCTGTCACTCATGTTGATTATTCCGCGCGCGTCCAAACAGTTGAACAGGAAACTAATTCATTATTTTACAAGCTGTTGAGAAAATTTGAAGAAAAGTATCACTGTCCTGTTTTGCTTAACACTTCTTTTAATGTGCGCGGTGAGCCGATTGTTTGCCGTCCTGAAGAAGCCTATCGGTGTTTTATGAGCACGCATATGGATTATCTTGTTATGGGCTCATTTTTGATTAAGAAAAAAAGTTTTGGTTCAGGCCTTAAAATCCAGGAGGCAGGATTGTCTTCTCTTGATCATTTTCGGGAACATTTGGATATTCTCGTATGCCCATTATGCCAGGGCCGTCTTGTATTTGAAGATGCGAAGGTTAAATGTTCTTCATGCCGTCGTGTCTATCCCATTCATAATGGAATACCGCTGTTGTTTTCTTTAGGCGGCCCTCAGAAGGATAGAGGTGATGTTACGGACAGAATTAAGAGTTTTTATGAAAAAACGCCTTTTCCAAATTATGACGATCTTGATAACGCATCGAGCCTGATGCATAAGGCCAATGAGAGCGTTTTTGCTAAATTACTAAATGAAAGCCTCCCTTTTGATATAAAGATTCTTGAGGCAGGTTGTGGAACGGGCCAGATGAGTAATTTTTTGGGCATTAGCCACAGGGTTGTCTTTGGTACGGACATGTGCTTAAATTCTCTGCAGTTAGCCGAGGATTTCAAAAGAAAAAACAGCCTTTCAAGAGTTGGATTTTATCAGATGAATCTATTCCATCCGATTTTTAAGGAAGAGAGTTTTTCCCTTGTTATCTGTAGTGGAGTGCTGCATCACACATCTGATCCTTTTGGAGGGTTTCAATCCATATCGCGGCTTGTCAAAAAAGACGGTTATATCTTAATAGGCCTTCATAATAAATACGGCCGTTTTTTTACAGATATGCGTCGTTGCGTCTTTAATCTTTTTGGAGACAACTTTAGTTTTTTAGATCCTAGAATAAGAGAGTTTGATTCGGCAGGAATGAGAAAAAAGGCATGGTTTTTGGATCAATATAAGAACCCGCATGAATCCAAGCATACGATGGATGAAGTGCTTTTATGGTTTGAAAAAACAGGATTCCGTTTTATTAATGGTATCCCAAAACCGGAATTTTATGATAGGTTACTTGAAAAAGATGATTTGTTTAAAAAAAGCCCATCGGGCAGCCGGTTGAGCCGTGTAATGGTTCAAGGCCGCTTGGCTTTTGAAGGCAACGCCGAAGGCGGGTTGTTTTTGATGATGGGGCAAAAAATATAATCCATTATGAAGCAAACACAAAGAAAATTTGGCATAACTCTATTTTGCGTTTTTAGCTTGCTCGCGTTGTTGTTTTTTTGGCGCGGGGTAAAAGTTTATTATTTTTTCTTTAGCGCATCTGTAGTATTTTTAAGCCTTGGAATTTTCGCGCCGCCTGCGTTATTGCCAATGCAAAAAGGCGGCGAGGCAGTTACTGCTTTTTTAGAGAGTTTGATTACAAAAATTGTTTTGTTTTTTGTTCTGTATTTTGTTATTACACCCGTATCTTTTATGGCGAAAATCTTTCAAAAGAAATTTTTAGATCTTAATTTCGCTAAAACTATGAAAACATCCTGGATTTTTAGAGAAACTTGCTCTTTTGATAAAGAAGAGTGTGAAAGGCAGTTTTAGTTTTAAAAAAGGAGGCTTATGTCTGGAATTGGTTTTGTTAAGGAGCTTTTTTCTTATTTTAAAAAACGTAAACAATGGTGGTTTCTGCCTGTCGTTTTTGCTTTGTTAATCGCAGGGCTTTTGGTTTTTCTGTCTGAGAGTTCGGTGATTTCTCCGTTTATTTACGCGATTTTTTAATAGAGAGTATGAGCAATGGTTTTTTACTGTTCGGAAGCCAATATAAAGCTTGATTTATCCGAAAGCTCTTCTATAATAATAGTGGTTATTTCAAAAATTTCGTTTTAGATAACTGTTCTTAAACTAGACTATATATGAGAATTTTGGCTTTGAAAATAACAGTTGTATTGTTCATCGCCGTTTTTTTCTGTGGTTCTGTGTTCGCGCAAAATCCTCCTCCTGGGTCAGATGCGGGTGCCCAGGCTCAGCGTTATAAAACAGGCGTGGATGAAGAGAAAAAACGCCTTGAATTCAAGAAGCCAAAAACGCCGGATATAATGGTTGAAGAAGAGGCGCGAAAGCCGGTTGCCGCGGGCGCCACCTTTGTTTTAAAAAAAATAATGATTTCCGGAGCGACAGTTTTCAACCCGGAAGATTTTTTTTCGATTTACAAGCCATTGATTGGGCAGGTTGTCAGTTTCAGCGATCTGGATAATGTTATAGCTCTCATTAAAGTCAAATATAAAGACAATGGGTACCTAACGACGACGGTTTATCTGCCGGAACAGGAAATCAAAGACGGTGTTGTCGAGATACGCGTTGTCGAGGGCAAGATGGGTGAGCTCAAAATTGAAGATAACCGCTGGACCTTGAATTCATTAATTGAGCGGTTTTTCCATTCAAAAAAAAATGAAATTTTAAGCCTTAAAACTCTTGAAAGAGATATCTTGAGGCTTAACAAGAGGCCGGATTTCGACGTAAAGACGGTTATCTCTCCCGGAAAAGAGCCGGGCACCTCGGATATCATCTTGAAGATTGATGATCAGAACCCTAACCATATCGGCGCAGGATATGATAACCAGGGGACGCGCCTTGCTGGCAAACTGAGAAATTCTTTATCTTTGCGCAGTTCAAATCTTTCCGGGCGCGGCGATACCATGTTTCTTAATTCCACATATAGTTCGCTTTCGTTCGGGCAGTCTCTCGTATATGAGCTGCCTTTGGATACGCATGGCACAGAACTTGGTTTTGAGTACACCTATTATAAAATGAGGCTGGGCAAGGAGTATAAAGATTCCGATATACGCGGTAAAACTTTTATTTATACGCCATATTTGACAAAAGAGCTTTTTTTATCGGAAACGTTTGAAGGTTACGCGCATCTGGGCATGGAGATTAAATGCATCCGCAAAACCCAGGATGAGATTGTGAGTTCTGATGATCAGCTGCGCATGCCTTATCTGTCTTTTGATTTTTCAAATACGGATTCGTATGGTTCTACGTCGTTTTCTCCGCGCACTACTTTTTCCACTCAGGATTTTTTAGGGGCTTCTTCGCGTAATCACCCTACGACAAGCCGGATTGGCACGGGGGGTTTTTTTGTTAAGTATGAGCAGGATTTATCGCGCGTTCAAAAGATGCCATGGGGGACATATCTTCTGTTAAAGTCCGCTTTTCAAATCGCCAGCCATACATTGCCGTCTTCAGAGCAGATTCAGTTTGGCGGCGCTAATTCTGTCAGGGGATATCCGGAAGGAGACTATTTGGCAGATACGGGCGGCAGCTTGAGCATGGACTGGGTTTTTCCAATGTTTTTAATTCCCAGTACTTGGGCTTTGTCCGGATCAACTTCATCTTTGCGTGATACCATCCAGGGTGTTGTCTTTGTGGACATGGGTGGCGGCCAATTAAAGAAAGTCCTTCCCGGGGAACGGCCCAATAAATTTCTGGCAAGTGTTGGAGGGGGCTTACGTGTACGCGTCGTAAAGAATCTTTATCTTCGCCTTGATTGGGCACAGCGTCTTGGAGACCGGCCAACCCCTGATTCAGGCTCATCAACATTTCATATCACATTTCAATATGAAACATAATTTATCTTATTTAATCGCAATCAGTTATAACTTAAATAATTATGCTTATTTCTTGTAAGGCTTTTCATTCTTTTAACATAATTTTATATTATAATATGTTATACTTATAATGGTTGAGAAAGTTAAGGGATCCACTGATAAAGGCAAACTCCAGGTAATTGGAGGGCGCAAAGTGACAGGCCCGAACACGTGATGTGTGAGGGTGGTTGCATTCAGATTGCCAAAGGGAAGCATGAAACTTTTTATTGCGTATTGTAGCTGGAAAATACGCAATTTTTTAGTAAGGATGAAAATAAAAATAATGAGAAAAAATTCTGAATCGAATAAAAAGAAAAACAATACAAGAAAAAAACATTTCGTTTTTTTATTTCTGTTTTGTTTTTTATTTAATTATTTACATAAATCCGCTTACGCTTTGCCGCAAGTTTCAGATGTTGAAAACGGGGCTGTTACTTTTGAACAGCCGGATTCATCCACCATGAATATTTACGCATCAGACAAAGCCGTCATTAATTTTAATTCTTATGATATCGCCTCCAATGAAGCCGTTCATTACATTCAGCCTTCTTCTTCAGCGGTTGTTTTAAACCGCGTGACAGGGAGCGGGCCTTCTCAGATAGCAGGGCTTTTAACCGCAACTGGAACTCTTTTCCTGGTGAATCCAAACGGAATTCATTTTTCTCCTACCGCGCAAGTGCAGGTTAACGCGCTTGTGGCATCTACCCTTGATATCTCAACCAATAATTTTATCAAAGGCAGCTATATCTTTGAACATGTTAAGGATGGCGCATACGCTCAGGTGTTGAATGAAGGGGCGATTAAGGCCGGCCAGGTGGTTTTGTTGGGCAGCGGTGTGCGCAATGCCGGTATCATCACGGCCGTGGCCGGGACCGTGCATTTGGCCTCAGGAGACAAGGCAACCGTGACTATTGACAGGATGGGGCTCATCCATGTGGAGGTTGATGAAGCAACCACCGGCGCGGTTATTGACCTTGCGACAGGCGAAACCGTCAAAGAAGCCGTCGCTAACTCAGGCACCATCGAAGCCCATCAGGTTATCATGAACGCCCAGACCGCTTCAAACATTTTTGAGAATGCCGTCAACCAGACAGGGATTGTCAAGGCAACATCTGTTGTTGAAGAGAACGGTGTTATACGGCTCGTTTCCAACTGCGATATCGCGGTTGCCGGCAACTTAGAAGCCCGCGGCGGGGAAGTGAGTATTGTGTCTGGAAACGATATTTCTGTTACGGGGGCCTTGACTACCGCAGGCTCGACGGCGTTGGAAGCGGCTCGGGATATTCATATTCTCGCGGATGTCATAACAGAGGCCGGCGATTTATACTTAAGCGCCGACCGGAATTTTGACGGGGTTGGTTCTTTTCTGCAGGATGCGGCTACGACAATTAAGACGCTTGTTTTTGGGAGCATTACTATCCAGTCGTCGGGAGAAAGCCTTCTTGCCAATATTATTTCACGCGGGGATTTGATTTTTAAACAGGGCGGGGCCAAGGCCATTTATAATCAGCATCCGGATTCCCGGGTGGAAACAGGCGGGTCGCTGATAATTGATGCGGGGGTTATTTTAAAAGCCGGTAACAGCCGTTATGACATCAGCGGCAACTGGATCAACCTGGGGGTTTTTAATCCAGGCACGTCCACAGTTTCATTGTTGACGCAAACGCCTGTTATGGTGATCGGCTCCAACGTTTTTTATAATCTCTATGTTTCGGTGTCCGGGAAAATCGTTAATTTTGAGCCGCGGCAGACACAGACCATCGTCGGTATTTTGACATTGAAAGGCGAGTATGGCAATCTTTTAAAACTGGAATCTTTATCCGCGCCGGACCAATGGGAAATCTTGGCATTGGGGCCGACGGATATAGCTTATTGTTTAGTCGGAAATTCAAGGAGCATCCGCGGCCCGCCTTTAAAAGCTCACAACAGTTCTTCTTCCGGCAATCTCGCCAACTGGGATTTAGACCCGTTTTGGACCGGTGAGGGCCAGACCAGCCTTTGGTCGGACCCCGGCAACTGGTGTACGGGCACAACCCCAACGCCTTTCGACATCGTCACCTTTGACGGCGTAACAGGAAATAATCCAAATAAAGATTCATTTGTTGATGAGAATTTTCAAGGATCGCTCGATAAATTTACCATTGATGGTTACCTCGGCACGATCACCTTGGGCCGGGACTTGACGGTCTCAGGAGATTTCATTTTAAAGAGAGGTACCTTAAAAGCAAACTCTTATACATTGGCCATAGGCGGTAATTGGAGCAATTCAGGCGGCAATTTTGAAGCAGGCACATCAACAGTAGTATTCTATGACGCTTCCAAAATAAGCATAATTTCAGGCAATAACACCTTTTATAATTTTACCTGTGTTACTCCCGCAAAAGAGATATACTTTGAGGCAGGCCGCATTTATACCTTCAAGAATAATCTGCGTATAGAGGGCGCGGATGGCGGGTATAACATTGTTTACCTAAAGTCAAGCCAGCAGGCAAGCCCGTGGTATATCAATGTTGAGACCGAGAATTACACTCTTTCAAAAGTCGGGGTAGGGGATTCTCATAATACAGGCAAGGCCATTTTAACCGCGCACCCTGCTTCCACCTTTGGCAATAACACCGGCTGGGACCTTAATACTGTAACCTGGACAGGCGCCACAAATAACTTATGGTCGGAAGCCGGCAACTGGTCAGGCGGCACGCCCGCGGGCCAGGCAGTAGAATTTACCTCGGGCGCGGTTGCTTCAACCATAGATACCGCTTATACAGGCGGCAACGCGATTCTTTCCTTAACTATAAACGGCTATACCGGCACGATTACGCAGGCCGCGGCTTTAGAGATTACCGGAGCCTATTCACAAGCCACAGGCACGTTCACCGGCGCGTCGCAGGCAATAACAGTTGGCGGCAACTTTACCCTTTCCGGCGGCGCATTCACCTCTACCAGCGGAACATTATCAGTAGGCGGTGACTGGACGCATACAGACGGCACATTTACGCATAATTCAGGGAGCGTAACTTTTGACGGCACCAGCACAGGCAAAACTATAAATCCCGGCTCGTCTTCTTTCTACAATGTCGTATTCAACGGCACAGGCGGCGGCTGGACAGAGGCTACTAATAACATAACCGTAAGCAATAATCTTACCGTTACCAACGGAACATTTGACCTGGCGGCTTTAGACTTGGCTGTAACAGGTAATCTCTTAATAAACGGTGGGATATTAGACGGTGATAACGCATCATGTGATATTGATATTAATGGTAACGTAACAGTTTCAAGCGGGACGTTATCAGCGCCGGCCGTGGCGGATGATACATCATTCACAGTGGCCGGTAATTGGGAAGTCTCCGGCACAGGCGTATTCACGCCGAACGCCGGCCGTGTGGTATTTGACGCAGGCGCATCAGGCAAAACTATAGTTACAACATCATCAGGAGCTGATGATTTCTATGATATTAAGTTTAACAACGCGAGCGGCGCCTGGACGCTTAGCGATAATCTTGAAGCAGCCCATGACTTCACGATTACCTTGGGCACAGTAAACGCCGGCGCTGCCACGATTACAGTTGGGGGCAGCGGGAACGGCAGCTGGGATTCATCCGGCGGGACGTTCAACTATGACACATCCACGGTGGATTTGGTTGGGACGGGGAATTTGAAGACTCCGGGGGCGTGGTCAACGCGTTATTTTTATAATCTTAACTGCGCGGCAACGACAAAAACTACAACTCTGCAATCTCAGATAGGAATAGCTAATACGCTTATTTTTGGTACAGGAATAATTACAGGAAGTTCGTATAATGTTTTTTTATTTAAGAGTAGCGGGATTCCATTTATTAATGGAGGAGCGACGATAACTTTAAATAGATTCCTATATAGCCCTTCTGCGGGAGGAACAGTGACGGTTACCGCGGGCAACTATGGGACAATAAATCTTTTTGAACTTCTCCCCATAGGTTCTAATATTACTTATAATTTTGCTGGAGATATAACTGTTAATGGAACTCTTTGGTTGGT
The DNA here is from genome assembly GCA_964423185.1 of uncultured Planctomycetia bacterium. Lineage (GTDB taxonomy): Bacteria > Omnitrophota > Gorgyraeia > Velamenicoccales > Velamenicoccaceae > CAYRDK01. The sequence goes on from CAYRDK010000003.1 coordinate 12,309, forward strand.
AGCAAGCCCAACGACAACAGGACCAGTTTATAATACTCAGGATCATAATCTTGTTGTTACCTCTATTCGTTTTGGGGATAGCAGTGCCAATGGTTCAACAACTTTGAACTGCGGCTCATCTACCATAGACATCGGCACAGGCGGGCTTGATATGGTGAATAACGGCGGTTCGCACACATTAAACTTACAGACAGCGCAGGTAACCTGCGCAGGGCCGTGGCAATTAGCAGACGGCACAGGCGTGATTACAGTGAATTCCGGCACATCCACCGTAACCTTAGACGGCGCAACCGACCAAACCATCACCACCAACAACCAGCCATTTTACAACCTCACCCTGAATAACACCGGCTCAAGCGGCTCTGACGACATCATTATCAGCGGGGCGCTGGATGTGAATGGATTACTAAGG
>CAYRDK010000003.1:12820-16012 GCA_964423185.1 uncultured Planctomycetia bacterium
CAACCTACAGCCTGACAGGAGACTTAACCGGCGCTAACGCATTAAGCGGGAATTTAACCATAAACGCGAATGCTACGCTGGATACTACCGCGGCTAATTCTTACGATATAACATTAGCAGGCAACTGGAGCAATTCAGGTTTATTTACAGCCAATTCAAGTATAGTAACGTTAAACGGCGCAAGCCAGCAGATACTTGGTTCAAGCACATTTTACAATTTAACCAAAACAGTAACCAGTTCTGACACTTTGACCTTCGGCGATGATACAACGCAGACTATATCGGCAGGCGGGACATTGACACTTGGCGGAACTAACGGCGCGGTGTTATCATTAAGGACAGTCAGTGATAATGGTACAGCCAAGTTTAATATAGATGATGACGGCACAGAATCTGTATCTTATGTCAATGTCAAAGATGGTGTAGCCGTGCATGGAATAAGCGCGACTTATGCAATCAATGCCACAGGCAATACCAACTGGACATTCTCATCGCATTTAGTCAACTCAACCGCGGATACCGCGACAGCAGGTACGTTAAGAGACGCGCTGACCAATGCCTTGACCGGAGAAGCGATATACTTTGACACAGTGGTATTTCCTTCCGGAACGCCTTCAACCATAACCGTAACTTCAATCGCTCTGCCGTCAATAACGCAAGGTAACTTAACCATAGACGGCTCAAGCGCCGGAGTGATCATAGACGGCACAGGATTAGGCGCGGGTATAGACGGATTAACATTAGCTTCCACAGGCAACACCATCAAAGGATTACAGATTAAGAGTTTTCCTGATGACGGCATAGTTATATCAAGTGGAGACAACACCATAGGAGGCACAGGAGCAAATCAAGGCAATCAGATATATTCCAATGGAGAAGACGGTATAGTATTCTCAGCGGCTTCAGGCACAACCATAATCCTTGGCAACTACATCGGCACAAACACATCTTATACAGACCTTGGCAATACGAGATACGGTATTTATGTCAACGGCCAGGGCACGTTAACAATAGGAGGAATAACCGCTGCTTCCGCTAATATTATAGGATTCCACGATGATTCAAGTGACGTGGGGATTTACATTGCTGACGGTTCTCCCACAATCCAAGGCAACTACATCGGCACGAATTCCGCAGGCGCAAATCTTGCTAATTATTATGGTATTTATTCTGCTTCATCCGCGGATAATGTAACTATTGGCGGTACAGCCGTGAGCGCGGCTAATACCATAAGAGGCGGAACAAGTGCTGCTGTTTATCTTCAAAACTCCAGCGGGACAACCAATGTGCAAGGTAATTATATTGGGACAGACTCAAGCTGGCGGGATTTGGGAGGCCTAACTTATGGTATGCGTATTGAGGGCGCCGGCATATTTAATATCGGCGGAACTGTGGCAGGCGCTGGTAATTGGATATGCTGGTTTAACGGCGGAAGTTCAAGCGGAATTTATATTGGTAATGGTTCTCCCACAATCCAAGGTAATTACATCGGCACAAATTCATTAGGAAGCAATCTTGCTAACTCTGGCGGAATTTGGGCAGGCTCAGGCGCTGATGCCGTCACTATCGGCGGCACAGCCGCAGGTGCGGGTAATACTATAAGAAGCGGCACAACTTATGCTGTTGGCCTTGAGAATTCCAGTGGTACGACAAATGTTCAAGGCAACTACATCGGCACAGATTCAAGCTGGCAGGATTTGGGAGGTAGCTTACATGGTATCTATATTAATGGCACCGGCATATTTAATATCGGCGGCACAGAAGCAGGGGCCGGCAACTGGGTATGTTTCTTTAACAATTCGACCAGAGCAGGAATTTATATCAATAACGGTTCGCCGACAATTCAAGGCAATTACATCGGAACAAACGCGGCAGGCGCGGATTTAGGTAATTATTACGGTATATACCTTGCCGCAGGCGCAGACGCTGTAACCATAGGCGGCACTGTTTCAGGCGCGGGCAACATCATAAGCAGAAACGACGTTGATGGCATATGCAACGTTTCAACCAACACCTCAATTGTTATACAAGGCAATTACATCGGCACAGACGCAAGCGGCTCATCTTTGCCTAACGGAGGAGACGGGATTAAAACAACCGCCGGAACCATCACCATCGGCAATGCCTCTGAGGCAGTAAGTAATGTCATTGGGCCGAACACAGGCTATGGTATAAACATCTCTAACGCCGCGGCAACAGTTAATTTTGCCGGCACCGTCAATATCAATGATGACGTTAACTTTGCCGCAGGTAACGTAGGTTTAGGCACAGCCATAATTAACATCACCGGTAACTGGTCAAATGCGGCTACACTTACTACCGGCGCAAGCACAATAAATCTTACTGGCACAACGGATCAAACAATTACTACTGGCAACCAGCCGTTCCACAACCTCACCCTGAACAATACCGGCTCATCCGGCTCTGACGACATCATTATCAGCGGGGCGCTGGATGTGAATGGATTACTAAGGATAATGAACGGAGACTTAGACGTCAGCACTAACGACCCTGCTGTCAATATCGCCGGCGGTATGACCGTTGAAGCAGACGGTTCAATAGATTTAAGCGCGTATAGCGGCACATGGACGTATGACGGCACAGGCACATTAACAGATAACAGAGTAACCAAAGGAGACTTGGGCGCGTTCACCATAGACGGCACAGCCGCAGTCTTAACCTTAGGTTCCAGTATCAAAGCCACAAGCATCACCATAGGCGCGGATGATGAGCTTAACTTAGGCGCGGGCTCTTACACCTTGGAATTAACCGGCACCGGCACACCTCTTGTCGCGACCGGAACCTTCAACAAAGGCACAGGCTCAACAGTGAATTACACCGGCACAGGCACAGCCACGAACGTAACGACAGCTGCCTATAACAATCTAACCTTTACGCCAACATCAGCCACAACCTACAGCCTGACAGGAGACTTAACCGGCGCTAACGCATTAAGCGGGAATTTGACCGTAAACGCGAATGCTACGCTGGATACCAATTCCAAGAGTCTTACCATAGGAGGGACAACCGTAATAAACAGTAGCGGCACTTTGTTATTAGACGCCACCTCAGGCGCAAGCGCTTTAACCATCTCTGATACCTTAACTAATTCCGGCACCTTAACGTTGGAAGATGACACCAACCTGCTCTCGATCATCGGCTCAGGCGCCGTGCGCACCTTCACCGGCAATG
>CAYRDK010000003.1:16112-266491 GCA_964423185.1 uncultured Planctomycetia bacterium
ATCTCAGGCAATGTAACCATCTCCTCCGGCACGCTTAAAGCGCCTGCAACCATCAATGCAGGAGGCAACTGGAGCAATGCGGGGACGTTCACGCATAATTCAGGGACGGTTGTGTTTGACGGAGCCAGCGGCAGCCAGACAGTAAATTCAGGCGGGACGGCGGCAGGCAAACAGTTCTACAACGTCATCATCAACAACACCGGCACAAGCGTCCAACTTAATACCAACGGTTTAACACAGGCTGCCGGCGGCGCGTTATCATTTACCCAGGGCGCGCTTGACTTAAACGGCCTCACATGGACATTGGGCGCTGATTTTACGCCTGCGCCAACGGCCGCAGCTGTGTTAGATGTCTCAACTAACGGAGGGAGCGTATTTACCGGAGCTTCAAGTTACGATATCATATTGTCTGACGCGGATATGGCATTAACTCAAGGTACCGGAACAGTAACTTGCAGAGATTACAGCCAGACGCTCGGCACACATACGCTATCAGGGGCGCTTAACACAAGAGGCTTCTCTCGCACAGGAGGCACATTTACTTGTTCCGGCACATCGGCAATCAACGCATCGGGCGATGTTATTCTTACCTCAAGCTGGACGAATACAGGCAATACCTTAACGATGTCAGGCGCTTCTAAAACCATCAACGCTAATCAGGCTTTAAACAATTTAACTATAGCAGACGGCGCAAGCGTGAGTATAACAACTAATGGTTTGAACGTAGGCGGCAATCTCGCCATAGGACAAGGAACCAGCGGAAGCTTAGATACCAATTCCAGGCATTTAAGCGTTATCGGCACAACAGCCATTAATTCAGGCGCCACCCTTAATTTAGACGCCACTTCCGCCGCCTCCAGCTTGACCATAACAGATACCTTAACTAATTCCGGCACCTTAACGCTGGAAGACGATACCAACCTGCTCTCGATCATCGGCTCAGGCGCCGTGCGCACCTTCACCGGCAATGACATTGACTACAACACCAACTCTGTAACACTCACTAACATTGACTATGATCCTGACGTATTATTGGATGAAGCAGGAGATACAATCGTCTTGGGCGATTCCAACTGCGTCTTTGACGCGATCTCTATCGGCGCAGGCTCTGTTGCCTCAACCTTTAACGCCGGAGCCTACAACTTCGCGTTGAGCGGCAGCTTCACCAATACAGCAGCCGGCACATTCACATCCACAGGCACGGTGACATTTAACGGAGCAAGCGATCAAACCTTGACTCCCGGCGGCACAGACGCCAACCATGATTTTAACAATATCACTCATACAGGCGCAGGGAATTTAATCTTAGGCGGAGCAATAGACATAGACGGGATATTAACCCAGAACAACGCAAGCTCAGACATAGACCCCAGCGCTTCTAACTATACGATCACCGCCGGCAGCTTAACTTTAACCACAGGCACAATCAACAACTCATCCAGAATCGGCACATGGGACATCTCAGGCAATGTAACCATCTCCTCCGGCACGCTTAAAGCGCCTGCAACCATCACCGTTGGCGGCGACTGGTCTAACGCGGGAACGTTCACGCATAACTCAGGGGCGGTGGTGTTTAATGGAGCCAGCGCCTCGGCTATTTCAGGGGATACATTGTTTTACAACTTCACTTGTATCATTGCCGGTAAGACGCTTAACTTTGGCGCCGGTGATACACAGACGGTTACGGGGATATTTACTTTAACGGGTGCCTCAGGCAATTTTTTAAGTTTGAGAAGTACATCTTCGCCGACGCAATGGAGGATAGACCCGCAAGGCACAAGGAATGTTTCTTGTGTGGATGTTAAGGATTCCAATAATATTAATGCGTCAGCCATCGTGCCGGTTAATTCTGTCTCGTCGGGTAACAACACAAATTGGACCTTTGGCAAGGATTTTTCAGGCACGGTTTACAGTGATAAAGGATTGACGCCTATTGGCGCTGGTAAAACAGTTGCTATCGCTATTAATGGCGGCGCCGCGGTTAAGACAGCCGTGACAGATTCAACCGGACAATATGTTTTATCCGGCGTGGATATCGCGGCTGGAGATGTCGTCATTGTTTATTTGGACGGTAATGTGGAAAAAGGCTCAACTGTTAGTGTCGTCGCCAAAGAGAATTTTTCAGGAGTTGATATTTATCAAAATACTGTTATTGTCCGTTATGATGACACGGCCGGTTATACGACAAATGCCAATTTGGCTACAGCCGACAATGGTGACGCGGACATAAAGTATTCCGTGGTAGATTCAGCGCTTGTTCTTGAATCAGGACAGGAGTTGTTTATCTGGTTAGGGGATACATATCAACCCGGCGGCGATGTGACAACGACGCACATGGACATCAGAGGCACGGTGACAGCAGGTAACAATACGTTTACTATTTCAGGCAACTGGTTTAATTCAGGCACATTTACTTATGACACAAGCACAGTTATATTCAATGACAGCTCGCGCGCCAGCGTGATTTCAGGTTCAACGACGTTTTATAATTTGACCTCAACAACGCCGGCTAAAATATTGACTTTTACCAGAGATACAACACAGACGGTTACAAAAAGGATAACATTGACAGGCGCTGCCACGGATACGGCCGTTATTAATGACGCTGGCTCAGGCGTTATTCCCAAGCTGACGGTAGAATCAGGAGCTGTTCAAGCCATCACCAATGTGCGCGTGACGAATAATGACGCCTCTAGTGGCATCCAGTTGGTTGCTCAAGGCGCCGGTTCTGTATTGTCTGGAGATACGCCTAATTGGATATTAGGTTCAGCAGGCGCAAGATTTATATGGAGCGGCAGTGTTTCAAGCGATTGGGGCGATCCTTTAAACTGGGATTTAGGCCTTACTCCTTCTTCAACGAGTATTGTTACGGTTCCGGGCGGGACTCCTCATCAGCCGAGGCTTGATATTTCGAGGACGGTAAATACTTTTGAGGTTGACGCCAGCGCGACTTTTGATACAGGCAATCAGGCATTTTTTGTTTTGAATCATTTTGTTTTGGACGGCACGCTGAACGCGGGGTTTTCTACGGTGACTGTGTCTGGCAATATGACCACCTCAGGTGAGGGTGTTATTCAAGGAACGAGCCCGACATTGGCAGTCAGCGGTTATATCGGCACAAAGGATGCTCCTCTTGATTTATCCGTTACAGGCACAGCGGTGATTTCCGCCGCAAGTATGGGGGGCATGGTTTCTGTTTCTATTAACGGCACCGGCCAGATTGATTACAGTGCTTCCATACCCGGATTTGTATATGTTAACGGGCAAGTTGATGATAAGGCCGGCCAAAGTCAGATACGCAGCATCTTGCAAACAGGCATAAGCTGGATGTATGCCGCGCCTGTTTCTTCAAGCGGTTTTAATTCTCTATCAGGTTTTGTGCCCGCGCCGGCTGTTTTAGCCGGAGTGCTGTCTGCTCCAGTTATGGTTCCGGTTGCAACTCCTGTTTTTGGAGCTTCTTTGATGCCTGCTCCGGTTGTTTCATCTGTTGTTGAGTCGCCTGTGGCGCTTGTGGCATCTCAGGCCCCGGCGGTATCTGTTGTTGAGCCTGTCGTTGTTTCGCCGTCGGTTGTTCCTCAGCCGTCTTTTGAAAATGTATGTGCCCAGGTAATTGTGCCTCAGCAGGTATCTTTTGATGGTGTTAGTTCTTTTTCAACGTCTCGTGCCCAGACATATGATTTTAAAGGGGTTGTATCTCAGTTTATTTCTCAGCCGATGGCTGCGCAGAGAGATTTTAGTAGTGTTGTGTCTCAGGCGCAGTTGGCAGTGCCTGAGGTATTTTATGAAGCCCGCGGTGCGGTTCAGCTGCCGCAGGCAAGAGAGGGCGCTTTTGATAGTGTTATGTCACAAGCATCTTTGTTGGAGACTTTAGGCAAGCCTGTTTTTGAGGGAATTATAGCGCAAGCGGTTTTTCCGGAACCTGTAGTTTTTGAAGTTTTGCTCAAAGAAGTGATCATATCCACGGCATTGCCGGAGGTAGTTAGTAAAGAGTTCTTTAGAGATGTTGCTCTGGAGACTGTTTTACCGAACGTTACATCATTTGAAGGAATACGCGTAACAACAATTTTGCCTGGCACGCTGGTTCAGGGCGTGATTAAAGGCATGGAGCCGCAAGCAAGATTACCTCAGAATCTGCAAGATTCGTTTATTGGAGTTAAATCAGAAGTTGTATTGATGAGACCGGTAACTCAAGAAGGATTCAAAGGGGTTATTTCTGGGGCGAGCTTGTCTGATCAGGTATCTTTTGAAGGAATCGGCAGTGGAGTGGTTTTGCCGCAGCCATTTATTAAGCCTTTATTTGAGGGGATAAACGCAGGCGTTAATTTGCCGTTGGCCGCGCCTGTTAATGAGGCGGTATTTGAAAAGACAAAAGCAGAAGCCAACTTATCTGGTTCCGTTAATCCTCAAATTTTTAGTGATATGGCCGGAGAGATGAAGGTTAAGGTTGTATTTCCCGGCGGACAGCAAATTATGTCTGTTCACGGCATAGGGGTTCCTTTAGGCGCGGAAAGGCCCTTGCTTGAATCAAAAGTGAAAGCACAAGAAGAAGATTAGCGGGCAGCCCTTTTAAGAACATTATAAAATTCTTGCCGCGGCTGTAGATAAGGACAGAGCGATTATTCTTTTATTTTGAAATGGAGAGATTTTAGAATGTGGTTATCAGTAGTTAAGTCAAACTTATATTCTCCGGGTGGGAGCGTTTTGCCTTCCGGCATGGCAAGGGCGACGCTGCCTTTTCCTTCTTTTCGGGGGATTTTAAAGGTGTAGTCAAACACATGAATATTATCTGTGATATAATGCCATTTGGCAACGATCGGCGTGTTTATTTTCGCGTTTTTCCATTGGAACCAGCAGGAGACCTTGGAAGTTTCTTTAGGGAACATATTTGTGATATTAACAGGCATTAGTTTATCATCTACGCCGGCCGCTATCTTCGCGTCAGTAATGCAGATTTTTTCCGATTGTAAAAAGCAGCATGACGAAAGAAAAACGATGAATAAAAAACTAATATAGCCACGTTTTGATATAGTCATTTATATCCCTCCTTGATAATTTTTGTTCAGCATTTTATATATTAACATGAATTATTGTGTAAATCCATAAAATTACTCTGAATTGTAAACACGAATTGACTCAGTGAATTATAACAAGTGAATAATTTCCTCTAACTCTTGTAGATTAAAAGGTTTAACCAGATAGCGATCCGCGCCTAATTCAAAAGCTTCTTTGATGATTGATTGGTCGTTTGTGGCTGTAGTTATAATAACTACTATGGATTTATCTACGCTTTTTATGTTTTTCAGGACGACTAAGCCGTCTATGCCTTGCATCCGTATGTCTAAAATGACTATATCAGGGCGGTACACGGCCATTTTAGACAATGCTTCTTCTCCTGAATAGGCGGTTTTTATGGCGCAGTTTCTTCTTGAAAGGTAGTTTTTAATTAAATCCACGCATTCTTTTTCGTCGTCTATTAATAATATGTGTTTCAACGCGCTTGAATGAGATTTTGTGCCGTGAGATTCAACGGGACAGGTAGTATCGCTTTGGGTGTTTGGCATGGGTTGTTTTTTAAGGGCGGCATCAATATAGTATTTTTTGTTTTTAATATTTAAAATAATATAAAAAATAAATTGTTGGGTAGTTGGTTTTACGTCGGGAATAATGATATTTGTATAGGGGGCTATTAATTTTATTTTTTTTGCCATTTCCAGAGCAGGCGCTTTGGTGTCTGTGGGGTCAAGGATAATATAATGCGGCCGGAAAGCCTTTAGCACCTCAAGAATTTCTTTATTTGACTGGGCAGTGGATATTTTGTATTTTAAGCCGCTAAAGGTTTTATAAAAAAGGCTTCTTAGGGAAGTATCCCCATGCGCGAAAAGAATAGATTCATAATGCCAAAAAGTCTCAAAGATTTTTACCGAGAGCAGCGGAGGCAATGTTATCAGGATAGGAAAAAGGCTATAATTCCATACGTAGCCTTTTGTTAAAAGTAGGTAACTTGATACGAAAAATAAAAATATTTCCGCGCCTGTTATTAAAAATGCTTTTTTAAAACTAAAGGAACAAAAGATGATGCAAGCTGCGATTATTCCGATAAATAATATGATATATTCTGCAACAGGGTTGATTTTTTTTATAAAGTTATGCGTGTAGAGTGCAAGAAAGGCATTGGCATTTAGCGTGACCCCCGGTAGCCATCCTATGGGGGTGTTGTGGAAATCTCCGAATGTTTGAGAAAAAAATCCTATAAGCACTATTTTATTTCGGATAAGTTCAGGATTAAAATCATTTCTTAACACATCGCAAAAAGATATTCGGCTGAAGTCGGATGTGTTGCAGCAGAAATGGATTAAAAAACTCCCCGTAGCAGGGTTAACGGGCATCCTCCATTGTTCTCCGGAGCTGTCATAGAAATAGAAAATTGAATTTTCGCAGCGCAAAGATTCTATGTCTATATGCTTTATTTGGTTAAGAAGTTGTGTTTCCCATGAAAAGAATATTTGGCCAGTTTTTTTTTCGTTGACTAAAAAAGTGATATTTCTGCGGATAATGTCGTCTTGATCCCGCAGTTTGGTAATAACTCCAGCGGGTACATTGGAGCAGAGTTTTTTTATGCTTAAAAGGTCAATTTCTCCATTTTCATTAATTGTTATTGGCAAAACAATGTTTTTTTGTTTCTGGAGCGACTCCTTAAAAGACAAGTCATCCTCAAGAGAAGATTCCCCCAAGAATAGAAAATCAAAACCTATTAATCTTGCGCCCGCGTTATTAAGATTTTCTATGGCCTTGGTAAAGTAATTCCGTGGATAAGGCCAGCGGCTGGGTAATCGGGTTAATGTTTCATTATCAAGAGTTACAAGCAGGATGTCTTTAGCGCCGGCAGGGGTGGGGTTTAATTTTGTTTCTATAATCATTAATTTATCGTAAATTTTCCAGTGAAGATTTTTTATCGAAGGCAGTGATCTTATGAGCAGGAGAATGGCCGGCGATAATAGCAGGCAGGTGAGGATGACAATGAGTTTGCGTTCAGTCCGGCGGTTCATCATTTTTAATTTCGAGGTTCGTGTTTTTGTGTTTTTGCGCAACGAATTATTTTATCATGAAAAAACGGAAAATAAACAATTAAGAATTGTGTTGTCAAGAAAAAGGACTCTGTTCAAAGTACAAATTGAAAACTAAATATTTTGTAGTATAATTATAACCATATATAGAAAGTTTACTGATGCCTTTTTTGGCATTTTTTAACTCATACAAAAGGAGGAGAAAAGATGAAGTTGTCACGTGGTTTAGTTTTTGCTATGCTGGTGCTTGTTTCAGGTTTTATGGTATCTGTTGCGGCGGCGGATATGGTTAAAGATGAAGTTGTTGGTAAGGCAAAAAAGGCGCTTGAAGACAAGGGTATTGTCCTTGTTGATTGCGAGGTTGCGTATGATGAAGAGAATAAGGCATGGGAAGAGTGGGGTACAATTGTAGAAAGTACACCGAATGACAGTAACCAAGGTTACCTGCCTCACGGCATCCTTGAAGAAAAGAAATATCAGGCCATATATTTTGATTTCCTTGATGACGCGAAGAAAGATATCTGGGTTTTTGTTGACCCTGCCACAGGGGATGTGTTAACAATATACGAGAAAAAATAAGTATTTTAGAGAGTTGGATAATTATTTACAATAGTGAAAAACAAAAGGCCCGGTATTTACGTCGGGCCTTTTGTTTTTAAAGGAAAAGGTGGAGTGCATGGAAGAGAAGATTATTGTTAAGCCCATTGGCATTATTCATACCATTTATAAGGTGCCGGAGGGGATGCCTATTCAGGGCAGATTTGATAAAGATGTTACAGGTACTGTTGAGATATTTCCGGAGTACTAGGAGGGGTTAAAAGACCTCGATGGTTTTTTACATATATATCTGATTTATCGTTTTGACAGGATAAAGGAGGAGAAACTAACTGCGAGCCCTTTTCTTGAGGATGTCAAACACGGTATTTTTACCATTAGAAGCCCGATGAGGCCCAACCGGTTAGGGATCTCAATTGTTAAGCTGGAAAAGGTTGAAAAAAATATTATAACTTTTTCGGAAGTTGATATCATGGATGGGACACCTCTTTTGGATATAAAACCCTATGTTTCTCATTTTGACTTAAGGAGCTCTGTTAGGAATGGATGGGTTGATAAGCATTTCCAGAACGGCTTAATCCCTAAAAGGGCCAGGGTTCAAAGGATGCCGTGAAACCGTATCTAAAACCATTGCATCCGTTAAAAAAAGATTATCGATAGTAGTCTAAGAACGGCATGCTAAATTAGTACGGGAGATGATGGGCTTGCTTGAAGTTTAGCGGTAGCAAAAAAAGGTGAGAATATTAATAATTTTATTTGCATTCATTTTTTTTAAGATGTATAATTTCTTATAAGATAGAATTTAGAAAAAGTAGAAAATTCAAAGAGCGGCTTTTACAGCCGTTCTTTTTGCATTTATGGCAGCCATGGTAAACGTGAAAAGGCGGTTTATACAACGCGGCTCAAGAAAACCGCGCCCTTTGAGTGTGCAACTCATCAAGTCGATTCTTCGGCGTTTCACGCCTCAGAATGACGGGGCGGGGAGATAGAGATTTTTCCCTTTTGCGATGCTCAGGGTTAGAATGACATGAAATTGCGCATTTTGCAACAGGCCCTCCATGGAACCCGGGGCTTGAAGCTCAGGAGGGGATCCATTTCATAATTTATTTTTTATAACACAGGAGAGGCTTATTGTGTTTACACCAAAACTTTTTAGCACGTTGAAGAATTATTCATTATCGCAGTTTCGTTCTGATTGTATTTCCGGGGTGATTGTCGGGATCATCGCTTTGCCATTAGCCGTAGCTTTTGCCATCGCCTCAGGCGTTTCACCGGATCGTGGTTTGATAACCGCTGTTATCGCCGGGTTTTTGATTTCTGCATTAGGCGGCAGCCGTGTTCAGATTGGCGGGCCTACGGGGGCGTTTGTTGTAATTGTTTATAGCATTGTCCAGCGCCATGGTATGGATGGTTTGATGGTTGCTACAATTATGGGAGGGATTATCCTTGTGGCTATGGGGTGCGCGCGTTTTGGCCTGGCTATTAAATACATACCTCATCCTGTGATTATCGGGTTTACTTCAGGCATCGCTTTAATAATTTTTTCTTCTCAGGTAAAAGATTTTTTTGGGTTGTCGATTGATTCTCTTCCCGCGGAATTTGTGGCAAAATGGGTGCAGATTATTGAACATTTTAGCACTATAAATTATTACGCTCTTTTTATCGGCGCGGGGACCGTATTTATTATTTTATTTTGGCAGAAATATATCAAGAAGATCCCGGGCTCTTTTGTCGCGTTGGTTTTAATGACGGTTATGGCCCGTATTTTTCACTGGCCTGTTGAGACGATAGGCAGTAAGTTTGGCGCCATGCCTCATTCAATATTCACATTGAGATTGCCGCATGTAAACTTTGAAATGATTGGGGCGTTGATGCCTGCGGCGTTTACGATCGCTATTCTTGCGGGGATAGAGTCGCTTCTTTCAGCGGCGGTTGCCGACGGAATGATTAACGGCAAGCATCGTTCCAATATGGAGTTGGTCGCGCAGGGAGTGGCAAATATTATTACGCCTTTGTTCGGCGGGATGCCTGCCACAGGCGCTATCGCTCGTACTGCCGCCAACGTCCATAACGGCGGGCGCACGCCTGTCTCCGGCATTGTCCATGCTTTGACGCTTTTATTGATCATGGTTTTTTTTGGGGCATGGGCCGTTTTAGTCCCTATGCCGTGTTTGGCCGGGATATTATTGATTGTGGCTTACCGCATGAGCGAGTGGCACTCATTCTGCATGATTTTTAAATCTCCTCGCAGTGACCGCGTTGTGCTCCTGGTCACATTTTTACTGACAGTCTTCTTTGATCTTTCTCTGGCGATTCAGATTAGCATGGTTATGGCGGCCTTCCTTTTTATCCACAGGTTGTCTCAGGCGGTAAACATGAACGTCATCATGAATGAGTTTTCAGACGAAGAAGAGAAAGAAGGCGCGCTTATTAATAAAAAGATTATACCTGCAGGTGTTGATATTTTTGAGATTCAAGGGCCATTGTTTTTTGGCATGGTTTCAACATTTTTGGAAGCTATTAAGAACATTGAAAAAAAACCACGTGTTCGGATTTTAAGAATGCGGTTTGTGCAGATTGTTGATTCAACAGCCATTAACGCGCTTTGTAATATTCATAGGGAATTAAAAAAAGAGGGGGTTGTTTTGATATTGTCCGGAGTCCAGCCTAAAGTTTTTTCGGCTTTGCGTAAATGCGGGTTTATTGATGAAATCGGTGCAGGAAATGTCTGTAAAGAGATTGATTCGGCATTAAATAGAGCAAAAGAGTTTTTACCGGTTCTAAAGGCGGAAAAGCAGGCATAATTTCATATTGTTATTGCCGATAGAGGCTATATTGTCTGGTATTACGGCAGAGGTATGGATTTTTTAAAAGATGGTTAACAAAGCAAGGGGTTTTTTACTTAAAGAAGTATGAGGGTTGAATCTTTGGCACGTTGAGGTGTCAATACAGGCCAGGACAAGGGCGTTCTTTTTTAAAAAAAGAACGCCCTTTTTTTTGCCGCGCGCAAAATTGACTGTTAAAAAAATTAAATAACATATTGTATTGGTGAAAAGAGATGAAAGGGATGCTATGTTAAGGGAAAAAAAGTGGTTAAGCATGTTTTTAATGGTGGGCCAGTTGCTTATAGTATCGGTTGTTTATGCTCAAAATGAGGGCGATGTTTGCGAAGGGGTTTTAAAGGGTTTAAATATTCCCCTGGAGGTGAGCGCGGATACGGCTATAAGCTCAAAATATATCTGGAGAGGATTTACTTTGGATGATGACCCGGTTATACAACCCGGTATTTATTTGAGCGCTTACGGGTTTAGCGCCAGCGTCTGGGGGAGTTTTGAACTGCAGTCTAATGACGCTTTATCTTCCAGTGAGGTGGATTATGCTTTTGACTATACGCGTGATTTCGGTAGCTTTAGCCTCTCGCTTGGTAATGTGTATTATGATTTTCCGGCCGCGGATGCTTTTAGTAATGAACTTTATTTCGGCGCGGGGTTGAATACGTTTTTGGCTCCTCGTCTCGTGTTCTATCATGATTACGGCCGCGAAGGGGACGGCGGCGGTGATGGGCAATACTTGATTTTGAGTTTGGCTCACAGCCTTCCTTTGGGAAACAAAGGTATTACGCTTGATTTAGGCGGCCATGTTGGTTATAACCGGTATCTTTTTATCAACGGTGAAGGCGGAGACGCTGTTTTTAATATCGGCATAACCATCCCTTTGGCGCAAAAAATGACATTTATACCTAATGTTAATTATTCTATCCCGTTTGGCGCGCTTAAAGCCGCCGATGACGGTAATCAGGATGCGAAATTTTATGGAGGTTTTAAGCTGGCGTTTTGTTTTTAAAATAGTAAAAAAGAATTTTTGTGTTTACAAAACCCTCTGTTAAACGGCAGAGGGTTTTTTGTTTCGCCGCGTTCCTGGTTTCCTGTTATTTTTCTTTTTTTTCGTCTTTTAAGCGGTATAATTTAAAGTAACGGAAAATTATATTGCCAATGTAAATCACCCCGGATCGTGAAAAAAATGAAAAAAAACTCTATCGTCAGCCTGAACTCTGGCCAAAGGCGGTTTATGGATGAGTTTCTTAAGCTCCCTTTAGGCCGTCATTTGTGTTGTATTTATGGCACAAAACATGATCAGTTTTCTGTCGTTATCCCTTATTTTCTTGTAGGGCTCAAGAGGCAGGAGAGGTGTATTTATATCATTGATGAAAGGACTATTGAAGAAGTGGTCCAGGCGTTTCAGAGGGCTGGGGTAGATTTAGAGCCGTACATTCAGTCAAAAAAATTTATTTTTCTAACTAAAGAAGACGCTTATTTAAAAAACGGGTTTTTTGAACCTGGCCGCATGATCGCTTTGTTAAAACTGGCGCAAAAAGAAGCTTTGCGAGCCGGTTTTAAAGGTTTAAGAGTTACAGGCGAGATGACCTGGATTCTGACAAAATTACCAGGTGTTGAAAAGTTTGTCGAATACGAGAGTAAGTTGAACTATTTTTTTCCGAAAAGCAAGAGTATTGCCATCTGCCAGTATAATGAAAAAAAGTTTTCAGCCAGTGCGTTGTTAGATGTGATTTATACCCACCCTATTGTTGTTATTCATAAGACGGTATGCGATAACCATTATTATGTACCGCCGAATTTTTTTCTCGCAAAGCTGAAAGGCCATATTCGTAAAGAGGTTTATAAGGGCGTCTATAGCGATCTTATTGAGAGGGCGGTGCTTGAGAAAAGGCATAAAGAGGCAGAGCGCCGCGTGAAAGATTTATCTATGTTTCCAGCCCAGAATCCGAACCCGATCGTGCGGATGAGTTCAGATGGCAAGGTGCTTTATGCTAATGCCGCCGGCCGTTTATTGACGCGCGTTTTTAAACAGGATCAGATAAGGTTTTTGAGGCCCTTTGAAGAAAAAGTTAAAAAATCTATTGAAGATCGCAGGGTTACGGAAATGGAACTCAATATGGCTGATAAGGTTTATCTTGTGGTAATCGCGCCTGTTAAAAGCAGGGATTACGCGAATATATACGCGTTAGATATAACAGTCCGAAAAAAAGCAGAACAGCAGGCCGAGGAGTTCGCTAATTTAAAAACAAAGTTCGCCTCCACCGCTTCTCATGAATTGCGCGGTACTATCTCTATGGTTCAGGAAGGGGTGAGCCTTGTTTATGACGGTATTGTTGGAAGCTTGCAGGATAAGCAGAAAGAAACGCTGGGCACAGTATTAAAAGCTGTTAAGCGGTTGACGCGCCTTGTTAACGATATCCTGGATTTTCAAAAGATGTTGGCCGGTAGAGAAAAATTTGATTTTAAAAAATGGAATATAAAAGATGTTATCCAGGAGATATACGAGACGATGCATTTTCTGGCGGAACAGAAAGGCCTTTATTTTAATATTAAGATACCAAAAGATTTGCCGCTTATCAGGTTTGATAGAGACAAGATAATACAGGTGTTGGTTAATCTTGTTAATAATGCCCTTAATTTTACTGAAAAAGGCGGTATAGAGATAGCTGTTGGCGAGGAAAAAGGGCAGGGTATCCATGTCAGCGTGCGGGATAGCGGTTTAGGCATAAAAGAGGATGGCCTTCCAAAAGTGTTTCAGAGTTTTCAGCAGCTTGAACTCGAAGGCGAGCGTGCGGTAAAAGGGTCTGGTTTAGGGCTGGCTATTTCTAAAGAGATTATTGATGCCCATCAAGGTGAAATTTGGGTGGAGTCTGAGCTTGGCAAGGGGTCTGTTTTTCATTTTATACTGCCCTTTTCATAGTTTTTATAAATGATGAAAATAATATACAGGATTGTATTTTGTTTTATAGCAGTTACTTTTTTTACATTTAACAGCCTTTGCGCTTTTAGCGAGGAAGTGCTGACGTGGCAGGATTGTGTCGAGGAGGCTTTGGAGTATCATCCTGATTTAAGATCTGCCCGTGAAGATATCAGCCAGGCCGTATCTGATAAAGGGATCGCGTTGAGCCCTGCTTTGCCTGATGTGTCTACTGGTTTAGTAGCAAAAGAAGCCAAGACAACAACTGCTGATAAAACGGACAGCTATACATATACCATTACAGGAGAGCAGCTTTTGTTTGATGGTTTTAAAACTGCAGCGGATGTTAAATCAGCTTCGAAAACTATAAACGCCCAGGAGTACAGCTATATGGTTGTTTCATCCAACATCAGATTTAATTTATGTTCCGCTTTTGCCAGCCTGCTGAGGGCGCAGGAGCTTATCGGTTTGACAGAACAGATTGCGGCCCGGAGAAAACAGAATCTGGAATTAGTAGAGTTGAGATATAGCGCGGGACGGGAACATAAGGGTGCGTTGTACCAGGCACAGGCTAATTTATCTGAAGCGGAATTTGAAGCGGCGCAAGCAGAAAGAAATCTTTCATTAGCGCAGAGGGAGTTGTTAAAAGAACTTGGCCGTTCTCATGCCGTGCCAGTTGAAGCACAAGGGACTTTTGATGTTGTTGAAAAAAGTTCACAAAAGCCTAACCTGGACTCTTTGGTTGAAGCGACGCCGTTTTTAAGGGAGTTGGTTGAGAAAAAGGAAGCGCTTAGGCTGGGGTTTATTTCCGCCCGGGCCGATTTTTTTCCTAAAGTATATTTTAACGGCGCGTTTGGCGAAACGGAGTCCAGTTGGCCTCCTAAAAATGATCAATGGTCGGCGGGTGTGAGTGTTTCGTTTCCGTTGTTTGAAGGAGGGTCAAGGCTTGCGAAGGCCGCGAAGGTTAAATCGCAATGGAGGCAGGCGCAGGATGAAGAGCGCAGCGGCCGGGATAGCGTTATTGTGACATTGGAGAGGGCTTGGAAGGATCTGCAGGATACGATAGATAATGTTTCTGTGCAGTATGAGTTTTTAATTGCCGCCGAAGAACGGGCGAAGATTGGCCGGGCTCAATATGCGAGCGGCCTTATTAATTTTGATGATTGGATTATTTTGGAAGATAATCTTGTTTTAGCTCAAAAAAGCTATCTTAACGCCCAGGCGGATTCATTAATAGCTGAGGCAAATTGGATTCAGGCAAAGGGAGGGACGCTGGAATATGTTTAAATATAGAAACGTGCCGGTGATCGTATTCGCGCTTATATTGATAATAGCTTTTATATCTTTAATCAGGGCGCAGGATGCGGGGGATAATAAGGTGGTTAAGAAAGAGATTTTTGTTTTTAAAGGTGATATCTCTTTGAGTGTTGCGACAACAGGCGTTGTTGAACCACAGAACCGCCTTGAGATAAAACCTACGATAAACGGACGAATTGAGGAGGTTTTTGTCCGTGAAGGTGATAAGGTAAAAAAAGGGGCTGTTTTGGCGTTGATGAGTTCGACTGAGAGGGCCGCCCTTGTGGATGCGGCGCGCTCAAAGGATGAGGCAACGCTTAAATATTGGGAGGAAGTTTATAAACAGAGCCCTATTATATCGCCCATTGACGGCGACGTGATTGTTCGTTCTGTTGAACCTGGACAGACGGTGACGACCAGTGATAATGTTGTTGTTTTATCTGACCGCCTGATTGTCAGTGCCCAGCTTGATGAAACGGATATTGCCAAGGTTAAAGTGGGGCAGTCTGCTTTGATAGCGTTAGACGCTTATCCTGAGATAAAAATAGAAGGCTTTGTAGATCATATCGCCTATGAGTCCGAGCTGGTTAATAATGTGACGATTTACGATGTTGATATTGTGGCGCGCGAAGTGCCGGATTTTTTCCGCTCAGGCATGAGTACGAATGTTGAGATAATAGAAGACCGGCACAGAGATGTTTTACTGCTTCCAGCCGGATCTGTCATCAGCGAAAAGGGTAAAATGTATGTTATGGTGAAGAGAAAAGGGAAGAGTTTTTTTGAAAAAGCTGTTGTTAAAACAGGCCTGAGCGATGAAAAAAATACGGAAATCATTTCAGGCCTGGCTTCCGGCGATCTTGTGCTGGCTGAGGATCAGATTTATTTTTCTCCTAAGAAAAAAACAGGGACAAACCCATTCATGCCGGCGCGCGGCCCTAGATGATGATTCAGCTTAAAAATATATCAAAAACATATCATTCCAGCGTGGTACCTGTTAATGCCCTAAGAGGTGTTGATCTTATCATTGGAACTGGTGAATTCGTGGCGATTATGGGGCCGTCAGGTTCTGGCAAGTCTACGCTTTTGCATATCTTGGGGTTTTTGGATAGGCCCGACGAAGGAAATTATCTTTTGCTTGGTTCTGATGTGTCGCGTTTAAGTGATGATAAGCTGGCTGTCTTGAGGAACCATATGGCTGGTTTTGTGTTTCAGCAGTTTCATTTATTGCGCCGTGTCAGCGCGCTTGAAAATACAGAACTTCCGTTAATCTATGCCGGTGAAAAACAGGTTAAAGAAAGAGCGCGTGCCGGGTTGGAAGCGGTTGGTTTGGCAAAGCGTTTTAACCATCAACCGAATCAGCTCTCAGGAGGCGAACAGCAGAGGGTCGCGATAGCGCGCGCCCTTGTAAATAATCCGGCGATTATTTTTGCGGATGAGCCGACAGGTAATCTTGATACAAAAAGCGAAGAAGAAATCATGTTGATTTTAGAAGAGCTAAACCGTCAGGGCAGGACGATTATCATGGTGACGCATGAAAAAGAGGTGGCCCAGCGGGCAGGGCGTATTATCACCATGCGCGACGGAAGGATTATTTCCGACGAGAAAAGAGGAAAAAAAGTTCAGGCTGCGCCTATTATCAAGGATGGCCTTGGCCTGAGTGATATTATTTCTCATAAACATTCCGCCTTCGGCCGTATGGAGTTCACCCAGCATCTGTGCCAGTCAGCGCGCGCGATTTTATCAAATAAAGTACGTTCGTTTCTATCGATGTTGGGTATTTTGTTTGGTGTTGGGGCTGTGATTGCTATGTTGGCGTTGGGCGAGGGGGCTAAGGCGTCTATTCAGGAAAGTTTAAAGTCTCTTGGCTCTAATCTTCTTTCTATTCAGGCGGGGTCGGCAAAAGTCCATGGTGTGGCCAGCGCGACGGGGTCTATCGCGAGGTTTACGTTAGCGGATGTGGAAGCGCTTGGAGCGTTAAAAGGTTTGGTTGCTTCTGTGAGCCCTTATGTGCGAGGCAGCGCGCAGATTGTGTATATGGATGAAAACTGGAATACAAGCCTTGAGGGCGTTGGTTTTGAATATGGGAAAATGCGCGCGGTTATCCCTGAGGCGGGCCGATGGTTTAGCCATGAAGAGATTTCGCGGCGTGATAAAGTAGCCGTGATCGGCACGACTGTCGCGGATAAACTGTTTGGTAAAATGAACCCGGTTGGAGAAACGATCAAGATAAATCGCATCTATTTTAAGGTGGTTGGTATCGCTCCGTCAAAAGGATTCCGCGGGCAACGCGATGCTGATGACACAATTTATATACCTGTCACGACCGCGATGTATCGGGTCTTCGGCAAGGATTATCTGGATAGTATTTTTGTGGAGGTTAAAGATTCCGGCTTGATACCGCAAGCCGAGCAGGATATTAAGAAAATGATCACAAAGCGCCACAGGCTTTTTGAAGCCGATGAGGACGCTTTTCACATCCGGAATATGAGCGAGATTCAGGAGATGCTGACGTCGACAACTAAGACTATGAGCCTTCTTTTGGGTTGTATTGCCGCTATTTCTCTTATTGTTGGTGGCATAGGTATTATGAATATCATGCTTGTTTCTGTAACTGAACGCACGCGTGAGATCGGCCTGCGCAAAGCCATTGGAGCCTGCCGGGGTGATATTATGTCGCAGTTTTTAATAGAAGCTGTTGTGATGACGTTCAGCGGCGGCTTGATGGGGATAGTGTTGGGGTCTGGGACGGCTTTTATCCTTTCGGCGGTTGCCGGATGGGCCACGAAGGTTTCTTTGTTGAGTGTTGTTTTATCAACGACATTTTCTATTGCTGTCGGGATTGGGTTTGGGCTTTGGCCGGCTCAGAAGGCCGCTGAGCTTAACCCGATTGAGGCGTTAAGATATGAATAAAAGGGTAGGCCCGAACGGCCGTTTGAGCCTGCTTATGGCTTTTAACCAGGGAGGACGTATGAAAAAATGGGGTGTTTTGGTTTTGGTGTGTTGTTCATTTGTTTTTTCGGGCTTGGTTTTCGCTCAGAGCTCCGTTGATGTTTTTAAGTCTTATCTGGGCGAGAAAAAGGGCGCGAAAAGCCAGGATGAGGTTATGAAGGTTGAAGAAAAATACAGGGTAAAAGGATACTCAGAAGACATGGAAGTTCCGTTTATCAGCCCCACACAGTGGCGAGATTCGCAAAAAGGGCCTGACCAGATAGAAATTACAGGTTCTCAGGAAAATGGAGACATGGCGACGGTTGAATATAAGATGAAAGAAGAGGACTATTCTTACGGCGAGGCGACACTGCTTAAGGAAAAGGGGAATTGGAAAATTAAGGAATATGGCCTTATAGATTTTAATGAAGATTTCTAGTTTGATTTTTAAAAGAAGCTTGAGCGCGGGGAAGTGATTTTATCTGTTAATGTAAAATATTATTTAAGGTTTATATTTTCTTTGGAGTTGGAAGTAGATAGTGTATAATTCTTTTAGAAGTATGTTGATATAAACCAACCCAAAAAAACTTAAGATGCAGGACACAAAGATAAGTTCTGTTTTCAAGAAGTTTCGCGTTTTTTTCCTTTGCGCGTTTCTTTTCTTTTTTCTGGTGCCCGCGTTTTTATCGGCTCAGGAAGAGGTGGGCATTCGGCATAATGATAAAGTTGTTTTATCAATAGAGGGGGCCATTGGGACAGCCTATCAAAGCAACCTTGAGATTCAAATTCAGGAAAGCCAAATCAAAGCGGCCGAAGCCGGTGTTGTGGAGGCTAAGAGTTATTTTCTTCCCAAAGTCAATCTGGATGGCTCCTACACATATCGCGATGCCTCCTTGAATAATAATTTAGCGGTCTCCTCTGGTTCTAAAAAAGACATTGGTATTCTTACGGGGTATCAAAATGATAATGAGATGGGTCTTGTGGTGACGGAGTCTGTCTATAGCGGGGGAGCCAACAGGGCGCGTTTTAAGGAGGCTGGAGTCAGTTTAAAGATTCAGCAGGAGACACTCCGCGCCCGGAAACTGGATGTGGCGTTTGAGGCTAAACGGCTTTTTTATGGGCTTATGCTGGCGTATGAGACGCGTGATATCATGGAAGATTTATTATTTCAAGCCCAGGCGCATTATGAAGATACAGAACACATGTTTAATCAGGGTACGGCTTCAAAGTTTGATGTCCTTCAGTCGAAAGTCCATGTTTCGACAATTGTGCCGGAAGTTGTCAAGGCGGCTAATTCTATAGAGCTGATAGAGGCTGAACTGAAAAAGCTGCTTGATTATTCCATGGACGACTATTTGGAAATAACAGGCACGCTGGTTTCGCCTTTTATTGAGATTAATGAAAAATCTTTCTTGAGTGAGGCGTATTTAGAAAAGCCGGAAATGATTTTAAAAGCATTGGGTGTCGATTTGAGCAAATGGGCCATCGAGATGGCTAAATCCACGCATCGCCCGCAGGTTGACGTTAGCGGCGGTTATAACTATAAGTCCAATGATTGGGCAGATATGTTTAATAAGCGGCATAATAATTGGACCGCTGAGGTTGCTGTGACAATTCCGATCTTTGACGGGTTTTACACAAAGGCAAGGGTTGACGCGGCAAAGGAGCGTTATGCGCAGGCCGTGTTAAGTGAAGATGATTTTAGCCAGCAGTTGGCCGTGGATATAAGGCGTGCTTGCCTTGATCTGAAGAAGGCCCGGGATATTATTATTTCTCAGGAAGATACCGTCGTGGAAGCTGAGGAGGCGTTAAGAATTTCCGAAGTTGGTTTTAAAAATGGCGTCGCGACAAACCTTGACGTGATCGATGCTATGGTTTCATTAAGCCATGTCAGAGAGAATCTCTCTAATGGCAGGTATGATTATTTGATGGCTAAGGCCTACTTGGACAAGACGCGCGGCCGCGAATGGGCGGTTTATGATGATGAGAGGGATGAGAGTAATGCTATTGAGAAAAATATGACATGATTTCAGGGTACAGGGTTTCGGGTTCAGGGTTCGGAAAAAATAAAAAATCTTTTGCTTTTTAACTGTACTTCCGTTGCCTGAACCCTGATAACTGATTAAATCGTCGGAGGTTGTTTATGGATGAAAAGATGAAGGCGCTGATTACGCGTTTGAAAGGCGCCGTTAGGCAAAAAAGAATTAAGGAGATGGCGATTATCACTCTTGCCGGGCTTTGTGTTTATCTCTTCGCGAGGCAAGAAGTTAACTCTCATTATCAGACAATAAAAGTTTCGGGCAATATTGAGGGCGATGATGTGCGCCTTTCTTTTCGCGTGGAAGGCAGAATTACTGACCTTCTTACTGACGAGGGAGAGGTTGTCAAAAGGGGCGATGTTGTCGCGTTGCTGGATACGGATGAGCTGGTTAAAATCCGTGATAACGCGTTCGCGGCTTTGAAGGCTGAGGAGTATCAGTGTAATCTGGCGCGTTTGGATTATTTGAGGGCTGAAAATTTATTGGCGGCTGGAGCTATTTCCGTGCAGAAGAGAGACATGTTTAAGACAAAAGCTGATGCCAGCATGTCCAATGTGGAAGCGCTTAAGGCCCAGCTGGATTTAGCTCAGACCCGCCTGGGATTCGCGGAATTGACCTCATCGCTGGATGGTTTTATTCTTGTGAAAAGTGCTTTAGCCGGGGAAGTTGTTAAAGTTGGCGCGCCTGTTTTTACGGCCGTTGATTTGCATGACATCTGGTTGACCGCTTATGTGAATGAAAGTGATTTAGCCAGGGTTAAGTTCAATCAGTCCGCTTACGTTAAGACGGATACTTACCCAAATAAAATTTACCGCGGGCGCGTCTCTTATATATCTCAGGAAGCTGAATTTACGCCTAAGTATATCCAGACGAATGAAGAGAGGGTTAAGCTTGTTTACAGGATTAAGATCAGGGTTGATAATTCAAGCCTTGAGCTTAAACCCGGTATGCCGGCGGATGGTTACATTATTTTTCAATCATGAGCGCGATTAAAGCGGTTGGTTTGAGGAGAGAGTTTGGGCCGGTTGTCGCCGTTGATAAACTTGATATAGCTGTAGAAGAAGGGGAAATTTTCGGCCTTGTCGGGCCTGATGGCGCGGGTAAGTCAACAACCATGAGGCTTTTGACAGGCATTCTGGAGCCGACAGCTGGCGAGGGGTGGGTTTGTCAAAAAGATATTGTTCGAGAATCTGAAAGTTTAAAAGAACTCATCGCTTATATGCCGCAGCGTTTCGGGCTTTATGAAGACCTCTCCGTTCTTGAAAATATTAATTTTTACGCAGATATTTTTTGTGTTCCGAAACAAGACAGGGCTTCTGTTATTGACAGGCTGCTTGGGTTTAGCGGCCTCTTGCCTTTTAAGCAGCGCCTCGCGGCGAATCTTTCCGGCGGCATGAAACAGAAACTGGGCCTGGCATGCGCTTTAATTCATACGCCGCGTGTCCTTTTTTTGGATGAACCGACCAATGGCGTTGATCCCGTATCAAGAAGAGATTTTTGGCAGATTCTCTATGGCCTTCTGAAAGAGAATGTTACTATTTTTTTATCCACGTCTTATCTGGATGAGGCGGAGCGTTGCAAGAGAGTGGCTTTGATGCATAAAGGAAAGCTTCTGCAGTGTGATACGCCTGAAGTTATAAAAAAACAGCATGGCCGTAAAACGCTGGAAGAGGCCTTTATTGACATTATTAAAGAATATGAACATGTCTGATTTCGCGGTGGAAGTTTCTGAACTCGAAAAAAAATTTGGCGCCTTTACAGCTGTCAATCATGTCAGTTTCCAGGTGCGCCCAGGTGAAATTTTTGGGTTTTTGGGGCCAAATGGCGCGGGTAAATCAACGACTATCAGGATGATGTGCGGTATTTTGAAGCCCACTTCAGGCACAGGGCATGTCGGCGGGTTTGATATCGTAAAAGAGTCGGTTAAGATTAAAGAACACATTGGTTATATGTCGCAGAAATTTTCTCTCTACGATGATTTAACGGTTCAAGAGAATATTAACTTTTATGCTGGTATTTATGGCGTCTCCGATAAGTGTAACCGTGTTGATTTTATTTTAGAGAAAGCCGGGCTTATTTCTTTTAAAAAGTATGTGACCAAGAACCTTTCCGGCGGATGGAAACAAAGGCTTGCTTTAGCGTGCGCTATTATTCATAAACCGAAGATTATTTTTTTAGATGAGCCAACATCGGGTGTTGATCCTATTACACGAGGGAATTTTTGGGGCATTATCAAGATGCTTTCCGGAGCAGGGGTAACTGTTTTTGTTACCACGCATTATATGGGAGAGGCTGAGATGTGTAACCGCCTGGCTTTTATTTATAAAGGCGCGTTGGTCGCGATGGGCACGCCGGCTGAGATGAAAACAAAATATATGGCTAACGATATTGTGGAGATTCAGGCGGAAAATCCGGAAAGCGCGGCGGAAAAGCTTGAGAAGTCATCTTTGGCTAGAGATGTGGCTCTGTTTGGCTCTAATATCCACGCCGTTGTCCATAACGCCGCAGAAGCCATTCCGAAAATAGAGGATTTTTTTAAAACTGAGGGTGCGGGCTGTTATATAGTTAAAAAAATTGACCCTTCTTTAGAGGATGTTTTTGTATCTTTGGTGGAGAATTATGATTCCAGAAAAGAGGCCGCGTGAATATCAGGCGAGTGCGCGCTTTAGCTAAAAAAGAGTTTATACAGATTTTAAGAGACCCTAAAAGCCTGGGGATGGCGATTGTTATCCCTATTATTTTGCTGGTCCTTTTTGGTTCTTCTTTGACGCTTGATGTTGACCATGTGCCTATGGCGATATGGAATCAGGATAATTCTCAAGAATCCATTGAATTTATCCTGCATTTTAAGAATTCCAGATATTTTAAAATTATAGGCTATTACGATAACTACCGTGACTTGGAAAAGCTGATGGATAAAAATGACATCTTGATGGCCTTGATTATCCCTAAGGATTTTTCGCGTTATATCCTTAGCGGTGAGTCTTCTCCTGTGCAGTTTCTTGTTGATGGCTCAGATTCCAATACCGCTTCCATCGCCATGGGGTATTTGGATAGTGTGGTCGGTTCTTATAACAGCAAGCTCGCTGTTCAAGTTTCCGCTGTTTTAGGCATAATGAACGCTACGCCGATTGATTTGAGGCCCAGGACATGGTTTAACCCCAATAGGGAAAGCCCTCCCTTTATTATTCCCGGCCTCATTGCCGTTATTTTGATGATTATTTCCGCTCTTCTGACGTCTTTGACAGTTGCCCGGGAGTGGGAGAGGGGCACGATGGAGCAGTTGATTTCAACGCCTGTAAAAAAAAGAGAGTTGATTGCCGGTAAATTTATACCTTATTTCGTCATTGGATTTTTTGATTTGATTATCGCTGTTTTAATGGCTCAATTTATCTATCATATCCCTTTTCGCGGGAATCTTATTCTTCTGTTTTTTTTGAGCAGCCTTTTTTTGACAGGGGCGCTTATGATGGGTATTTTAATTTCTATTATCGCCAAAAGCCAGTTATTGGCGAGCCAGATGGCCATCATGGCTACGTTTATACCGACGTATCTGTTGTCGGGTTTTGTGTATCCTATATTTAACATGCCTGTTGTTATACAGTTTATTACGTATTTTGTGCCGGCGAGGTATTTTATTGTTGTGCTGCGCGGTATTTATCTCAAAGGGGTAGGTTTGAAGTCTCTTTGGACGCAGGCTTTATTCCTGTTGATATACGCGGTTTTAATGAGTTTTTTGGCTAGCAGAAAGTTTAAGAAGAGAGTGGCTTAGTGTGCCGCTTGAGGGTATAAAAAATATGTGGGAACGCATAAAGTGTGTTTTAGTTAAAGAGTTTTTGCAGGTTTTTCGTGACCCGCGCATGAAGACCGTTATTTTTCTTTCTCCTTTGATTCAGGTTTTGATTTTTGGTTACGCGGCCAATACGGATATCCAGCATATTCCAACGGTTATCTATGATCTGGATAATACTAAAGAAAGCCGCGAGGTGATACGTGAATTCAGTTTTTCAAAGTATTTTGACATGGATTATTATGTGAATACGGATCAGGAGGCGAAGGATTTGATTGACAGGTCCGTTGCCAGAGTGATTTTGCGTTTTAATCATGGGTTCGCGCAGCAGCTTCAGGGGAATCGCAGCGCGCATTTTCAGGTTATTGTTGACGGTACGGATTCCAATACAGCCAGTATCATTTTAGGTTACGTGGGCAGTATCGTTGAGCGCCTTAACAACAGATGGCTTAGAGAGCGGATGGCTATTTACGCGACGGGCGTAACTTATCGCCCCAGTGTTGATTTAAAAGACATCTCATGGTTTAATGAAAATCTGTTATCACGCTATTATTATATTCCCGGGGTTATCTCTTTAATTGTTACAGTTATTACGCTTTTATTGACAGCCATGGCGATTGTTAGAGAAAAAGAGATTGGTACGATGGAACAGTTGATTGTCAGCCCTATTCGTCCTTTTGAGTTAATTCTGGGAAAAATGCTTCCTTTTGCTGTTATCGCCCTCATGATCGTTATGCTTGTTACCATTGTTGGTGTTTTATGGTTTGGTGTGCCTGTGCGTGGCAGCATTCTGTTGCTCTTGGGATGTACGATTGTGTATTTGTTGACCAGCCTGGGTTTTGGTTTATATATATCGACCGTTTCTTCTACTCAACAGGAAGCGGTTATGTCCACATTTTTATTTTATTTTCCCGCGAGCCTTTTGAGCGGTTTCATGTTCCCTATCGCTAATATGCCTGTTGTGGTGCAATGGCTGACTTTTCTAAATCCGCTCAGGTATTACCTTATTATTTTGAGGGGGGTATTTTTAAAAGGGGTTGGTTTTTATGTTCTCTGGCCCCAGATTTTAGCTTTACTGGTGTTAGGAATAATTGTCTTTACACTGAGCACTTTAAAGTTTAAGAGCAAGTTGGGTTGATAGGTATAAGAAGAGAGTTTTTCATGAAAGCGAGGAATTAGGATGATATTTTGGAAGGTATATTTTTTCTTCATGTCTTTGATATATTTTTTGTTCTTGAGGAGGTGCTTAAATATTCCGACGTTCAGTGGATGGGTCGATGTCTTTATCAATACGATCACTATCGTCGCTTTATTTGGGCTGGCATTTGATAAAAAAATAGCTTTTAAACAGTTATGGCAGGTTGGATTTGTGTTGAGTGTAACCATTGAATTATTTAATTTTATAAAAAATTATTCAAACTCGCATGGTTGTTCGTTGGCCAGTCCATGTGCTATTGTATGGCTAGTTCTCATCATCCCTATTTATATCGCGGCTTTTTTATACGCTTTTAAGAGTGAAGGTATATGGCAGGAATCGGCCTGATCAATTTTGTTGCGAAGGCATACCGATTACGATAGAATAACTCATATTTTAGATAATGAGGAGTTTTATGGAAGGTTATATCGCATATCAACGGCGGGAATTTTGTAAGGCGCAAAGATGTCCGGTTCAGATAGATTTGGACACCCGGAAAGAAGGCTCGCCTGAGTATGAGAAGATAAGAGGGGCCTGTAAATCAGATTGCCGGTATACGGCATACCAGTTTCATCATTGGTTAATCAATCAGGGGTATTTGATTGTCAGGCCGGAGAAATAAGTGTCAAAGAGTCAAAAATATAGAGTATCAGAGAGTCAGAGCGTCAAAGTGTCAAAGCAAAAGCAAAAAAATAACAAAAACACACAGAAAAACAAAGACAAAGAGTGTTATTGCGTAAAAGGAAAAACAAGGGTACAAGAAATAACAGTGTCAAAGATGCAGAGTGTCAGACACTCTAAGGGCTCAATATTAAAAAAGAGAGGAATGAGAACATGGTTAAAAAAATATTAATGGCAGTTGTTATTGTTTTTTTAGTTGCTTGTGTTGGATTTTTGGCGCAGGAAAGGTATCGGTTAGGCCAGCTTGTTGTTGGCTCAAATCAAACCATTGCTGATTTGAAAGATAGTGTTGATAAGTTAAACGGGGCTATTGCTGATTTAGTGAAGCAGTTGGAAGAAAAACAATCAGAAGTTGCCGCTCTTGCCCAGCAAAAAGAAGATGCTATGAAGTATTTAGAGGAAGAGCGTCAGAGGGCCATTGCTGAAAAGGAAAAAATAAGCAAAGAATTATCTCAAGGTAAAGAGGAGATAAAGGATTCTCAAGAAAAACTGGCGCCGCTTGAGCCTGCAATACCTTCTGTTGGAACAGAGATTGTGCCTGCTATTGAAACAGAGATTATGCCTGAAGGTGAAGAGAGCCAGGTTCAGGCCTCTGCCGAAGAACAGGTGAAGCTTGAAATATAAGTGAATGCACAAGAATAACCTATGTATGGGGTACCGGGTTCAGGGGCAGAAAAAGCTAAAAACAAAAAGTTTTTTGATTTTTGAGTTTTTATTTTTAAAGTGCGCCCTGTCCTTAGAACCCTGTCTTCTGAAAATGAATCATTGGAGGAATTATGGATTGGGGAATGAAAAACAGGTTGGCACAGTTAATGCCGAATAATAAATGTTTCTTTATGCCGATTGACCACGGTTATTTTCAAGGGCCAACGACAGGGTTAGAGAAGCCGGGAGAGACGGTCAGGCCTTTATTGCCTTATGTGGACGCGCTCTTTTGCACCCGGGGCGTCTTACGTTCAGCCATAAACCCGATTGGTTCAAAACCCATTGTTTTACGAGTGTCGGGATGCACGAGTGTTGTGGGTAAGGATCTGGCAAACGAAGAGGTGACAACATCTATTGAAGATATTATCCGCCTTAACGCCGCGGCTGTTGGCGTGTCTGTTTTTATCGGGAGTGAATATGAAAAAGAGACGTTAAAAAATCTCTCAAACCTTGTTAATGATTGCGAAGATTATGGTATTCCTGTTATGGCGGTTACGGCTGTTGGCAAGGAGCTTGAAAAAAGGGAGGCGCGTTTTTTAGGGTTGTGCTGCCGTATTGCTGCTGAATTAGGCGCGCGCGTAGTTAAAACATATTGGTGTGAAAAGGATTTTGATAAAGTGGTCAAAGGGTGCCCTGTGCCGGTTATTATTGCCGGCGGGCCGAAATGCAATACGGAAAAAGAGGTTTTAGAATTCGTCCATGACGGCATGTCTAAAGGTGCGGTTGGTATTAATCTTGGGCGTAACGTCTGGCAGAGCCCGCATCCTGTAGCGATGGCCAAGGCTTTGCAGGCTATTATTCATCAGAACGCGACTGTTAAAGAGGCGCAGGAAATATTTAATGAAATGGTTGGTTAATACAAAAATGTCTATTTGTGTTAGCGGGTTAGCGTGTCTGCGGGTTTAACCCGAAAACTCGCCAACCAGTTAACCCGCCAACAGTTTTTCATAGGACAATATCATGAAACAAACCATGCGCGCGGCGCTATATTATAGCAATAATGATATCCGCATGATTGATGTGCCTAAGCCTGAAATAGGAGAGGGTGAGTTGCTGGTGAAGGTTGTTGCCAGCGGCATATGCGGCACGGACGTTATGGAGTGGTACCGTGTTAAAAAGGGCCCAAGGATTTTAGGCCATGAAATTACCGGTGATATTGTTGAGTCAATATCTCCGAAATATCATGTGGGACAGCGTGTTTTTGTCAGCCATCATGTGGCGTGTGGTGAATGTAAATATTGTTTAGAGGGTAATCATAGCGCTTGTGATACGCTGCATAAAGGTAATTATGACCCGGGTGGTTATGCTGAATTTGTCAGGATCCCGGCTATCAATGTGGAAAAAGGTGTTTATGTCTTACCGGATGGCATGTCGTATGAAGCCGGTACTTTTATTGAGCCTTTGGCGTGTGTGGTGAGAGGCCAGCGCGTGATAGGTATTAAAAAAGGCCATGTTGTTTTGGTCTTAGGCTGCGGCGTATCGGGCCTTATGAATATTGCGTTAGCCAAGATAAAAGGCGCACGCGTTATCGCCGTGGATATTGACCCCTATAGATTAGAAAAAGCCAATGAGTTCGGCGCTGATGAGGTTATTGATGCTAAAAAAGATTATGATTTAAAAGCCGACCGCGTCATTATTGCCACAGGCGCCATGCCGGCCGTCAAACAGGCTTTTCACTGTGTGGACAAAAAAGGCGTTATTCTTCTGTTTGCTATCCCTTCCCAGAATATAGAACTTCCCACCGTTGACTTTTGGAGGAATGAAATCTCTCTCGTATCTTCTTATGGGGCGGCCGGGGATGATTTGGATGAAGCTCTGGCGTTGATTAAAAATAAACGCCTTGATATTGATACGATGATTACGCATAAACTGCCTTTAGAGAAGACTCAGGAAGGTTTTCGTATTGTGACAGAAGCCAAAGAGTCTTTAAAAGTTGTGTTAATGCTATAAACTTTTAAGAAAAGAGGGCTAATATGTATAAGTTTGTTCTAATCCTTCAGGTGCTAAGCATGTTGGTTGCTACTGTTATCATCGCCTTATCCATTCTCCTTATCATCGGTGTTATCACGCCTTCCGATTTTTGTTCTTTCGGGACAAAAGAATCCTGTCCAACATATCAGGAGTGGTAACCGTTGTTTTATTTTTCTCCTTGACAAATTTGTAAATATATTGTATATTTTTATACATAGAATTGTATGTATATATACAAATAATTGTATGGAATATAATATGCCAAAAAATAATCTTTTAAAAAGATTAGAGTCTTTTGGATTTCCTCTTGTGGAAGTTGAAGAGCAGGAGGATGCTAATTTGACTGTCGCTGATTTGGTTAAATCTCAAGACGTCAGGTTTTGGGATGGTTTTCCTGTGGTTTTAGCTAATAGTGCTGAAAAGGGGTTATTTGATTATCATAAAACAGCCGTTTACCTTAAAACTTCATCCGATAAGCGGCACTTGGATTTGTTGGTGGCATTGTCATTGGCTCTTTATAAATCATTGGGTTTGAGGTTTTTATGGGCCGATAAGATGCGCGCGTCTATGGATAAGAAGACCCATGATAATTATGAAGATTATTTAAAAGCTTTGAAAAATAATAAAGATTTTTTTATTGATAAATTTTTTATGTCTAGCCAAAGATTGAAATCCGTTTTTAATAATTATTTTAAAAAAACACAAGACAGGCTTAATGATTTTCTTTCAGGGAAAGAGGAGCTAGGGCTTGAATACGCGCTTTCGCAGGTATTTTCTCCAAAACAAAAAGAACTATTTTTAAAGAAACTCCGCAATGAAAAATTGACGAAAACTGAAAAAGAATATTTCTCGCGCGTCGTCAAAAAACGCGTCTTGGCCCTTGCTGATCCGCAACTACATCATTTATCACAGAAACTATTGCGGGATTTGTGAAATAGATTAAAATAAATTTTTGGCTGTATTTTTGTTCGTTAAACTTACTGGGTTAGTAAGGATGCTGAAGAAATAATTTCTAACTTTGAGATTAGACTTCACTAGGTTTTGCGATTAAGAGAAGGATAACAATTTGCTTGAAGAATGTTTATTAAGTGCTAATATTTAGGTAATTCCTATAAAATAAACATGAATAATATTTTTACTTTTATAATTGCATTCTTCTTTAAAGGTTGGAGTCTCGCTGGTGGCGTATTGTCTTTTCTATTAGCCGCATTTGCATTTCTTTTTCCATTTACAGACAATTTCTTGCTAAGACTTGCAATAATTCTATCTATATTACTCCTTGCTTTTCTAATTAAGGTACTCAGACAATCTTATGAATATTACTTAAGTTTTTTAAGACCAATAAAAGCTAAGAAACAAATTTTAGGTGATGGTCTTTATGCAGGACTTAATTTAATCGTATTGGAGAATCCGGGTTATTTAAGAGATAATGCACTATTGACTTTATTTTCAAAAAGCTCAGCAGCAAACCAGCCAATTTGTATTCTAAAAATAATCAAAGCTATTAGAGATGAAAACCTGTTAGCAATACAACTTATTCCGGAGGCGAAGCAGTATAGTATTGACAAATATTTCAATGAAGATTCAAGGTTAGAAGGATTATACGCCATTCCGTTAATAAATTTGGATGAATTCCTTAAATCTGAATGTATGATAGGAGGACAAGATGAGTAGAGAACTTATAGTGGCTGATAGCATAAGCCCTTTCAAGCTGATATTAAATCAAGGGTTAGATGATGGAATTGCGCTGGAAGATAGATTTGTTATTTATGCACTGGGTAAATCTATAAAAGATCCCACTACTGGCGTAGACTTAGAACGTCTGGAAATTATAAGAGGAACAGGAAGAATAGTTCATTTGCAGAAGAAAATATCTACTATTGAATCAACAGAGGTTGAGTCTAAAAGAGTATTGAAGAGCAATTCAGGTCCATTTGCGGTATTTACTTTACCCACGGAAGAAACTCGGTTGGTACCTAGGCCTTTTGATGAAGCACAAATTGGGGATTTGGCAAGAAAGATTTAATGCAGACTATTCACCTACCTTCGGAATTTAACCCAAAGGAAATAATCTCTCCAAGCAA
The DNA here is from genome assembly GCA_964423185.1 of uncultured Planctomycetia bacterium. Lineage (GTDB taxonomy): Bacteria > Omnitrophota > Gorgyraeia > Velamenicoccales > Velamenicoccaceae > CAYRDK01. The sequence goes on from CAYRDK010000003.1 coordinate 46,175, forward strand.
GTCACAGGAATATGGCTTTTTAGGAAACAATAGAAGTCAGCCCACGAAGTTAGAGCATACAATCCTGCGCGGTAACGGAATCACGCTGTCTCAACTCAATAGGAAACGATTTTTTACACTTATTTTGAAATCTTCATCGAATTCCCGCCAAATTTCATTTGACAATCCTTTTTTATAAGCTATACTTTTGTTAGAAGTAAGAATGTAAGGAAATAGGAATAATGAAAAAAAGAGGGGGGGGTATTTGAAATGACTATTATTGATATGGCAAAAGTTACGTCAAAAGGACAGGTGACCATTCCTAACCGCATAAGAGAGATTTTACGCGTATCAAGAGGCAGTTGTATTGCATTCGGGGTTGGTAAAGAAGGGGTGATTTTATTGCCTTGCAAGGTTACCGCAGAGTCGCCTTACACGTCTTCTGAATGGGCTAAAATTGAAAAGGTTGCGTCCGCAAGAGGCAAAATTTTCAAAAGTTCCAAGGCAGCCAAGAAGTACATTGAGGCTTTATGAAATTTGAGTTTAAGCCTTCTTTTGACAGGTCAGTTAAAAACTTGCACGCTGGGGAAAAAGAAGACGTAAAGGCAGCCGCTATGCAAACGATAGACATACTATCTCAAGATAGAGCAATGCATAAGGGCATCGGTTTAAAGCGGCTCAAAGGCAATTATTGGGAGACAAGAAAAGGGCTTAAGGCAAGAATACTTTTCAGATGGGAAGGCGATTTGGTGGAATTTGTTTTTGCCGGCAATCATAATGATATCAAGCGTTATCTGAAAAATATTTAAGCTCAACAAGGGCGGAATGATTTTTTTTCACCACATACATACACCGTAAGTCTGCACGGTCAGCCTCAACTGTTCCGCTTGAGGCCACCCTCAAAGGCAAGAATCTAAAAACCGTTTCCAAAAAGGCCTTGGAAGCAGCAAGATGGCATGCAATTTAAAAAACCATTGCAATTATATTTTTTCATGTTAGAATACTCATAATACTAAATAAGTATTTTGAATAGCTAACCGGTCGGTTCGTTGGCTTACTGAATAAACGGGAGTTGGAATGAAAGAGTCAGGCCCTGCGCGCGAGAGGATATTGAACGCGGCGCGAGAGAGGATGATAAAATTCGGATTTCGCAAAGTCACGATGGATGAGATTGCCTCAGACTTGAAGATGAGCAAAAACACTATCTATAAATATTTTGCATCAAAAGAAAAGATAGCAAGCGCTTTATTCTCTTTATTGAAAGAAAGAATAGAAGGAAAACAGGAAGAGATTAAAAGAAGATGTAATAACCCTCTTGAGATCATATCTGAGACGGTTTTATTTCTTAAAAAAGATCTCTCTGTCTGGTTTTCACCTTTTATGAGCGATATAGAAGTGGAGCTTCCCGGTTTATGGAAGGATTTTGTAGGGTTTCGGACAAAGCAGATTCTTGATTTGGAAAGTTTAATCAAGCTGGCGATCAAAAAAGGCCTATTTCGTCCGGTTAATCCGGCTATAGCGGTGCGCGCCTATTTAGGCGCCATAGATAATGTGATAGAGCCAGAAGTATTAGAGCGCGAGGGTTTAAGTTTTTCTGATGCCATAGAGGCCGTTATGGACATCTGGTCAAAAGGGGTTGTAAAGAAATAACGTAGGGGCGGCTGGTCAGCCGCCCTTTAACAAAATTTATTATACAGGGGCCAGGCCTTGCGTCGGCCCGCTAATTATTTAGAAAAAACATGATGTTAAAAAATTTTAACTATTTTTTACCGGAAACTGTTGAAGATGCTCAAGGGCTTTTGAAGAGCCAGGATGAGGCTGTTCTTTTGGCTGGGGGGACATTTTCTCTTCCGCTTTTTAAAAAATCAGGCAAGGCAGCAAAAAATGTTATCAGTTTAAAGAAAGTCAGAGGCTTGGATTCCATCAAAATAGATAAGGATACTTTGCGTGTCGGCTCTATGATGACACTAGATGAAATTGCGCGTGATCCGTTTGTGAAAGAATATTTTCCGGCTTTTTGTGAAAGTATTATGCAGGTTGCGGTTGTTCAAATCAGAAATATGGCGACAATTGGAGGTAATATCTGCTCCTGCTTGCCTTGGGCTGATTTACCTTATATATTGCTGGCGCTGGGTGCTTCGCTTGATTTTGGCCATAAAGCAATCACCATGCCTGAATTCTTAAGCTCTCCTAAACAGATAAAGAATAAAAAAATTCTTCAAAATGTTATTATCCCTTTACAGAAAATAAGAAAATTTATCTTAATCAGGATTCCACGGACAAACGCGACAGATATCCCATTATGTGGTGTCTGTTTTGTGGAAACGGATAAGAGTGTGGCCATAACAGCTAATGTGGGCAACGCTTATCCTGTGAGGTTTAAGAAAACAGAAGATATGTTAAAAAAAGAAGACGTTTGCAAGCTTGAAGATGCTGTCGCTGTTTTTAACCAGGAATTGGCGTTTCAAAAAGATGTTTATCGCAAAGAAATGTTAACAGTATGTTTTAAAAGAGTATTGGAGCAATATGACAGAGCATGACATAAAAATCAAGGTTAACGGCAGGGATTATACGTTTTGTGTCTCTTCTCATATGCTTCTTGTTGAGTTGATACGCGAGACGATAGGTTTAACAGGCACAAAACAAGGGTGTAAGTCGGGTGAGTGCGGTGCCTGCACGGTTATTATGAACGGTAAATCTGTTTTATCGTGCATGATTTTAGCCTGTGATTGTGATGGCGCTAAAATTGTCACAATAGAGGGCTTAGGTGGCGACGATAAGGAGTTGCATCCTATTCAGCAGGCCTTTATTGAAAAAGGGGCTATCCAGTGTGGTTTTTGCACGCCGGGCATGATTTTATCCACAAAATACCTTTTGGATAGAAATCCTGATCCGAGCGATGAAGAGATTCGTATCGGTTTAGCAGGTAACATTTGCCGTTGTACCGGTTATCAGAAGATTTTTGAAGCCGTTAGGTTAGCAGCGGAAAGAATAAGACAGAAGACAGACGTCGGATGACAGTAGACAGAAGAAGCTCTGCTTACTGGTTTTAGGTTTTTCTGTTGTCTGTTGTCTGGTATCTGTTTTCTGATGGGTTTTACATGTGAACCTGTGTCTTGTGACATTGTGACTTTATAAGGATGACCCAGATGGAACAATTTTTAGGTGTTGGTAAAAATGCGCCCAGGCTTGAAGCCAAAGAAAAGGCGACGGGCGAGGCGATCTATGTTTTCGATATGAAGCTGGCGGGAATGCTTGTCGGTAAATTTTTGCGCTCGCCATATCCTCATGCCAAAATTATCAAGATTGATACGTCTGAAGCCCTTAAAGTTAAAGGCGTGCATGCGATTATTACGGCGGATGACACCTATAAGATTAAATATGGTTCTAACTCATTTTTTTTCCCTTTTACGGATGACCAGTACCCTTTAGCAACAGATAAAGTGCGCTATATCGGCGAAGAGGTCGCGGCAGTTGCGGCTGAAACGGAAGAGATTGCGCAAGAAGCGCTTAAGCTCATCAAGGTTGAGTACGAAGAGTTGCCTGCTGTGTTTGATCCGGAGGAGTCCATGAAATCCAGTGCTCCCCGTATTCAGGCAACGCGTAATAATGTTGCCATTATGATACCGGCTGTTTTTGGTGATACTGAAAAAGGTTTTGCTGAATCAGATTATATCTGTGAACGGGAGTTTCGTTTGCAGTCGGCGGCGCATGTCTGCCTTGAGCCGCACGTGGCGTTGGCTAAATATGAAGAAGGCAAAATTACGCTTTGGGCATCCACGCAGGCGCCCTTTCGTATCAGGGAGAACCTGGCCAAAACTTTAAAGATGGATCAAAAAGATATCCGTGTTATTAAGCCGCATGTGGGGGGCGGCTTTGGCGGTAAACTTGAGATGCTGCCGCTTGATTTTTGCGCTTGTTTGTTAGCTAAGAAAACGAGGCGGCCTGTGAAGTTTTGTCTTGAGCGGGATGAAGAGTTTCTCTATACACGCCGTAAGCATCCAATGATTTTTAAATTAAAAGGCGGGGTGGCAAAAGACGGAAAGATTAAAGCTTTGGCGGGGCAGGTGATTGCTGATGGCGGAGCCTATTGCAGTTATGGGCCGACTGTTGTCGCGGCGGCTATCATGCGTATCTGTATGGTGTATAAATTAGAGAATTTGCAGATTTACGGTTATCGTGTCTATACAAACAATCCTATATGCGGCGCTATCCGCGGGTTTGGCGGAGTGCAGTCGGGGTTTGCTTTTGAGAGCCTGATGGATTTGCTGGCTGAAGGTATTGGCATGGATCCCGTTGAGTTCAGGTTAAAAAACGCGACTGACCCGAATTTTACCGCGGCTAATGGCATGGAAATAACTTCTAATGGCTTGAAAGATTGTATTCGCCTTGCCAGTGAGCGTGCCGGATGGGCAGAGCTTAAGAAAAACAAAAAAGAGTCTTTTGGAATTGGCGTTGGTATTGCCGGTGATGTTATGGGGTCAAAGATGTATAAGTCCCATGAGTCGGCCGGAACAGTCATCCGTGTGGAAGAAGACGCAAGTGTCATTCTTTTTACGGGCGCGGCCGATACGGGCCAGGGGTCTGATACGACGATGGCACAGATAGCTTCACAGGAGTTGGGAGTTCATTTGTCAAGAATTCGCGTTATCGCCGCGGATACGGAGACAACGCCATTTGATACGGGGAGTTTTGCTTCACGCGTGACATTTATCAGCGGTAACGCCACAAAGAGAGCCGCCGAAGACGCCCGCAGGCAGATAGATGCTATTGTTGCCAAACATTGGAATATTTCCGTTGAGCGGCTTAGCCGGGACGGGGAAATCATTTTTGATAAAGAAAATGATTTTAACCGGATGACGTTTCCGGAGGCGGTAAAAGTTTGTTATTCTTTTGAAGTAGGAAGGATGATCATTGGCCGCGGCGTTTATAACCCTCCGACAAAACCGGTTGATTTAAGGAGCGGGCAAGGAAATGTTTCGGCAAGCTATAGCTTTGAGGCGCAAATAGCTTGTGTTAAAGTGGATCGAGAAACCGGCCGTGTCCAGGTCCTGCGCATTGTGGATGCTCACGATGTAGGCAAAGCTATTAATCCGCAATCCGTGGAAGGCCAGATTGAAGGGTCATTGGTGATGGGTGTAGGTTATACTTTTTTTGAGGATTTGAAGTTTAAAGACGGTAAGGGGTTGACTTCTTCTTTGTCTTCGTACAGGATTCCTCGTTCAACGGATGTGCCGGTGATGGAATCCATTTTATTTGAGAGCAATGATAAAGAAGGCCCGTTTGGGGCAAAAGGCATGGGGGAGGCGTCACTCTTGCCGACGTCGGCGGCTATCGCTAACGCGATTTATGATGCTATTGGTGTCAGGATAACAGATTTGCCCATAACGCCGCAGAAAATTTTAAAAGCGTTGAAAGACAGGGGCCAGGGTACGGGGTTCGGGGTACAGTAAAACCAAAACCAAAAAGCTTTTAGATTTTTCTAAACTCTGTATTCAGATTATCTGAGTTTCTCCAAGTCTTGCGGTGTGTTGATATTGATAAGGATGCCAGGATCAAGGACCTCAATCAAGATTGTATTGGCAGCAAATTTTTGATTGATATGATAAAGGGGCTCTTCGTCTCCAAGATTTAAGATTTCGTCTTTTAGTTTAATGTCGTAGATGGGCGGGTGCCCTTTTTGACCGGCATAAGTTGGAATACCGATATCCGCTTTTGATAAAATGAATTTATTGATGATTTCATTGATTGTTTCAGTTTTCATGAGGGGCGTGTCAACAGGAATAACAAGAAAGTGTTTACAGTCATCTGACAGTTCTTTAAGCCCGCGTTTTAAAGAAGATGTCTGGCCTTTTTGAAAATTTTCATTAATACTGATTTTGATGCCTTTGGGAAGGGTTTTTTGAATCTCTTCGCAGTAAGCTCCCAAGACAACAATAATTTCGTCAATACAGGTCTCTTTTAATGTTTTGATAAGATATTCAATGAGGGTGTCTTGGCTGTTGATTTTAGCCAGTTGTTTTGGTGAGCCAAAGCGTTTTGATTCGCCAGCCGCCAGGATAATTGCAGTAATCATATTATTGATTCCAAAAATTGTAATTACGATTACAATGATTAAAGACAGGATTCCAGCGATTAAAAGCTTGAAATCCTTTTTAAAATAGCCGTATTCGGCTTTTGGTGGTTAAAAGATATAATCACTGTAATCTTTTCTAAAAAATCACCGCAATCGCTGTTTTAATTATAACAAAATGAGCATTTTAAACAAGGCTGAAGAATATTTAAAAGAAGGAAAAAAATTTACCGTTGTGACGGTCGCTCATGTTCAGGGTTCAGCACCTCAAGCGGCCGGTGCCAAGATGATTGTTTTTCAGGATAAGTCTATTTTAGGCACGATTGGCGGTGGAGAAATGGAAAGGGCGGCCATTCAGGACGCGCGTGAATTTATGCGCTTGGGGGCCTGTGGCTTAAAAGAATATTCTCTCACAAAAGAGAAAGGGATGCTGTGCGGCGGTGCGATGAAACTTTTCTTTGAATCTTTTAAGCCGCGCAAGAAGTTGATCATTGTCGGCGCAGGCCATATTGGCATAGCGCTTTATAAAATAGCGGATATGCTTGATTTTGATATAACAGTTGTTGATAATAGAGAAGATTTTGCCAACAAGGAAAGGTTTCCCAAAGCGTCTATTAAGGTTGGCAAGCCTCAAAGCGTATTAAAAAAAATTAAAATAGATGCGGATACATTTATTACGATTGCCACGCATAATCATGTTTTTGATCTCGTTTCTTTAAAGGCGGTTGTTTGTTCTGATGCGAGATATATCGGCATGATCGGTAGCCGCGCTAAAATTAAAGAAAATTTTAAACGTCTTGTCAAGGAAGGCATCAGCAGAAAAGTATTAAAGAAGGTTTATACGCCTATCGGGTTAAATCTGGGAGGTAATTCACCGGCTGAGATTGCCGTAGCAATAGCGGCCCAGATGATCGCGGTTGAAAATGGGAAGTTGGATAAATTAATGTTTGAGAAGATTTTATAAGTTCCTACGCATCCCATACTAAAAATCTCATTAAGATTTTTAGTATATGTTGTATAGGATGGATTTCCGCCGAAGGCGGACCCGCCTTGTGAGCGGGAATTCGGCCCAATAACTTATGTTCACTCGCAAGAAGCGTTCGTTCCATAAGTTATGGCCTCATTGAAGGAGGTAGTTATGGGGATGGATGAAGTGAAGCAGATGATTAAAGACGCGGGGCTTGGGTATATGGCAACCGTCGATGGTAATGAGCCCAGAGTCAGGCCATTGATGCCAGCTGTATTCAATGATGGGACGATTTTGGCCGCGACAGGCAAGGGGTCGCCAAAATTAGCACAGCTTGAGAAAAATAATCATTATGAGATTTGTTTCATAGATAAAAAGCTTTCTCAGGTGCGTATCCGCGGCGTAGTTTCTTTCAGCGAAGATATAAAGAAAAAGGAGTGGTTGGCTAACGCGGTACCAATGTTGCGCAGTTATTTTCCGACAGCGGATGACCCGAATTATGTCCTGATGGTGTTAAAACCGGAGAAAGTCTTTTTGATTCATGTCGGCGAGGCAGACTATACGCAGGTACCTCTTTAGAGAGGCGAAAAAAGAGCATATTGTTTTAGCGCCGGCAGGGTATAGAAAAAAATATTGACAAGGAATATAAACTGTGTAAAAATAAAGCAAGTTTGAAGAAACGCAAAACCTTTACCGATTAGTTTCGGTAAAGGTTTTTTTTATGACAAAGCCCGCTTATAAAAAGATCCGTAAAACTGGTTTTTTACTTACGATCCCATTTATCATGGCTGCCGGCCCTTTAACGGGGTATTTTATCGGAGATTATCTAGCCCATAGGTTCCAATGGCCGTCGTTTGTAATTTTATTGTGCATGGGTTTCGGATTTATTGCGGCTATTCAGGAAATAATCAAGATTATCCGTTTAACTGTTAAAGAAGACGATAAATCAGATGAATAATTTCGAAATGCCGAATATTTGCAGCCTATTGGAAAAAGCGACGGAAGGCTCTTCCTTTTCTCACTTTCTGAAATCGTGGGATAATGTCCTTTTTTCATTAATGGCCATGGGGATTATTTTGGCCTTTGTGGTTATAGGAGGCAGAAAGGTTAAGCTGGTTCCTGGCTCAAGGTCTCAGAATGCGTTAGAGTTGTGTGTTTCCGGGCTGGATAATTTTGTTTGTGGGATTCTTGGCCACCAGGGGAGAAGATACACGCCTTTTATCGGGACGCTCTTTATTTATATTCTTACCATGAATCTCTTCGGTTTTATTCCCCTTTTGAAATCACCAACGGCAAACTGGTCAACAACGTTCGCGCTGGCAATTTGCGTTTTTTTTTACGTGCAATACGCGGCTATAAAAAAGCATGGCTTTCTTGGGTATCTTGATCATTTGATGGGGCGGCCGCGCGGAGGTATCGCCGCATCTGCTATCATTCCAATTTTTATGCTTTTCATGCACGTGATTGCCGAGCTTCTTAAACCTGTTACACTTTCTTTAAGGTTGCGCAGCAATATTTGGGGGGATGACCTTTTGCTTTCGCTTTTTGCGCATTTTGGAGTTAAAGGAGTCCCATTTTTGATTTTCAACACCGCTTTGGCATTATTGGCCGCTTTGATTCAATGCGTCGTTTTTTGCCTGTTAAGCACGATTTATTTTGCACTTGTTTTGGAAAATGAGGAATAGTTTAAAAACAAAAATCCTTTTTATGAAAAAGGATCTATTTAAGGGAGGAATCATATGGATATGAAAACAATGTTAGCAGTCGGATTACCGCTGAGTTTAGGGATAGCGGCTTTTGGATGCGCTTTAGGTATTGGTAAAGCCGTCTCAAGCGCTATGGAAGCTGTCGGAAGGCAACCGGAAGCGGGAAATAAAATTTTAACGTGTATGACGATCGGTTGCGCTTTTATAGAAGCTTTGACGATCTATGTTTTCGTGTTTGTTTTAATGTCAGCCGGAAAGTTGAATTAATAGCCCAAAGGCCTTATGGAAATTCTTAAACTTCTTAGTGGTAGTGAAATTGTGGCTCAGGTAATCTCGTTTCTCGTATTCTTTTTTCTGCTTAAGTCATTATTATGGAAACGTTTCTTAGGGATTTTGGATGAAAGGAAGGATCAAGTTGTTTTGGAGTTTAAAAAGATTGAAGAAATGAAAAAAGACGCGCAGAATTTAAAAGATGCGTATGAAGAGAAGTTGAAAAACGCTGAAATAATAGGCCAGGCAAAGATTCAAAAAATGGTGGAGGATGCCCATAAAACGGCAGAAAATATTAAACAGGAGGCGCAACATCAAGTGCTGAGATTATTTGAGGATAATCAGGCTTTGATGGCTCATGAGTTTTCTCGTGCCAAAGAGAAGCTTAAAGACGAAATTGTTGACCTCGTTATAGAAACGACGGAACATGTGATAGAAGAGAAGTTAACTCCAGAGGAAGATAAAAAAATTGTTGAAAAATTCCTGAAGGATATAGACAGGTTGCCATGAAAGAACTTATTATTGCTAAACGCTATGCCATGGCCTTTATTATTTTGGCCAAAGAAAAGAAGATTCTGCCGCAAGCTGTCGAGAATTGTAAAAACTTTGGGTTGATTCTGTATGAGCATCCTGAATTTTTAAATTTTTTGAAGAGTCCGGAGATTACTTTTCGAGAAAAAAGGAGTTGCGTTGAATCCGTCCTTCGCGATGGATTCATTCGGGAGTTTATAAATTTTATCACGCTTCTTATTGAAAAACAGCGTATTAGCCTTATCATGGATATTATTGATTTCATCCGTGTTCATTATGCCCACGGGGAAGCATCAAGCGCGTTGTTAAGGACGTCTTATCCTTTAGATTTAGAGATGATATCAATGATAAAAGGCCGGCTTGAGAAAAAGTTCGGCAAAGCAATAAACCTTTATTTAGAATTAGACGCGGATCTTAATGGAGGAGTCAGCATCACAATCGGCAATATGATGATTGACGGATCCATAAGGCAGCGGCTTAAAGAACTCAAAGAAAAAATTCATGCCGTAAGGATGGATAACTATGGAAATTAGACCGGAAGAAATAACATCAATTATAAAAAAAGAGATTGAAAAATATCAGATGAGGCTGAGGGTTGAATCTTTTGGCCGTGTTATCCAGGTTGGTGACGCGATCGCGAGAATCTATGGCCTCGATGATGTCATGGTCGGAGAGTTGATTGATTTTGAACATGATGTTAAAGGCATGGTATTAAACCTCGAAGAAGATAGTGTCGGAGCGGTTATCTTCGGCCCGGACAATCCGGACAGGAGTATACGGGAAGGAGATATTGTCAAAAGGACTGGAAATATTATCCGTATACCTGTAGGAGAAGCTCTTGTCGGCCGTGTTGTTAACGCCCTGGGTGACCCTATTGACGGAAAAGGGCCTATTATCACAAAACAGTTTAGGCCGCTTGAAACTCAGGCTCCCAGAGTCGTGGACCGCCAGCCGGTCAAGGAGTCTTTGCAGACAGGGATTAAGGCTATTGATTCCATGATTCCTATTGGACGAGGCCAGAGGGAACTTATCATCGGGGACAGGCAGACAGGAAAAACCGCGATAGCTATTGATACCATTATCAATCAAAAAGATAGGGGAGTTTATTGTATTTATGTTGCTATCGGCCAGAAGATATCCGATATTGTGGCTGTCGCTAATCAATTGAAAACATATGGCGCTATGTCTTATACGACAATCGTCAGCGCTTCCGCCAGAGCCTCTGCTTCTCTGCAGTATCTTGTCCCCTATAGCGGTTGTTGTATTGGTGAAGAGCTTATGTATAGCGGTAAACATGTTTTAATTATCTATGACGATCTTTCAAAGCATGCCCAAGCTTACCGCCAGCTTTCTCTTCTTTTGCGGCGCCCGCCTGGCAGAGAAGCTTATCCTGGCGATATTTTCTTTTTGCATTCGCGCCTTTTGGAACGTTCCGCGAAATTAAATGATGAGCTTGGCGGCGGTTCAATGACAGCGATACCAATCATAGAAACACAGGCTGGAGATATCAGCAGTTATATACCTACGAATGTTGTTTCAATCACAGATGGGCAAATTTATCTGGAAAGCGACTTATTTTATGCTGGAGTCCGCCCGGCCGTCAACGTAGGGCTTTCCGTATCGCGCGTCGGAGGAAAGGCACAGGAAAAAGCGATGCGGCAGGTTGCTTCACAGATACGCCTTGATCTTGCTCAATATCGTGAGCTTGTGACATTTTCACAATATGGTTCTGAACTTGATAAAAATGCGCGGTCTCAGCTCGTTCGCGGTGAACGAATGATAGGAATCTTAAAACAGGATCAATACAATCCAATCTCTTTGGCTAAACAAGTTATGATTATTTACGCCGCCACAAGAGGGTTCCTTGATGATTTAGAAACAAAGACGCTTAAAACTTTTGAAAAGGCTTTTTATGAGTATGTGGAGAAAAACTATCCCGCTCTTGAAGAGGAGATTCAGAGCAAGAAAGAGCTGACGGAAGAGTTGAGGGTTTTGCTTGAAAAAGTTATTATTGAGTTTAAAACAGTTTTCATTAAAAATGATCCAATCCATAAGGAAAATTAAACAAAGAATCCGCAGTATCGAGAGCACCGTGAAGATGACGCGCGCGATGGAGATGATTTCTGTTGTTAAATTAAGGCCCGCGCAGGAAAAACTCACAGGTATCAGTAATTATTTTATTAAGATTCAGGGGCTTCTCAGCAATTTTCTCGCGCAAGCTGGTGAGCTTGAACACTCTTTTTTAAAAAACACTGAAGGCTCAGGCAAAATCGTAATTTGCCTCTTAACTTCTGATACGGGGCTTTGTGGCAGTTATAACCAGAACATTCTTCGCGCCGTGGATAGTTTTATTTCTCACCATCGCGGGAAAAACATCCGTATCGTTGCTATTGGTAAAAAAGGGTCCGCCTATTATAAAAAGCAGGGGTTGGAGATATTAAATGTTTATTCAGGGTCCCGCGGGCGCTATAACAGGGTTTTTGCCGATCAAGTTTCTGATGACCTTATTAAGATGTTTGTTTCCGGCGATGCGGGCGCAGTTTATATCGCTTATACGCGTTTTGATTCGCCATCAAGGTTAAGCCCGGTTATTGAAAAGTTCTTGAACATTGAAATTTCAGTGAAGGAAATAGTTTCCTATGGTGTTGAGCCCGATCTTAAGGCCGCGGCAGAAGGCCTTATCATGTCTTACCTTGTGAATAAAATGCGTTACGCGGTTCTTAACGCGTTTGTGTCGGAGCACTCCTCGCGAGGAATGGCTATGGGTGAAGCGACGGATAATGCTAAAGAAATCTTGCAAAAGTTAATTTTATTAAAAAACAAAATCAGGCAGGCGAATATAACCCGGGAAATCATTGAGGTTATTTCAACGTCTAATGCCTTAAAGGGGTAAATATGGCTATAGGAGAGATTATACAAGTTATTGGGCCAATCGTTGATATCCGTTTTCCAGAAGAAGAGGAGATCCCTCAGCTATTAAACGCGGTAAAGATTGAAGACGCGCAAAGAAATATCAACCTGGTGTTGGAAGTCGCTCAAATCATTGGAAATAATACCGTGCGCTGTATTGCGTTGGCGCCGACAGACGGCCTTGTCCGCGGCATGAAGGCAACGGATTTGGAAAATCCTGTTTCTGTTCCTGTTGGAGATCAGACGCTTGGCCGTATGTTTAATATTTTGGGGGAAACTATTGACGGAAAAGGCCCTGTCCCTCATCCGGAAAAAAAATACCCTATTCACAGAGATTCGCCGAATTTTCAAGAACAGTTGCCCATTACTTCTATGTTGAAGACAGGGTTAAAAGTTATTGATCTTCTGGCGCCCTTCCCAAAAGGAGGAAAGATCGGCCTTTTTGGAGGCGCGGGAGTCGGTAAGACTGTTTTGGTTATGGAACTTATCCGTAATATCGCGCAAGAGCAGGGGGGCGTGTCCATGTTTGCCGGCATCGGCGAGCGTTCACGCGAAGGAAATGAATTGTGGCTTGAATTAAACGCTTCAGGAGTTTCTCAAAAAACTGCCCTTGTGTTTGGGCAGATGAATGAACCTCCCGGTGCCCGCCTGCGTATCGGGCTGTCAGCTTTAACCATGGCGGAATACTTCAGGGATGAAGAACGTAAAGACGTGCTTCTTTTTATTGATAATATATACCGCTATATTCAGGCGGGTTCTGAGGTGTCTACGCTTTTAGGCCGCATGCCTTCCGCGGTCGGCTATCAGCCGAACCTGGCGACTGAAATCGCTCAGCTTGAAGAGCGTATCGCCTCAACACGGAAAGGTTCCATTACGTCCGTGCAGGCTGTTTATGTGCCGGCAGATGATTTAACAGACCCCGCTATCGTCGCCACGTTTACACATCTTGATGCTAAAATCGTCCTCTCTCGCCAAATTGCGGAGTTGGGTATTTATCCGGCGGTGGATCCTTTGGATTCGACGTCAAGAATTTTGGATCCGCGTATTTTGGGGGCTGATCATTACGAAACAACATTGAACGTTCAAAAGATTCTTCAACGCTATAAAGATTTATGCGATATTATTTCGATTTTAGGCATTAATGAGCTTTCTGAAGATGATAAGTTGATTGTTTATCGTGCCCGAAAAATCCAGAAATTCTTTTCTCAGCCTTTTTTTGTGGCTGAAAATTTTTCCGGTTTCAAAGGTAAATATGTGCGCCTTGAAGATACGATTAAGGGGTTGAAAATGATTCTTTCGGGGGAGTTAGACGATCTTCCTGAACAGGCGTTTTACATGGTCGGGCCGATAGAGGAAGTTATTGAAAAAGCGGAAAATATGAGAAGGTAAAATAATAAATGAAACCATTTTCTGTCGCGATTATTACTCCGGAAAAGACCGTTTATGAAGGAGAGGCTGTTTCGCTTGTTGCCCCCGGGGCTCTTGGTTTTTTTGGGATCTGGGCGAATCATATGCCTTTTATTTCTGGCCTTAAGGCCGGAACAGTGGTCATGAAAAAGAATGAATCCGAAACCCCTGTGACTTTTCAGATAAAGCAAGACGGGGGTTTTTTAGAAGTGTTGAAAGATAAAGTAACGCTTTTAATCGAAGATGCAGACGTTTTGAATTCGTAAGGCCTTCCAAATCACAAAATTGAGTTCCTCTTCTCTTTAGCTTGCTGCAGGAGTATAATTTAAAGAATAGACAGAATAATACCAAGAACCGATTATATCATTATAACAGCAGGATCATTATTAGATTTTGTATTTTCCAAGAATAGGCGGCGAGAATATGCCGCTATAGGCGAGATATTTTTTTATCTTGAAAACATGGTTGAAAGCTGATGGAGAACAATATGACAAACGAAAGAATTCTTATTGTTGAAGATGACAGGAATATCTCAAAATTATTAAAATATAATTTAGAAAAGTGTGGTTTTGACTGTTCGGTGAGTTTTACAGGGGAAGAAGCGTTGGATGCGCTTGAGAGTGAGTCATTTTCTTTGATTATTTTAGATATTATGCTCCCCAAGATGAATGGTTTTGAAGTGTGTAAATACATAAAACACCAAAAGCGCTTAAGTGAGATACCTATTATTATGCTGACGGCTAAGGGTGAAGAGGTTGACAGGATTGTTGGCCTTGAATTGGGGGCGGATGATTATGTTGTTAAGCCTTTTAGCCCCAGGGAACTTGTTTTAAGGGTTAAGGGTATCTTGAAGCGTAAGGTTTCCGGCGCTCAGGAGGCGGGTGATATCTTATCGGTAAGTAAGATTGAAATTGATATCGCAAGGCATAAAGTCAGCGTTGATAAAAAAGAGGCAGAGTTGACATTATTGGAGTTTAAGCTTTTATTGACATTGGCGCAGAGGAGGGGCAGGGTGCAGTCGCGGGAGAGGTTATTAAGCGATGTCTGGGATATGGTCTCGGATGTGACAACACGGACCATTGATACGCATGTCAAGCGCTTGCGGCAAAAGTTAGGTAGATGCGGGAAGCTGATTGAAACCGTCAGGGGCGTCGGTTATCGTTTCAGTGAAAAGGATTAAAATGAAGATTTCCATTCAGTATAAGATCGCTTTTATTTTTTGGGTTGTTATCGTTTTTATATTAGCGGGAGTTTATTATTACCTTTTTGAAAGTTTTACGCGCGTGTCCGCATCTCTTGATGCGACCGGGCTCATTACGAATTATTTAAGGCAAGCGCTTGGTTTTTCGCTGGTGGTTGTTTTTATTTTCGCGTTATTTATTAGTTTTGTTGTGTCTTTTTTTATTACAAGGCCTATTCGGAAAATGTCTTTGTTCGCTCAAGCATTAGCTAAAGGCGATTATTCCAGAAGGTTAGCGGTTGTTTCACATGATGGGATGAGTGAATTGGCAGAGGCTCTAAATCATATATGTGAACAGATTCAATCTCGTGTTCAGGAAGTGAATACAGGCAGGTCAAGGTTTGAAGCTGTTCTTTTGAGCATGTTTGAAGGTGTCATGGTTGTTGACATGGGCGGCAGGATCATATTGATGAATCCGGCGTTAAAGGATTTTTTGTGTGGCCACCAGGATCCTTTAGGGAAGAAGCCGCTTGAGGTTGTGCGCAATATTGAGATTCAGGATATTGCTGATAAGGCCTTAAGGCTTAAAGAGGGTGTTGAATCTTGCCAGATCTCTGTCCTTATGCCGCAGGAAAAGATTTTGTTGGTTCACGCAACACCTGTTGTGCGAAACAATACGGTTGAAGGCGCGGTGCTGGTTTTTCATGATATTACAGCGCTTAGACAGCTTGAGAAGATGCGCCAGGATTTTGTCGCTAATGTTTCACATGAATTAAGGACGCCTGTTTCCACGATTAAAGGTTACGCAGAGACGTTGCTTGAAGGAGCTCTTGAAGACAAGAAAAACGCCGAGGATTTTTTAAAGATTATCAGTAACGACGCGGATCGTTTGGCCAAGCTTATAGACGACCTTTTAGACTTATCCAGGATTGAGTCCGGTAAGCTGAAGCTCCGGCTGGAGAGGACAGATTTAGAACCCGTTATCCGCCGTGCTGTCAGCCATTTTAAAAACCAAATTAGTGCCAAGTTGCTTTTTGTGAAAGTGGATGTTCAGCCAGGGCTTCCAAAAGTTTTAGTTGATGAAGGTTTGATTACGCATGTTTTAATGAATCTTATTGATAATGCCGTTAAATATACCGATCAAGGCGGAGAAGTTGTTGTATCAGCCAAGCAGGATGCTGGATGTACACGTGTTGATGTTTGCGATACGGGTATTGGCATACCTGAGGAAGATATCCCTCGTATTTTTGAAAGGTTCTACCGTGTTGATAAAGCTCGTTTGCGGGAACTTGGCGGTACGGGTTTAGGCCTTTCCATTGTTAAGCACATTGTTGCGGCGCACCATGGTGAAGTTGCGGTCAGCAGTATATTAGGTAAAGGTTCCGTGTTTAGTTTTACCCTTCCTTAGGTTTCTTTCATCCACAGGTAAGTTTGCGCAAAGTTCACAGTCCTGTCATTTTTTCTTCATGGGAATTGTTTATACTTTTGTAAGAAAATAAAAAGTATAAACAATAAAGACAGGAGGAGAAATATGAGCGGAGCAAGAATAAAATATTATCTAGGAAGTATTTTAAGTTTTTGTTTTGTGTTGATGGCGGCGGGGCACGCTTTCGCGTATAAAGACGGCGATGGGCAATATTGGAATACGGAAAGTGTTAGTTTTAAATTAACGGAGAAGATCGGTGTTTACATAGAAGAGGAGTTCCGTTTTGGCGAGGGCATGAGTGAGTTTTATTATCAACATAGCCAGGTGCAGTTGGATTTTAAAATATCCGATTGGTTTGTTTTATCGCCGGCCTACAGGCAGACATTTGAATTATATACAAAATCCGACGGTGATGAAGGCTGGTTTAGAGAGTATCAGCCAATGGTTAATGCTCTCCTCCAGCACAAATGGCAGGGGTGGTCATTTTCGGATCGCGTCAGGTTTTCCTACCGGATGTTTAATATTGATAGAGAAGATTTATGGAGGGTGAGAAATAAGATTACGGTTAAGTCTCCGTGTAAGTGGACGCCTCTGGAGATAAAGCCATGGGTGTCTGATGAGATTTTTTTTGAAGAACACAAGACAGGTGTTTATCGGAATCGTTTATATGCGGGCGTGGAGATGAAACTTACCAAACATCTTAAAGGAGATATTTTTTATTTGTGGCAGGCAACAGAGTCTGATAGCGGCTGGATGGATATTAATGTCCTTGGGACAAAGCTTAAGGTTGAGTTTTAAGGGATTATAAAATTTGCAAAATCTTTGTAAATTTGTCACACAATTGTCACAATTACGTAAGAAAATATAACGGTCAATAGATAAAATGTAGGGGCAGGGCAAGCCCTGCCCGTTAATTTTATTACAACGAACACAGGGGGAAAAGTGAAAAAAATATTTGGTATATTTTTATTAATTGCTACGTTTGTTTTCATCAGCCGTGTTTACGCGGCAGAAGATATGGTCCAAATTAAAGGATCAGATACGATGGTTAATCTAGGCCAGGCGTGGGCAGAGCGTTTTATGCAGGAGAACCCGGAGGCGTTTATTGCTGTGACCGGTGGGGGGTCTGGCACGGGAATCGCGGCTCTTCTGAGCAAGACGTGCGATATTGCCGCCTGTTCGCGCGAGATGAAGAGAAAAGAAAAAGATTTAGCGGTGCAAAAAGGCATTAATCCTCAGGAACATATTGTCGCTTTGGATGGATTGGCTGTTGTTGTGAATCCTGAAAATCCTGTTGATAAGTTGACGATTAAGCAGCTGTCAGATATTTTCTCGGGAAAAGTCACAAACTGGAAAGAGTTAGGCGGGAAGGATGCCAAGATTGTTATTTTGTCACGCGAGGTGAATTCCGGGACGCATGTTTATTTTAAAGAATATGTGTTAAGGGGAAACGACCCTGCCAATACAACTGAGTTTTCTCCTTCGGCGCTATTGATGTCTTCTTCACAGGCGATTGCCGATGAGGTCGCGCAGAATTCCCAGGCTATAGGTTATTATGGGATGGGTTATATAAGCCCTGCCCAGAAAGCCGTGGCTGTTGCCCGTGATGAAAATAGCCCTTATGTTTTACCTGCGGTAGATTATATTATTGATGGGGCTTACGCGTTATCCCGGCCTTTGTTCATGTATACCGATGGGGATTCGAAAAATCTGGTTAAAGAGTTTTTGAATTTTATTTTTAGCAATGAAGGGCAGAAGATCGTTATAGAGACGGATTTTGTCCCTGTTAAAAAATAGGAAAATAATTATGTTTGATGTTAGAAGGCAGAGGCGTAAAATATCGGAGTTTTTTATTGAAAAAGCCATCGTTTTAAGCGGGCTTATCTCTATTATTTTTGTCTGCCTGATTTTTCTTTTTTTAATCAAAGAAGGTTTCTCTTTGTTTAAGACGGTTTCTGTTAAAGATTTTCTTTTCGGAAAAGAGTGGTATCCGATTTCAGAGCCTCCTAAATTCGGGATATTGTCTTTAGTCCTGGGTTCTTTTGCCGTGACGTTAGGCGCGACGGCCTTATCCGTGCCTTTAGGGATTGCCAGCGCGGTTTATATTTCAGAGGTTGCTTCTCCTAAAATAAAAGAGTTTTTAAAATCGGGAGTTGAGCTTTTAGCCGCTATTCCCAGCGTCGTTATCGGTTTTATCGGGATTATGATTTTGGTACCTCAGGTTAAGAAGATATTTCATTTGCCGACAGGTTTAACGGCTTTAAGCGGTTCTGTCATCCTTGGCCTTATGGCTATGCCGACGATTGTCAGTATAGCTGAGGATGCCATAACAAGCGTGCCTAAAAGATACAAGGAGGCCGCTTTAGCATTGGGCGCAACACATTGGCAGGCGATATACCGCGTTATTATCCCCGCGGCTTCTTCGGGAATTGTCGCGGCGGTTATGCTGGGCATTGGGCGCGTTATTGGTGAAACTATGGCGGTTATGATGGTGACAGGTAATGCTGCCCGGATTCCGACGAGCATGCTTCAGCCTGTCAGGACGCTTACCGCTACTGTTGCCGCTGAAATGGGCGAGACCGTTCAAGGAAGCGACCATTATTTTTCTTTATTTGCTATTGGTATCATCTTGTTTTTTATTACGTTTGTCGTTAATCTTGTCGCGGACTACTTTTTGCATCGCAAAAGGAGATAGTTTTGAATTATAAGACGACTGAAAAGCTGGCTTTTTCTTTTTTATTCATCGCGAACCTGCTGGTGATTCTTCCAGTTCTTTTTATCATCGTTATCATCATCAAAAATGGTTTGCCAGCCATATCTTGGGAATTTTTGACGTCGGCGCCACGCATGGGTATGAGGGCAGGAGGGATATTCCCGGCTATTGTGGGGACGTTATATCTAGTGACAGGGACGATTATATTTGCTTTGCCCATTGGGATACTTTCAGCTATTTACTTAACGGAATACGCTAAAGAAAACACCCTTACCCGTTTAATAAAATTGGCTATTATTAATTTAGCGGGAGTCCCTTCGGTTGTATACGGATTGTTTGGCTTAGGCTTGTTTGTTATATTTTTAAAGATGGGCGCGTCTATATTGGCTGGTTCTTTAACATTGGCTATTATGATCCTGCCTGTCATCATTACAACGTCAAAAGAGGCGTTGGATAGCGTTCCAGTATCATTTCGTGAGGTGAGCCTGGCTTTAGGGGCTAGCCGTTGGCAGACGATACGCCATGCTGTTTTGCCGCACGCTCTTCCCGGGATATTGACAGGGACGATTTTAGGCATTGGGCGGGCCGCTGGAGAAACAGCGCCTATTCTTTTTACCGTGGCGGCTTTTTATCTTCCAAAACTTCCCAACTCTGTTTTTGATCAGGCGATGGCGTTGCCGTATCACCTTTATGTTATCTCAACACAGGTGCCGAATGTAAGTATTCAGATTCGTTACGGCACGGCTCTCGTTTTAGTCGCGCTCGTGTTGTTTATGAACCTTGTGGCGATTGTGATGCGTTCACATTTTAGAAGAGGTAAGAAGTGGTAAACCCCATTAGAAATAAAAATATTCGGGATGGTTTCGGCGCCGTAGATAACAAGGCGGTAAGCAGTGGTGTTTCTAACGGGGTAAATACTGTTAAGATTAAAACAATCAATTTAAATATATGGTTCGGCCATGTTCAAGCCTTAAAGTCTTTGAATCTCGAAGTATTCAAGAATGAGATTCTGAGTATTATCGGCCCTGCGAACAGCGGGAAAACATCATTTCTAAGGGCTTTAAACAGGCTGAATGATTTGAATTCCAAGATGAAGGCGAACGGCTCCATTCTTTTAGACGGTTTTGATATTTATGGCCAGGGGACAGATGTGGGTTTATTAAGAAAAAAGATAGGGATGGTTTTCGCGCTGCCGATTTGCCTGCCCTTGTCCATTTTTGATAATATCGCTTACGGCCCGCGCCGCCATGGGTTGAGCGATATGCGCGTTTTGTTAAAAAAAGCTGAATTATGCTTAAAGCAGGCTTACCTTTGGGATGAGGTGAAAGACCGCCTGGATAGCCCCGCCATGAAGCTTTCCGGCGGCCAACAGCAGAGGCTTTGTATCGCAAGGGCTCTGGCTGTTGAACCTGAGGTGCTTTTATTTGATGAGCCATGTTCCGGGTTAGACCCTATTTCGACAGCCAAGGTTGAAGAAGCCTTGCTGGAGCTAAAGAAAAAGTACACAATCATTTTAGTGACTAATAATACTAAGCAGGCGGCTCGCGTGGGGGATAGGACCGCTTTCTTTTTGAGCGGGGAACTTATTGAGTTAGACAAAACAGAAAAAATTTTTACTTCGCCTTCTGATGAACGCACGGAAGGATATATTTCCGGCAGGTTTGGGTAAAGTTTTTATCAGTATATATAGGCCTTATTGAAAACTAAACGTGGCCCTACGCATATCATACTAAAAATCTCGTTAAGATTTTTAGTATATGCTTGAGGATTAATTCGGCCCAATAACTTACTCACGTTTACGACGTTCGTAAGTTATGGCCTCATTGAAGGAGATTTGGATGAGCCATGCAAATATGGAGTTTTTAGAGGCAGGCCCGGCGTTTAAAAATCGGACAGGAAAGGTAAAGCTAGCTGTTGAAGGCCTTAATCTTTGGTATGGCCATTTTCATGCTTTAAAAAATATTAGTGTTATTATAGAAGAAAAAAAAATCGTCGCTATCATAGGGCCTTCTGGTTGCGGCAAGTCAACATTATTGCGTACTTTTAACAGGATGAATGATCTTGTTGAAGGCGTCAGGACAGAAGGCAAGATCGTGATTGATGGAGAAAATATTCTTAGCCCGGAGATGGACTTGATTCCTTTGCGCAAGAAAGTCGGCATGGTGTTTCAAAGGCCGAACCCTTTTGCGTTATCCGTGTTTGAAAACATTGTGTTTGGTTTAAGGGTTCATGGCAAGGCGAAAAAAAACAAATTGTTTGAAGTCGTTGAGAAGGCCTTGAGAGAGGTTTTATTATGGGATGAACTTAAGGACAGGCTTCACACATCAGCGTTAAACCTTTCACTTGAACAGCAGCAGCGGCTTTGTATGGCACGTTTGTTGCCGGTTAAGCCAGATATTTTGTTGATGGATGAGCCTTGTTCGGCTCTTGATCCGCAGGCTACACAGCGGATAGAAGAGTTGATGTATGTGCTGAAAAAAGATTATACCGTCATTATTGTCACGCACAATATGCAGCAGGCGGCGAGGGTTTCCGACGATACAGGGTTTATGCTGCTGGGGGAGCTGATTGAGTTTGGAAAGACGCAGGATATATTTACGAAGCCGAAAGAAAAGGTGACAGAAGATTATATCGCGGGAAGATTTGGATAGTGAGTGGTTAAAAGGAAGGTATAGCTTCGCGCATACCGATTTCAAAAATCTTATTTGGATTTTTGAAATATGCCGCGAAGTAAATTCGGCTTAATAACTTATGTTTGCTCGCAAAGAACGCTCGCTCCATAAGTTATAGCCTCATTTAACAGAAGATTATATCGAGGGAAGATTTGGATAGTGAGAAACAAAATTTTTATGGTTAATTTTGTTTTTGGTTAACGGTGTGCGGTTAGCGCAAACCAAAAACTGCTAACTGGTATTGTTTGCTGGCGGCCTGGTGGCTGGGAACTGGCAACTTTTTTAAGGAGGTTTTATGCAAAGGCATTTTGACGAAGAACTAAAGGAGCTAAAGGGGGAAGTGCTAAAAATGGGAGGCCTTGTTGAAAAGGCTATTCATTTGTCCATAAAGGCATTAGTAGACAGGCAGGATAAACTCGCGGCTGAAGTTATTGCTTCTGATGAAGCGGTTGATATGCAAGAAATCAAGATTGATGAACTTTCATTAAAGCTTTTAGCTTTGCATCAGCCACAGGCTGGGGATTTAAGGTTTATCACTTCTATCATGAAGATTAACAGTGATCTTGAGCGCATGGGAGATTTGGCTGTTAATATTGCCGAACGGACACAGGATTTATTAAAAGTGCCGCTTTTAAAGCCTCTTATAGATATCCCGCGTATGGCAAAAATCGCCCAAGAGATGGTTAAAGATAGCCTAGATGCTTTTGTTAACAGCAACCCTGATTTAGCTAGAAGCGTCTGCGAAAGAGATGACCAGGTTGATGATTATAATAGCCAGATTTTTCGTGAACTGTTGACGTATATGTTGGAAGATCCAAAGACCATTGAACGCGCGCTGGATTTAATCCTTGTTGGAAGGAACTTGGAACGTATCGCCGACCACGCGACCAACATCTCCGAGGACGTGATTTATATCGTCAACGGGAAGAATATCAAGCATCGCTTGGAAGAGAGGACAGGGTAGCAGGATAGTTTTGAATTTTTTTATAATAGGGAAGCCCGCCGGAAAGCCGGCGGGCTTTTTAGTGCGTATGCTGAGCCTGTTGGCCAAGTTGCAGCTTTGTGTTTTTCTGATATAATTAAGCAAATGAGAGATATGAGGCGAAAAATAAGATTTTTGTTCATGTTTTTGGCAGCTTTGGGTTTTTATTACCTCCCTGTTGAGCGCTTGATGTTCCGCGGCCCGTTGTTTGAGGCATTAACGCTTTCTCATTTATATATGCGTAAACATGCCATGTTTTGTCTGATTCCGGCATTTTTTATCGCCGGTGCCATTTCTGTTTTTATCAACCAGGCTTCTGTTGTCAAGTATTTTGGCGTGAAAGCCAATAAATTTCTTGCTTATAGTGTTGCATCTGTTTCCGGCGTGATTTTGGCAGTCTGTTCCTGTACGGTTTTCCCGCTGTTTTCAGGTATTTATAAAAGGGGGGCGGGTTTGGGGCCGGCTATCGCTTTTTTGTATTCAAGGCCGGCTATTAATGTCATGGCTGTTGTTTTAACGGCACGCGTTCTGGGCTGGCAGTTGGGCTTGGCGCGCGCAATAGGTGCCGTGGTGTTCAGCGTTGCGATCGGCCTTTTGATGCATTTGATCTTTCTAAAGGAAGAACATAACCGTAAGCAAGAAAGTTCTTTATTTATTGAGCAGGAGAAAGAAGTCCGTTCCTTGGGGCATAATGCCGTTTTTTTTATCTGCATGGTTGGGTTTCTTGTTTTTGCGAACTGGGTTAAGCCTCAACCTGGCGGTGCCGGTTTTTTTGTTTTGGTTCATCAGTACAAATGGTATTTAACGATAAGTTTTTTGATTGTGATTCTTCTTTTGTCTGCGCGATGGTTTAATAAACAGGAACTTCGCCAATGGTGGTTGGCCACATTGGGATTCTCTATGCAAATTTTACCGTTGTTGTTTGCAGGTGTGTTTGTTTGCGGCCTTTTGTTTGGGCGTCCGGGATACGATGGGTTAATACCTTCATGGGTAGTCAGCGCGGCTGTTGGCGGTAACTCTTTTTTTGCTAACTTGTCCGCTTCTTTGTTTGGCGCGTTTATGTATTTTGCCACGTTGACTGAAGTGCCTATTTTATACGGCCTTATTGGTTCCGGGATGGGTAAAGGCCCGGCGCTCGCTTTTCTTTTAGCCGGGCCGGCGTTAAGTTTGCCGAGCATGTTTGTGCTCAAGGGTATTATTGGAGCGAAGAAGACCGTTGTGTATGTGTTTCTAGTGGTGGTTATGGCAACTGTATGCGGTATGTTATTTGGGTGGTTTGCTGGATAAAATATGTTAGCTTAGAGGAGTTGTGAAGATTGAGGTTCTTGGAGCCGGATGCCTGAAATGCAGCAAGGCGCATTATTTAAAAGCCGGCGAAATTATCATTATGCCGGTTCATAAACCGCATGCCTTGAAGGCTTGAGAAGCCTTTTAAGATGTTTTTGGTGATGATTAGAGCCTGAGAGGAACTTTTTTGGCCAGTTAAAGTTTCTGTTAGGATTATTCTTTAGAAACTGTTACAATATAGCGTGAATTATTGAAGATAGAGGTTGTATAAAGCGGGTTTAAGCCCGGATTTAAGGAAAGGGAAGCTGGTTATTGCATGCGTACGTTTGAAGAGTTGGGTTTATCAGAAGAGACACTAAAGGTTTTAAGGCATAAGGGGTTTGAAGTTCCTACGCCGATTCAGGAGAAGACAATACCCTGTGTGCTTGCCGGCAATAAGGATATTGTTGGACAGGCTCAAACAGGTACAGGTAAAACTGCCGCGTTTGGCCTTCCGATTCTTGAGCTGTTGCGGGAAGATGCAAAGATCGTGCAGGCGCTTATTTTGACGCCTACGCGTGAATTGGCTATTCAGGTGGCAGAAGAGATCTATTCGTTAAAGGGGAAAAAGAAGCTTAGCATTGTCCCGATTTATGGAGGACAGTCCATAGAGTTACAGTTGAGGAGCTTGCGGAAAGGTGTCGATATTGTTGTGGGGACTCCAGGGAGAATCTTGGACCATTTGAGGCGCCGCACACTCAGATTGGAGAATATTTCTTTTCTTGTTTTGGATGAGGCTGATGAGATGTTAAATATGGGATTTTTAGAAGATGTGACTGAGATTATGAAGAATACGCCGTCACAAAAAAGGACTATGTTATTTTCGGCGACAATGCCATCGGCGATTATGCAAATCTCAAAGAAATACATGGCCGCGCATGAGTTGTTTAGAGTAGCTAAGGAACAGTTGACGGTCAGCCAGACGGATCAGATTTATTTTGAGGTTAAAGCGGGTGATAAGTTTGAGGCACTTTGCAGAATTATAGATATTGAGGATGGGTTTTACGGCCTTATTTTCTGCCGTACGAAAGTGGATGTGGATTTAATCGCGAATCATCTGATAGAAAGAGGTTATGATGCCAGCGCCCTGCACGGCGATATGTCTCAGGGGCAGAGGGAAAAAGTCCTGGATAAGTTTAAAAAACGGAATATTAATATTCTTGTGGCAACGGATGTGGCGGCCCGGGGCATTGATGTGCATGATTTGACGCATGTTATTAATTATGCTATTCCTCAGGATCCGGAATCTTATGTTCATCGGATTGGCCGCACAGGCAGGGCTGGTAAGGAGGGCAATGCTATTACTTTTATTACGCCTTCTGAGTACCGCAAGCTTCAGTATATTCAAAAGGCGGCAAAGACGGCGATTCGTAAGGCAAAATTACCCGGGGTTGGAGAAGTTATTGATATTAAAAGGCGTCGTGTTGTGGCGCGCCTCGAAGAGCTTGTTAAATCAGAACTTCGGCCTGCGTATCTGGAGATGTCGGAAAAGCTCTTAAAAGACCATGGTGCCCGTGAAGTTGTTGCCGCGCTCCTGCAGCACTCTTTTGCCGATGAGCTTGATCAGAGAAATTACACGGAGATTAGAGACGCGGTTGTTGACACGCAAGGTACGACGCGCCTTTTTGTTCAGCAGGGTAAGCATGATGGCCTGACGCGCAAGAAACTGGTAAGGATTATCAGGAGCAAGTGTAATATTAATGGAGAGAGAATCAAAGATATTCAGATTTTTGATAAATTTTCTTTTATTACTCTTTCTTTCAGTGAGGCAGAAAAGGTCTTATCTTTTTTTAAGAGGCAAGGCGATAGTTCTCAGCTTTTTATTACCAGGGCTAAGAAGGAAAAGCATTGAGAGCGCGGATTAGAGCGTTTGCGGTATTATTGGAGGGCTTATGAAAAAAGGTAAAGTATTGTTGGCGGCATTGGCGGTTTCGGTTTTTCATTTTGTTTTTGGGGCTTTGACGTGTGGTTGGCTTTTTAGCTGGGTCTATGCGGTTGAGCCGGTTAATGTCTGGAGACATATGGACGGCCCTCCTGGCATGGGTTTTAATTCAGGAACCCTGTTGTTAAATATTATTTTTGTGGTTGTTTATGCTTTATTAAGAAAAGGAATCCCTGGTAAAACAAAATCCGCCAGGGGGATATGTTTTGGATTGTGTGTTTGGGCTGTTGGGATTCTCCCGGGGATGTTTGCCACGGCTTATTTTATGACCGTAGCCCCGGTTGTTATTCTTTACTGGACTATGATAGGGTTAATTGAAACACCTCTTAAAGGATTAATAGCCGCTGTTGTGTATGGTGAAAAATAATTCTGTTCTTTTTTTTAGACCCCGGGTATTTTACTCGGGGTTTACTTTTTTGCTCATAGTGTAGATTTGCCAGAGTCTCTTTTTTAATTCTCTGGGCAGTTGTTTTTCCGCAAAGTTTCTCTGTAATGGCCAGCGCGAACGCAAGCGCCGTTGCCGGGCCTTGGCTTGTTATGAGATTATTGTCAATAACAACAGCCTCATTTTTATACCGTACGTTTTTTAATTTACTTTCACACCCCGGATAACAGGTCATGGATTTATTGTCGAGTATGCCGGCTGGCGCTAGAACGACGGCGGGAGATGCGCAGATGGCGGCGATGGTTTTATTGTCCGCGTGCATCTGATTAATAAACATTTTAACTTTTTTAGAAGCGGCAAGATTGGCCGCGCCCAAGCCGCCGCCGGGCAGGATACAGGCATCAAAGTTTTGCTCTGAGCCTTTAAATATTGTATCTGTCTCAACGGAGATATCGCGCGATCCGCGAATTTTGTTGCCATCTAAGCCGGCTATGGCCACTTCGACGCCGGCCCTTCTTAAGATGTCAATAACGGTAACAGCTTCGATCTCTTCAAATCCTTCCGCTAAAATAACGATTGCTTTTTTAGGCATGGCTATCCTTTCACTGTTAGATGGTGTGTTAATTTTTTTTTGCGTTCTCACGTGTTATTCCTTGAGGGTTATATTTTATCAAAAAACTGTTTTTTTTAACAATATCTCTTTTAAATTTAAGTTGCAGGCTTTTTAGGTTGTAGTAAAATATGGCAATGAATAAAAAGAAAGGCATAATAGAGACGAGCATATTGGGCATAGGGCCTATATTATTTATCTGGACTGTTGGTTATGGCCTGGTTATGGTTTATCTAAACTACAAGTTTTCTGGAGGCTTATTTTTTTTAAACTCATTGCCTCAGTACGCAACATTCGCATTTGGCGATATCTTCCTATTTATCGGTTCTATTATTTTTTTTAAAAGTTTCTTGGCACTAAAAGAGTCTCGTCAAAAAGGCAAACTCGCGGTGGAAGGTGTTTATGGTTTTATGCGCCACCCCATGTATGCGGCCTGGATCTTTTTTATTATTCCCGGGATTGCTGTCATTGCCAGGTCTTTGTTTTTTTTAAGCGTTGCTTTATGCGCTTATTGTGTTTATAAATATTTTATCAAGGCTGAAGAGGATGTTCTAGAGTACCAATTTGGGCAGGATTACATTCATTATAAGAATAGTGCCGGGTTATTATTTTTAAACAACAGGAGATAGTTAATGAAGAAAAGAGTGTTATTATTTAATCTGTGCGTGATTATAATCTTCTTTTTTTCGCACGTTTGTTTCGCAGAGTTGTATGTTTCTATAAAAGGATTGTTTAAGATTGATGTGCCGAAAGGCTGGGAATGGTTAGATAATTCAGATACGGTTATTATTTCAAGCGTGCTGCAGGAGGGTGCGATTATCATTAAAATACAGACTCAATCCGACGCTGTGAACTTTCAGGGCCACATTGATGAATTTTTGGATAGAGGCATTGGGAATATGGTCCAGAAAGTAAAAGAAGAGAAAGGTGTTGTTGTGTCTCAGAAACAGAGGACACTGGATGGGTTAAAAGCCCGGCAGGTTGATTTTTTATTGAACAGTGATGAAGGAAAAGCTCACGCTACATTTATGGCTGTATTTTTTAAAAAGTACTTATTCACGATTTATATGGAAGGGCCTGATGAAGCAGAACGAGCAAAGATGGTAAAAATAATTGAACGGATAAAGTTTTTGGGGCGTTAGGAGAATCTTTTGGGAAGGTTGAGATAAAATTCGCCTTCCTGTGTTTTGCCGTGTTTAAGGCACCCGGTGCCATAAACACGGCATTTTTTTTCAAGTTCCCGCAGGGCGGATTGCCGCTGTTGCGCAGTTAATTCTTGCCTGGATTCAAGCAGGTTTGTGAGCGATTTGATCCTGAATTTGTCCATGCCCACCGCGTAAATGCGCGATACTTGGTCTGTTCTGCCGCCATCTTTGATAGTTAGAGCTTTTTCTATCAATAGGAATGGGTGTTTAACACTGGCTCTAAGCCATAAGTCATAATCTTCGCAACAGGGCAGGGCCTCATCAAAAAAACCAATCTTTTCAAAGAGTTCTTTTTTGGCCATAACCGTTGACATTCCTACGGCGCATAAGGGCAGGCATTTGTCAAAAATGGGCCCATGATATTTTGCATGTTTTTTTTTCTGATTGAGGAGTTCGCCCCGCCTGTACCACACTTCTTGAGTGTGGGAGATTAAAAATTCAGGGTTTTTTTGTAACGCGTCGGTTTGGATGGCAAGTTTTTCTTTTTTCCAGGAGTCATCGGAATCCAAAAAAGCCAGATATCGGCCTTTGGCGTTTTTTATGCCGGTATTTCTGGCACCAGCCGGCCCTTGATTAGCCTGGTAGATGTAGTTGATATTTTTGCCGTAAGAGGACATGAGGCCGCGCGTCCCGTCTGTTGAGCCATCGTCAACGACAATAAGTTCGAAATCTCTGTATGTCTGCGCGAAGGCAGAATCAATGGCTATTTTTAAGAATAAGGCCCTATTGTGTGTTGGTATGATGATAGAGGTTTCAATTTTCATGCCCTTATCATACTTATTTTTCAATAGGAGTCAATATTTTACTTCATTGTTGAAGGAACAGAGGACAATATTGTTTGACAAGCACGGAAGGCGTGAAGTAAACTGACAGTAAGGTATTTTTTATGTCTTTTTTGTACAATTAACCGGGTTTTAGCTTTTTTAAGAATGCTGTTAGAGCGCTATGCCGGGTTCTGAGGTTATTAGCCCATGAAGTTTTAATGATGTGTTAAAAAAAAGGAGATGATAGGGATGGATAACATATTATTGAATTCGGCCTGTAATGAAAGGTATCGTTTGCGCGTCAGGATTGGGTTGATTTTTCTTTTTGCGGCATATGTTATCTTCTCCAGGTATTTTCATAATGCGAACCCTGTTTTCTATTGGCTATTTTTTCTTTTGATCAGGCCCGCCGTTTTTTCCTATATTTTAAGTTTCTTTTTTATTGAAAGTATGGATGATCGACCGGTTTTTCAACACAAGAAAATCAAATTTTCATTTTTTATGCCTTTCTTGAAGATTGGCCTCTTATTTTTGTTTTTTCTTTTCCTCTGTTTATTTAGCACCAGTATTATTTTAGCCAGAGATGGGCATAAAGAACTTTATCTCGACCTGATTTCAAATTTTATTGCCATCTTCAGTTTTTTTTGGCTAGCGGCTTGTATCTTCGAAAAGAACAAGGTAGGGGCGGCTTTTAAAATGGCTTTGAAGGCTATTGTTAAGTATCCCGCATTTTATGTGGGGTTTTTTTATTTTTTCTTTTTTAGATACTATTGCGTTTAACAGGTTAATGCTTGAGGATAGTTTTTTGCCTGTTGTTTCTTTTGGCCTTCTTTTTTCCATAGGTTACCTTATATTTTATAAGATGATTTTTTTAAAGTTAGCCGCGCATGGCAGTTTATCTGCGCATCAGGATCTTTTAGGTTGGTATTTACGGCAGGGAGAGGAGCTTGAACACGATGAACATAGGGAGCTTAAGGATGGTAAAAAGTGTCTAATATTAGGGATATTCTCTTTTTTGCCTTTTGTGCATCTGGCAGCTTTTTTTTATTCTTTGAAAAGGCTTAAACGGCAGAAGTTTGCCAGAGTCAGGGTTGTTTCAGGTTTTGTTTTAGGAGCTTTTTTTACTACAATGTATCTTTTTACTATTTTGGGTGTTTTGACTCCTTTAAAAAGAACAGGCCCTGTGCATGTTCACACCCTTCAGAAATATCTCGCGCCTGGTGCCGCGCCTTCTTCTGTTCAAAAGGCTCTGCGGGAGCTCCAAAGCCAAGATTATTTGGGCGCTTTGAAAACTTTAGATGAGCCCGGCATCGAAGAAACGGAAGCTGTTTGTTTCGCTAAAGGAATTATTTATGAAGATTTTGATGATATTGACCGTTCCATTGCGATGTTTTCTAAGTGTGTTGAGTTTGATACGCATAATGGCGAGGCATATTTTCATCTAGGCCTTTTGACTATGTATAAGCCGGATGGCATTGTTTTAGCCAAGTCATATTACGAAAAGTTTTTGACTTTTTACCCTCACGATCCCGAGGTTTTTAAGTATTTGCGCTTATTAGATAACAGCGTTGATTGGCCGACGGATGGCATTGTGAAGATTATTATGATTGTTGTCCTTCTTGTCTCTTTTGTCCTGCATGAGTTTTCTCATGCCTTTACCGCATATAAATGTGGCGATGAGACTCAAAAAGAAAACCGTAGATTGACGTTAAATCCTTTTGCGCATTTGGATTTGTTTGGTTCCGTTATTCTTCCTGTTGTTTTGCTTTTGCGCAACAGCCCCGTTATTTTCGGCTGGGCCAAGCCTGTCGCCTTTGACAAAACTAAATTCAAACACCCTGATAGGGACGAAGCGCTTGTTTCTTTGATGGGGCCGGTTATGAATATGGCGGTTGCTTTGACTGCTACATTTTTATTGGTCTTAATGGGGTTTGTGTTATCGCGCGCCTTTAGCGGTTTCATAAGTTTAAACTTTTTCAATCCTTTTGCTGTTACGTCTATTTCCGGTATTCCTTTTGCCAGGTTTTGGACGTATATGAATATTTTTCTTTTTGAGCTGATTATTATGAGCCTTGTTTTAGCTGTTTTTAACCTTTTGCCGATTCCGCCTCTAGATGGTTCGTGGTTATTGCCGAAATATTTACCTTTGAAGTGGCAAGCTAGATATGAGATGCTGCGCAAATACAGCTTTCTTTTAATCCTTCTGGTTGTAGTAACTCCTTTGCTGGATGTTGTTATCGGATTGCCTTTGATGTTTTATATCGGGTTCTTAAGCCTTGTTATTGCCGCGCCTTTTGGCTTGGGATGAAAATAGCTATAATGCGAGTCAATTCGGATAAGATTAATCGTTGGACAATTTTTTTAACGTATAGTATAATGCAACTCCTTTATGATTATAGGTAAAGCATTTAATGATGACGATTGGTTTGGCGTGATATTTGAGAGAGATAGTTTGATAAAAACATTTTTGTTTTTATCTTTTGATAGACTATTGCGTGTATGCTGTTTTTAGGTTTTAAAGAAACCCGCAGGTTTATGCAAGAGAAAGCATAAGGGTTGGTTTTGATTTTTTTTAAAGCCAGCCGCATTCTTTTAGTCCGCCTTTCCGTTTCTATCATCACTTATAAAATAAGAACCTAGCTTATCAAATTAAAATTATTATGAAATTCAGACAGATTATATTTACTCTGCTTCTTATCATTGTTTTTTTCTGCCCATTCCAGCCTGAGGCCTGCGCGCAAAAGGGCGCATATGTGGCTGAATTTATCTGCGAATACGCTAAGAATCTTTACGATCAAGGTATTTTAGAAGAAGCCAAACATGAGTTTAGCAAGGCCTTAATTATTGACCCCGATAATGTGATGGCAAAGTCTTATTTGAAAAAAATGGGGCTTGACACGGGTAAGTATCAGGTGGAACGGCCTGATCTTGCTGTTTCGCAGCTTATGGTTATGGCTCAGGCTCCTATTGGGACTGAGTATTCTTATGGGGCTCTTGTTTTTACGCCTCCTGATAAGGCAGGCGTAGATGAGGTAGGTGTTTTAAGCGCCCAGTTAATGGATCTTAAGAAACAGATACATGCTTTGCAGGAAGCTGTTGCTTCTAAAGAAGGCGATGTAAAAGCCAAGGGAGATGAGGTTTCATTTTTAAAAGAGAAGTTTATTTTGGCTCAGGAAAAGCTTGAACAGTTGCACAAAGATGCTTCACAGAGAGATCAATTGTTGGCGAAGCTTAAAAGCCAAATTAGCGCCTTGGAGGCGAGTTCTTCTAAGCAGCTTGATTTATATAAGGTTAAGCTGGAAACTCTGGAGAGTTCTGTATCTAAGGTGAACGCGAGCATGGATCAGGGCCAGGCACAATCTCAGCAGGATGCCGCACGGGAGTTTTCAGAGGGTATTGCCGGGCTCCGAGCTCAGTTGGATGTCTTGCAGAGAGAGGCTGATGGAAAAGATGGCGATCTTGTCCGTATGAGGAATATGCTCTGGGCTTTAGAGATGGCATCAGCTGCCCAGATTAAAAAATATCAGGATGCTTTGGAGAAATTGGAAGGGGCGGTTGCGCTTAAATCTAATGAGGCTGGAGCGAAACAGCAGTCTGTAGAAATGCTTGCTCAGGAGTTAGCGCTTTCAGAGAATCAGTCGAAAAGCCTGCAAGAAGAGCTTGCATTGAAGAACCGCGAACTTGAAGAAGTGAAAGCTAAGGTGATGTCACACGTTGAGTTTTCCGATAAGACAGGCCGAGAGCACGGACAAGAGATGAATATTTTGCGTTCTTCTTTAACTGAGGTGAAAAAAGAGCTGTCCATCAAAGAGTTCTCTTTAGACGAGCTGGAGAAAAAGCTTGCCGAGGTTCAGCAGGAAGCCGCTTTTTTAAAGAATGAAGTTTTAGAGAAAACAGGGAAAACAAAAAATTTAAAGGAATCTTTTTTCCTGAAGGAGAAAGCGATTAAAGAAAAAGAAGAAGCTTTCAGGCAACTGTCTGTTCAGTCGGAGCGGCTAAAGCTTGAGGTTGATAAGTTAGCTCATGGCGTTCAGGGAAAAGAAGCCTATATCAAGAAGCTGGCGGCTGAATTTGAAGATTATAAAGGGCGGCTTGATAGAGAGCTTCATGGTTACAGGAGCAAGATAAAAAACCTTGAGCCAGCTATCATTGAAAAAGATAAAATTATCCGCAGAGAAAAGGAACGTGTTTCGATCCTGGATAAAGAATTAACAGCCGCCCGGGAGGAGCTGGAGGTGTTCCGTAAGGGCCGGGAAGAAGTTGCTTCTCTCAAAGACGGTATCATAAAAAAACATGTTCAGGAGTTGGCCTATGCTCAGGGTGAATTAAAGAGTTTGAAAGAGGTTGTTGAGGATAAAGATAAGGCATTAAAAGAGTTGAATCAAAGGCTAGAAGATCAGATTTATTCTTCTCAGAAAGAACTCATGGAGCAGAAAGAAAAGACATTTGGCCTGGAAAAATCTTTAGTGCTTGGAGATGAAGCGTTAAAAGAGATTAATGAGAAGCTTGCGCGTAGTCAGCAGGAGTTTGATGGGCTGCGTAATGATATTCATGGTAAAGAGGGCCAATTATCTGTTCTTAATGAACAAACAAATGCGTTGAAGGTGGATGCGGTTCGTCAACTCAGAGAGTATGAAGATGAAGTCAAAAGTTTAAAAGATTCTCTCACTGTGAAAGAGCAGGAGGCTGTTGAAAAACAGAATTCTATTGTCCGGTTAAATGAAGAGCTGACTTCTGCTTTTGACGAATTGGTTCAGTTGCGTTCGGATGCGTCCGATAGGGTTTTTCAGATACAACAGCTAAAAGAAGAGATCGGGTCCTTAAAAGATATTTTGGGCAGGCATTTTCAAACCTATGATGATCAGATATCCACATTGCAGTCGTCTTTCTCATCGGCTCGTGATTTAAAAGATGCCAAAGAACAGATGAGAAACTTGGCTATCGCTTCAGGCCGTCAGTTAAAAGTTTATCATGATAAGATGAAGGCCTTGAAAAGTTCGCTGAAACAGTTTCAAGAAGATTTGGAGTTGAAAAATAACGTTATAGCTGAAAAAAGCGCGCAGGCAGAAAGATTGCATGCCCAGTTGGCCCAGGCACGTGAGGCGTTAAGCGATTTAGGAAGACAGGTTGCAGGCAAGGAGGCGCAGATAATAAGCCTCCAGGGCCGCCTGCGTAGTTTTATGCGCGCTTCCGGCAGGCAGTTTAAAGCATTGAAACAATGCCACGATATGTTGAAAGATGTTCTTTTGAAAAAAGATTTTGAGCTAAAGGAAAAAAACAGCCAGATAAGCGTTATGCGGGCGGATTTAAGCCAGAAAAATAATGATTTGCGCAAGTCGGCCGGCGAGCTGGCCATCGCTGAGAAAGCCTTACAGGAATCCAGGGATGAGTTAATTTTAAAAGAGAGAGAAATGGTTGGGCTAAAGAGCCGGATTGAGTTTTTGTCTCGTGATACAGATGAACAGCTTAAAGGTTATCAAAAAGAGATGGAAGCTCTCAAGGAGGCTTTTTTTCAGAAGGAGCGCCTTTACGAGGCTAGTGCAAGCGGGCTTAAGGAGAAAGAATCTCTTATCTCTGAATTGACAGAGAAGTTGAGCCAGTCTCAGAAAGATACAGACGAGATTAAAGGTCGAGTGCTCCTTAAGGAGGCGAGAGCCGCGGAGTTGGAAAAACAGCTTGCCCAACAAAAAGAGTCTTTAGAAAAGGAAATTAATCTGCATCAGGGAAGTTTGAGCGTCATGGAGTCTTCTAAAGCCAAACAGGATGAGGACTTGGTTCAGAAACAGAAGATGATTGAGGGTTTATTGGCCGCTAAGGGGGAGTTAGAGGCGGCTATTCACCTTAAAGATGAGGCGTTAAAGGCTGAGAAAGATAAGTTAGCCGGGCAGAACATGGTTTATCAGGACCATTTGAATATTGTGGAAAAATCTCTTCTCCTGAAAGATCAACTGATACGTGAAAAAGAAATTGCTTTAAAGGATGTTTCAGATAAGCTTGCTTTGGCCATGGAAGATGCCCAGAATAAAGAAGCTGAGATTTCCCGCCAACGGATTCAACTGGAAGATTTTGAAAAAAATAAGAAGGCTTCTGAACTTCAGATGGATGAGTATCAACAGCAGATGAAGGCACTTGAAAGCGTTTTTGCCGCTAAAAAAGATGATTATTATAAACAGGAGCTGTTGGCGAAAGATCTGGCTGCTCAATTCGCGCTTATAAAGGGGCAGCTTGAGCGGGCAATTGTGGAAAAAGAAGCGGCTTTAAAGGATGTACAGGGGAAGCTCTACTTGGCCTCAGAAGAGAGGGATTGCCTTAAAAAAGAGGCCGTGAAAAAAGAAGCTGATTTTAAAAACTTATCTTTGAAAAATGCGATTACGCTAAAGGTGGAAGAAGAGAAGGTGAATAAATATGAACAGCGCCTGCAATCTTTAGAAGGCACCTATAATAAGGATAAAAAGCTTTTAAGCGAAAAAGAAAAACTTATCGGTGGCCATGAGCTTACCATCAAATCTTTAGAGGAAAAAGTTGCGGTTTTCGATACTAGGGCAAAGGAGCATCAGGCTAGAATATCATCACAACAGGCAGAAATAGAAGAGCTTAAAAATAGCCTCAGAGATTCTCAGGAGAGGGGCTCCAGGTATGAGGATCAGTTTGAGACATTAGAAGCGTTGCTTTCCGATAAAAATTTTCAATTACAGGGCGTAAAAGTAAAGGTAGACGGGCAGGCGGCAACGTTTGGGAAGCAGTTGGTGGAATATAAGAATAAGATAACATCTTTAGAAACAGCGCTTGAGGCTAAAAATAAAGAGCTGGTTGATAAAGGCGCTGTTGTTAAAGCCAAAGATATGTCTATGGAGGCCATGGAGGATGATTATTCACGCGCAAAAACAAAGATAAGCCAGCTTCAAAATGAACTGACTGTTAAAGAAGGCATTATTTGCAGGCTTGAAAACGAATTGAAAGACACAGGCGGGTTAGCAATAGGGTATACGCAAAAAATTTCTTATTTAGAAAATTTGCTCGCGGCGAAAGAAGGGGATCTTCAAATCAAGAGTAAAGATATTGCCTCTAAGGATACAGAGTCTGCCGGTTTAGCTGGAAAATTAGCCGCGGCTGAAGAAGAACTTGTTGTATTGAAGCGTACCCTTTCAAATAAAGAACAGAAAGAGGGAGAGCTGGCGAGTTTGAAGGAGCAGTTAGAGGTGTTGAACAAAGATTTCGCGGTTTCAGGTAAAAAAGGCAGGGAGTATCAGGAGCGCATTTGTATTTTAGAGAAGTCTTTAGAAAACAAAAACAGAGAATTTGAAAAGATAATGGGGACAGGTGACGAAAAAGAAAAGCTTATCCGGGATCTATACGCGAAAATCGAATATTTGGAGGCCGAGCTTGGAACTTATAAGTCGTCCGTCGCCGATAAAGACGCTCAATTTAAAAATATTAAAGAAGAAGTTGAGGATTTAGCCAGTATGGCCGATCAGCAGAAGGACAGTTATGAGAGAAAAATCGGCACGCTTGAAACGTCTATGGTTGCCAAAGAAAAGCTGGCACAGCTTAATAACGAGATTAAAACGCTGGCAAGCAGTTCCTCTCGTCAACTTGAAATGTATAGGGAGCAGTTGGGTATTTTAGAGAGTTCTTTGAGCGGCAAGGATGGGCAGATTCAAAAACAGGACTCTTTACTTAGGACTCAGGCAGACGAGCTCCAGCAAAAGGAAGATGTTTTGAAAGATTTATCTCAGAAGTTCGAACAGGCTCAGGCCGCTTTGAAAGATATAAGGGATGAGCTGTCCGCAAAAGATATTCTTATTGATGGTTATAAAGAAAAGATTAAAGATTTGGCTGCCGCGGCAGGCCGCCAGTTGAAAGGGCATAAAGATTTATTAAATAGGCTTTCAGGAAAAAATGAGAAGTTGGAATTTCTTGTCGAAGAAAAAGATGAGGTATTGAAAGCCAGGGAGAATGAGTTAAATGCGACCATGGAGCAGTTGCGGCAAAGCTTGAAGTCTGAAATTAAGGATTATCAGGCTAAATTAGACATGGCTCAAAAAGGTATTGTTGTTGGAGTTTTAGCAGATGTTTTATTTGATTCCGGCAGTGCTGAAATGAGCACGGATGGCAAAAAGGTTTTGACCAAAATCTCTGATGTTTTAAAAAAGATTCCCAGCCATAACCATATTGTCATTGAGGGCCATACGGATAATGTTCCTATTCGTTATTCTAGATGGAGTTCTAATTGGGAGCTTTCATCTCAAAGGGCTTTATCGGTATTAGAGTATCTTATTCAGGAAAGCGGGCTTGATCCTATGAGGTTTTCAGCACAAGGATATGGAGAATACAGGCCTGTGGCGGATAATGATACAAATCCCGGGAGAAAGCAGAATAGGAGAGTAGAGATTGTGATTCAACCGCAACTAAAAAAAGTAGATGCTCAAGAGTTGCCCGTTTTTTCGGATTCCGTAAATTAAGATTAAATATAATATTTTTAAAAAAATTTTAGACAGAGTATCTAAGATTTTGGTTTAGCAGGCCGTGTTGATAAAAAAGCCTGTTAGGGATATAATACAGCATTATAGGCGAAGACTCTGCAGCATAAGCACTGGCAAAATTAACAAGTCAATTTTGCTCAGTATGCCTGCCTGCCGGCAGGCTCCGGAGTTAACATTGTAAGGAAGAAAAACCAAGGCATTAATGTAAAGACTCCGCAGCATAAGCACTGGCAAAATTAACAAGTCAATTTTGCTCAGTATGCCTGCCTGCCGGCAGGCAGGCTCCGGAGTTAACATTGTAAGGAAAAAATACCTATTATAGGCAATGTTAAGGAGAGGGATATGTTTTATTTTAAAATGAGGATGTTTTTATTGCTGGCGGTTTTGTTCGCTATCCTTTATGCTGCCGCGACTGTTATTGGCATGAGCATGGGGGTGACAAATTTTTACTTTTATTTAGGGTTATCTTTTGTCTTTTTGTTTATTCAGTTTATGATTGGCCCTAAGATGGTTGAATGGTCTATGCGTGTTAAATATGTTGATAAGGCACAATATCCGCGTTTGCATGAGATGGTTGAAGAGATGTCTCGTAAAGCTGGAATTCCTAAACCAAAGATTGGCATATCGCAAGTGGCTCTGCCGAATGCTTTTGCTTTTGGCAGGGGCCTTTCAGATGGCCGCGTATGCGTTACCGATGGGATCTTGCGGCTTCTGGATGAGGGTGAGTTGAGGGCTGTTTTGGGGCACGAGTTAAGCCACTTGAAGAACAAAGATGTCTTAACGATTACACTGCTTTCTGTTATCCCCATGATCATGTACCGTATCGCCTGGCACTTTATCTTTTTTGGAGGCTCAAGGCGCCGTGAGGGCGGCAATACTGTTCTAATAGGGCTCGCCGCTTTTATCTTTTATTTCATAACGAACCTTTTGGTTCTTTATGCCTCTCGAATCCGGGAGTATTTCGCGGATCGTGGTTCTATTGAGCTGGGTAACAATCCGGACAAGTTGGCGTCGGCTCTTTATAAACTTGTTTATGGATCCGCCCGTTTGAGAGGGGACGCGGTTAGAGAGATTGAGGGGCTGAAGGCTTTTTTTATTAATGATCCCTCTCGGGCTGTCCGGGAGATTAGTGAATTAAGCCAGCTTGATTTAGATCGCAGCGGCACTATTGACAGAGAAGAATTGGAAGCGTTTAAGAGAAAACAGATTCAGCTTAGTTTTGGCGATAAGCTTATGGAGTTTTTAAGCACGCATCCGAATATGCTCAAGCGCATTAAACAGCTTTCTACTTATCGCGCTGTTTCTTAAAAGTATATTCGCTTATTTAATCTTTCCACCAAGCGATGCGGCGGGCTTCAACCGCCATGGGAGTGAAAGGCGGCAGGTTGGCCGCGTTGTTGAAATTTGTATTATAGAGCCAGTTACGGTTTGGGGCGGTATACTGCGGGTTTCCATAGAGCCAGTTACCGTTGGCGATGGCCGAATTCCATAATGAGACGAAGGACCCTTTGATAGTAAGGTTTCTCCCTGACCAGTTTTCATGCATGCGGGGATAGTTTTCAAGCCCTCCGTTATACCCTCCGACAGTTGAGGTGTCGATACCGGCAATAATCGCTGTGTTAAAAGTTGTGTTGTTGGCATTTCTTGAGCTTACGTTTAATGTGCTGTTGGCGTCATTCCAATTACCGGATAAGAGGTTGATAGCGTCGCAAATAACACTTGTCGGTTTTTCATTGACTGTGTTGTAGTCTCCTTGGATATAAACCGGGTCATTAGAAACAACTGTTAGGCCGGCCGCGCTGTGAATTTCAGAACCGTTGATCAGTTTGATACCTGGTTGGTCACCTCCGGCGTTGTCGTTACGGGTCGCGTAAATAAGCCCATTAGACGGAAGGTTATTTGGGCAGGTTCCTCCGGAACATGTCCCGGAGGAACCTGCGAGTTTATTCATGTCTATCACGGTCATTTTCACATTTCTGCCTTCGCGATTATTGTAAAAGCTTGTTGAGTTCGCGATGGTTCCTGTTGGGTAATCAACACCTTCTGTTAATGTAACGCCGTTTTTGACAATTGTATCGTTAGTGATGATAACATCGGCGTTTGAGGCATAGTGCCCGCTTGGGTCAATGGAGCCAACGGAAGGGGTTGTTAAGCTTGTTACGCCATGGACAGCGCTCTGAACGGTTCCTTTCCAGCGGTCAGTAGAATCCGTTGCCCAGTTAGCATCGGTTGAGTCTAGGCCTGCCATGTTTTGATATTGCGCCGCGCCGGTTCTTGTGACACGGATAGAAACGTTTCCTGGAGGCACGGTGCCGGGTGCATCTTTTCTGTCTTCATAGATGTCGCCAGCGCAATGCAGATAAAAGGAATTAATTTTTAATGTTGTATTGCTTCCCAGGTAGATATCTTTATTGGAATGGACTCTTCCGTCGATCGTCATGTCTGCTCCCGGGAATATCTCAAGGTCATCATTGTAAAATACCGCGTGTTGAAACGTCGGAATCAGCCGCCGGGCGATAATCTGGTGGACCGTTACGGAAATATTGGCATTGAGCGGATGAACTGCTGTTGAAGTTACTTCATAATCGCGCACATAGATATTGATGGTGCCATCATTGACGATGCGGTCGGTTGCCTCCATTTGTGTGATGGTTGTGTTAACTGTAGTGCCTCCTAGTGTTGTGAATGTTGTTGTGTGGTTGTAAACGGCTGTGTTTGTGGCAATGACAAAGTTGGCTATGTCTGAAGTGAACGCTTCAATCGCGTCTTCTGTCGCGCCTTCGGCCATATAGAATGCCTGTTCTGTTAATCTGCTGCGTTCTTCAAGGTTCTTTTCGGAAATAGCTTTTGTTAAAAGGCCTGCTGAGAAAATAATAAAAGTGGA
The DNA here is from genome assembly GCA_964423185.1 of uncultured Planctomycetia bacterium. Taxonomy (GTDB): domain Bacteria; phylum Omnitrophota; class Gorgyraeia; order Velamenicoccales; family Velamenicoccaceae; genus CAYRDK01. The sequence goes on from CAYRDK010000003.1 coordinate 86,590, forward strand.
GATCACCATATAAGAAAGAATGAGCGCTTGCCCTCTTTTTGTTTTGTGTTTGGCGATTTCGTTTTTAAACATAGCACACCTTTAGTTTCTCAGTTTGACCATGCCTGAAAAGGCCATGGTAATTGTCCTTTGACGTGGTGTTGTTGCCGTTAATGTGAAGATAATTCTTATTTCATTAAGAAATAATGAACCGTCAATGCTATTGTCAATAAATTGGACATCCGTCACATCACGCAGGAAGTCTTTTTGATTTCCCGCGTTTTCATTACGCCTCAATAGGTTTTGGCCAGGCACATATAGATAGTGAATCTGATTGCTGGTGTCCCATTCAATATCGCCGTTGGCATCGGTAATATATCCGTCGCCGTCATTATCAAGTGGCAGATAGAAGTGGATATTTTTGTTGTTGGGGTGAGAGGGGATGTTTATATTCGGAGATGGGTTCTGTGTTGATGTCCGTGTTGCGTTTTTAAGTTCCGAAAGCATCTCTTGCATAGCGAGGCGGCCTTTGGACTGCAGGTCTATCTGATAGCGTTTGTTTTCCCATAATGTATTACCAGATGAATAGATAGCGTAAATCATGGAGATGGCGATAACGGAGATAAAAGTCGCCGTCAGCATTTCCGTTAAAGTGAAACCTTTTTTTTGGCTATTATGATTTTTATGTCTCATGCAAGTTTACCTCGTCCTGAACGTGTACAAGGATGTATTTAAGGGCCGTCCCTGTTTGCTCTGCCATGAAAGCGTGCCCATGATCTCCAGCGGGTCGCTGCTGGAATTCGTGTAAGTGACAATAATCTGTTCATTGCCAAGAGTATAGTTACCTGTAATATTAGCATAAGGATTTCCGGCAGGGCCGTTAATTGTGCTGTTGGGAAAGCGTGTTGTGATGTAGTCAAAAGGCGTGGCCCGGATTCTTTCCATGATGTTTTTTAAGTGTGAAATAGCCGTTGCTTTATCTCTTGAATTATCTACAAGTTCAATAATAACTGTTAAAGTGTTTAGCAGCGCGCCCAGGGCGAGAGAGAATACGAGGACAGCCATGAGTATTTCTACCAAGGTTGTACCTTTAGCATTATTTAAACTTCTTTTTAAAAACATATGCGTGCTCCTTTTTCCTCTAACTATAAGTATAGCATATGTTTATTAAATTCTAAAAAAATATTGCCTGGGGTATGCATGTAATATTTGAGCATTTTTTCATAATATGGCGTATGGGCAGCTGGTGTATGTTGCGCTGGTTTTTAAGAAAATGGTATGGTAAAATCATTCGTAATAATAAATGCAGTATCTTGTGTTAATAAAGGGTTTTATATGGCAAAAAAAATAGCTGTTTTTATCTTTTTTTTAGGCCTAGCGGTGGTTCTGTGCCAGGTTTCTGTTTGCAACGCGCAGGATATAAAAGTTCTTCCGGAGTTTTCTGGGCACGACAGGGTTATAGTATTTGCCCCGCATCCGGATGATGAGGCGATTGGCGCGGGCGGCATTTTACAGAAGGCTGTTAAGGCAGGTGCCAAAGTTCAGGTCGTCTGTTTTACTAATGGCGATGCGAATCAGCTTGCTTTTATGGTTTATGAAAAACGGATTACATTTCGTAAGGGTGAGTTTTTTCATATGGGGCAGGTGAGAAAGCAGGAGACGCTTTCCGCGATGCGGTCATTAGGGATCGCTCCCAGTGATGTTATCTTTTTAGGGTATCCTGATTTTGGAACTATGGCGATCCTTTTACGGTACTGGAACCCTAAGAAGCCTTATCGGAGCATTCTAGCAAAGATGACGAAAGTGACTTATCCGGGATCATTATCGCTTAATGCGCCATATGCAGGACAAAGCATTTTGAGCGACATCAAAAAGGTTCTCGACGATTTTAAACCGACGAAGATTTTTGTTTCTCATCCCGCGGATACAAATGGGGATCATCGGGCTTTATACGTTTTTCTGCGTGTTGCTTTATGGGATTTAAATTTGAACGTAGGGAAAACGGATATTTTTCCCTACATCGTCCATGCGCCGAAGTGGCCAAGCCCGAGAGGATTCCGTCCGCAAAAAACGCTTGCTCCGCCCAAAGGATATCTGGGCATAGGTTGGTTTCAGACGTTTTTATCGCCGCAAGAAATTGAGGCTAAAAGGAGCGCTATCGCTTTCTATAAAAGCCAGATTGACTATCTTCCGTGGTATTTGGTTAGTTTCGCCAGAAAAAACGAGCTTTTCGGTGACTATCAACCTGTCAGGCTTAAAGATGGGGATAGCGAAGATATCGAATGGCAGAATGTTGATGTTGTCGAGGCTGGCCCTGATTCTTCAGACGCTATCGCGTCTTTGGCTTATGCCAAGAAAAATTTCGATCTATGGGTAAAGATTACTTTAAAAAAACAGTTCGGCAAGAAGACAGGAGTTGTTGTCACGCTTCTGGGGTATAAAAAGGATGTGGATTTTTCCCGAATGCCAAAAATGCGCGTAGCCATTGGTTTTTTCGGGCTCAAGGTGAGAGATATGGATAGAGTAGCCAGTAAAAACGGTATTTATTTTGCTTATGCTGGCAAGACGATCATCCTGAAAATTCCTTTAGTGAGGCTTGGCTTGCCTGAGAAGCTCTTGAGTTGCGCAAAAGCGTCCGGTTTTACATTTGGAGAGACCGCTTGGCGTGTATTGGAAATTGGTGAATGATGAGCGAAGTTGTTATAAGGCCCTACCGGGAAGATGATCGTTTTGAAGTCAGGCAGATTGCCTGGGAAACGGCTTTTTTAGGAGAGTCAGGGGCTTCATTTTTCAGCGATGAAGAGGTTCTCGCTGATTTTTTAACTCTGTACTTTACGGATTATGAGCCTGAATCTTGTTTTGTCGCTGAATACCTGGGTAAAGTTGTCGGCTACTTAGTGGGGACGGTGGATGAGCGGCGTTTAAAGCGTGTTTTTATTTATAAAATTCTCGCGCCCCTTATGTTGAAAATGTTTCTCAAAGGTGGTTTTTTTAAAAAAAATAATTTTATTTTTATTCTCAGGTGTATTGTTAGTTTTTTAATTGGTGAATTTGAGATTCCTGATTTTTCAGACGAGTATCCTGCTGTTTTGCATATTAATCTGAGAAAGAAGTTTCGCGGGGCCGGCGTTGGTTCACGATTGATGAGCAGGTTTTTTGATTATCTGCTTGAGAAGAATATCAAAGGTGTGCATCTCTCAACGATGTCAAAGGAGGCCGGGGCTTTTTTTAAAAAGAATGGTTTTGAGATGTTGCATGTTGGCACGAGAACTTATTTATGGCATGTCCAAAAGCGGGAAGTTTTTGTTTATTGGCTTGGTAAAAAGATTACGCTTTTGCCGCTGGATGAGGCTGTTCAGCCTCGGGGAAATTATTTTAGCAAGAATGCGCGGAAGTTTATGGAGGGGATAAAAAATTTATTTGACAAAAGAAAAAAAGTATCATATATTTAAAACGTTCGGTAGTAAATAAGAGGTTTTAGGTTACCATCATAGTTAAAATGAGAGTAGCTGAAATGTGCAGTTTTGCAGTGCCATTATTTACTATAATCTGATTGAAAGGAGGTAGTGAATAATGGCAAGAGGTAAAGTGAAATGGTTTAACAATCAGAAGGGCTATGGTTTCATCACCCCCGAGAATGGTAAGGATGTGTTTGTGCATTTCAGTGCGATTCAGGGGGATGGTTACAAATCTTTAGAAGAAGGCCAGGAAGTAGAATTTGAAATTGAAAATGGCCCTAAAGGTGAACAAGCTACAAAGGTTGTTAAGATATAGTCTCTTCTGGAAGATAACGCTGGGGTAATTTTTTAAAATGTTGGCCTTTGATGTCCGATAAAAGATATCAAGGGCTTTTTTTGTCTTATGAGGCGGTAAGGTGTACGGAGAAAAATATCTTTGCCTCTGTTTTGAAATTAGCGTACAATTTATATGCTTACCACAAGCTGTCTTTGTTTAGTATGCAGCATGAGCCGTTTGGTATTGCGTTCTTGAGAACCATTAGAGGCTTTTTCGCCGAAGGCGAGACCTCGCCGTTTCGCGGCGGAAGACCATAGAGCTTCATTGAAGGATGCGGCGCGTTTAAGGGCTAGTTTTTTACCTATATACCACCAGTATTATTAATAATAAACCATTTCATGGCTTATGTCTGAAAAAACTTTTAAATCTTGCGGGTTTCAACAAGTCCATATTGTTGAGGCATCCGCTGGTTCCGGTAAAACGTATTGCTTGGCTAAAAGATATGTTCAGCTTTTGATCAACCCTGAGCTTTCTTTTTCAGAAATGCCTTTTGAGAATATTTTAGCTATAACGTTTAGCAATAAGGCCACGTTAGAGATGAAAGAGAGGGTTTTAGATTTTTTAAAAAGGATAGCTCTGGATAACTTTTCGGTACCTGCTGAAAGGGCTGATATCCTTTCATCGTTAGGCGTTTCAGAAGAAGAGGCTCGCCGGAAAGCGTGTTTTATGGTGGATACGCTTTTAAAGAATTATAACTTTTTTCAAATTCAAACAATAGATAGTTTTATAAACGCTATTCTCTCCAGTTGCGCTTATCAATTAGGATTATCCGCGAATTTTAAGATAAAAATGGATTATAAAGATGATCTGGTTTACAGCTTAGACAGGTTGATTGACCGCGCTTCAACTGATAAAAAAGTTTTAGGTATTTTTCATAATTTTTTGGCTCAGTATATTCATCTTGAAAGGAAAACCGGCTGGTTTCCCAAGGAGGATATCAACATTATTTTGCAGCGTTTATTTGAGATGAGTAATAATTATGGAGAACCCTTCTGCCGTTTTCCCGTGGAAAGCGGAGATCTGTTTGTTATGAAACGCGCTATTTTAGAGAAGATGCGTTTTTTGCATGAGCGCCTGCCGGATGGGACACACGCGCTGTTTGAAAAAAACTTTTCTGGTTTTTTGGCTGCTAACCCGGATACTTTTTCTATTTCAGATGTGTCAGATTTTTTTGGCAGAGAGCAGTTTCCTGTGACTAAGAAAGGCCGGATAACGCCGCAGGCGCAAGAAACATGGGATCAGATTCGTTATGCTTTAAAACAGTTATGTGAGGCTGAATCTGGGGCTGTCTTTAACGCATATATTGATATCTTCTGTGGAGTGCTTAAAGAGCTGCGGTTTCTATCGGCAAAAGAAGATGTTTTATTTGTTCAGGAATTAAGCAGCCGGGCTAAGGTGTTATTTGATGAAGGTGCCGTAACGGTAGCTGAACTTTACTATAGGATGGCCGCGAGAGTCAGGCATTTTCTTATCGATGAGTTTCAGGATACTAGCCGTCTGCAATGGGACAACCTCTTTCTTCTTATTGAGGAGGCGTTATCCAGCGGAGGGTCTTTATTTTATGTTGGAGATAAAAAGCAGGCAATCTACCGTTTTAGGGGCGGGGATGCCCGTCTTTTTGATTCTGTGCGCGCGCGGCTTTCTTCTTTTCATGCGGTCACAACGGCTCTTAACAATAATTATCGCAGCCGTCGTGTTATTGTTGAATTTTATAATGAGCTTTTTTCTGAAAATAACATCAGGCGTTTTTTAATGGGGCATAATGACATGAAGAAGAAGACGCTTCTTTTCAGCCCGGCGCAACAAGATGAGATTGTTGAAATTTTTAAGGGTTCAGCTCAAAATTCCGCAAGGGGCTTTGAAGGCGGTTATGTGCGGGTTGAACTGTTTGACTGCGCGAATAAGGATGAAAAATTCGATCAGGTTAAGGATCGTTTTTTGGCTCTTATGGATGACCTTAAAACGAGGTTTTATTACCGTGATATCGCTGTTTTGACGAGGGATAATGATAAGGTGGAGCTCTTGACGCAGTGGCTCCTGGAGTACGGCGTTCCTGTTGAATCGGAAAAGACGCTTAATATACGTAATAACCCTCATATTAAAGAAGTGGTATCTTTTTTAAAGTTTCTTTTTTCTCCCGTAGACGACCTCTTTTTTTCTTCTTTTATCCTTGGCGATATTTTTGCGGCGGCGACAGGCCTGGAATCTGGTTTATTGCATGATTTTATTTTTCATACCAGGCAAGATGCGGGGCGGCAGAAAGGAAACTATTTATATCGTGAATTCCGCCATAAATTTCCGGAAATTTGGGAAAAGTTTTTAGCGCCTTTTTTTAAAAATGTCGGTTTTGTCCCTGTTTATGAGTTGACGGTTAGCATCTATAGTAAATTTCATTGCCTCGAGAATTTTCCTCATCATCAGGGATTTTTTATGAAGTTGTTGGAGTTGATTAGAGATGAAGAGGAGGCGTATTCTAGCCTTGGGCAATTTTTGGATTATTTTGATCAGGCACCAAAGGAAAAGCTTTACGCGGCTGTTTCCGAAACGGACTCTGTGAAGGTTTCAACAATCCATAAAGCTAAAGGTTTAGGTTTTGGCGCGGTTGTTATTCCTTTTTTAGAGATGAACGTCAGAAGTGACGCTTATGTGGTTTCTCTGCAGGATGAAGCGCTTGTTTTGCGCCGGATCAACGGTAAGCATAAGGTGTTGTCTTCGTTTTTAGGCCAGGTAAGTTTAGAGGAGCATAGCAGGTCTTTTATTGATGAGCTTAATGGTATTTATGTAGCTTTGACCCGGGCAAAAAATGAGTTGTATATTTTTGTGCCAAAGACGGCCCGGCGCGGTATAAATCTGGCAGCGGCATTGATGCCTTCTGAGGCGATAGAGAGGGGCGAAAAGAATAATTATAAGAAAAATACTCCTGAAAAGCCCATCTCTTGCGTGTTCAGCCTTCCTGTTTCACATTACGAGGATTGGGTCGGTTTTTTAAAAGAAGAATTTATTGACGAGGAGAGCTTAAGGAACCGCGGGAAGCTTCTTTTTGGGGATGTGGCGCATAGTATTTTAGCGGGGATAGGCAACTGTTGTGATTGTGATTGGCAGGATTTGTTGAAAAAGTCATTGGTAAAGGCGCGTTTGAAGTTTGTGGGGTTTGATAGTTTTGTGCGCCTGGAGCGCATCATTGGCGCTCTCTTGCGGGATGAAAAGTTCAGGCCATTTTTTTTCTGTCCCGGTGCTGAGGTTTATCAGGAGAAAGAAGTTATGGACGCCTGTGGCCGCGCCAGGAGGATTGACCGTCTTATTGTTGAGCAGAAAAAAGTCTATGTGATTGATTATAAAAGCTCACAAGATGCGATGGGGCGCGACAGAGAGCAGATTCAGGAATACCTCTCTATTGTTGAGTCTTTATACCCTCAAAAAAAACCGCAAGGTTTTCTAATTTATTTGGATGACTTAAGCATGGAAGAAATCTATGGATAGAGTTTTTTCATATGATTTAACAGAAGATTTTATCGCGCGCGTTGCTGATTATATAAAAGAGAGGTACGTATCCAAGGGCGCTGACTTAAGCCGGCTTGCTGTTGTTTTTGGAGGCAGAAGGCCGGCTCTTTTTTTAAAAAGGGAGCTTTCCCGCAGGCTTAATAAAAGTTTTTTTCCGCCTGTGTTTTTTTCTATTGATCAGTTCGTGGAGAGGATCCTTTTAGAGAAAGAATCTTTTTCCGTTATGCCTGACCTGGATGCTTGTTTTATCCTTTACGATACAGCGAAAAAGATTGCGCCGGATATTTTACGTGGCAGGGAGACATTCGCGCTTTTTTTGCCATGGGCGAGAGAGATATTGAGGTTTATTGAACAACTAGATTTGGAAGATATATCTCTCCAGCATCTCTCGGATATTCAGCTGCACGCTGATATCGGCTATGATGTTCCCGATAGCATTAATATGCTTTTATCCAGGATTGTCAGTGTGGCGCAGGGGTATCGTCAAGTGATGCTTGAGAAAAAAAGTTATTCGCGAGGCATGATGTACCGTTTGGCCGGCAAATATATTCAGGAGGTAGAGTTTCCGGCATTTGATTCGTTTTTATTCTGCAACTTTTTTTATCTGCATAAAACAGAAGATAAGATTATGAAGAGCCTCTATGACAGGCATAGATGTGTTTTGTTTTTTCAGGGTCGTGCGGATGATTGGTCCGTGTTAAAAAAGGTTTCTAGAAGTTTGTCCGTGCCTATCGCTCCGTATAAAACACGCGAGGCGGAATATACGCTCAACATTCAAGCAGGCGCTGACGTACATGCTCAGGTTTGCCTGGTACGCGAGGTCTTGAAAAAGATTGGCTCTTTTGAAAAGACTGTTATTGTCCTTCCGGAACCGGAGCGTATTGTAGCACTTTTATCAGAGATTAGCTGTTTGAGTGATGATTTTAACGTTTCGATGGGGTATCCTGTCAAGAGGAGTTTGCTGTATTCGTTTTTTGACCTTCTTTTTAAGGCCCAGTTAACCAAAAAGGATGAGCAGTATTATGTGAAAGACTATGTCCGTCTCTTAAGCCATCCTTTGATTAAAAATCTTGAATTGTCGATGCCACAGGCGTCAACGCGTATTTTGGTTCACAAGGTTGAGGAGTGCCTCGCTGGAGTTGAAAAAAGCCCAGTCAGTGGGGCTCTTTTTATCCGGCTTGCTGATATTGAGAATCTTGATGGGCTTTATGAGTCTGTCGGAGAAATGGTTAAGAATATGGGGATAGAAACCGTAACGAAGGCGGATCTTAAAGGATGCCTCAAACAGATCCATCACCTCTTATTTTTTGCCTGGGAAGATATCTGCAATTTATATGATTTTGCCTCTTGCGCTGAAAAGCTGCTTGATCTTGTTACGCAAAAAAGCACGCTTTCGTATTATCCTTTTAATCTGAAAGTTGCTTCCAAGATCTATGATATGCTTTTGGAATTTAAAAATGCTGTTTTTAGCAGAGAACGTTTTCTTCCGCAGGAGTGTTTTGGCGTGTTTCAGGATAAGCTGGAGCATGAGGCTTTGGCTTTTAGCGGTTCTCCTTTGAAGGGGCTGCAGATTTTAGGGCTTTTTGAAACACGATGCCTGAATTTTGAGAATGTTATTATCATGGATATGAATGAGTCGTCTTTGCCGAAATTAAAAGTTTATGAACCACTAGTCCCGCGGGATGTCATGATCAGCTTGGGGTTAAACCGCCTGGAAAAGGAAGAAGAGATTCAGCGTTATCAATTTATGCGTTTGATTTCTCACGCAAAAAATGTTTTTCTCATTTATCAGGAAGGTGCCGATAAAGAAAAGAGCAGGTTTATTGAAGATTTGATCTGGCACCGGCAAAAGGCATGTGGTTCGCTTGATATCGTTTCTGTTAATCGCGGTGTTTTCACGGTTAAAGTACCTGAAGGTAAAATACAGATAGTTAAGACACCAGAACAGGTTAGTTTTTTGAAAAACCGCTGTTATTCGGCATCAAGTATTGATACGTATCTGTATTGCCCTTTGCGTTTCTATTATCATTATTGTCTCGGCCTGGCTGAGCGGCAGTCTTTGGCACATGGGCTCCAAGCGCGCGATATCGGGAACTTTGTCCATCAGCTTTTAGAAGAGGCATTCGATAAGTTCGTCGGCAGAAAACCTGTGATCAATGCTGAATTCAGGAAATATTTTTTTACTATTTTTGACCGCTTGTTTGAAGAGAAGATCGTTGTCTCCATGAGGTCTGACGCTTTTTTAGTTAAAGAGGTCCTTTCCTGCCGTTTGAAAAAATTCTTGGACCATGAAGAGTCGCGGCCGGTTGAAGAGATTCTGTTTCTTGAGAAAAGGTTTGAAGATATTGTGGTTTTGGAACGGAACCGGCCCCTTTTCGAGTGCCGGATGGACAGGGTGGACCGTCTTTGTGATAACAGCCTTCTTATTCTTGATTACAAGACTGGTTCGAGTGATATCAAGCCTGTTTTAAATGGTTCTTTCGATACCTTGAAGCGTTTATCGATTAAGGAAAATATCAGATCGTTTCAGCTTCCTCTTTATATTTATTTTTTAAAAAAACAGTTTCAAGGCGTGCCTGTTGATGCGGCTTTATATAATTTGCGCGAATTGGATGAGATGTTGTATTTAAAGAGATTTTTTGAGAATAATGTGATTGAACAACAGTCTGAAGCCATGGGTATGTGCATGCGGGCTCTTGATTCTGTCATGGATGATATTTTTAATCTTCAGGTTCCTTTTGAAGCGGATGAGAGTGCGCCGCATCGTTGCGCGCACTGCCCATTCTTTTACTTGTGCCGATGAGTTGTTGGCGCGGCATATCCATTAGCTTATTTTAGTGAAGCGGGAGGCTTAATTCGCAGAGTTTTATTTTGTAAAAGGAGAGGGGTGAAAGATGCGTAAGAAGGTGGCTATTGTAGGGGCAGGTATTGGTGGTCTTGCTACAGCTGCCAGGCTCGCCAGGCATAACTATGAAGTTGATGTTTACGATAAGCTGCCGGAGTGCGGCGGGCGTAACCATATGCTGGAAGACCGTGGGTTTAAGTTTGACATGGGGCCTTCTTTTGTGTTAATGCCTGATTTCTTCCGGGAGATTTTTTCTTATTGCGGACAGCGCGTCCAGGATTATCTCGATTTAAAAATGCTGGATGTTCATTATAAGATTTTTTATCCTGACAATGATGTTTTAACTGTTTTTTCTGACCCCTTAAAGACAAAAGAGCAGTTCAAGAGGATAGAGGCGGGCGCGCATTTTGCCTACGATCAGCTGATTGCGGAGACGGAAAAGATTTATAATGCCGTTGTCCCTTTGCTTTATGAGTGTTTTTCTCCTTTAGACCTGTTGAATCCGGCTTATTGGCCGCTCCCTTTTAAAATAAATGTTTTTAAATCTTATTGGAATCTTGTCCGGCGTTTTTTTAAGAGCGATAAATTGTGTTACGCGCTTACTTTTGAAGCGATGTTTATGGGGGTTTCACCGTTTCAGACACCGGCTTTCTATAGTATTATTACATATTCAGACCATGTCCAGAAAATCTATCATCCTATGGGCGGAATGTATCAGATTCCTCTCGCGTTGGAAAGATTGGGGTCCAGGCTTAATGTGAAGTATCACTATAGCACGGAGATTGAGCATATTGAAAAGAGCGGCGATGTTTTTTATCTTAAAAGCGGAGGGCAGATTTTTAAGGCTGATCAGGTTGTTGTTAACGCGGACTACGCTTACGCGCAAGAAGAGTTGTTGAAGCGGAAGATTCCGAAATATAAGTATTCCTGTTCAACTTATCTTTTATACCTTGGGTTGTGTAGAAAGATTCAAGGCCTATCTCATCATAACCTCTTTTTTTCCGAAAATCTTCCAAAAAATTTAAATCAGATATTTGAAAGCGGCGAGTTTCCGCAGGAGCCTTCATTTTATGTCCATGTCCCTACGGTGACAGATCCGGCATTAGCTCCAGAAGGCAAAGATCTTGTTTATATCCTTATCCCTGTGCCAAATCTGGAACATGCGCAAGATATTAAAAAGCATGAAGAGCAACTGCGCGCTTATGTTTTTAGAAAAATACGCCATGCCTGCCTTGAAGATCTTGAGTCTTTGGTGGAGGTAGAGCATAAGTTTTATCCGCGGGATTTTGTAAGCCACTATAATATTAAAAATGGGGCGACATTCGGCCTGGCTCATAATTTAATGCAAAGTGCTTTTTTTAGGCCCGTTAATTATGATAAGAAACTGCCGGGGTTATATTATGTGGGCGCGTCTACACAGCCTGGCGGAGGATTGCCGCCGGTTTTAGCGGGCTCAAGAATTGTTGCGGATTTGATTCGTTCGGCCTAGGAGATTTTTGATGTCATATGTTTGATACGCGAGACGACATCGCGGGTTGTCTCCTGAGGGGTGGACGCGCCGGCTGTAATACCGACAGTTTTAGCGTTTTTGAACCAGCTTTTTTTTAGGTCTTTTTTTGACTGGACAAGGTAGCTTTTTTTATTTAGCGTTTTAGATATTTCATAGAGCCTTTTTGTGTTCGCGCTGGTTTTAGACCCGATAATGAGCATGATGTCATTTTCAACCGGCAGCTTTTTAATTTCAGCTTGTTTTGTCCTTGTTGGCCCGCAGATGGTATTAAAGAATTTTAAATCAGGAATATATTTTTTCAAGATATCCGCTATTTTGACTATGCGCGTCAGGTTTTGTGTAGACTGGACGACAACAGCGGCTTTTTTAACTTTTTTGATTTTTTCTGCGGGCAGAGGCTGCTTGCTATTAATAACAAAAGCTTTATTTTTTAATTGCCCGGTGATGCCCAGTACTTCATCATGTTTTTTCTCTCCAATAATGATGATGTGATATCCCTGTTCTTCATACTCTTTGGCGATTTTGTGAATCTCTTTGACCATAGGGCAGGTGGCGTCGATAATGGTGTACCCGCGGCGTGCAGCCTCCTGAAAAATTTTAAAAGAAGCCCCATGCGCCCGGATGAGCAGGGTTTTGTTTCTTCCACAACCAAGGCGGGATATTTTTTTAATACCGGCTTTCTGTATTTTTTTAATAACGTCTTCGTTGTGGACGATATCTCCCAGCATATAAACGGATTTATTATTTTTTGTTGTTTTTAGGGCAATTTCCAGCGCTCTTTTGACACCGAAACAAAATCCGGCTGATTTGGCTACGTGGATGATCATAGGAATTCGCTTTCCAGGATTGTTTTTAAATAGATGACTATTTTTTGTAGGAAATTTATATGAGCTCGCTGAGAGAAGATGTCATACCTATTTTTTATAATGGCTGTTAATATGGCGGCATACATTTCTTTCATGAGCTTGACAACAAGCCTTGAGTTTCGCGTTGTCATCATCTTTATGCCTAGTTCAGATGATTGGTAAAATTTCTCCGTCCTTTGGATTTGAAATTTCATAAGGTTTTTAAAATTTTCGTCTATTTTTTCAAGGCAGATGTGGTTTTCTGTAACATTAAATTTTTTCATTTCATCCTCGGGCAGATAGATCCTGTTGAGTGCGTAGTCTTCTTTGATATCCCTGAGGATATTTGTAAGCTGCATGGCTATGCCTAATTCTATAGAATGCTTTTGGGCCTCTGTGTTATTTGAGCCTAAGATTTTAAGCATGATGAGGCCGATGACACCGGCGACTCGGTAACAGTAGAGGTATAATTCATCAAAGTTTTTATAGCGTTTTTTTCCCAGATCCATCTCCATACCCAAGAGCAGGTCGTCAAAATATTGTTTAGGGATGTTGTAGGAGATAACCGTTTGCCTGAACGCTAAAAGCAGGGCATTTCTAAAAGAAGGGCTGTGGTAGGCTGAATCGATATCGCTTTTGATATCGTGCAGGCGTTTTTCTTTTAAGCTGTTATTTTTTGTATCGACGCTTTCATCGCTTATGCGGCATATCGCGTAAATAGAGTAAGCCGCGAGGCGTTTTTGGGGAGGCAGGAATTTTGAAGCAAAATAAAATGTTTTAGCGTATTGGCACGTGATGGCTTTTGCCTGTTGGAATCCGGCTTCTAGTATTTTCTGAGATTCTTTTTCTTGCATAATAGTTATTAGGTTTGCCTCTTTCCCGCACGTCATAAAACCATGTTTGCAGGAGCATGGATGAATGGTTTTTTAGGCGGGATTTGCGCCCTGTTGGAATGCCCTATTAAAAAATTATAACATAAATATGATTTCCGTAAATGTGTTATTGATAGAGAAAAAAGCGGGTATTATATATTTTATTGCCAAATTTTATGCCCAGGGTATACAATAGGGGCATGTCTAAATATATGATGGTGCTGTTGTTATCTATAAGCATCCCTTTTGTGTGCAATTTTTGGCCTCCTTTAAAGTTCTATCGGCACTTAAGATCTCTTTTATATTCTATCGGCCTGATCGTTTTGCTTTATGGCGCATGGGATGTGGTTGCTGTCTGGCGCCGCCACTGGTTTTTCGATCCCGCCGGTGTATGGAGCTTCAGGATTATTAACCTTCCTTTGGAAGAATTTTTATTTTTTATTATTATTCCTTTTTGTTGTATTTTTACATGGGAAGCGGTTTTATATATCTTAAAGGTAAGAGTTGATGGCGCGGTGAGGAAGAAGGCGGGCGTGTGAAAGAATACACCTTCTTGGCTATCGTTTGTGTTGTAGCGGCTCTATGGCTGGATAGGTCTATTGGAGTGAATATTTTCAGAAGGAAAGAGTTTTATGTTTTTCTTGCTATTATTGTTTTTTTTAAACTTCTTGTTAATGGCTATTTAACAGGCTCTTATATTGTGGTGTATAATTCGGACTTTTTTTTAGGGCTGCGTATTGGCACGATCCCCCTGGAGGATTTTCTTTTTGGGTTTGGTATGGTGTCTATGACGATTATTTTTTGGGAATATTTTAAAAAGAGGTATCAAAAGTGATGGCGAGGCTCAAGTATATTATTTTTATTCCTATTTTTGTGTTTTTTCATGTTTTTTGCGCTTACGCTTTAGAATGGCGGGAGCTCCATGAGAAGGCTGAGCGCATGACTTTAGCTGAGGCCTTGGGTGGGTTTAAGCATAATCCTGATTCTTTGGAGGATGCCTACGCATTGGCGCTTGTTTATTTGAACTTGTATGATATTCCGCAGGCGAAGCTTATGTTCAAAAGAATGCTTGAGATTGATTCAGATAGTGTTGAGGCGCAATGGGGGATAGCAGAGGTTTTACGTCGAGAGCATAAGATTCAGGAGGGCAGGCCGATGTTGGAAAAGATCATAACAATTGATCCTTCTTTCGCTCCGGCATATACGACGTTAGGTTATATGTTGTTTGAAACGAGAGAATATAATGAGTCGATCCGCCTGGCTAAGCAGGTATTGAAGATGGGCCGGAAGAATGTGGATTTAACGAATTATGTGCGTGCTTACTTGATTATCGGCGGAGCTAACGGTATGATTGCCGATGAAGGATGGGTTTTTTCCAAGCTCTTCCGGGGGACTAAGGTTTTGCCGTATTTAAAAAAAGCGCAGAAACTGCAACCGGATTCTGCCGGCGTGCTTTTTGGGTTGGGCAGTTTTTATCTTTTAGCGCCGCGTTTTGCCGGAGGTGATAAGGACAAGGCGTTTGCGTATCTGCGTAAGGTTATTGATGTAGATCCGCATTTTGTTGATGCCTATGCTAGATTGGCCCAGGCTTATAAGATTGAAGGCGATGATATCGAGGCTCAAAATTTTTTGGCAAAAGCTTTTGAGCTTGACCCGCAGAATGAGATGGCCTTGACTATCAAAAAAAATTATGACCGGCTTAAGGAAGAGGATGATTTAAAACGGAAGAAATAGATGTGCGAACTCCTTTTTTGAAGAAGTTGACAGGCGGGGCAGAATTTGTTATAAATGTTTATAATTAAGTCATTGATTAGATTATGTGACAAGGGAGGTCGTTATTCGGCCTGAGAGTCTTGTGAGGCAAGCAGGAGACCTTGGCCTTGCGCTTAAAGTGGTGGCAAGGGAGACCTGATCTGGGTAATGCCAGCGGAGGGAGGTAGAAATAGATTTACGGCCCTATTGCTTTGGCGATAGGGTTTTTTTGCGGAAAGACTGTTTGTAAGGAAAAAAAACCAAGGCATTAATGTAAAGACTCCGCAGCATAAGCACTGGCAAAAATAACAAGTCAATTTTGCTCAGCATGCCTGCCTGCCGGCAGGCAGGCTCCGGAGTTAACATTGTAAGGAAAAAAAACCTATTATAGGCAATGTTAAGGAGATGGGATATGGAAAAGTTTTATCCGGTTAGTGAGGCAAAGATTACGCGCGCCATTGTTAGTGAATTCACGAAATGGTTTCAGGATTATGTTATTAGTGATGTTATTATTGTTGGTGGCGGCCCGAGCGGCCTCATGGCGGCTTATGATTTAGCAAGAGAAGGTGTTAAGACCCTTATCGTTGAGAGCAACAACTATTTAGGAGGAGGTTTTTGGGTTGGCGGTTATTTTATGAATACGCTTACGTTCAGGGCGCCATCCGAGCGGATTCTCGAAGAACTTGGGATTCGTTACAAAAAAGTTGATGAAGGGCTTTTTGTGGCTGATGGCCCTGGGACGTGCGCGAAGTTGATTTCTGAAGCGAGCCTTGCGGGTGCTAAAATTCTTAATGTTACCAGGTTTGATGATGTTGTTTTTCGAAATGGGAATGTTGAAGGTATTGTTATTAATTGGTCACCGATCGCTTCTATGCCTCGCGCTATCGCTTGCCTGGATCCGGTTTCGCTTGAGTCAAAGATTGTTATTGATGCGACAGGCCATGACGCGCATGTTTGTAAAGCATTAGCGTCCAGAGGGTTGCTTGAGCTTTCCGAGTTTGGGCCTATGGATGTCCAGTCGTCAGAGGATCTCGTGGTTGAAAAAACACAGGAAGTTTTTCCTGGCCTAATCGTTTGTGGCATGAGCGTTTCGACGTTGTTTGGTATTCCGCGCATGGGGCCGACGTTTGGATCAATGCTTGTTTCAGGGCGTAAAGCGGCGCAGGAGTCTTTTAAAATTCTTAAGTGCGGCAGAAATAAGGATGTTTCTTTGGATGCGGCCGCTGTATAAATAGCGGTGTGTTCTTGGCGGTATTTGGTTAAGGTGCCTTTTAGGGTTCTTTTGGAAAAGAATTTTTTGAGCATGATTCGAGAACATAATGTTGAAAAATTTTTTTAGAAAAATTACACGTGGTTCTTGCGGGCATCAACACGCGCATATAAATATTCAGTTTTATTCTAAAGGAGTCAAAAAAACTTTATGGTTGGTGTTATTTCTTAATTGGTTTGTCGCTTTTTTGAAATTAGCCCTGGGTTATTATATTAAAAGCACAAGCCTGATAGCCGATGGCTATCACTCTTTGGCGGATGGTGCTTCTAATATTATCGCTTTATTCGGGATGGCGATCGCCGGACAATCTAAAGATCATGATCATCCGTATGGCCACAAGAAGTATGAAACATTCACCTCTATTTTTATTGCTTTTCTTTTATTTTTTGTCTGTTTTTATATCTTGCATGATAGTTTAGAACGCCTGCAGGCGGCTCAATCGCCGCGCATTAATTTTTTCAGTTTTATTGTGCTTGGCATGACGATACTTATTAATATTGTCGTTATGGTTTATGAGTACCGCAGGGGGAAAGAGCTCGGCAGCGATATTTTGATTGCTGACTCTATGCATACGCGTGCCGATATCCTGACGTCCGTTTCCGTTCTTTTTGCTTTTGTTGGCGTAGCTCTCGGGTACTATTTTTTAGATGCCGTTGTCGCGCTGGCTATTACATGTTTTATAGGTTTTTCCGCCGTTGAAATTTTAAGGAGCACATCTAAAGTCCTTTGTGATACGGCAGTTCTTGATGGCAGGGAAGTTGAAGCTATCGTGTTAACAGTGCCAAGTGTTAAAAAATGCCATAAGATAAGGACGCGCGGCCGCAAGGACGACATTTATATCGATCTGCATGTCTTGGTGGAAGATCAGATGCCGCTGGTTGACGCGCATGCTGTAAGTTCGCAGATTGAGAAGCTTATAAAACGGTCATTTACAGGCGTGACAGATGTTGTTGTCCACATCGAACCTTTAAGCAGTGAAGGCCGGCATGAAGAGTGAGTTTAATTTCAGGCCAGTTTCTATTCATGTATCCTCCAAGCAGCTAGCTTGCAATTCTTATCTGAAAAGGGTAAAATATAAAAAATTTAATTACCTTATAAATATATAATGATACAAGACAAAAAATTACGTTATAAAGAGGTCGTAAAGTCTTTCTTTCTTGCTTTCAAGCGGCTTTCCCTGTATTCAGCGAATCATCCGTTGTCAAAAGATATCTTAAAGAATCTTTTTATAATCTTTGAAGAGCTTTTAAAAGAGCATGAAGAAGTTTTGATTGTGACGGGGGTTAATACGGGAGAGATGATTTTTAATCAGGAGCACCTGGCCAGTGATGTTTTAGGCTCAGGGGAGATCTATGAACGGTTTAGGGCTTTTAAGGTTGACGGGATCAGCATCATAAGGGGTTTGTTGTATCAAGAACTTGTCGATTTTGTGACGGCTATGGCGAAGGCGTCCATTATTGATGGAGGTAAAACAGCTGAACTGCCTGTTTTGTTAAAAGATGGCAGTGAGCACATCAGGATTAAAAAGATCCATTATGAGAAGGTAGAAGATGGCGAAAGGGTTGTTTCAGGGCCAGCCGTCTCAGGTTTAGGCGATAACGCCGCGCAACACAGGAGAGATAACCGGTATCAGGGCGTGGGCGCTGAGAAGGATATTTTTTTAGATATTAAAAATTTTCTTACAGGTAGAGCTGTTGATGTGAGTAAGGGGGCTGATGGTGTTTTTCATGAGCTGGATCATAATATTTCCAAGGTTACAGAGGCTATTATTGAGAGTATTAAAGAGTCTGGTGATTTTGAATCTGTTATAAGAAAATTTGTCCATTGGTTGTCTGAGAATATTGTGCCTGTCATTGTTGAAAAGAAGAAGGACCCTTCAAAGTTTATTCAAGGCATTTTCGATTCTTTTAAAAAAGAAGGCATCGCTTCAGGCACAGTGAGTAATGACAAGGTGATTGAGGAGTGTTCTGATGAGATTAAGATGGCGATGATTGAAGAGGCGTTCGTTTCACAGAAGACAGGGATAAGAAAAGCCACAAATACAGTGTTGAAGATTTTAAGCGACGATAGGGACCAGGCGAGAATTCTGCCTCTGCTTGCTGGCCGTCTTGTTGAGTGTGGCATCGCGTCCGAGCAGGCTCAAGAGTTTGTTGGGCATGTCCAGGCTGAACTGGCTAAGGACGAAGAGGTAACGATTTCAAAGAAGAAACTGCAGAAGTTAATACAGATCTCTGAAAAGTTTGAGAATGAGCTGCATCAACGTGTCAAGAATGCGACTGCCGAGTTACAGGTTCAGAATGAACGCCTGGCTTCTGAAAAAGAGATGTCTGAAGGCATTATGCACCATTTGGCGCAAGGGTTAGTTGTTGTTGATAAAAATGGAAAAGTCGCGATGATGAATCCTGCGGCGCAAAAACTTTTAGGTTCTGAAGCAAGGGAAGTCGTCGGGAAAACATTAGCTGAGAGCCTGAAGAAAGAACATCTCATGGCGCTGGCGAAAGGTTATCAGGCTGGGGCCGGTAGCAACGCGATTACCAGAGAGATAGAATTGGCAAGCAAGGATGAAATAACAAAGAAAGTTTTAAGGGCGAGCAGCGCCGTTGTTGAAGATGAGGATGGCAAAACGGTCGGCATGGTTTCTGTTTTAAGCGATATTACGCACGAGAAGGAAGTGGAAGAGATGAAAACCCATTTTGTCTCATTGGTTACGCATGAGTTGCGTACGCCTGTTGTGACAATTCAAAAATCCCTTGAGCTTGTTTTAGGCGGGATAACGGGTGCGATCAATGAGGACCAGAAGAAGTTTCTATCTGTTTCACAGATGAATCTTATGCGCCTTAATAATTTGATTAATGATTTGTTGGATATGTCTAAATTGGAAGCCGGAAAATTCATGCTTAGGCCCTTGGAGTTTGATATAAGAGGCATGATTAGCGATGTTAAAACGTCTCTGATAGGCTGGTCAAATGACAAGAAGATTGCTATTCATCTGGAGTTGGGCGATTCGCCTTTGATTGTGTTTGCGGACCGTGACAGGCTCTCGCAAGTATTGATTAATCTTGTAAGCAACGCTTTGAAGTTTACACCTAGCGATGGTGAAATTTCTATCTGTTTGGAGGAGCATGATAAGTTAGAAGGCGTTTGCCAGGAGCCATGTGTCGAAGTTTCCATTGCTGATAGCGGTATTGGGATTGAGCCTGAGGATTTTCAACGTATTTTTAATAAGTTTGAACAGGCCAGCCTTGTTGGCCCATCAACGGGTGCAGGCGGGACAGGCCTGGGTTTACCTATCGCTAAGGAGATTGTGAATTTGCATGGAGGTAAAATTTGGGTTGAAAGCCAGAAGGATAAGGGGAGCCGGTTTATTTTTGTTATTCCAAAAAAATATAAAGATACGGCAAAAAAAGGATAGAAAATGTTTTTTTTCAGGCGTAATCGTAAGCCAGATTTTCATATCTTGATTGTTGACGATGATAAGGAATTTTTATCTTCCATATCCACGTGGTTTAGGTCCTGCGGCTATAGTGTTGAAGCGGTCGACACCGGAGAAGCGGCGCTGAAGGTTTTGAAGAGAAAGAGTTCTAATATTATTTTTTTAGATTTCTTCATGCCAGGCATGGACGGCCTTCAAACTCTTAGAGGCATAAAAAAGCTAAAGATAAAGGCCCCGGTTGTTATGCTGGCGAAAGATGTCCCGGAGGATATTTGTCTAGCGGCTTACGCGTTAGGCATCAACGCGATTCTTGATAAGTCGCTTGAGTTTTATAACGCCGATCATTTGATCAACTCTTTGACACGGGTTGTCGCGAGGCAAAAATAAGGAGTGGTTTTGAAGTATCCAGTTATTTTTCACAAGAGAGCTGTTTTGGCTGGTATTGTTGTTTTATTAATTTTTATTATTTTTTATATTTTAGTCCGTTTTTTTCCTATTGAGCGAGTTTGTTTTGATGAAGCTTGCCTTGGTGTTGAATTGGCCTTAACACCGCAGAAGCGTTCACAAGGTTTAATGTTTCGTGAATATTTACCGCGAAACCGCGGAATGTTATTTGTGTTTGATAGCGATGACTATTGGGTTTTTTGGATGAAAAACACGCATGTGCCCTTAGATATGATCTGGTTGAATGCTGATCGGCAGGTTGTGCATATCGTTAAAAATGTCCCTGTAGATAAGGGTGAAAATATCCCTCAATACGCGCCTGCGGTTCCTGCCAGGTATGTTTTGGAAACGAACGCGGGGTTTTGCGGAAAATATAATATTAAACTAGGTGATGAAGCGAAATTTAAGTGGATTTTTTTGCCTGAAAAGATATAATTGACCAGCCGGGGAGTTTTTTTCAGGCAAGTCATTCTGAAATCCGAAAGGTTGAAGGATTTTACAATCAGTCAGGCAGGAGAGTTATTTTCGTGGATGGCTAGAGAAAAGAAGGATAATAAACCCAGATTTTGCCTAATGCAAAATCTGCCCGAAGGGTCGATAGTTTAAATCCGTTTAGGATTTAAACTTGCTATCGAGGTATCCCGAAATTTGCAAACACTTTTTTGTGCTGCATTGCAATAGGATAACTCTTGGTGCTGTAAGAAGAATAAGAGCCTATTGCAAATTTTAGGATAAAAGCGTTTATCAGTGAAGAAAGGATTTCTTTTGAAACGGTTATTGTTTTTGTTTTTAGCATTTTATTTTATGACCGGATGCACGCATGTAAAGGAAGCAGTAAAGCAGATTTGGGGTAGTTCCATTTCGCATTTGGAGAAGGAGCGCCCAAACGGCATGTCAGAGAGTTTTGCGATGCCTCTGGATGCGTGTTTTCAGGGAGTTGAGCGGATAATTATTTTTTATGGGGGTGATGTGTATTTAAAGGATGAGAAAAAAAGATATCTTGCGGCCATGGGGTTTAAGGGGTCTGTAGATACAACCCAAGTTGGAATATTTTTTACAACACTGGATGATAACCATACAAAAGTGGAGGTTGTTTCTATGAGCCCAAGGCTTATGAAGAGAGTCGCTGGGTTTGTTTTCGCCGGGTTAAAAAAGCCGTTAGCCACTTAACAAAGAGAGGTAAAGATGGCTAGGAAAATTATGGAAAGACTAACACTGGCATTGGTTCTACTGACGTGTGTGTATTATACGCGGGTTTTCGCGCAAGAAGAACATGAGGGTACTGCTGAGTTGCTTTTACAGCAGGAAGAGGGTTTAAGGAGACAGGAAGGCGTTGAGGAGAAGCGGCAGGAAGGTATTGGTAAGTGGCTACAGGAGGCCGGGTTTTTTACCGGCTATATCCAGGGAAGTTTAAAGAATCAGGATGATCTTGAGGCTGTTGCTACGGGCATGCGCTTTGGTTTTGATTTAAAGCCTTTTGTTGAGAAGTTTGGAATCCATTTAAAAGGCATGCTTGAAATACTCTACGAGCCGTTTATTAACACTATTATTGGCCCTCGTGATAATGTTGAGCTGGGGTGCGCTTTTCTTTTCAGGTATTCCTATCCTTTGACCCGTAAATTTTATCCATATGTTGAAGTTGGCTCGGGGCTTTATTATATGACACTTTCAGCGGAAGAGCAGTCTACTCAATTTAACTTCATTGATCAGGGCGGCGGCGGTTTTTCTTATTTTCTAAGAGATGATTTAGCTTTAAATGTCGGGTATAGGTTCAGGCATGTTTCTAACTGTTCCATCAAGCAGCCAAATAACGGCATTAACGCTAATGTTTATCTGGCAGGGATGTCGTATTATTTCTAGAGATTGGTTATAAAAGATAAGAGAGCTGTGATAGCTACCTGCGGTTTTTTTGTTAGCCACCAGTGCAAATCGGAATTATTCACCAATACCGGAAAAGGGGAGTTATGCTAGAAGAAAAAATTATGATGGATTTCAAAGAAGCTATGAAGGCCAAAGACCAGTTGCGTACCCAGACGATCAGTTTCCTGCGTTCTGAATTGAAATATCATGCTATTAATAACAAGAAAGAGAAACTTGAGGATAGCGATGTCATCTCTGTCTTAAAAAAGATGGTGAAGCAAAGGCAGGAGTCTATCTCTCAGTTTGAAAAAGGGCAGAGGTTTGATCTTGTTGAAAAAGAGAAGAAGGAGCTCGCGTTATTGCAGGGATACTTGCCTCAAAGTCTGACAGAGCAGGAAGTCGGGCATATTGTTGATGGCGTCGTTGCTTCTATCCAAAACGCGTCTATAAAAGATATGGGCCGGATCATCAAAGAAGTTGTTGTTATCTCTGAAGGCCGGGCTGACGGAAAAATGGTTAGTGAACTTGTCCGCAAAAGGCTTGGGAGTTAAACCTTTTTGTTTTGAAGAGGAAATAGAAAAATGGGATGATGGGTTTGAGGCGGAAAATAACGAAAAACTTCATCCGCCTTTGCAGGATGCCATTGGATTGTCCATGTGGTTCCATAAGAATTTTCTTGATTTACAAAATAAAATCATATAAGATGACATCCTCAAGGCAAGCCCCGTTGGAAAAAGCCGTCTCTGACGGGGTTTAGTTTTTAGTGACAGAGCCAACACAAGGAGCCAACGCTCAAGAGATGGAAAAAGGGAAGAAGATTGTTTTTTGTTATGAAAAGATTGACCGTGACGGTTATGGTTTTCTTCAGAATCGTCGTTGGGTTAATCTTATTTTTTTGTCCCCCTTCTTAAAATGATTTTAAAAACACCTTATTATCTAATTGATGAAAAAAAATTGCTTGAGAATCTTAAAATAATCCGGCGAGTGAGGGAGGCATCGGGTGCTAAGTCACTTTTGGCGCTTAAATGTTTTTCTACCTGGAGTGTTTTTGGTTTGATGAAACAATATATGGATGGGACGACCTCGAGTTCTCCTTTTGAGGCGCGGTTGGGTTATGAGAAGTTTGGTAAAGAAGTTCATGCATACTCTGTTGCTTTCTCAAGGGAAGATATTCGGCAGGTCAGTGTTTTTGCTGATAAGATTATTTTTAATTCTTTATCCCAGCTTGAGGCATTCGCTCCTTTTGTTCGGGGTTCCAAGATTGGTGTCAGAGTTAATCCAGGAGTAAGTTTTTCTCATTTTGATCTTGCAGATCCGGCCAGAAAGTATTCACGTTTGGGTGTTAAGAAGCAGGCGTCTTTGAAAAGGGTTCTTGCGCGTTTGAGCGGGGTGATGTTTCATTATAATTGCGAGAATGACGATTTTGATCATTTCTCGCGCCATCTGGATTATATCAGCCGTTCTTACGGCGATATTCTTAAGCGTCTGGAGTGGGTTAGCCTTGGCGGAGGGTTGTATTTCACCAGAAAAGGATATCCGGTTGCCAAGTTCTGCCAGAAGCTTAAGGATTTTAGCCGTTCATTCGGAGTTCAGTTGTATCTGGAACCAGGTGAAGCTGTGATCACAGAGGCGGCGCAGTTTGTGGCTAAAGTGCTTGATATCATTCATAATGATATCAATGTTGCGATTGTAGACGCTTCCGTGGAAGCTCATATGCTGGATTTACTCATTTATCGCCAGTCCGCTAAGCTTCGGCAGGGCAAAGGAGGCCGTTTTACATATATGATCGCCGGACGGTCGTGTCTTGCGGGTGATGTTTTCGGTACGTACCATTTTCATAAAGCTCTTAAAGTTGGCAGTGAAGTCCGGTTTTTGGATGCGGCCGGTTATACAATGGTTAAGAAAAACTGGTTTAACGGCCTCGCGATGCCTGCGATTGTCGTCAAGAGGCTTGATGGGGCACTGGATGTTGTGCGCCAATTTGACTATAGGGATTACGTTAATAGTTTGTCGTAATAATGAAGGAGCCTTGTCTGAAGGGAGGTGTTTAAAGATGAAAAAGAATGTTTTGATTGTCGGGGCCGGAGGTGTCGCGCATGTTGCGGCGCACAAGTGCGCGCAGAATAACAATATTTTGGGGGATATTTGCATCGCGTCAAAATCACAACATAAGTGTGATGCTATCATTGAGAGTATTAAAAGAAAAAATCATCTTGAAAATAAAACAAAGAAACTTTATTCCCGGCAGGCCAATGTTTTAGATATTCCTGCGACGGTGAAGCTGATTGAGGAGACGGGATCAGAGATTGTTATTAATCTTGCTCAGTCGTATGTCAATATGTCGCTTTTGGAGGCTTGTATACAGGCGGGTGTTTCCTATATGGATACCGCGATTCACGAGGAGCCTGATAAAGTCTGCGAGAATCCGCCGTGGTACGCCAATTACGAATGGAAACGCAAAGATCTCTGCCGGGAACGCGGCATCACCGCTATTCTGGGTGTGGGGTTTGATCCGGGTGTCGTCAACGCTTATGCCGCTTTGGCTCTCAAACATTATTTTGATAAAATTGATACGATAGATATTATGGATGTCAATGCCGGTAGCCACGGTAAATATTTTGCCACAAACTTTGATCCGGAAATCAATTTTCGGGAGTTTAAAAAGGTCTGGACGTGGATAGGCCGCAAGTGGGTGATGGAGAAGGTCCATTCTATTAAGATGGTTTATGATTTTCCTGTTGTTGGAAAAATGCCGGTTTATTTAAATGGCCACGATGAACTTCATTCTTTGTCGAAAAATATTGATGCCAATTCCATCCGTTTTTGGATGGGGTTCAGCGAGCACTACATTAATGTTTTTACGGTTTTAACGAATCTCGGCCTGACTTCAGAAAAGTCCGTTAAAATTGCCGATGGCGTTGAAGTTGCGCCTCTGAAAGTCCTAAAGGCCATTTTGCCTGATCCTTCATCCTTGGCGTCTCAATATACAGGGAAGACTTGCATTGGTGATTACGTCAGGGGTTTGAAAGACGGCAAGCAGAGGGAAATATTTATTTATAATATTTGTGATCACGCCGCTTGTTACAAAGAACTTGAGTCTCAGGCGATTTCTTATACGGCGGGCGTTCCACCGGCCGCTGCTGCAATCCTGATCGCTAAAGGTGTTTGGGATCCGAAAACGATGGTTAATGTGGAAGAGCTTGATCCGGATCCTTTTATCGAATTATTGGGCCCGATGGGTTTGCCGACCGTGGTTGAGGAGCATCCTGCGTTTCTTCCGTCGAGCGAAAAAATCAGGTAGCGAAATTTTTTTTTAAAGAAATCTTGTGTTGGCAGGTGTGTGTATGTATAATATCATCCAAGAGCGATGTCCCTGGGTTATTTTAAAACAACCCAGGGACAAAACATTTAACCTAAAAGAGATCTTTTGCGAAGCGCGCGCTCAGCTGAAGTTGTCCGCAAAGGATCTCGTCGTTGACGGAGGTAAGTAAGGGGATGTCTAAGAAAGTTATGATGTCTGCGGGTAGTTTTGGTTTGGAGGTCATTCTCGATTTGTATAAATGCGATTCAAGCGTGATTTGTTCCAAGAAAAAACTGGAAGAGTATGCTACACAGTTGTGCAAGCTTCTGAAGATGAAAAAATTTGGAAAAACGCTTCTGCCTCATTTCGGCCATAAGAAGGCGCAAACGACGGGTTATTCCATGCTGCAATTTATTGAAACGAGTTCAATCACCGGCCATTTTTCTGAACTTTGGAATTCAGCTTATATTAACATCTTTTCCTGTAAAGAATTTGATACTGAAAAAGCCATTGAGTTTTCGGTTAATTTCTTTGGGGCCAAGAAGGTGGCAAAAAGAATTTTGTTAAGAAAATAATTCTTTATTTTTGATTGTATTTTGCATCTGATATTGCAAACAGGGGCCGTTCCCTCACAAGGGAACGGCTTCGAGTTTTTTATACAGGATTGAGGCTTTAGAGCTTTTTGATTTTCATGCAATACAGATTGACACTCGGCCCAGGCTTGGATATAATAAAATGCTGTTTTATTGATATTTTCTTAACTTATTATTTGCATAGAGGTTAGGATTGTAAAAGTATTGAAACAATAGTTGAACGGGCTGGATTGATTTTGACAGGATATAGAGATAAAATTTTTACGGTGTTATGATTTTTTGGAGGAATCAGAGATGGAATTGAATGAGATTATCGCGCAGAGGAAAGAAAAACTGGAACTTTTCAAAAGTCTTGGGATAGACCCTTATGGCCGGAAGTTTGAAAAGACCCATTCCCTTAAGGAGCTGTTGGCTTCTTTTAAAGAAAACGAGAAGGTTGTTCTGGCCGGAAGGTTGATGGCCAAGCGAAAACACGGAAAAGTGTGTTTCGCGGATCTGAGGGATCAGGAGGATCGCCTGCAGTTATATGTGCGCAAAGATGACACTTTAAATGAAGAACAGTTTGAACTGTTTAACAAGCTTGATATTGGTGATATTATCGGCTGTTTTGGTGAAACATTCAAGACGCATACAGGTGAACCAACGTTAAAAGTTACAGGTTTCGTGCTTTTATCGAAATCGTTAAGGCCCTTGCCGGAGAAGTGGCATGGCTTAAAAGATGTTCAGATTCGCTACCGCCAGCGCTACGTTGATCTGATTTCAAGCGTTGAGGTAAAGGAGATTTTTACTACACGTTCAAAGATTGTCAGTTCTATACGGGATTTTTTAAATGGGCGCGGTTTTCTAGAAGTTGAAACGCCTATGATGCATATGATTCCGGGCGGTGCGGCCGGCAGGCCGTTTCAGACGCATCATAATGAGTATGACATGGACCTGTTTTTACGGATCGCCCCGGAGTTGTATCTTAAGCGCCTTATCGTTGGAGGGTTTGAAAAGATTTATGAGATCAACCGTAGTTTTCGTAACGAAGGTGTTTCAACACGCCACAATCCTGAGTTTACCATGCTTGAACTCTATGCCGCTTATTGTGATTATGAGGATATGATGAAGATCACTGAAGAGCTATTTGTTCATGTGGCTCAGAAAATTTTAGGAAGCCTGATCATTGAGTTTCAGGGGCAAAAAATTGACTTAACGCCTCCTTGGCCTCGGCGTTCTTTCGCCAGTGCCGTTAAAGAGAAGTTTGATATTAATCCTGAAGATGAAACAGCTGTTATTATTGAGAAACTTCAAAAAAAGGGCCGGGCTGTTGAAGATCGTTTAAGCCGTTCCCAGATTGTTAAGATGGTTGAAGATATTTTACAGGAGGACGCGCCAACTCAGCCTGTTTTCTTTACGGATTATTTTAGTATCCTTTGTCCGTTGGCAAAAAATAAAAAAGATAATCCCCTGATTTCTGAAAGGTTTGAATTATATGTGGCCGGGATGGAGGTTGCCAACGCTTATTCAGAGCTTAATGACCCTATTGAACAAAAGGCGCGTTTTCAGCTTGAGATTAATGAAAATGCCGCAGCGCACTGTTGCCTTGATGAGGATTTCGTTGAAGCCTTAGAGTATGGTATGCCACCGACAGGCGGGCTTGGTGTTGGTATTGACCGGTTAACGATGCTTTTTTTAAATCAGCCTTCTATCAGAGATGTTATCCTTTTTCCTTTGCTTCGGCCTGAAAAAGGCATTTTGCCATCGGAACAAGAAGGCGGCAACATATAGGACTGGCTGGTCGTTGTCGCGATTGAGAGGATAGATATATGCATTTTGAACTCTTCATAGGAGCTCGTTACTTTTTAAGCCTGCAAAAAGAAAAGTTTATCTCCGTTATCAGCCTTATTTCATCTTTGGGCGTAGCCATAGGTGTTATGGCTCTGATTGTTGTGATTGCTGTTATGGCCGGGTTTGATAATGACCTGAAAGATAAAATTATCGGTTCAAATCCTCATATCATTATACACAGTGAAAATGGGATTATGGATTATCCGGCTTTTTCAGCCAAGATACGTTCCGTAAAAGATGTGGAGGGTGTCGCGCCTTATGTCAGCGGACAGGCTTTTCTATATTTTAAGGACAGGTTTTTGAGCCTTAATATTAAAGGTATTGACCTGGAGGCTGAAAAGAAAGTGACGCGTATCAGTGATTATGTTTCCGGGCGGAGTGTTTTATTGCCTCCCGGCGGTATTCTTTTGGGCAAAGAATTGGCGGGCGCCCTTGGGATAAAAGAGGGGGATGAGATTGTTTTGTCGTCGCCAGTCATCGGCCTTAATACGCCTTTTCGCGTCACTGGCGTTTTTCACACAGGGATGTACGATTATGATTTTGGCCTTGGATTTTTGGGTATCAAGGATGCTCAGGATTTTTTTGGTATGGGGGCGCTTGTGATGCAGGTAGGGATTAAACTAAAAGACCCTTATAGAGCCTTTACGGTTAAGAAAGAGCTTGAGGAAGCCGCGGGCCCTTATTGCCATATTCGCACATGGATGGAGATAAACAAGAATTTTTTTGCGGCTTTGGCCTTAGAAAAGATAACTATGTTTGTGATATTGACGCTTATTGTGCTTGTGGCCTGTTTCAATATTATCAGCACGCTTGTTGTTATGGTGGTTGAGAAGACAAAAGATATCGGTATATTAAAAGCGATTGGGGTTACTGAAAAATCTATCCGAAGAATTTTTACGTGGGGAGGATTGATTATTGGTTTTTTTGGCACGCTTTTTGGTATAATATGCGGAGTTGTCCTGTGCTTCTTGTTAAAGAAGTACCAGTTTATCCAATTGCCCAAAGATATCTATTCTATCGACCACCTTCCTGTGTTTTTGCGCTGGCAGGATGTTGGTTTGATAGCCGCTTGCGCTTTGATGATTAGTTTTCTTTCAACAGTTTATCCGGCTTTTAAAGCGGCACGGCTTGACCCTGTTGAAGCTCTGAGGTATGAATAGTGTTAAAAACGAAAAATGTTGTAAAAAAATATTTAAATGGCGGCCGGGAATTAACTGTTTTGAAAGGTATTAACTTGGAAGTTTCCCGGGGAGAGGTTTTAAGTATAGTGGGCCCATCGGGTGCCGGGAAATCAACGCTTTTGCATATTTTAGGGGGATTAGATGACCCTACGAGCGGAGAGGTATTTTTAGAGGATAAAAACTTTTCCATGCTTGGCGATGATGTGAAATCAGAGATAAGAAACAGGCGGTTTGGTTTTGTTTTTCAATTTTACCATCTCTTGAGAGAATTTTCGGCGCTTGAAAATGTTATTTTACCGGCATTGATTCATAAGGGCCATCGGCAGCATAAAGAGGTTAAAGAAAAGGCGCTGAGTTTATTTGAGTTTTTAGGGTTGTCTGGTAGAATAAAACATAGGCCTCAGGAGTTATCCGGAGGCGAGCAGCAGCGTGTGGCTATTGCGCGGGCTTTAATCAATGACCCTGAGGTTTTGTTTTGTGATGAGCCCACAGGAAATCTGGATTATGAGGCGGGAAAGCAGATACAGGAGATGATCCTGTCTTTAAACCGTAGAAATAAAATGACGGTTGTAATTGTGACGCATAGCCAGGAGATTGCCCGCAGTTCACATAGATTTTTAAAGATTTTTGATGGGGAGTTTGTTGTTTAACGGCAGAGCTGGAGGAATTATGATTGTTTATTTTAATGGAAAGTTTGTGAAACGTCAGGATGCCAAGGTTTCAATTTTTGACCACGGCCTTCTTTATGGTGATGGAGTTTTTGAAGGGATTCGTTCTTATAATTGCCTTATCTTTAAACTGCAAGAACATATTGACAGGCTTTATGCTTCCGCGCAAGGTATTGCTTTAAAGATTCATCTGTCCAGGAAAGAGATGGAGGAGGCCATTGTCGCCACTTTGAAAGCCAATAAGCTAAAAGACGCTTATATCCGTGTTGTTGTAACGCGCGGCGAAGGAGACTTAGGGCTAGATCCCCGTAACTGTTCTGAGGAGACGATATTTATTATCGCCGATAAGATTGCTCTTTATCCTAAAGAGTTGTATAAAAACGGCCTGAATATTATTACGGTAGCAACCCGCAGAAATATTGTTGAGGCGGTTAACCCGCAGATTAAATCTTTGAACTATCTCAATAATATTTTAGGCAAAATCGAAGCTATCAATGCGGGCGTTCTTGAAGCTGTTATGTTAAACCATGATGGTTTTGTGGCGGAGTGCACGGGAGATAATATTTTCATGATTAAGAATAAGCTTTTATTGACCCCGCCTGTTTCTTCAGGTATTCTAAAAGGTATTACGCGGGATACCATTTTAGATTTGGCAGATTCTGTTGGCCTGGAAGCGAGAGAAGCTCTCTTTACGAGGTTTGATCTCTATACAGCTGAGGAGGTTTTTTTAACAGGGACAGCTGCTGAAATTATTCCTGTTATAAAAATAGATGGCCGTTGTATTAATGGCGGAGTTATTGGCCGTAAGTGCCTGCAGTTGATGGAGCGTTTTAAAAAGACAACTGAAAAGGAAGGATTGCGGTATGCTTTGTAATCTTTGTAAAAAAAACCAGGCCACAGTTCATTTGACAGAGATTGTCGATAATCAGATGAGCGAACTGCATTTATGTGATGAGTGTGCGCGGAAGAAGAGCATGCAGATGGAACAGCAGTTTGGCCTTTCTGATTTATTAGTTGGCCTCGCTGATTATGGCAAACAAGCCGGCGGTTACGAAAAAAGCTCCAGTAATGTAAAGTGCAAACATTGCGGTTTGAGTTATGAAGATTTTCGTAAAATAGGGCGCCTTGGTTGCAGTGAGTGTTATGATGCTTTTGTTAAGTATCTCGGCCCTCTTTTAAAGCGTATTCATGGCGCTAATCATCATGTGGGTAAAACGCCGGTTTTGAATCAGGAGGTTCCTTTAAAAGGGCAAAAAGAAAAGTTGATTGATATGGCCGCTTTAAAAGACAAGTTACAGCAGGCTATTTTAAGCGAAGAGTTTGAGCTGGCTGCCCAGTTGAGGGATACTATTAAAGAGGCGGAAGCCCGTAATAGCTCATTGGAAAAAATCGGCGATAAAGATAAAAAAAAGAAGGGGAGCGCGAAAGAAGATGAAAATAGATGATTTTATGAATCATATGAGTGGTTGGCTAAAAGGCAGCGGCCCTAACGCCGACATTGTCATCTCTTCGCGTATCAGATTGGCGCGTAATCTTGTTAAGATTCCTTTTCCTCATTGGGCAAAAAAAGAGGATGGCGAGAAGGTGGTAAGTTTGTGCAAGGAGGCTTTTGAGAAGACAGAGCAGTTAAAAGACTCTTTATTTTTGAGGTTGGACCAGTTAGATAGTATTGATAAACAGTTTTTGGTTGAACGCCACTTGATGTCCAGTGAACACGCGATGCGTTCTAATCAAAAAGCCGTATTGATTAACACGGATGAGAATGTTGCTATCATGGTGAACGAAGAAGACCATTTGCGTATCCAGGCGATGGAGTCCGGTTTTGACCTGGATGGCACATGGCGGGTTATTAACGCGCTAGATAACCGTCTTTGCGGGTTTTTGTCCTACGCTTTCAGAAAAGAGTGGGGTTTTTTAACAGCATGCCCGACAAATACCGGGACGGGGATGCGTGGGTCTGTTATGCTTCATCTGCCCGCATTAGTTATGATGCGTCAGATTAATCGCGTGCTTGAAGCTATCGCGAAGCTCAGTTTTGCCGCGCGCGGGCTTTATGGAGAGGGCACGCAGGCGGCCGGCAACTTCTTTCAGATATCCAATCAGGTTTCGTTGGGGCAGATAGAAGAAGAGATCATTGGTAATATCAAAGGGGTTATTAAACAGATTATTGAGCAGGAGCAGAGGGCGCGGGATGTTATGCTCCATGAACATAAAGCGATGCTGGAAGACAGGGTTTGGCGTTCATATGGAACATTGAAAAATGCCCATATTATTTCGAGCAATGAAACGGTTGAACTGCTTTCTATGCTTAGGCTCGGCGGTGATTTGGAGATCATTAAGGGTATTGACAGCGGTTTGGTTAATGAACTTTTTATTTTAACTCAGCCGGCGCATTTGCAGAAATTAGAGAATAAGAAACTTTCCGCGAATGAGCGGGATGAAAAAAGGGCGGATATTATCAGGCAAAAGTTAAATATTGAATAAGCGGTAATTTTTATTTTTTAAGTTTTTTTATTTTGGAGGAATGAGAATGTTTAATCGATTTACCGAGAGGGCTAGAAAAGTTATTGTTCTTGCTAAGGAAGAGGCAAGACGTTTTAATCATGATTATATCGGGACAGAACATTTGCTTTTAGGGTTAATCAGAGAAGGCGAAGGTGTCGCGGCAGCAGTTCTTCAAAAGATGGGGCTGAGTTTAGAGAGTATTCGCCTGGAAGTGGAAAAACTTGTCCAGCCGGGGCCGGCAACGCAGATTCAAGGCGATGTTCCTTTTACGCCGCGTTCTAAGAAAGCTCTTGAGTTGTCTGCTGAGGAGGCGCGTGCTTTGGGGCATAATTATATCGGGACAGAACATTTGCTTTTAGGGTTAATCAGAGAAGGCGAAGGTGTCGCGTCGCAAGTTCTTTTAAATTCCGGCCTTGATCTTAATAGAGTCAGGAATGAGATTATGGAACTTTTAGGTTCAGCCACTCCTGGTTTTGGAGGCCAGCAGGCCACAAAATCCAAGACTCCCGCGTTGGATGCTTTTGGGCGAGACTTAACAGCATTGGCAAAAGAAGGCAAGCTTGATCCTGTTATTGGCCGTAAAAATGAGATTGAGCGGGTTATTCAGATTTTGGCAAGAAGGACAAAGAATAATCCTGTCCTTTTAGGGGAGGCTGGCGTCGGAAAGACGGCCATCGTGGAAGGGCTGGCCCAACAGATTATTTTAGGCAATGTGCCTGAGATTTTACGCAATAAGAGGATTGTCGTTTTAGATCTGGCTCTTATGATTGCTGGAACAAAATACAGGGGGCAGTTTGAGGAAAGAATTAAGGCGGTTATGGATGAGATTAAACGTTCGCGCGATGTGATGATTTTTATTGATGAACTTCATATGCTTGTTGGCGCGGGAGCTGCTGAGGGGGCGATTGACGCTTCTAATATTTTAAAGCCAGCTTTATCCAGGGGAGAGATCCAGTGTATTGGAGCGACAACGCCGGATGAGTACCGCAAACATATTGAAAAAGACGCGGCGCTTGAGAGGCGTTTTCAAACGATTATGGTGGACCCTCCTTCTGTTGATGAAGCTATTGAAATTTTAAAAGGCCTGCAGGATAGGTATGAACAGCATCATAAAGTCAGTTATTTAGATGATGCTGTTGTAGCGGCGGTAAAATTATCAGACCGTTATATTACGGGCCGGTTTTTGCCGGATAAGGCCATAGATTTATTGGATGAGTCTGGTTCAAGGGCGAGGTTGGCTATTTTGACAGCCCCGGAACATCTTAAACAGCTTGAAGTCCAGGTAGAAGAGCTGCGTAAGGAAAAAGAGATTTTTATTAAAAATCAAGATTTTGAAAGAGCCGCGACATTACGTGACCAGGAGCGTCAGGAGAGGCGCAAGCTTGAAGAAGAGAAGCATAGGTGGCAGGAGGAGCGCGATAAGACAAGGCCACAGGTGAATGAGGATGATATCGCGACTATTGTTTCTAAAATTACCGGTATTCCTATTATTAAGCTTGAGCAGAAAGAGGGCGAGAAGCTCTTGCGCATTGAAGAAGAACTCCATAATAGGGTAGTTGGCCAGGATGAAGCTTTAAAGGTTATTGGCCGTGCTGTCAGGCGTTCCAGGGCTGGGATTAAAGATCCTCGCCGGCCGATAGGGTCGTTTATTTTTCTTGGGCCGACGGGTGTTGGAAAAACGCTTCTGGGCAGGGCGCTGGCAGAATTTATGTTTGGCGATGAGAATGCGTTGGTGCAGTTGGATATGTCTGAATATATGGAGAAGTTTAATGTTTCAAGGCTTGTGGGTGCCCCTCCGGGATACGTCGGCTATGAGGAGGGCGGGCAGTTAACAGAAAAAATCCGCCGCCGCCCCTATGCTGTTATTTTACTGGATGAAATTGAGAAGGCGCATCCGGATGTTTTTAATATTCTTCTGCAGGTGTTAGAAGAAGGGCGGTTAACGGATAGCTATGGCAGGAAAGTTGATTTTCGTAATTGTATTATTATTATGACATCTAATGTCGGTGCGGAACTTTTGCGCAAGCAGGGGTCGCTTGGATTCACATCACAGACGGCGGATATGAACTATTTGCAGATGAAAGAAAAACTTTTGGAAGAGGTTAAAAAAACTTTTAAGCCGGAATTTTTGAACAGGATTGACGATGTTGTTGTGTTTAGGCCTTTAGGCAAAGTTGATCTTTATAAGATTGTTGATATTGAAGTCCGCGGTGTCCAGGAGAGGCTCGCTGATAAAAAGATTACTTTAGAGTTAAGTCAGGATGCCAAGGACATGTTGATAGAAAAGGGGTTTGATCCTGTTTTCGGCGCCAGGCCATTAAAGAGGACAATTCAGCGTTATCTGGAAGATCCTTTGGCGCAGGAGATAATTGCCGGGACTTTAAAGAATGGTACTTTTATTAAAGTCGCTCGTAAAAATGAAGAGCTTTCTTTTGAATCTTAAAGTGAGGTTTTGATGTTTTTGGCCAGAAAGAGTTTTTATATTTTTCTTGGGGCGAGGGTTCTTAATTTTATAGCTTTTTTTGGAGGGTTGACAAGTTTGGGGCTGCAGGCTGTGTTTTTGATACCTGGAAAACCTTTCGGCGCCAGGCGGATTTTTGAACAGGCAAAAAAAATCGGGGTTGATAGTTTTTTTATTGTTACGCTTGTTTCATTTTTTATCGGTATGATTATGGCGCTTCAAACCGCCTATATCATGCAGAAGATGTCCAGTGAAATTTATATTGCCAGCATTGTGGCCGTTTCTTTAGTGCGGGAGTTGGGGCCGGTTATTACGGCTTTGATTGTGGCAGGCCGCAGTGGAGCCGGTATTACAGCGGAAATCGGAACAATGACAGTTACAGAGCAGGTTGATGCTCTTGTAACGCTGGGGTCAAACCCTATTAAATACCTGGTGGTCCCGAGGTTTTTGAGCCTGACGATTATGCTTCCTATCCTGACAATTTTTGCTAATGCTATTGGTATCTTTGGCGGGTATCTTATTTGTGTATATCGTTTGAGTATTCGTTCAAGCATTTATTTAAATATGACATTCTCTTCGCTCATCTATAAGGATTTGTTTACTGGTTTGATAAAAACGGTATTCTTCGGGATGATCATCGCTTTGGTTGCCTGTTATCATGGTTTAAAAGTCGTTGGAGGAGCGGAAGGGGTTGGCAAGGAGACGACTAAGTCTGTTGTTGATTCTTTTATTATGATTATTGTCGCAGACTGTTTCTTTACCGCGTTATTTTATTTCTTTTTAAAATAGTTTTTTTTAAAAGTACAATTTGATGATTCCAGTGATTTAAAATCAGATTGCAGTGATTAAAAACACCGTTGGATTTAATTTTTTGAATCTTTTTTAAAATCGCTGTAATCAAGTTGATGGTAATTTTTTTTGTATTAACTAAAGCAGGATTTTATGATAGAGCTTGTTGATGTTTCAAAGAATTTTGGAGGTATGCAGGTTTTAGACCATATGTCTTTATCTGTTGAAAAGGGCGAGACAAAGGTTATTATTGGCAGGTCTGGTGTTGGAAAAAGTGTTACGCTTAAGCATATTGTACGGCTTCTTGAGCCGGATGGCGGCCAGGTACGGGTGGATGGTAAAGATGTGCTGTCTTTAAAAGGCAAGGAGCTGAACGAGTTGCATATGCAGATTGGCATGGTTTTTCAGGGTGGTGCTCTTTTTGACTCTTTGACAGTCGGTGAAAATGTCGGTTTTATTTTAAGAGAACACACAAATTTTAAAGCGAGTGAAATCGCCAAACGCGTTGAGGAGTCGCTATCGCTGGTGGGTTTGTATAAGATAGAGGATTATATGCCGGCTGATTTAAGCGGCGGGATGAAAAAACGTGTGGCATTGGCCAGGGCTATCTGTACGAGGCCGCAGATTATTCTTTATGATGAGCCGACGACCGGAGTCGATCCAATTACGGCTGACGCGATCAATCTTTTGATTGATGAACTACATGATAAGCTTAAAGTAACTTCTATCGTTGTGACGCATGATATGAGGAGCGCTTATAAGGTGGCGGATCGTATCGCGATGCTGTATGAAGGTAAAATTATTGCTGAAGGCACGCCGGATGAAATTCGTTACACGCATAACCCTTATGTCCATCAGTTTATTACAGGGGCCGCTCATGGTCCTATTACAGAAGGGCAAAGTTCAATTCTTTCAGGCGCTTGAGGCATTAAGGCAGCCGGATTATTAAATCATAGTCATTATAAACGAAAGAGGGGATATGGCAGAAAAAAGCAAAGCATTGGAGTTGAAAGTTGGCATATTTGTTTTTTGTGGCCTCATTATTCTGGCTTGGTTTGTGTTATGGATCGGAGATTTTAAAATCATAAAGCAAGGGTATCATATTGATGCCGTATTTGGATTTGCTAATGGTATTAAAGTGGGGGCTCCTGTTCGCCTCGCCGGCGTTGAAAAAGGCGAGGTTAAGGAGATTGTTCTTTTGCATAATCAGGATGGCCAGGCTGAAATAATCGTAAAGGCTTGGCTGGCGGGAGATTCTGTTGTGCCTAAAGATTCCCGGGTATGGGTTAATACGTTAGGGCTTCTGGGAGAAAAGTATTTAGAAATTATTCCGGGGAAGGATTATAAAAATTTATTAGCCGAGGGATCTACGTTGAGAGGTGAGGATCCGACGTCTGTTCAGGAAGTTACGGAATTGCTTAAAGATGCCGCGACACAGGCACAGGCGGTCATGAACAGTATGCGGAAAACTTTAGACACTACGGCCCTTATTCTGGATGATGTGCATGAAGGCCGTGGGACCGTTGGGAAGCTTTTCAGTAATGATAAATTATACACGGATATAGAGGAGATGTTTGCCGATTTAAAAGAGCATCCCTGGAAACTGCTTTATCGGCCTAAAGAACCTTTAAAGACGGTAAAGAAAGATTAAATATGGCGAAGGTTGTAAAAGGCAAGACCGCGTTTGTTTGCCAAAGCTGTGGGTTTAGTTGCGCGAAGTGGCTGGGTAAGTGTCCGGATTGTGAAAGTTGGAACTCTTTTGCCGAAGAAGAAGTTTGCAGTAATCCTCAAGGA
Organism: uncultured Planctomycetia bacterium; assembly: GCA_964423185.1. Taxonomy (GTDB): domain Bacteria; phylum Omnitrophota; class Gorgyraeia; order Velamenicoccales; family Velamenicoccaceae; genus CAYRDK01. The sequence continues at coordinate 123,818 of CAYRDK010000003.1, forward strand.
GGAAGGCCTTCATTCCTGCAGGAACCCGTTTTGCTTCATAGTGTTAAAAGCCATCATGAGGAGCGTATTACAGTTGATATCGCCGAATTAGACCGGGTTTTAGGAGGAGGCATTGTCCGGGGATCTATGGTTTTGATTGGCGGCGATCCAGGCATTGGTAAATCAACAATATCTCTACAGTTGTGCAGGCAGTTGGCTTCGAAAGGGAAAAAGGTTCTTTATGTCAGCGGAGAGGAGTCTGTCCAACAGACGAAGATGCGTTCTGACAGGCTCGGGACGGGCCCGTCTGATCATCTTTATATTGTAAACGCGACAGATATCGATGCCATTGTAGAGTTTGTAAAAAAGTTTCTGCCTGATCTTATTATTATTGATTCTATTCAGGTTGTTTATACAAGCGCTTTGTCTTCCAGCGCCGGTAGTGTTGGCCAAGTGCGCCAGTGTGCCAGTATTTTAACACAGCTCGCCAAGGCTAGCGGCATTGCGATTTTTCTTATTGGGCATGTTACAAAAGAAGGGACATTGGCCGGGCCGCGCGTTTTAGAACATATCGTTGATACGGTCCTTTATTTTGAAGGCGAGCGGTTTTCAAACCACCGGATTTTAAGGGCTGTTAAAAACAGGTTTGGCTCTACAAATGAAATTGGAGTTTTTGAGATGGGGAGCCGCGGGTTGGCTCAGGTTTCTAATCCATCGGAGATTTTTTTAGCGGAGCGCCCCAAAGAAGTTTCCGGCAGTGTTGTTTTGCCGATTTTAGAAGGGACAAGGCCTATTCTTGTTGAGATTCAAGCCCTTGTTACAAAGGCTAATTTTGGCGTAACAAGGCGTAAGTCTCAGGGGATTGACTATAATAGGTTAACGCTTCTGGCGGCGGTTTTGGAAAAGAGGCTTTCTTTAAAGTTATTTGATAGAGATATTTTTGTTAATGTTGTTGGCGGGATAAAGGTTGATGACCCGGCGCTGGATTTAGCGGTGTGTTTGTCTATTGGTTCAAGTTATTTAGATAAGGTTATACCTTTTGATACGGTTGTTTTAGGAGAGGTTGGGTTGTCTAGTGAGGTTCGTAGCGTTACAAATATTTTAGTAAGAGTTTCTGAAGCAGCCAAGCTCGGATTTAAAAGATGTATATTGCCGCGTTCTAATCACAAGGCGTGCCTTCAGGATTCACGATTTAAACAGATAGAGCTTGTCAGTGTTGATGATTTGAAGGGCGCTTTTGATTACTTGTGGAAGGCATAATATTGAACTTTAGCCGCGTGGCGAAGAGGGGGTTAATGATATGAATATGACGATGCTGTTTGTTCGAATCCTTTTTCTGTTGTGTTCTACGATTGTTGGTTATCAGGTAGGGGATGTTAATAATTTTTCTATTCTTTGGGCTTCAGCGACAGGCCTTACTTTTGGGCTTCTGATTATTATTCTGGAAGCGGGCATGAGAGGTATATCTGTCAGGGGCTTGTCCAGTGCTGTTTTTGGCCTTATCCTTGGTTTGATTATCTCAAGACTGATGACGAACGCGCTTTTTGCGTTGTTCCCGCTGGATAAGTCCATGCGTGATATTACAGCGTATTTGTTGACACTCTCATTTTCTTATCTTGGTGTTGCGATCGCTTTGCGCGGACGGGATGAGTTTAACCTGATTATTCCTTATGTAAAGTTCAGGCGCCAGGATGAGAAAGCCGACACCGTTGTTTTGGATACAAGTGTTATTGTAGATGGCAGGATTGTTGATATTTTAAAGACGTCTTTTCTGGATGCTCGTTTAATTGTGCCTCGTTTTGTTTTGCGGGAGCTTCAGATTATTGCTGATTCTTCCGATTCCATAAAACGCCAGCGTGGCCGCCGGGGCCTTGAGATTTTGCGTATGATTCAGGAAGATCCCCGTTTTACCCTTATTGTCCATGAAGAAGATTTTCCGGATGTTCATGATGTGGATGCGAAACTGGTTAAATTAGCGAAGCTGCTTGAAGCGAAGATATTTACTGTTGATTTTAATCTTAACCGTATCTCTGAGCTTCAGGGGATTTCCGTTTTAAATATTAATGAGTTGGCCAATGCTTTGAAGTCGGTTGTGCTGCCGGGTGAGAAGATAGAGGTTAAGCTGATGAAGGAAGGGAAAGAGCATAATCAGGCTATTGCTTATTTGGAAGATGGGACGATGGTTGTTGTTGAAGACGCGCGCAGGCTGATTGGCCAAACGGCTGAGGTGATGATTACTTCCGTGCTTCAGACTCAGGCGGGAAGAATGGTTTTTGCCAAGGTTGAAAAGTAGCCCGGTATATTGTTTGTAAGGAGATTTTATTTTGACGCAAAGGAAGGAAAAAATAACCGCGATCGTTGCGGCAGGCGGCATAGGCGAGAGGATGAACCTTGATTTAGCCAAGCCCCTTGTTGAAGTTAAGAAAAAACCTATTTTTGTCTATACGCTGGAGGCGTTTGAATCTCATCCTTTAATCGATGAGATTATTTTAGTTTTTAATAAGGATGGTTTGGTAAAATCCCGTAATTTGGTAAAAGATTATGGTTTTAAAAAAGTCTCCAGGGTTATCGGCGGGGGGTTAACAAGGAAAGAGTCTGTGTCCCGAGGCCTGGATGTTGTTGATTCAAAAACGGCTTATGTCTTAATTCATGACGGGGTAAGGCCGTTTGTGGACGAAGGTTCTATCTCTCGTGTTATAGCTGAGGCGCAAGTAACAGGTGCGGCTGTTTTGGGCGTTCCTGTCAAGTCTACAATTAAAAGGGCAGATAAAAATGGCGAAGTTGACGCGACCTTGAGGCGCGACCAACTTTGGGAGATTCAAACACCTCAGGTTTTTGAACGGGAGCTTATTCAGAAGGCATATTTAAGGGTTAATAAGTATTCGGTTTCTGACGACGCGGCCTTAGTCGAGTTGATGGGTAAAAAGATTAAAATTGTTATGGGGTCTTATTTTAATATCAAGATAACGACTCAAGAGGACCTTGTTTTTGCTGAAGCTATTGCCGCCATCAGGGCTCTTGAATGAGAGGAAAAGTATCATGAGAGTCGGGGTTGGTTATGATATTCATCAGTTTTCTGATGGGCGTAAGCTTTTTATTGGAGGCATTGAGATTCCTTGCCCTAAAGGGCTCAAGGGGCATTCTGACGCCGATGTCTTGATTCACGCTCTTTGTGATGCTCTTTTGGGCGCTTTGGGCGAGCAGGATATCGGGCATCATTTTCCGAATACTGACCAAAAATACAAGGACATCTCAAGTTTGAAGTTATTGGAAGAAGTGCGCCTTCTGTTGGAGAAAAAAGGGTATAAAATAGAAAATATTGATACGGTTGTCCTGATGGAATCGCCTAATTTAGGCCCTTATAAAGAAAAAATAAAAGAACGCCTGGCTGAATGTTTGCGCATAGAGAAGGGGCGTATTGGCATAAAAGCGACAACACATGAAGGCGCGGGTGAAATAGGCCGGGGCGAGGCTGCTGCGGCTCATGCGGTTGTTTTAATAGATTCAAAAAATTGAGATTTTTTATATATTTTTTTATTTTTGATTTTTGTGGGTAGTAGGCCGGGGCCTGGGGGTTATTTTTTAGATTTTTGGAGGGGGTTGATATGATTTACTTTTTTAACATATTTCTTTTTTTTCTTATTCTTGTTCTAAGCTGGATTGTCCTTCTTCTTCTAGTTTTTAAAAAAGAGATCGAGGCTGTTTTTGAAAGGGATCCTGCCGCAAAGAACTACCTGGAAGTTATTCTGTTGTATTCCGGCTTGCACGCGATTGTTTTATATCGCGTAGCTCATTTTTTATGGCAGGCTAAAATTCCTTTTATTCCAAGATTTCTATCCCAGCTAGGCCGTTTTTTGACAGCGATAGAGATCCATCCTGCCGCGCATATTGGCGATGGTTTTTTTATAGACCACGGCACCGGGGTTGTTATTGGCGAGACAACTATTATTGGTAACAATGTGACACTTTTCCAGGGGGTTACGCTGGGGGGCACGGGTAAAGAAAAGGGAAAGCGCCATCCAACAATAGGAAATAATGTTGTTGTCGGCGCGGGGGCAAAAGTCCTTGGCAATATAGAGATTGGGGATAGTTCGTATATTGGAGCCAACGCTGTTGTCGTTAAAGGCGTCCCGCAGAATTCTACTGTTGTGGGTGTCCCGGGCCGCATCACAAAACAGGATGGTAAAAAGATTGAAACAACCTTGGACCATGTGCACGTTTTAGATCCCATTAAACAAACTTTGGAGGATTTGGAGAAGCGTCTTTCAAAGCTTGAGCATAAGGATCACTGACGTTTTTTAAGAAGTTTGGAGTTGATGAAAGGTTAGTTATGCCTGTTTATTTTAAGAACTCATTAACGAAAAAGAAAGAAGAGTTTATCCCGCTAGTGCCCGGAGAGGTGAAGATATATTCGTGCGGAGTGACAGTTTACGATGATTGTCACGTGGGCCATGCCCGCAGCCTTTTTATTTTTGACGCGTTGAGAAAATATCTGGAATACAGAGGTTATAAAGTTAAGCTGGTGCGTAATATTACGGATGTGGATGATAAAATAATTAACCGCGCCAATCAGGAAGGTGCCGCTTTTGTTTTGATCCGCCAGCGGTATATTGACAATTATTACCGTGACTTAAAAGAGTTTGAAATCGCTAAAGCTGATTTTGAGCCGATGGCGACTGAGAATATTTTTTATATGACGGATCATATAAAACAGTTGATAGAAAAGGGTTTTGCTTATGAGGTAGATGGGAATGTTTATTTTGCCGTGCGTTCTTTTGCGCGTTATGGGCAATTGTCAGGCCAGAGTCTGGATGACATGATGACAGCCGTGCGTATTGACAAAGATGAGAAGAAGAAGGACCCGTTGGATTTCGCGCTTTGGAAGAAGTCTAAGGCTGGTGAGCCTTTTTGGAAGAGCCCATGGGGTGAGGGCCGCCCTGGCTGGCATATTGAGTGTTCAACGATGAGCATGAGATACCTGCGCACGCAGACTCTTGATATTCATGCTGGAGGGCGTGATTTAATTTTTCCACATCACGAAAATGAGATTGCTCAAGCAGAGGCTTTGACTGGCCAGACATTCGCCAGGTTTTGGATCCATCACGGCCTTTTAACCATTCAGGGAAAGAAGATGTCAAAGTCTTTGGGAAATTTCATTACGATTCAGGATGCTTTAAAGAAATATAAACCTGATGTTTTAAAATTGTTTTTTCTTACCGCTCATTATGGCTCAGCTATGGACTTTAGCTATGAAGCTATTGATAAGACAAAAAGGGCTTACGAGAAGATAGAGGAGTTTTTAAGCAAAGCGGCCGGCCTGAAGATGGATGAGGCCCAGGTAAGCGCGCGCGGCCGCGAAGAGGTGGAACGCCTTGTGCAGCAATTTGAGGCAATGGTGGATGATGATTTTAATACAGCGCATGGCCTGGCTGTCCTTTTTGAGTTGTTGTCGCTGGGCAATAAGTATTTAATGGCTGGGAAAAATTTGTTTGATGCTGCTTATGCGGCAGATTGGTTTCGCCGCTTAGCGGGCGCTTTGGGCCTTTCTTTAAAGTTATCTTTAGAATCGAAGCAGATTTCTGATAGAGAGAGGATAAAGATTGCCGATGCCGCGGAGGCAAAGCTTGATGTTAAAGAAATAGAGAAGTTGATTTTGGAGCGCCGGCAGGCCCGTGAAATTAAGGATTTTAAGCGTGCCGATGAGATTCGGGATTTTTTAAAGAAGAACGGCGTTGTTGTTGAGGACACGCAGAAGTCGTGATCATGAGTTATGGTTGACAGGCTAAGGAGTGAAATGGATAAGACTTCTTTGGAGAAAGGCAGGTTTATTACTTTTGAAGGGTCTGAGAAAAGCGGCAAGAGTACTCAGGCTCAGTTGCTGTCCGGGTATCTGAAGGAAAAAGGGTATGAAACAGTTTTTGTCCGTGAGCCGGGTTCAACACGTATCGGAGAGAAGATCAGGCATCTTCTTTTAGATGTTGAACATCAGGAGATGTCTATTTTAACAGAGATGTTTTTGTATATGGCTGCCAGGGCTCAGCTGATGGAAGAGATAATAAAGCCAGCCCTTTCTAAAGGCGCTGTCGTTCTTTGTGATAGGTTTTATGATTCAACTTTGGCATATCAGGGGTTTGGAGGCGGCCTGGACAGAGGCATGATTAAAACTGTTAATGATGTGGCGACAAGCGTTATTAAGCCGGATTTGACGCTCTTATTGGATTTTTTTCAAAGTGAAGCTTCTTTGAAAAAAGAGTCTTGTCGAGACAGGATTGAGATGCGTCCGGATTTGTTTCATGAACGCGTTAAGATGGGTTATTTTGAATTGGCAAAAAAGGAGCCTGGCAGGATTAAGGTTGTTAAAGTGGCCCAAAGCCGGGATGAGACCCAAAGGTTAATTAGGGAGATTGTCGATCAGTGTCTTTCAAAGAAGTCTTGCGCCAGGACGTAGCTATTGCGTTATTAAAAGCCGCTTATCAGAAGAATCGTTTGGCACACGCTTATTTATGTGTTGGGCCTGATGGTATTGGTAAGAAAGAAACGGTTTTAAATTTTATCAAACTTTTGTTCTGTGAGGAAAAGAAGGATGGTTGCGCCTGTGGTGTTTGTTCGAATTGTTTAAAAGTCGGATCTTATAACCACGCCGATATTCATTGGCTTGAGCCCGACGGCCAGTTTATAAAAGTTGATGATGTCCGGGAAGCCTGCCGGCGTTTGAGCCTGAGAGGATTCGAGTCTTTTAAAAAAGTTCTTGTTATTTGCCAGGCACAGTGCCTGAATGAGGAGTCTTCTAACGCGCTTTTGAAAACATTAGAAGAACCAAATCCGAACACGGTCATTTTTTTGCTGACAGATAGTATTAAGTCGGTTTTGCCGACAATCGCGTCCAGGTGCCAGAGGATTATATTTTCATTATTACCAGAAATTGTTTTAATAAAGTTTCTTATTGAGCATTTTCATCTTAAACCTCAAGATGCGCTTTATTGCGCGCGTATCGCGCAAGGCTCTCCGGGTGAAGCGCTGAAATGTTATAGAAGCGGCTTATTATCCAGAAAAAATGAAATTATCAAAAATGTTTTATCCAGGGGCCGTGCGCTGGATAAATGTATAGATTTTCGATCTGCAAGCACGGTTGATAAGCAGGATGCGATAGATGAGTTGTTGCGTGTTCTTTCCAGCTGGTTCAGGGATATCCTGCTGGCTAAGGCATCTGTTTCGGCTGATTATTTTATCAATGTCGATGCTTCAGATGAGATTTTGTCTTCAAGCCGCTCTTTTTCCATGGATGATATTATTAAAAGGCTTTCGAGTATTGCTGAAGCGTTTGCGCAAAAGAGCCAGAATATTAATGAACGTGTTTCATTGGCTAAATTAAGGGTTGATTTATGGATATGATAACGCAGGTCAGATTAAGAGAGATGGGAGCTGTTTTTTGTTACCGCGTTTTGAATCCAGCGCTTAAGATGGGGGATTTGGTTATTGTTGAGGTGGAGCGCGGAATTGATTACGGCCAGGTTGTTGGGGATCCGGTAGGCGTTGAAAAGGTCGAGCCGTCTGTTAAAAAACTGATTCGTTTGGCTACGGATTTAGACCATAAACAGATTGAGGAGAACAGGAAGAAGGCTCATGAAGCTTCTCAGATTTGTGTTAAAAAAATAACGGAGCATAAGCTTGATATGAAATTGGTCGGAGCTGAATACGCTTTTGACCGTTCAAAAATACTTTTCTATTTTACGGCGGATGGACGGGTTGATTTTCGTGATTTGGTTAAAGAGTTGGCAAAAGTCTTTAAAGCGAGGATTGAGCTTAGGCAGATCGGCGTTCGCGATGAAGCCAAAATGTGCGGCGGGTTTGGCCCCTGCGGCAGGGAATTGTGTTGTTGTTGTTTTTTGAAAGATTTTGAGCCTGTGACGATTAAAATGGCCAAAGATCAGAACTTGTCTTTGAATCCTCCGAAGATCTCAGGCCTTTGCGGCCGCCTGATGTGCTGCCTTTCGTATGAACATAAATGTTACAGGGAGATGTTGAAAGGTTTGCCTAGAGAAGGTGAAAGAGTGGAGACGCAGGAAGGCAAGGGTAAGGTGCTTTCTGTCAATATTTTAAAACGAAAAGTCATAGTTGTTCTTGAAGAGGGCAAGCATATAGAGATAGATTTTAAAAAATAAGAAAATTGTTTTTTTAAGAAAGGGCAGGAGTGTGGAGCATTATTATATAACGACGCCGATTTATTACGTTAATGGAGTTCCTCATATTGGGCACTCTTATACGACTATTGCCGCGGATTGCCTGGCTCGGCATAAAAGAGCGCGAGGGTCTGAAGTTTATTTTTTAACAGGGACGGATGAGCATGGGCAGAAGATTCTAAAAGCGGCTATGGAAAAAAAACTTTCCCCGATAGAGTTCGCGGATAGTATTATTCCTAAATTTAAAGAGTTGTGGGAAAAGCTTGATATCTCCTATGATGATTTTATCAGGACGACCGAAGAGCGGCATATTAAGGCCGTTGAGTATGTTTTAGGGAATCTTTTTGAAAAAGGCGATCTTTATTTAGGGGAATATGAAGGGCTCTATTGTGTCCCGTGCGAGGTCTTCTGGACGCAAAAACAGGCGCAGGGCAATCTTTGCCCGGATTGCCGCAGGCCGGTTGAGAAGATTACCGAGAAAAATTTCTTTTTTAAGCTTTCCGCTTATCAGGGATGGCTGCTTGATTATATTGAAAAAAATCCATTTTTTATTCAACCGGAATCCCGGCGAAATGAAGTTCTTGGGTTTTTAAAAGAGAACGCTTTGAATGATCTTTGTATTTCCCGGCCGAAAGAAAGGATGAGCTGGGGGATTACTTTGCCATTTAGCCCAGGCCATGTGACTTATGTCTGGTTCGACGCGTTGATAAATTATATTAGTGCTTTAGGCTATCCTCAAGATAAAGCGAAATTTGAAAAGTTTTGGCCGCACGCGGTCCACTTGATTGGTAAAGACATCCTGCGTCAACATGCTGTTTTTTGGCCAATTATGTTGCATGCCTTAGGGATCATACCGCCTCGAGTCGTATTCGCGCATGGATGGTGGCAGGTTGGGGATGAAAAGATGTCAAAGTCTTTAGGGAATGTTATTAATCCTTTTGATGTGATTGATGAGTTTGGGATAGACGTGTACCGTTATTTTCTTTTAAGAGAGGTCCCTTTTGGCCTGGATGGCGTTTTTTCTAAAGAAGCCCTGATTAAGCGTTTTAATGGAGATCTGGCGAATGATTTAGGCAATCTTGTATACCGTACTCTGACAATGGCTGAAAAGTATTTTGATGCCCGCCGGCCGGATTTTGATGAAACTCTTTGTGACCGGATAGCCAAGGAAAAAATCCTTCCTAAACTTAATATGCTTGAAGGTGCCGTGGATGAAGCGTTGGGCCGGTTTGATTTTATAGGCGCCTTGGAGGCGATTTGGGAGTTGATTGGCATGGCAAATAAATATATTGAAGATTCGAAGCCATGGAATTTAAAAAAAGAAGGCAAGATAAAAGAGCTGGAAAATTTTATCGCTTTATTAATCCGCTTGATTGAATCTGTTGGTAAACAGCTGGCGCCTTTTATGCCGGAGACGGCTGCTAAAATCAACGCTCAGATTAAACCGGACAGGGTTGAAAAGGCGCAGCCCATGTTTGCGCGTATCATGGTTTAATAGGGAATCTTTATGTTGATTGATACTCATTGCCATCTTGATTTTCCGCAATTTATCGCTGACAGAGATGAGGTAGTTGAACGCGCGCGAGCTGCCGGAGTCGGAGCCATCATAAATGTTGGTTCAACACTGCGGCGCAGCAGGGATGTTATTGGCCTCGCTTTGAAATACAAAAACTTTTATGCCACAACAGGCATCCATCCGCATGACGCCAAATCTGCTACCGATGATGCGTTTGAAGAGATTGCGTCGTTGGCCCATTCCAAGAAAGTCGTTGCTATAGGTGAGGTTGGGCTGGATTACTTTCGCGACCTTTCTCCTCGTGCTTTACAGATCAATGTCTTCGAGAAATTTATTAGGCTCGCGGGTTTATTGCGGCTTCCTCTTATCGTGCATTGCCGGCAGGCCCAGGATGACGTTTTATCTATTTTAAAAGCGCATAGGGAGTTTGTTGCCGGAGGCGTTGTGATTCATTGTTTTTCCGGAGACACAGTTTTTTTAAAAGAGTGCCTCGATGCCGGTTTTTTTATCTCTTTTACCGCCAATATCACATACGAGAAGTCTCAAAAATCGCGAGAAGCGGCCGCGTTTGCGCCGCTGGAGAGGATTTTTTTAGAGACAGACGCCCCTTTTTTAGCGCCTGAGACAAAACGGGGAAAACGTAATGAGCCTGGGTATTTGCCTGAGCTGGCTCAGGAAGTGGCGCGGCTCAAATTGATTGACTTTGATAAGGTCTGTTTTGAGACGACAAAAAATGCGGCAAGTTTTTTTAATTTAGAGGATTTTAAGATATAGTTACGTTTTTATGATTAAATCAAAAGTCGCGTTAGTAAAGTGCCTCAGTTATGAACCGTATGAAGTCCAGGAGGCGGTTGAAAAATCTTTAAGCCTTTTAGGCGGTGTTGGGCAATTTGTTAAGAGCGGCGAGTCTGTTTTGATAAAACCTAATCTTTTGACGGATGCAGCACCTGTTACTTGCATTGACACGCATCCTGAGGTTGTCCGTGGCGTTATCCGCAGCCTTAAGGCTGTTGCCGGTAAAATCTATTGCGGCGACAGCCCTACTGTTTGGGGCAAACCCAAAGATGTTAACCGTGTGTATGAAATTTCCGGCATAAAGGATGTCTGTTTGCAGGAAGGCGTTGAGCTGGTTTCTTTCTCAATGCCTAAAATGCATAACGGCTTTCTTTTGACGGATTGGCTTGATAGATGCGATCGTTTTGTTTCAGTTCCGAAATTCAAGACGCACGGCTTAACTGTTTTGACGGGAGCTATCAAAAATCTTTACGGTTTAGTTGTTGGTATGTATAAGATGAAGCTGCATCGGGATTATCCTTGTCCTGTTGATTTTGCCAAAGTTCTTGTAGATATCTTCGAAGCGGCAAGGCCGGACTTGACTATTTTAGACGGTGTTACAGCTTTAGAAGGAGAGGGGCCTGGCTCAGGAGGGATTCTAAAACAGGTTAATCTTATTGCCGCAAGCCCGGATGCGCTCGCCTTAGATACGGTTTTGGCTTTTGTCATGGGGGTCAAACCTGGTTGTATTGCGACCAACGCAGAGGCTTTCAAAAGAGGTTTGGGTTGTGATGATATCAACGGTATTGATATGATAGGTGAAAGCCTGGCATCTTTTTCAAGCACGAGGTTTAAACTGCCGTCAACATCTTATTTGTCGATGATGCCGAAATGGGCCATCTATATTTTAAAGTATCTGTTGAGGACAAAACCTCAGATAGCGGCCTCTAAGTGCAAGCTTTGCGGTTTATGCCAGAAGAGTTGTCCTGTGGGGGCTATTCGTCAGGAAGCCGGGCGCGTCATTATTGATTATAAAAAGTGTATATTATGCCTATGCTGCCAGGAGTTTTGTCCGCATGCGGCCATTGAAATTAAAAAAAGTTTGTTGTTACGCCTGAGAGGCGTGTGAAAAGATCAAAGCGGGGGTTATTATGAGAAGAAAACTTATCGTTAATCCTATTGAGTGGAAACATGGTTTGATCCGTATCATTGATCAGACAAAGTTGCCTGTTGAATTAAAATATGAGGATTTAAGGAGTGTTGGCGATATTTGGCGGGCCATAAAAAAATTAAAAGTTAGAGGGGCGCCATTGATTGGTATTGCCGGCGCTTTAGGGTTTCTTTTGGGGATGCATAAGGCCAAAGTTGAGAGTTCTCAAGGCTTGCTTAAGGAGGCCAGGCGATTGAATAAGTATTTGGCGTCAAGCCGGCCGACAGCGGTGAATCTTTTTTGGGCTTTGAACCTGATGGAACGTGTTGTGAGGTTGAATTCGGACGCCGGGAGAAAAGAGCTCTTGGTTCTATTGACGAAAGAAGTGAATCGTATTATCAATGAAGATATTATGATGTGTTTTAAGATGAGCGAATATGGTTCAAGTTTGATTCAGCCAGGTGATGCTCTTCTGACAGTATGTAACGCGGGTGCTTTGGCTACAAGCGGCTATGGCACCGCGTTAGGTGTTTTTTACCGGGCCAAAGAAGAAGGGAAAAAGATAAAAGTATATGCTTGTGAAACGAGGCCTCTGCTGCAGGGTGCGCGCTTGACGGCCTGGGAACTTAAGCGTCATGGCGTTGATGTGACGTTAATCTGTGATAACATGGCCGCTGATTTGATGCGCCGCGGGCGTATTAAAGCTGTTTTTGTCGGTGCGGACAGGATCGCTTCAAATGGTGATTTTGCCAACAAAATAGGCAGTTATAGTTTGGCTGTGGCCGCCAGGTATCACAACATCCCGTTTTATGGCGTAGCACCTTTTTCAACCTTTGATTTGTCTTTAGGAAGCGGTGCGGAGATTCCCATTGAAGAGAGAGACCATAAGGAGGTAACATCGCTTTATTTCAAAAAGCCTATCGCGCCATCTGGCGTTGATGTTTTTAATCCTGCTTTCGATATGGTTCCTGCGGCATTAGTGTCAGCTATTATCACGGAGAAGGGGATTATTCGTGCCCCGTATAAAAAGAACATAAAGGCTCTATATGGCGGATGCGCTGAATAAAATTAAGGAGATTAGCATTATTCGCAGTTTGGCTAAGGGTTTAAAACCCAAAAGAAAAGATGTTGTTGTTTCTATCGGCGATGACGCGGCTGTTGTTTTGGGCAAGGCTGGAGAATACCTGCTTTATACCACGGATATGCTGGTTGAAGCCGTTCATTTCAAGAAGAATGAAGATTTGAAAAAAGTAGGTTATAAGGCTATCGCTGTTTCTGTCAGTGATATCGCCGCGATGGGTGGTGAGCCGCGTTTTGCACTTGTGTCTTGCGGCCTTCCGGCATCTCAGGCAGAGCCGAAAGCCCGGCATCTGTTTGCCGGGATAAAGGCGTGCGCGCGGAAATATGGCGTGGATGTCATTGGAGGCGATACCAACCGCAGTTCAATTCTTGTGATTGATATTTTTATGGCCGGGGTTGTTAAACGTGGCCAGCTTGTTTTGCGAAGCGGCGCGAAAAAAGGCGATTATATTTTTGTTTCAGGCCCGTTGGGCGGGTCATTGCGCGGGAAGCACCTTAACTTTAACCCAAGGGTGGATGCGGCACATTTTTTGGTTGAGAATTTTAAAGTGACATCTATGATGGATTTGTCTGATGGGTTGGCTTATGATTTAAACCGGCTTTGTGAAGCGAGCAAAACAGGGGCTTTGATTTTTGAGGATAAAATTCCTAAAAATAAAGGTGTTTTTAAAACAGATTCCGCTCTTTTCGATGGTGAAGATTTTGAGTTGTTGTTTACACTCTCGCCAAAAGATACTTTAAGGCTTATGCAAAAATGCGCCGTGCGCGGGAGTAAATTGGTTTTTTATCCCATCGGGAGGATGGTAGATTTTTCTGAAACTGTCCGTATGGTTAAACATAACGGAGAAGTTGTCCGTGTCATGCCCGGTGGTTTCAGGCATTTTTAACAGAGAGTTTAACGGGGTATTGATGAGGTGTTTAAAGTTCATATCAAGTTCTGAAAAACAGACGCATCTGTTGGCCAAGAGGTTAGCCAAGGGGTTGAAAAAGAATGACTGCCTGGCTCTTGTGGGGGATTTTGGCACGGGCAAAACAACATTTGTCCGGGGGTTGGTTGAAGGGCTTGAAGGGCGAAAAAAGAACTTTGTTTGTAGTCCGTCCTTTGTTATACTTAAAATATATCAGGGCCGCTTGCCAGTTTATCATTTTGATCTGTATCGTTTAAACACTGAGCGGGATCTTGAGGATATCGGGTTTAGCGAATTTATTACATCCGGCGGGATATCCGCCATCGAGTGGGCCGATCGCGTTAAAGATGTCTTGCCTAAGGCGTCGTTGAGGATTGAATTTTCTTCTTTAGATGAGAATAAACGGAGCATCAGTTTTTATCCGTCTTTAAAAAGATTGGAAGGCCTTGTGCGCGGGGTTTTTGATGCTTGGGCTCGCGTCCAGTGAGGAAGAGTTTTTTTATGAATCATTTTCAAACTTTTTTAGATGCGTTGGCCAATGGAAACGGCGTTTATTATGTTAAGCCGATTTTGTCCGCGATATTTGGGATTATTGGCCTGATTATCTTCTGGTGGTTTTATCGGGTTGTTACGATCCTTCGCGCTTTTTTCAAGAATGTGATGGATGTTATCGGCGGCGAGTATGCAGGCCATAAACCTTCCGTGGTTTTTTTAGAAAAGAGGAAGCGGTGGGTGCTTATAAAGGCCGCCAAGTCATGATTGGCGTTGATTATTCCGGTTTTAACGGGGAGTTTTTGCCGCTTCCTTTTATCCAGATGAAGCTGAAAGAAACCATTAGCTATAATTACCACCGTTTGCCTAATTATGTGACGATTGAGAAGGGCAATCTTGTTTATAAAGTTAAAGTTTCTATTCTTTTCGGGGTGTTTGACAGGAATTATCCAAAAGTTTTTAGCAGGAACTATCTTGTTATAGCGTTGGAAAAGATGCTCTCAACGGCCGAAGATGTGGAGCGTGGCAGGACCATAAGTGATATTTTTAAATGAAGTTCCTTTCCCTAGATACTTCTACATGCAATTCTGTTGTCTCTGTTTCCAATCAAGAAGGTGTTATTTTTGGGGAGCGCCGCCTTTTTGAGAAGGGCCGTTGTGATGGGTTGCTTTCCTTGGTAGGCCATTGTTTGAAAAAAGCAAAAACAAAGATAGAAGAGGTTGATTTTTTCGCCGCGGGTATCGGGCCGGGGTCTTTTACCGGCCTGCGTATTGGGATTTCTGTCGTCAAGGCATTAAACTACGCGTTATCTAAAAGTTGCCTGGCTTTTTCCAGCCTTGATGCTATCGCGTATAATGAGATGTTGTTTCAGCGCCAACAATTATGTGTTTGCGTTGATGCTAAACGTTCTAATGTGTATTGCCGGTTTTACGCGTTTGATAAAAATAAAAAATTACGCCCTGTGAGCGGCGACCTCTTGCTGGCGCAGGATGTTTTTTTGAAGAGAGTTAATTCAGACATGGCTTTAGCAGGGGACGCGTTATGCTTATGGAAACAAAAACTTCCCCCTGAATTAAAGAGAGCCCAGCTTATGGATGAAGAGTTTTGGTATCCGACACCGCAGAGCCTCTTTCGCTTAACTCTGGAGAGCTATAAAGATGGCAGGCCTCTTGATTGTTTCGCCTTGAACGCTAAATACCTTTATGAAAAAGATTGCCAAGTCCATAGATCCGCGAAGGTTCTTAAAAAAGGATGAATAATACTTCTTTTTATCGTCAGACATGGGTTGAAGTTGATCTAAAGGCGATAGGCGCCAATTTTTTTCTGCTCAAGAGAAGCCTGCCCGTTTCTACAAAAATAATGGTGGCTGTTAAAGCTAACGCCTATGGCCATGGCATTATTGAAGTTTCTAAAAAATTGGTTGAATGCGGCGTGGATTATCTGGGGGTTGCCTGTGTTGATGAAGCTTTGCTTTTGAGAAAAAATCTTATTGAGGCCCCTATCCTCAATTTAGGTGCTTTTTTTAAAGGTGATGTTGAGATGATGGTCAAGCATGATATTTCCTCAACGGTTACAGACTTAACATTAGCCAAGAAAATAGATATGTGCGCCGCGCGTTTAAAAAAGAAAGCAAAGATTCATATTAAGATTGATACCGGCATGGGGAGATTAGGCGTCTGGCATACAGAAGCGTTTGATTTTATCGTTAAGTTGTGCGCTTTAAAGAATATTATTCTTGAAGGCCTTTATACGCATTTCCCAAGCGCCGATAGCGACGAGGCGTTTACGCGTTCACAGATAAACACATTCTGCGCGCTCGTGGATAAGCTGACTATTAGAGGTATTGAGATTCCTTTGAAACATTCGGCTAATTCTGTCGCTGTGATGGGCTACCAGGATTCTCATTTTAATCTTGTGCGGCCTGGACTGGCTATTTATGGCCTTTATCCAAAAGAGGATTTCACGCGGCATTTAGAACTCTTGCCGGTTTTGTCTTTTAAGACAAAAGTAGCTTTTCTTAAAAGGATTTCCAAGGGGATGTCGGTTAGTTATGGCCGCACGTATCTGGCGAAAAAAAATACAAAGATCGCGACTCTGCCTGTAGGCTATGGCGATGGTTACAACCGTTTGCTTTCCAATAAAGGAAAGGTCATTATTCACGGCAGGTTATGCCCTGTTGTTGGCGTTGTTTGTATGGATCAGATGATGGTGGATGTAGGGCATTTAGAGAGAGTAAAGACGGAGGATGTTGTTGTATTAATAGGTTCTCAAGGGCATCATTCTATTCGTGTTGAGAATATCGCGTCTGTTTGCCATACGATCCCCTATGAAGTTGTTTGTTGGATTTCCCCGCGCGTGCCTCGTGTCTATACCTCGGCGGCTTGAGAAAATCTCGCTGCTTGCCTGCCGGCAAGGCAGGGATAAGATGGCCTATTTCATTAAACCAATAATATTTTTTTTAAAAATCGCGTTTGTCGCTTGTGCCGGTTTGTGTAGATTTTTTAGCAGTTTTTTTATCCCAAAATTTGCAATAGGCTCTTATTCTTCTTTGCAACTTCTTACAACACCAAGAGTTATTCTATTGCAATGCAGCACAAAAAAGTGTTTGCAAATTTCGGGATACCTCGATAGCAAGTTTAAATCCTAAACGGATTTAAACTATCGGCCCTTCGGGCAGATTTTGCCTAATGCAAAATCTGGGTTTATGGGATTTTCGCGATGAAGTAGAGTGCCAGAGCTCCAAAGATGACGTGGCTCATCCAGGCGGCTATGACAGGGGGGATGGCGCCGGTCTTGCCAAGCGCGATGCTCACGGCAAAAGCCACATAAAAAATAAAACCGATGCCGATACATAATCCTATGGAAGAAAAAGCGACGGCTCTTCTGCGGATAACAATAGATGAAGGAATGCCGATGAGGATGATGATTAGGCTCGTAAAAGGAAAAGATGTTTTCTGATAAAGGTCTACCATGATTTTATTAATGGCTGCTGTCGCATTGCTTTGTGACAGCTTGCCCAGATAACTTGATAACTCTTTGATGTTCATGTTTTCAACAGGGATATTTTGCCTCATAAAGTCTTGAGGCGTTTCTTCTATCTGAAAGAAAGTATCACCGAAATACAGAGGTTCTCCTTTAACTTTTTGATTTTCGGTGAGATGGTAGATAAAACACTGGTAAAATACCCACCTATTGTTTCGCCATACCGCCTTTTCAGCATAAATTTTCGTTTTAATATTTTGTTTGCCGTCGTGTTCCAGGATAGTTAAACCTTCGATAGTATTTGTCTTCGGGTATAGTTTATTGATGAAGAACAGCCTGTTGTTGAAACCATATACCGCTACTTTTTCTACGGCCTCATTTTTGTTATTTGTCGCGCTATTGTCTAGATAACATTCTTTGATAGTTTTACCCATTTTAATCGTCTTCGGCAGGATAGTTTCGCTCATAAGGAAGATGCCGAGGCTCAAGATTAAGCCGAAGAAGATATATGGCTTAACGATAGAAAAGATACTGCGGCCACAGGCGCGCATGGCGATGATTTCATTGGATTGATTAAGCGCCCCTATCGTGAATAATGTTGCCAACAGGCTTGCGATAGGAGAGGTTTGCGTGAACATGACCGGAATAGAGTAGATGTAGTATTCGATAATCTTTAAGAATGGCGGATGGCTTTTAAGCATATCGCCAAGGTTGGAAAAAATATCAATGATAATATACAAGAAGAGAAAAGCGACTATACACGAAAAGAACGTTTTTATAAAATTTTGTGAGACGTATCTGTCTAGGATAAGCATGTTTTATAAAGCATTGTAATGCCGATTGCGCCAAAAATGATGTCAGGCATGCCCATGGCAAGGCCTGGAGGAAAGTTACTTTCAATGCTAAGAGCTTCAAAGCCGATCAACATAAGATAGTAAAGGGCGACAATAATAAAGGCTAGCCCGAAGTTGATGCTTTTTTCCCGCCTCTTGGTGATCATGGCAAAAGGAGCGCCTAAGATAATAAAGATAAGGCATGAAAATGACAGTGATACACGTTTATAAATTTCGCATAATAATGGGTTGATATTGATGTGTTTTTGTTTGAATTCAACGATTTGCTGGCGCAGTTCTCCCAAGGTCATGCCTTTTGCTTTTTTATCCACTTGTTTGTTTTCATTTTTCTTGAAGTCAATGTTCATAAAGTAAGTTTTAAAATTCAGCTTGTAAAAATTTTCAGGGTCTCTTGGATTGATCTCATCGCTTGTGCCTTCCACCAATTTAAGCTTGAGCAGTTTTTTATCCGGCAGGATAATAAATTCGCCTCTTTTGGCTGTAATTGTGCGCGGCGGTTTATTTTCTCCCTGAGGCTCGTAAATCGTGATGTTGGAGAACTTATGCCCATTAATCTGGTAAATGAAGAGGATAAATTTATCGAAGGCGGTAATAAAAGCGCCTGGTTCCAGGGCGGCTGTTGGGTTTTGTGTGCCTAATTCTATCATTGTTTCTCTCGTTTTTTGGTGAGAAACGGGGATAAGATAGTTATTCAGGATGATGGAAAATAAGCTTAACATAAGCCCGATGACCAGGATGGGCATGAGAATTTTAAAAAGATTGACGCCGTTAGCGCGGATAGCAATGAGTTCGTTATCGCTTGAAAGCCTGCCGATAGACAGTAGAACAGCAGCCAGTGTTGAGATGGGCAGGATAAATCTGAATAAAAATGGTATCAAGTAAAAAAATAATTTTCCGGCTAGAACCAGGGAAACGCCTTTGGTTACAATTAATTCTGCCAGCTTAACCAGGTTGCCTAAGATCATGACGAAGGTCAGCACGAACATGGAGATGAGAAACGCGCTTAAAAATTCTTTTAAGACATAGTTACGCAGTATTTTCATCGATTAAACCTTTGGCAAATGTTAGAACTGATATATTGCGCGCCCCTGATTTTTTGAGGAGAGAAGCTGCTTCTCTGACCGTGGCGCTTGTTGTTACGACATCATCAATGATAAGGATGTTTTTATTTTTAACGCAGGTTTTTTCATTGAAGGCGAAAGAATCTTTAAGGTTCAAAAAGCGTTCTATCCTGTTAAGCGCTGTTTGGGATTTTGTGTGTTTAATTTTCTTTAGTGCATGGATAAGTGGTTTTTGGATCTGCTGGCTTAACTCTTGCGCGATGAGCTGTGATTGATTAAATTCACGTTCTCTTAGCCGTGCCGGATGAAGGGGGATAGCTGTCAAGTAATCAATCATTTTAAAGGTGTCCCGGGTATATTCAG
The DNA here is from genome assembly GCA_964423185.1 of uncultured Planctomycetia bacterium. Classification (GTDB taxonomy): domain Bacteria; phylum Omnitrophota; class Gorgyraeia; order Velamenicoccales; family Velamenicoccaceae; genus CAYRDK01. The sequence goes on from CAYRDK010000003.1 coordinate 143,157, forward strand.
ATAAACAGTTGGTTATGAGTTTTATAATAGTTTTAGCCAGATAGGGCCTGTCTTTGTATTTAAATTCATGGATAAGCTTTCTTGCCGCGCCTTCATATTGATAACAGGAAATAAACTTTTGATAGTCAGGAGGATGTTTTTCACAATATGCGCACAATACGCGCGTATGGGCGGTATTTTTATCCAGGCTGGTTCCGCATAATTGGCAGGAGGTCATGGATGTTTTTTTCATGTCGGCAAAGCAGTTCGTGCAGATATATTTGTCAAAGGCATTTGCCTGTCCATTGATTATTCTTGAGCAGATATGGCAGTTTCTTGGCCAAACGATGTTTATGAAGGCCTCTACATGCTCTCTTATCATGGCAAATATGTTAACACTTTGCGTTGAGCTTGTCAAAAGAATTGACACCTCTATTTTTTCTTAGTACAATAAACGCCTATGGATAAAAGGGATGAGTTAAAACGTCAATTGTACGCGTTGGTTAAAGCTAAAGCTTACCATGAAGGCGATATTAAGCTTTCCAGCGGCAAGATGAGCCGTTATTACCTTGATGCGCGCGCGGTAACACTTAGCAGTGAAGGCGCTTATTTGGCCGGGAGCCTTATTTTTGACATGGTGAAAGGCCTCAAAGTCAAGGCTGTGGGCGGCCCCACATTGGGAGCTGATCCTATGGTTGGCGCGTTGGCCGTGGTCAGTTTTCAGAACAAAAACCCTATAAATACCTTTTTGATCCGAAAGACACCTAAGGCGCATGGCCGTATGCTGCAAATTGAAGGGCCTGCTTTAGAGGCAGGGGATGAAGTTGTGCTGTTGGACGATGTGGCGACTACCGGCGGCTCCCTGATTGATTCCATAGAGATCTTAAAAAAAATGAATGTTATTGTCCGCCAGGCCATTGTGATTATAGACAGGGAAGAAGGGGCTGGCGAAAATCTTTCTAAATACGGTTGTCAACTAACCTCAATCTTCAAAGCCCGCGAATTTTTTTCTTCAAAACTTGCGTAGGGACAGCTGAGAGGCTGTTCGATTTATTCCACACGAGGACATAATAACAAATATTATTTATTGATTTAATGCATTTTATGACATTGGATAATGGGACTGTTGCAAAATGTCCATTTTGTCATTGCCCGGTTTGTCCAGGCAATCCAGGTATTGGCAACCACCGTCGATAAGAAACTTCTGGATTCCCCGATTTATTCGGGGAATGACAGTTGGAATGTATTTCGCATACGATATTGTTAATTGTTATTCCGGCGGGTGGATAATTTTGGAATTTATTTTTATCTATAACACAAAACTCAGCGGTTTTTGGAAGCCGCTTTAGCGGCTGAAAAAATCCGCTCATTTGGTTGTTATGATTTTTTATCTTCTTGTCGAATAATTTTTTTGATTTCTTGATGGAGAGAAGGGATTTTATTGGTAATTACATCCCACACAATATCATAATCTATACCAAAATAATCGTGTATTAATACGTCGCGCATGCCAGCTATATCCCGCCACGCTATGTGAGGATATTTTTGTTTTAAATTATTAGGGGTATTTTTTGTCGCTTCTCCAATAATTTCTATACTGCGGACAAATGCTCTTTGCAAGGTTCCATTACGCATGAAAGCCTTTTTGTCTAATTCTTTTGTTTGGCTTAAGATATATTTTATTTCAGCTAATATATGGTAGAGATACTCAGCCCCTGGAAATGACATATTCTACCTCGTTCATGATGTTTGGTTTAATATATGGGCTTAACGATTCAAGAGTAACCAATTCAATGCGGCGTTTCAGTAATGTTTTGAGTAAGAAAGAAAGGTGTATAAAATTGTCAAAATTTTTTTCATTAGGATAAAATTCGACAAGTAAATCTATATCGCTTGTTGGTTTTTGGCTTTTCCGTGCAAAAGAGCCAAAAAGGCCAAGTTTTTTAACGCCAAGAGATTCTATTTTAGCTCGCTTATTTTTTATAATTGATAAGATATGTTCTTTATTTTTAACCATTTATAAATATTATAATCAATTTTTTTATAAAATCAATTTTATTTTTCATAACATCCAAACTCACCTGCTTTTGGAGCGGCGAAGCCGCGGAAAAGTCAGGTGGATTGCTTTGTTATACTTTTCTTTTAATGGGTTGTCTTATGATTGTTTTTAGTTTACTCGAATCTGTTTTTCTAAAATCGCTCAAATATATTTCATGATGTTTCCCTGTAAGTTGACAATCATTCTCATGTATAAAAGAATGTACTTTTTCTATATTCGGACCCTCTGCAGAAAAAGGGCCAATATGCATTATTTGCACAGCTTCGCCTTCATTAAAACTTTCAAATCTCATTTTGGGCAATGCAACAAGATTTTTCTTCTTTTTAACCTGTCCATTTCCATTTATCTTTATTCTGCACATTAAAATTTAACATGTCGTCGCTCCACCATAACCCTTCAAGAGGAAGTACCCCATAATCTATTTGGAGCTTACTCTTTTTAGTCATGAATTTTAGTGCGTACGAAATACCAAATAAAGCCTCGATAGATTCTTGATAGGCTTTTGAAGTATTTGGATCTCCTTCACCATCTATCATTAGGAAATTCATTGTAGGTGCGTCAATAATGCTTGGTTGTTTTGAGGAAGAATTATAAAGATGTTTAAGCTCTTTTTTGTAATCAATTTTTATCATACAGCCTCCAAGTATTGATTATATACTTCTTTTTAAGTATTTTTGCCTCTTACTTTTCGGAAATTTTTCTATTGCATACTGAAGCATTATTCTAGGCATTTTTTTGTAATATTTTTCTAGGAATTCCTCTACTATTTTTAGATTGCGTTTGCCGATCTCTCTAATCATCCAGCCAACAGATTTATGGATTAAATCCTCTTTATCGTGTAGTAGAATTTCTGAAGCTTTAAGAGCGTCTTTGAAATCATTGCGCTTTATAAAATGAAATGTAGACATAATAGAGATCCTACGTTTCCAAAGGTTTTGGGATATAGCTAAATCGTAAATAGGCTTCTTGTTTCTTTTCCAAAGAAATGCTCCCACAATATGTTCTGCTGACGTATCGACAAGATCCCAGTTGTTGATAAAACGAGTGTTAGAAAGATACAAATTATATATTTCCTTTTTTCCTTGGATATCGGCTGCTCTGTAAAGTTCAGTAAGTATAAATAAAGATAATAAACGTTCTTCATGAAATTGAGATTTGAGCAGTAAAGTAGCTTCGTTGATTGAAATGCCTTTGTATTTTTTTGCCAATTGTCGTAACAAAGGTACGCGAATTCCTAAGAATTTATCTCTTTCGCCATATTCTCCTTTACCAGTCTTGAAAAATCTTTGTGAATGTTCGGCTATTTCTCTGTTGCTTAACCGATTTAGCTCATTTTGAATATTTTTAATTTTATTATTCATGATTATTTTCCACATAACGTTTGAAATAACCGGCTTTTGAAAGCCGCAAAGTCGCGGAAAAAGTCAGGTGGAGCGCGTTGTTAGATGGTTTTATAATTCTTTTTCTTCTATGTTGGCAATTTTCATCAGGTGTTTCAATAGGCCAATTTTAAGAGGTATGTTTTTATGTATCGGAACAGAAATTCTGGCTGGATTATCAGATTTGATATGGACGTGATGACTACCGGTTATTCTTTTTAATTTCCAATTTTTCTTTTCAAGTAATTTAGCAAACTCTTTCCCTGATATGCTTTTCATACAGCAACCTCTAAAATTTCATCTTTGTCGGTGATTTTTATATCTTTCGTGTCAACCGACAAACAGGCTTCCACGGCTTCATAAATGTTAGTGAGGAGTTCTTCAAATGTTTCTCCTTGTGTGGCACAGCCCGGAATACCAGGTACTTCAGCCCAATAACCGCCTTCTTCTGCTTGATGAATAACAACCTTAATTTTCATTGATCACCTCCTCATTTTACTGGGATTTTCTCCATATAAAATATTTCTATATTTCCACATTCATATTGATTTATTTTAAATATATTATATCCTAATTTTTGATAAAGATGTATATTTTTATCACTTCTTGATCCCACAAAGAGTTCAAAACGTTCGGGATTGAAATACCGCTCAATTTCTCTCATTAACGATGTTCCGATTCCTTGATTTTGCTTATTAGGACGAACAGATAGCTTTCCAATATAGCACGACCCATCTTTTTCATAGGCGCGAACGGTACCAATTATTTCACCACCTGATACCGCTTTTAGGATTATATGATTTTTGAATTGTTCCTTTAATCCTCCAATGGTTTGCTTAAGTGGAGGGATGTCGTAATTATTGTAACGCTCAGCTTCGCTTTTGTAAGCTAATTTTTGTATTTTTAATATCTCCTCAGTATCATTCATTTCTGCTTTTAGTATTTGATAATCCATTTTTATTATTCTAACGTTTGAAATAACCGGTTTTTGGAAGCCGCTTTAGCGGCGGAAAAAGGTCAGGTGGAGCGCGTTGTTAGATGATTTTATTAATTTCTTCTTGGAATTTTTTAAATGTGTTTAAAACGTTATCGGTAAGTTCTTGGAGTCTTTCAGTATTTAAATTGAAAGCGTAACCGTGGGCTACAAAATGCCTAAACCCCATATATTCGCTGATTTCCTCTGCCAAAACCTCAGATATAATGTTTTCATTTATGGAGGAATTAATAAGGTCTTGGTGCCAAGCGGGGCCCTCTGGCAGTTTTAGGGAGAGTTTTTTGAATACTTGTTTTAATATATTTTCAACGCCATTGTAAAAATTATTTAGTAATACAGCTATTCCAGCAAGTTCTAATTTAGACAATTGAGATAATGGTTTTTGCGGAATAGTAGCCAGAGTTTTTTCTATCGCCTCATATTCTGCTTCAATATATTCTCTATAGTTAACCATATATGAGAATACCCTCTTTTTTTACCAAGGTAACGAATTTCGATTTTTCATTTAAATCAATTAGATCAACAGGTTTAGACAGTTTTAGCATAAGCCTGCCGTAATATTTAAAAAATTCTCTGGGATCAATACCTTCTACGGCTAGATCTATATCACGGCCTTCTTTGACTGGATCAGCGCTAGAGCCAAAAAGCAGTACCTTTTTAACGTGATATTTTGCTGATAATTGCTGAATTATTTTTTTATCCTTTTCACTAATCATAGTAAAATTATAACATTTTTGTTAAAAAAATCTAATTTTTTTTCTTTTGCAAAAATCAGATGTCTTGCCGAAGCCCGTCACTACCGAGGCGGGATGCCGCCAGAGGCGGCAAAGGGCGCAGGTAAGGTCAGCTGGATTGTCTTGTTAGACGTTCATTAAATCTGATTCTATATTACCAATTCTATCGGGATTTTCAATATCATTATCCCATTGATCTGGATTATTGATTATATATTCCCGGATTCGGTCCAATGATTTATCGTTACGGATGATGTGATCGTAATAATTGCGTTGCCAAATTTTTCTGCCTGGTACATTTTAAAATTCATTTATTTGTTTCGTTGATTGATATTTATTATTCCGTGTATATGATTGGGCATGATGATATATTGGCCTAATTTTATACCGGTGACATGATTGATAATTTCCCGCTACGAAAAATCGACAATTTTACCTACGTCGTTTAAAATCATTTTATCATTCTCAACCGCACCAAGAATCTGTTGTCTGTTTTTAATGCAAATTGTTAAGGAATATTGTCCAGGTGTTGAATAGTCGTGTTGAGAAACTCGATTGGTATTACGGCGAGTAGGCAATTTAGGCATATTTTGTTTTAATTTTCATCTAACATAGAAATCAGCGGAGGGAGCCGCGCGAAGCGCGGGTTACGTCCGCTGAATTGATTTGTTATAAAATTTATAGAAGTTTTAAAAAATCTTCGATACTTAAATCGGCTTGGCGAATAATAGCACGTAAGGTGCCTTTATCAAGTTCTTTATGATTGGGAACGACAAGTTGAATAAAAGGATTGTCTTTACGCAGGATTATATGGCTTCCATGTTGGCGTTTAAAATAAAAACCGGCCTTGCATAAGGATTTTATACATTCTTGTCCTGAAATTCTGGGGAGTTGACTCATACTGCTACCACAAAGGCTTCAAAATTCTCCACAGGGACAGGAAGATTATCTTCTTCTAAGGTTAAGATGTAACCCTCTATAGCCTCTTTTATGTTGATGATAGCTTCTTCTTTTGTTTTACCTTGGCTGATACATCCCGGTAAACTCGGACATTCAGCGATCCAATATCCATCCTCTCCATGATAAATAAGTACTTCACGCATAATAATTACCTCCTCAGTAAATTATACCATATTTAAAATATTTTTAAATTTTATTTTTTTATCGCTTGAAATAACCGGCTTTTGGAGCCGCGAAGCGGTGGAAAAAGTCCGCTGTATTGCTTTGATATATGGGTTTAAATTCATTATTTAAACTGCTCCTTTATTTTGGGACGGGTAAAGAAATAAATGGGAGCACAATAAAATACCAATGAGAGGATATAAATCGATAAGAATAGAGGAAACATTGTTCTTTGATAATTATAACTAGTAACTTTTAAAGAAGCTAAAGCAGACGGGGCTTCTACGATAGTCACAATTGCTCCTAATATACATACCATGATTGTTCCAATGCGTGCCCAATTTTTCAATTTAAGTAAATAAACTGATATAATAATGGCAACCAAATAAATAATAGACCTACAAAAAACGGATAAAGGAAAACCCGCTTTAGAAAATAATATTACTATACTCATTATAAATTGATGGGAAAAGCTTACTATTATTAACCACGCAAATATATTAACTCCTTTAGACCTGTTTTTTTTCATCATTTCTCCTTTTTATTTATTTTCTTATAACAATTAATAGACGAACTTCGTCGTTTCTTGAACAGGTATCCTTATCAATATTATTACGTCAAGATATAGCTGTCAAGTAAATTCAAAATTCTTGACCATTGTGCGTAAATTATCTATAATAGCAAAAAATACGAAATGCGTAAAAAGTGGCAATTTTGTCAGAAGGAGAGTTTTCCGTGTTTAGTAATGTTTTGCCTGAGTTTCAGAGTTTTTTGGTTTTACGTAAACTTGTTCCTGAAAAGAACGTGCCTTATTATGCTTATTGGGTGAGCAAATTTATGGCTTTTTCAAACAACAGGGAGGGTTTAAGTCAAGATTTGCTTGTTAAGGAATTTTTGAATTCTCTGAATGGCCAGAAAGAGATTTTTGATTGGCAGGTTCAGCAGGCGGAACAAGCTTTGCAGTTGTATATGGGATATTTTTCGAAGGGTAATATTTTAGCTGTTCCCATTGGTGATTTTCAAAAGGAACAAAAATATTCCGATGTTTCGCAAGTTCTCAATGATACGCGTAAGGCGATACGTATTAAACACTATTCGTACAGGACAGAACGTTCCTATATTGATTGGGTTAAGAGATTTTATGAATATACGCTTAACGTGAAGAAAAAGGATGTTAGGGTTAGAGGCTTTGATTCTGATGATGTCAGGGATTTCTTAAGCTATCTTGCCGTAAAGCTTCGCGTTTCGTCTTCCACGCAAAATCAGGCGTTTAACGCTCTTTTATTTTTATTTCGGGATGTGCTTAATATGGAGCTTAATGATTTAGGAAAAACAGTCCGCGCTAAACGCGGCGTGAAACTGCCGGTTGTTTTGAGTGTTGAAGAAGTCGGAAAGTTATTCGGGCAGATAGAAGGTAAAAACCTGTTGATTTTGCAGTTATTGTACGGTTCAGGCCTGCGCCTTATGGAACTGGCGCGCTTACGGGTAAAAGATATTGATTTTGACGCGAATTTAATATTTGTCCGAAGCGGCAAAGGCGATAAAGACCGTACGACGATGCTTCCACAGCTTCTGAAGGATAGATTGCGATTGTATATGGAGGAAGTAAGAATAGTGCATGAAAAAGATTTAAAAGATGGTTACGGAGAAGTGTATTTGCCGGATGCGCTTGAGCGTAAATATTCTAACGCCGCAAAGGATTGGTGCTGGCAGTATGTTTTTCCTTCAGCGAGCCGTTCAATTGATCCCCGCAGCGGAAAGATCAGACGGCATCATATCAGTGAAAAAGCTATTCAGAACGCGGTTGGAAATGCCGTTAAAAAAGCAGGAATTGCAAAACACGCGACTGTCCATACCTTGCGGCACAGTTTTGCTACGCATTTGCTGATAAAGGGTATTAACATCAGGGAAATCCAGGAATTGCTGGGGCATAAGAATATTGAAACAACCATGATTTATACGCATGTAGTCAGGGATATGTCAAGTGCTCCAAAGAGCCCATTGGATAATCTTTATGACAAAATTTAAAATTATTATTATCGGGGGAGGGCCGGCCGGCATGATGGCAGGCATTCAGGCTGCTCTTAAACTTGGTTGCGGTAAAGGCATCGCTATCTTTGAAACAAATGATACCCTGGGCAAGAAACTGCTTTTGACAGGGAAGGGGCGCTGTAATATTACCAACATGTGTTCGTTGGATGAGTTTTTAGAAAAATTTGATAAGAATGGACAGTTTTTACGCGGGTGTTTCCGTTCTTTTTTTGTCCCTGAGTTGATAGAATTTTTTCAGGCATATGGTTTAGAGATGAAGCAGGAGCGCCAAGGCAGAGTGTTCCCTGTAACAGATAACGCTCAGAGTGTCGTTGATGTTTTAAGAAGAGTTCTTAAAGATAAAGGCGTGTATTTATATCTTAATTCTCAGGTTTCACAAATCATGGCGGATGAAGGGTGTGTTAAAGGTGTTGTGTTAGAAGACGGCTGTTCTATTTTATCCGATCGCGTTATTGTCGCCTCAGGCGGCGCTTCTTATCCCGAGACAGGTTCAAAAGGTGATGGAACGCGTATGGCGCATGCTCTGGGGCATAAGGTTGAAGCCCTTATTCCCGGTTTAGTCCCTCTTCAGGCCAGAGAAAGTTTTGTGAAAGAGGTTCAGGGGCTTGTTCTAAAAAATGTCAGGGTTACTTTTTATATCGGTTCGAAAAAAATCCAGACTCCTATAGGCGAAGTTTTGTTTACGCATTTTGGCATTTCAGGGCCTTTGATTCTGGACGCGAGCGTTTCTCTTTGCAAGTTGGCGGCTCAGAAAGGTTCTTTTACTGCGGCGATTGACCTCAAACCCGGTTTATCTGCTGAGCAGATTGATAAAAAACTACAGTCTGAGTTTCAAGAGTTCGGAGCTATTATGATTAAAAATTACTTTAAGGAGCTTTTACCTAAAAAAATGATTGACCTTTTTTTAAAACGGCTCAATATTAATGGAGAAACGAAGTTAAGCCGTCTTAGCGCGCCTGAGAGAAGAAAGATTGTGGAGCAGTTGAAGGGGTTTTCATTGACCATAGAAAAGCCTTTGCCTTTGTCTCAAGCGATGGTGACGCAGGGGGGCGTATCTTTAAAAGAGGTCAATCCGGATACGATGGAGTCGCGCAAGGTTAAGGGGTTGTATTTTTGCGGTGAGGTTTTGGATTTGGCCGCTTCCAGCGGTGGATTTAATCTGCAGGCGGCATTCTCAACAGGATATGTTGCCGGCTATGCAGCCGCAACCGCCCATCAATTATGCCAATGAGATGAAAACAATTATTCTTGCATCAAAATCAAAAGCCCGCCGGGATATCTTAAAGAATCTCGGGGTTAAATTTCAGGTGGCGCATTCTTGTGTTTGTGAGCATCATTGTGAAAAAGTTCCGCCTTCCCAAGTCGTTAAAAACAATGCCCTTTCTAAAGCGCGTGATGTCGCTTCACGTTTGAAAAAAGGCGTTGTCATTGGGTGCGATACGCTTGTTGTTCAAAAAGGGCGCCTTTTCGGCAAGCCGAAAGATTTAAAAGAGGCCCGCTGGATGCTTAAAAAACTGTCTTCACATCCGCATGAACTTTATACCGGTATCGTTGTGATTGATGTCGCCGAAAAGAAAGAGTTTTGTGGCGTTGAAAAAACAGAGATCGTGATGGATAAGTTAACGGATGCCCAGATAAGCCGGTATTTTAAAAAGGTTTCGCCTTTGGATAAAGCGGGAGGGTTTGATATTCAGGGGCCGGGAGGTGTTTTTATACGGCATATCAAAGGGTGTTATTTTAACGTGGTAGGCTTGCCGCTTTCAAAGTTAAATATGCTTTTGAAAAAGGCGGGAGTTTCCTTGCTTATGATTTTATGCTGTTGTTATTTTTCAGGCTGTATTACGACGGAATACAATGTTGCTACTAAAAAGACGGATACGATGCTTTATTCCACGGATAAAGAAGTTGCTATTGGAGATTCCGTTTCAAAGCAGGTTGAAAAAGAGTATATAACAGTGCATGATCCTGAAATGAACGAGCGTTTGCAGAGGGTGGGGCAAAAGATTGTTGATGTATGCGACCGTAAGGAATTATTTTACCGTTTCCGGATTATTGAAGATAAAAAAGAAAAAGATATGGTAAACGCTGTTTCTCTCCCCGGCGGCTATGTTTACGTTTTTAAAAATCTGATGAACGTTGCTGAGACGGATGATGAACTGGCTGGTGTTTTGGGGCATGAAGTCGGCCATATTGTGGCCAGGCACAGTATCAAGAGGCTGCAGGCTATTTGGGGCTATAACTTGCTGACTATTTTGGCGGCGCAGTCGGGTAGCGCCGATGTGGCGCAGGGGACACAGCTGGCCTATATTTCTTTGATGATGGGCTATGCCCAGGAAGACGAGCTCTTGGCTGATCAGCTGGGCGCACGTTACGCTCAGCGCGCCGGTTATAATCCGGACGGTATGATTGTTTTTCTAAAAAAATTGGATGAGCGGCATAAAAAAGAAGACCCAAAAGAGTTGAATTATTTTCGCACGCATCCTTTTACGGCCGCGCGCGTACGCGCGACGAAAGAAGAGATGGGAGAGAAGATCAATTTTGATGATTTTATTAACACATTATAACAGGCCGTTTGTTTTTCTGAAAAAGGCTATAGCGGGTTTAAAAGGCGCTGCTTTTGTTTTAACTCTTTTTTCTGTTATTTGTTTATTAAATCCAGTTGAAGCAGAATCTTTGTCATTGGATGAAACGATTGACGCCTTGATTGCGCTTTTTGAAGCAAAAGATTACAGGGGCATGGTTACGCAATACAGCCATCCTGATGCGATCGCTAAAATGGAGACAGATGGCGCTGACAAACAGAAAGCTATAGGCAAACTTATAGCTCTTCAGGAGGAGTTTGGTGGTATTACTTTGAAGAGGTTGAAGGAGGCAAAAAAAATGAAGCCGCGCTATCTGAATGACGGGCGGGACGCTTTATTTGATTTTAAAGGAGGTTATTTTTTGCGTTTTAGAAAAGATATCTCAGGGAAGTGGTGTTTGCTTTGACAAGGGCGTTTAATTGATATTTTAAGAAATCGTTTGTTTTTTTTAGCGGAACTTCATTGGAGGGGTGATTTATGGATGGTTTGAAATTTTTAAGGAACACGCAGGTTATTATTTTAGGGTTATGTATTGCCGCCGCGACGATTATTTCTGTTTTGATTCTGACGAGAGGGTTGATGCAGATAAAAAGGTTTTCTAATGAGGTTATCAGTGTAACCGGGTCCGCGGAGAAGAAGATCGTTTCGGATTATATTGTTTGGCGGGGGGAGTTTTTAAGGCGGGAGCCCACTCTTAAATCGGCTTATGCGAAGCTTCAGGAAGATTTAAAAAGAGTCAAAGATTACCTTATCGCAAAAAATGTCCAAGAGGGAGAGATTGTTGTGGCGCCCGTTGAAACGACCATTGTTTATAAAAAGAATGAGAAGGGCAATGATACAAATGAGATAGAAGGGTTTCTTTTACGCCAACCGATTGAAGTGCGTTCTTTTGATGTGGGTAAGGTTGATAAGGTTTCGCGCCAGTCCACGGAAATAATCGATCAGGGTGTTCAATTTATCTCTTTCGCTCCGGAGTATTTTTGTACGAAGCTGGCAGAGTTAAAACTGGAGTTGTTGTTAGAGGCGACAGAGAATGCTAAAGAGCGCGCTCAGCAGATGACTATGGCCACGGGCAATAAGATTGGTTTAATGCGTTCAGCCAGGATGGGAGTGTTTCAGATTACCCCTGTTAACTCTTATGATATAAGCTGGTCTGGTTCAAGCGATACGTCTTCTTTGGAGAAAAAGGCTATGGCTGTAGCTCATGTTGACTTTGCTATCGCTGGATAGAAGGGGCAGAGGCGGTTGGATGGCGGGTAAGTATTTTTATTATGCCGGGAAAGGGATTTGAACCCTTAAGCCCTTACGAGCGTAGCGCCCTGAACGCTATGTGTTTGCCAATTTCACCATCCCGGCGTAAGGAGAAAAGTATACTTGTTGTTTTTGGCCATGTCAACCTATAAAATATCAGAAATATCCGTTTGTGAGACGGATTAACTTACGACTGAAAATATCAAAAAAGAGGGGGTAATATGGAATATGAAAATAACATGTTTGGCCAGAACTTTTATATGATGCCAGCAGGCCCTTTGATGATAGAACACAGGTTGATTGAGCGCATGGTGGGTCTTTTAAAGATACAGAAAAAAAATATAGAACAAAATAATAAAGCTGATGTTATTTTTCTCTGCCGTGCTGTTGATTTTTTTAGGAGTTATGCTGACAGGTGCCATCATGGCAAGGAAGAGGATATTCTTTTTAAGGCTCTTGCTGAGAAAAGAATATCTGAAGGACACGCCGTGATTTTGGATGAGTTGTTAAAAGAACATGTTAACGCGAGAAAGATAGTCGGCCGTTTAGCAGGGGCTGTTGATGGTTACCATAATGGGGGGCTTGCAAAGAGTTTGGAAGATATCAAAGAATGCCTGGGGGAGTTAACTCAGCTTTATCCGGCGCATATTGAAAAGGAAGACAAGCATTTTTTTCTTCCATGTATGGATTATTTTTCAAAGCAGGAGAGGGATTCTATGCTGGAGAGGTTTTGGAAGTTTGATCAGCAGCTCATTCATGAGAAGTATAAGAAGGTTGTTGAAGAGTTTGAGCAATAAAGGCTTCACCTTAGCTGTTTGCATTATTGACAAGTTTGTGTTTTCTTGTATAATAAAAGAAATTAACAAAAGGCGCGATATCAAGATTGGCCAGTAGGCCAGCATATAGAAGGTGTTAAAAAGGGAATGAGAAATCATTCTCTCTTTTTTTGTGTTTATATATTCGCGGCGCAGCCATCCGCACGCTTTGAGGGTGTGTTTGCCTGCCGGCAAGGCAGGGGTAGGAGCCGTTTTGGTTTTTAGCCCGGTAGTATGACTCCGGGGTGTGGTGCATGGTGGATGATTAAAAAAGGAGGGGGGTGAAGAAGATGAGTAAGTGTTTAAGAGCTGTTTTTTGTGTGTTATTTTTAGCGTTGGCTATGGAGGTGCATGTTCCGCTCGCGCTTTGTCAGGAGCAAGCCGCATCTGTTCAGAGTATTTCTGGTACAGTTGTGTCTGTTGATTTGGAAAAGTCAACGGTTGTGGTTGCGCTCGAGGCAGGAGTTAAAGACGCGGCACAAACGGATGTAACGGTTTCAATCAGCGATTTAACAACGATCGAGAAGAACTCTGATTTGGTTCTGCTTGGCGATTTATCGGCTGGTGATAAGGTTGAAGTTTCATACATGGCGGATCAGTCTGGCAAGAATGTTGCCAAGAGTATTGTTGTTAGGCCAGGTGAAAAAAAGTAAAAAGCGTGTTTGGTTTGCAAGGTATTTAGTTAGTGCTGCGGTTTAGATATATTCAGAAGTCTTTTAGAAGCCTAATTCTTAGTCTTCGAGGAAACGGGAAATCCCCTTCAGGGTGAATCTCATGCGTGAGGTTAATATGAGACGGGTTAATCTGCCACCCGAACCCATTAAGCTAATCCCGTCGGCTTGGCAGATATTTTCTTATATATTATGGCCTTATGCCTATTCTCTTATAGTTTTAGCTGGTGTCTGAAGTAATTAGTTGACATGGGAAAGGGATTTGGTAAAATAAAAGCTCTAAAATTTATCATTTGGTAGTTTTAAAAGAAGTTGCCCAGATAGCTCAGTCGGTAGAGCGAGGGACTGAAAATCCCTGCGTCGGCGGTTCGATTCCGTCTCTGGGCACTTTTTTATTGCCAGGTTCTTTTTAAAGATTCGTAAATTTTAGCCTTTAGACGCAGAGGGGAGTTTGAGGGGATTATTCCCCTCAAGAACGTAGTTCACCTGTCAGGATAATAGGGAAAGAGGTGACAGCTCGCCTTGTTCCGCCGAAGGCGGATAGGCGAAGCGTCAGAGGAGAAAACCGCAGGTTTTCTCTTATGAGGAGCCCCTTAAAGGGCGACGCGTTGCGCGGTTCGATTCCGTCTCTGGGCACTTTTTTATTGCCAGGTTCTTTTTAAAGATTCGTAAATTTTCGCCTTTAGAAATCATTTTTTAAAAAACCTTGTTGAGGATATTCTTAAGTAGTATGATGTTTTGCGTTGATATTGTTTTTTTTATGTGAGACAGGGGTGAAAATGGGAGATAGTACTGCGAATGCGGTAAAAGAGCAAATAAAAGATTTAAATGAGATTTCTCTGGCCATTGATTCCTGGGATGATGTTTTTTCTGATTTTGACCCCAGCCCTTTAGAACGCCGCGTTTTATCAGAAGATTTTCTCCTGGAACTGCGGAAACATTATCGTGAAACACCTCGCGGTAATTATGTCATTACAATTTACGCGCCTACTGTTTTAAAAGATGATGTTTCTGAGCGTCTTGTTGTTAAGCGGCTTAAGCAGTATTTTAAATTTCGGCATTTGACGGCTCAGAAAGAAGTTAATGTTTGTGTGGAGAAAGGCCTTTTTTTTGTCGTTTGCGGGATAGGGTTTCTTTCTAGCTTGACACTGATTACATATTATCAGTTAGTGAGCAAGCTCACGATTGATTTATTAAGTATTATTTTTATGCCATTGGGCTGGTTTGGGATTTGGGAGGGGTTCTCCCGTGTTATTGAGCCAGCTCCTTTTTTAAAACATGATTTGGAACTATTTAGCAGGTTATCAAAAGCGGTATTAAAATTCAGATATGCCAGTGTTGAAATTACCGCGCCTGAACTGAAGAAAAACTGACGTTAAAATTATGAAAAATGCGTTACCTGATAAGAATGGGTATTTTGGCAGTTTCGGCGGGCGCTTTGTTCCTGAAACATTGATGGGCGCTTTAAAGAGCCTCGAATCAGCTTATGAAGGCGCTTTGAAAGATAAGGCCTTTTTAAATGAGCTTTATTATTATTTGAGTGAATATGCGGGCCGCCCCACGCCTTTGTATTTTGCCGAAAGGTTAAGTTCCGTTTTGGGGCGCGGCAAAATATATTTAAAGAGAGAAGACCTTCTGCATACAGGGGCTCATAAGATTAATAATACATTGGGCCAAGTTATTTTGGCTAAGCGCATGAATAAGAGGAGAATTGTTGCTGAAACAGGCGCTGGCCAGCATGGCGTGGCGGCCGCGACAGTGTGCGCTCTTTTCGGATTAGAGTGCCATGTGTATATGGGTGTTAAAGATATCGAACGGCAGGCGCTTAATGTTTACAGGATGAAGCTTTTGGGCGCTGAAGTCATCCCCGTCACAAGCGGTTCGCAGACTTTAAAAGATGCTATGTCAGAGGCGATACGTGATTGGGTCACAAATGTTAAGACAACATATTATCTCCTTGGGTCTGTGGGTGGGCCGCATCCATACCCTATGATTGTTAGGGATTTTCAGACGGTGATAGGGCAGGAGGCGCGCCAGCAGATTCTTTATCTTGAAAAAAAATTGCCTGATTATCTTGTGGCGTGTGTTGGCGGCGGCAGTAATTCGATAGGCCTCTTTTATCCCTTTTTCACTGATAAAAAGGTTAAATTTATAGGTGTCGAGGCGGCTGGTTCTGGTTTGGATACAAAAGAGCATGCTGCGACACTTGTAAGAGGGAGCGTTGGCATTTTACATGGTTCTAAAAGCCAGTTGCTTCAGGACGCTGATGGCCAGGTTAATATCGCTCATTCTATAGCCGCTGGCTTAGATTATTCGGCTGTCGGGCCGGAGCATGCCTATTACAAGGATATTGGCCGCGCGCAGTATTTTGCTGTTACCGATAAGGAGGCTTTGGCTGGATTAAAATTATTGAGCGTCAAAGAGGGGATTATTCCAGCCTTAGAGTCGGCGCATGCCATCGCGTATCTTAAAAAACTGGCACCAAAATTAAAAAAAGATTCTATTGTTATCGTCTGTTTGTCCGGGCGGGGTGATAAAGATATGGAATCAATCAAGAACCTTAAATTTTAAAGCCATGAACCGTATTGACCAGAAGTTTAAAGAATTAAAGCTAAGTAATAAAAAGGCTTTTATCCCTTTTATCACAGCCGGTTACCCGGATTTGGCTCAAACTGAAAAACTTGTTCTTGAACTTGAGAAGAACGGGGCGGATATTATTGAGCTGGGTGTGCCTTTTTCAGACCCCATTGCCGATGGGGCTGTTATTCAGGCTTCATCTTATAAAGCTTTAGAGAAAGGGGTAACTTTAAAAAAGATATTATTTATGGTTGCTAAACTTCGTGAAAAAACGCAGATACCTTTATGCCTTATGAGTTATTGTAATCCTATTTTGCGTTACGGGCAGGATCGTTTTGTAAGGGACGCGCTTGGGGCCGGCGTTGATGGTGTTATTATTCCCGACCTTTCTTTTGAAGAGAGGCCTTTTTTCTTAAAGACAGCGAAAGAAGAGGGGTTGCATGTTGTTTTGTTTATTTCTCCAACAACGCCTTTAGAGCGCGTGCGCCTTATCGCTAAAGAAGCACAGGGTTTTATCTATTTTGTTTCTCTGACAGGTGTTACGGGCGCGCGCCAAAGCTTACCGCCTGATTTAAAATCAAAAGTTTGCGCTGTAAAGAGTTTAGCGGGGGATAAGCCGGTATGCGCTGGTTTTGGGGTATCAAACGCGCAACAGGTGCGCTATGTCGCTGGATTTTGTGATGGTGTTATTGTGGGCAGTGCGATTATTAAGAACATAACAGAAAATTTAAAAAATCCTCATTTGGCCCGTGACGTTGGGCGTTTTGTTAAAAATCTTACCAGTTAATCTTAAACTATGTATAAAATCCGGGAATATAGCAATCAGGCAAAAATAATTTATAAGAAGATGGAAGGAGTCTCTTCTGTCGCGCTTGGTGTCTGGATTAATGCGGGATCCAGGAACGAAGATGCCGCGCTTGGCGGCGTAAGCCATTTTTTAGAACATCTGGTTTTTAAAGGTTCCAGGCGCTATAGTGGAGATCAAATAAAAGAGTCTATTGAAGGCGTTGGCGGGGCTTTGAATGCTTTTACCTCTGAAGAGAATACATGTTATTATGCAAAATTTCCCGGCAGGTATCTTAAAAAAGTTCTAAGCGTTCTTTCAGATATGGCCTTTTATCCGTTGTTAAGGCCTGAGGACATTGAGAAGGAGCGTACAGTTATTATAGAAGAGATTAAAATGTATAAGGACCTGCCACAGTATCTTGTCCAGGAGATTTTCGATGAGCTGATGTGGATAGGCCATCCTTTGGGGCGCAATATCGCAGGGACAGTAGAGACAGTAAGCCGGTTGAGCCGGCAGCAGATTCAATCTTATCATCATAAGTTTTATAACCCTGCTTCTGTAGTGATAGCTTGTGCTGGTGATGTGGATGAGAATATCCTTGAAAAATTCGCGGGTGATTCGCTTATTCGTTTAGGCCAAGGGGAAGCGAGTTCTTTTGAGCCTTTTGAAATGGAGCAGGAGAGTTTCAGGATTAAGCTTGTGTCAAAAGACATCGAGCAGACGCACATTGACCTGGGGTTTCCGGCTTTATCGTATTCTCATAAGGACCGTTTTGTCCTGGGGGTTCTTCATATTATCTTGGGCGGGAATATGTCCAGCAGGCTTTTTAACGAAGTTAGGGAAAAGAAAGGGCTCGCCTACGCTATCGCGTCTCATGTTAAAAAACTTAAAGATTCAGGTGCTTTTTTAGTGCATGCTGGAATTGACAATAAAAATCTGCTTGAGACCACAAAAGTTGTTTTTGATGAGCTTTATAAGATTAAGATGCAGCAGGTCGGAAAGGACGAGCTTAAGCGCGCGAAGGATTTCTATCTGGGCCAGCTGGAAATGGGGTTGGATGACTCTTTAGAACACATGCTTTGGATGGGAGACTCTTTATTCGGGCAGGGGTATATGATGACCAAGCAGGAAGTTTTTAAGATGATTAAGCGCGTAAGCACGGCAGACGTCCTTCGTTTGGCAGGTGATATTTTTGACTGGAAGAAGCTTTGTTTCGCGGCCGTAGGGCCTGGGGCAGGCGACGCTCAGGGCAAAATCGCTGATTTAGCCGGTTCTATGGTTTCTCGGGATAAGTAAAATTATTTGACAGCCATTGAGAGTTATGGTAAACATAAGCAAGACATAATTATCCATTCACTAACAGGAGGTTTCGATGGAAGGTTATTGCGTGAAGTGTAAGGCGAAAAAAGAGATGAAAGATACACAGGAACAGATCATGAAGAATGGCCGTAAAGCCATGAAGGGCAAATGTGTTACCTGCGGTACGTCCATGTTTAAGATTCTGGGAAATAAGTAGTCTTATAAGAGACTATCAGAGTGTCAAAGAGTCATAGATTCAGAGTGTCAAAGTAAAAGCAAAAATACAAAAAGATTTTTAAGCTTTTTAATTTTTCTTTTGATATTTTGAATCTTTGATACTATTTTTAGGAGGGTAAGAAGATAGAGGATCGACAGAAAGCTCTCTGGGCGGCTGAATTAGCCCAGGAGAGGAAAGCGGAAGATATTGTCATTTTGGATATGCGTAAGGTGGCAAATTTTTGTGATTACTTTGTTATTTGCAGCGCTTCCTCACAAAGGAGGGGTGCCGCTATCGCGGAATTGATTGAAGAGCAGTTTGGCCTGCATGGCCATGTCGTGAGTTCCAGCCAAGGAAAAAGAGAAGGCGAGTGGATACTATTGGATTATTCCAGTGTAGTTATCCACATTTTTTTTAAAGATATCCGTGACCATTACGCTTTAGAGAGATTATGGGCGGATGCCAAGAAGGTTCATGTTCGAAAAAGTAGAAAAACAAATACTGTCTCTCCTAAGAGAAAGCGTTGAAGCCTTTTTGAAAGACGCGCCAGTTGGCGCGTCCACGGTTTCATTAAGCCTGGATACGTGTGATAAAACCAGCGCTTCAAAACAGCAGGGCTTCATAGACGATTTAACATTAGACATCCCCAAAGAGAAAAACTTTGGGGATGTTTCATGTAATATTGCTATGAAACTTGCGGGTTTGTTGCGTATAAGCCCTCATAAAGTAGCTGAAGGTATCACGGTAAAAATTAAAGGTTTGGATGGGGTCGGGGGGCGGTCGAAATTAGTTGATAAGATTGAAGTTAAGGGCGCTGGTTTTATTAACTTTTTTTTATTCAAACAAGTGTTTTATGATGTGCTTAAGGCTGTAAACGAAGAGAAAGACTCTTACGGTGTCAGTGTTGCCGGTTGTCAGAAACGCCTTCTATTGGAGTTCGTCAGTGCTAATCCTACCGGGCCGTTGTCCGTTGCGCACGCCCGCCAGGCCGCTGTGGGTGATGCCCTTGCCAATCTTTTGTCCGTCTCCGGCTTTAATGTGACAAGAGAATTTTATCTTAACGATGAAGGCAATCAGATTAATATCCTTGGCCGTTCCATTCATCTGCGTTTCAACGAACTTTGCGGCCAGCAGGTTGAGTTCCCTCAAGATCATTACCAAGGGCAATATATAATAGATTTGGCTAAAGTTTTGGCGGAGGATGAGGCCATGAGGCTTAAGATAGAATCTTTATCGCCAAAAGAAAAAGCCAATTTTTTTGTTGATTATGGTGTTGAGAAGATTTTAGCCGTTATACGTACCGAACTGGATGACTTTGGTGTTCATTTTGATGTCTGGTATAGCCAAAAAGAGCTTGGGGCTTGCGGCAAGGTGGAGCATGCTTTAGAGAACCTTAAGGCTAAAGGGTTGATTTATGAATCAGAAGGGGCTGTTTGGTTTAAATCCACGCAGTTTGGCGATGATAAAGACCGAGTTGTGCGTAAGTCCGATGGTTCCTATACTTATCTTATGCCTGATATCGCTTATCATGAAGATAAGTTTGCGCGGGGTTATGAGAAGCTGGTTAATATTTGGGGCCCAGATCACCATGGATATATTCCTAGAATGAAAGCTGCTGTGGAAGCTTTAGGCAAAGACCGAGATGCTTTATCTGTTATCATCGTGCAGTTAGCCACTCTATTCAGGCAGGGGGAGCCTGTGCCTATGTCAACTCGGAAGGGGCAGTATGTGACACTGCGCGAGGTATTGGAGGAGGCCGGGCCTGATGCTTCCAGATTTTTCTTTCTTATGAGGAAAACGGACAGCCATCTTGATTTTGACCTTGAGTTAGCGAAAAAACATACGTCTGAGAATCCGGTATATTACGTGCAATACGCGCACGCGCGTATTGGCGGTATTCTTAAGGGCGCGTCTGATGATTTACTTAAGAGTGAGAACATAGACCTTTCTCTTTTAAAAGAGCCGCAAGAGCTGGATTTGATGAAAGCTATTTTTGAGTTTAGTTATTGTTTAAAAGTCTGTCTGAAACAGCTTGATCCCTATGGCTTGACAGTCTATCTGCAATTCCTGGCCGCAGTTTTTCATAAGTTTTATGACAATCATAAAGTTTTATCCGATGATGCTGATTTAACACGGGCACGGTTGTTTTTAATACGAGCCGTCAAGATTGTCCTGGCTAATGGCTTGAAGATCATCGGTGTTTCCTCTCCTGAGCGGATGTAGCAAGTTTTCTTGGCCAGTTTCGGTTGATAAATATTCTATTAAAGAAGACAGCCTTCAGGTTAGAGCTGAAAGAGAGGGTTTTATTATGTCAAAAGTCTGGAAACTGAAAGAACCGTCTATAGAGTTAAAAAACTTTTTGGCTGATGAGCTCCAAACAAGCGGATTATTCGCCCAGCTCTTGCTCAATCGCGGCGTTTGTGATGTTGTTTGTGCAAAAGATTTCCTCGGTAAAGACATCGATAGCCAGCTGGATCCCTTTCTCATGGAAGGGATGGATAGGGCTGTTGAGCGCCTCAAGAAGGCGGTCGCGGATAAAGAACGCGTGTTTATCGCTACGGATTTTGACGTGGATGGTGTTACATCATGCGCTATTTTAGAATCACATTTAAAGACATTCGGTTTGGATATTGAGCATTATGTGCCTCACCGCGTTAAGGATGGTTATGGTTTAAATGCTAACGCGGTCGAGGCCGCGCAAAAGTTTGGGGCAACGCTTTTTATCGCTTTGGATTGTGGTATTACAGCTCTAAAAGAAACCGCGGCTTTAAAAGAGCTTAATATTGATTGTATTATTATTGACCACCATGAGCCTCCGGAGGGCCCGCTGCCTGAAGCTTTCGCTATTCTCGACCCTAAGAAAAAAACCTGTAACTATCCCTTTAAAGATTTAGTCAGTGCGGGGCTGGTGTTTAAACTTATCGCGGCTTTTGAGAATAGGCCGGTGAATGAATATCTCGATTTTGTCGCTTTAGGCACGGTGGCTGATGTCGCGCCTTTGACTGGAGAGAATAGAATTTTTGTGGAGCATGGTTTGGTACTTCTTAACAAGACGCGCCGTCCGGGATTGCGTTCTTTGATTGATGCCGCCGGTATCAAGAAAAAACTTTCAACGCGTTCTATTGGATTTATGTTAGCGCCTCGGCTTAATGCCAGCGGCAGGGTTGATTCGGCGTGTGTGTCTTTGGATCTTTTATTGACGCGCGAGCTTAGAGAAGCGGATACATTGGCGAGGGCTCTCAATGAACAGAACAGAGCCAGGCAAAAAATAGAGGAGGGGGTTTTTAATCAGGTTTTAGATTTAGTTGAGAAGGAAGTGAATTTTAAAGAAGATTTTATTATTATTTTGGCTGGCGAGGATTGGCATCCTGGTGTTTTAGGCATTGTCGCGGCAAAGGTTTCAGATCGTTTTTCAAGGCCTGCTATTATACTTTCATTTTCAGGCGATGTGGCGCGCGGTTCCGCACGGTCAGTTGAAAATTTTCATATTTATGACGCGCTTTCAGCCTGTTGCGGGTTTTTGAAAGAGTATGGCGGCCATAAATATGCCGCCGGGCTTTCTTTAGAGCGAAAGCATTTAAAAAGTTTTAAAAGCCGCATAAATGAGATCGCTCGTTTGAATTTTGAAAACAACCCTTTTGTCCCTGTTTTGGATATTGATGCGCAAATTCCCTTTGGGCTTGTTGATGAGGAGCTTTTAAACTCTATTGATCGTTTAAGCCCTTTTGGGGAAGGTAATAGCCGGCCTGTTTTTGTTTCAAGAGATCTTTTGATTAAGTCCAAGCCTTTTTTGGTTGGCCGGAATTCTCTGAAGTTTTGGGTGAGCGATGGAGAGCTGACTTTTGAGGCTATTGGTTTTGGGATGGGGGATTCTTTTTCTCTTGTCAATGATGCTGAAAAAATAGATTTAGCTTATTGCCTTGCTTGGGATGAATGGAATCCCCAGAATGCTATTCAGCTGGAGATAAAAGATATTAAACGCGCCTGTTAGATAATAAAAAAACCACTTACTTTTGAATGTAAGCGGTTTTTTTATTATTTTATGAAGATTACGCTTTTTTTATCTTGCCGGCTTTGATACATTTCGCGCACACATAAGCACTTAAAACTTGGCCATTGGCCTGGCGAATGCGTATCTTTTGCACGTTTGGTTTAAATAAGCGCTTGGAACGGCCGGTAATCTTGCGGCCTGCGCCGCCTTTGGCCCTGGCCATACCGCGCCTGGCTGTATGTCCGCCAGCTCGTTTAATTTTTTTGCATACTATACAAACTTTTGCCATAATGCCCTCTTGTTGGTGTTTTTATTACAGGCTCAAATTATACTGAAACGGCAGAATTTGTCAAGGGAAAGTTAGAATTTCGGTTGACGTTAAAAACATTAAGGTATAAGTTATGGTCATCCTCTTTTGCCAAGGCTACGGAGGGTTGCACTAAAATACTTGTTTTTTAGGAGTTTCATGCGCTTGAAAGATGTTAAGATAGAGTATTATAAAAGCGGTGGGCCGGGCGGGCAGCATAAAAATAAAAGGAATATGGCTGTCCGGGTGACGCATGTCCTTTCAGGCTTAAGCGCTGTTGGGCAGGAGGAGAGGTCTCAGGCGAGAAATAAGGTGTTAGCTTTAGACCGCCTTAAGAAAAAACTTATTGCCAAGAACCGCCGCCAAAAGCCGCGGATTCCAACGCGCCAGCCCCATGGCGTTAAAGAAAGAGTTTTGGAGTGGAAAAGGAAGAGGAAGGTTAAGAAAGAGTTTCGGGGAAAGGACGGGCTTTCAGAAGAAATATAGAGATAGAGAACATATTGGGCTTTGCATATTTCAAGAATCTTATTTTGATTTTTGAAATAAAATAACAGGAAGAGTATCAGCCAAAAGCTGGCCCGCCTCTGGCGGGAATTCGGCTTACATCTAAAAGGGGGTTTTTATGGTTTTAAAAAAAATGCTCTACATGTTTTTTGGCTGTTTGGTGGGTTTTGTGTTTGCTTCTTTTATTTTTGCTTCTGATTTATTGGCTCAGTTTAGCTCAAGGAGTACCACTTTTACAGCGACGGAAATGGAGGGGGCTATCCCGGCAAGTTACGGAAAATTAATAGCGGTTTCGGGCTTGTATCTATATCTTCAGTCGGATGACGGGACAATTTATATTGTTAAGCAGCATACAACTAATCAGTTTGATCCGAATATCACGGTGATTAAAAGAAGTTAAAGGTTTAGAGTTCCATGATAGATATACCAAAGGTTTTACAGCAAGAGTTTAATTTATCCGCTCAAAATACCAGAAATATCTTACAGATGGTCCATGAAAAGGCGACTGTCCCTTTTATGGCGCGTTACCGTAAGGATATGACCGGCAATCTTGATGAAGTTAAACTCAGGGATTTCTGCGACAGGTTTAGTTATCTTGTGCATCTTGAGGAACGCAAGGAAACGGTCTTAAAGTCGGTTGCCGAACAGGGCAAACTTACCCCCGAATTCCAAAGCAGGATAGAGAACTGCCTTTCCAATGTTGAGCTGGAAGATTTATACCTTCCTTTTAAGCCTAAAAGGCGCACGCGGGCCACAACGGCCCGTGAAAAAGGCCTGCAGGGTTTAGCCGATGAGATCAAAGCATTAACGGATCCGCAATGTAATCTTTTGGAACTTGCCAAGAAATACGTGTGTATGGAAAAATCTGTTTTTGACGCCAATGAGGCTTTGCAGGGGGCATCTGATATCTTGGCTGAAGATGTGAGTGAAAAAGCTTCCAATCGTGATTTTGTCCGTAAATACTTTTTTGAAAATGGTGTTTTTCAATCACGCCCAAGAGTTGATTATGCCGGCAAAAAAACAAAGTTTGAGATGTATTATAAATACGAAGCGAAGGTCAAAGATATCCCTTCGCATAATCTGTTGGCAATACTACGCGGCGAGAATGAAGAAGTGTTGGCCATGCAGCTTGTGGTTGATACGGCCCCTATCTTTCGTTTTTTAGAGCAGGCTGAGATTCATACCGGCCCCGGAACTGTACGTGATTTTTTAAAAACAATGATTGAAGATACTTATCAGAGGTTGATGAAGGTTTCTTTGACGGCGGATGTGAGGGTGATGTGTAAGGAAAAAGCGGATGATGTGGCCATTAAGACATTTGAAACAAATCTGCGCCAGTTATTGTTGGCTTCACCAGCCGGTATGCGTCCGGTTTTAGGCGTTGACCCTGGTTTTGTGACGGGGTGTAAGGTTGTGGCTTTGGATCATACGGGCAAATTTCTTGAATATAAGGCCATTTATCCAAATCCGCCGCAAAATGATGAAAGGGGCGCGGCGGCTATCATCGTTAAAATGTGCGTTGAACACAAAATAGAACTGATAGCTATCGGTAATGGTACGGCTTCGCGCGAAACTGACGCTTTTGTCAATAAGGTGACTGAAGATCTAAAAGGTAAAATAGAGCCGCTGCCTCTTAAGGTGATTGTTAATGAGGCCGGGGCTTCTATTTATTCGGCGAGCCCTGTGGCCGCTTTGGAATTTCCCGATCAGGACGTAACCGTGCGCGGGTCTATTAGTATTGCCCGTCGTCTGCAGGACCCTCTGGCGGAACTGGTTAAGATTGACCCTAAATCCATCGGTGTTGGGCAATATCAGCACGATGTTGATCAAAAGAAACTGAAGAAAAAACTTGATGAGGTGGTGGAGAGCTGTGTGAA
This sequence comes from uncultured Planctomycetia bacterium, assembly GCA_964423185.1. Taxonomy (GTDB): domain Bacteria; phylum Omnitrophota; class Gorgyraeia; order Velamenicoccales; family Velamenicoccaceae; genus CAYRDK01. The sequence goes on from CAYRDK010000003.1 coordinate 168,354, forward strand.
TTATGTAGGCGTTGATTTGAACCTGGCTTCAAGAGAACTGCTTTCTTTCGTTTCAGGCATTAACAGCAGGGTGGCCCGCGAGCTTGTCCTTCACCGTAACGCGCGCGGTTCCTTTAAGTCCCGCCGTGAACTTTTGGAAGTTTCTAATTTTGGAGAGAAGGCGTTTGAACAGGCGGCGGGTTTTCTGCGTATAGCCGATGGCGATAACCCATTGGATAATACCGCGATTCATCCCGAGAGTTACGCGATTGTTGAGAAGATGTGCAAGGATTTAAATGTTTCTTTGCCGGGCATTATCAGGCAGCCCGATTTATTAAACAGGGTTAAGATATCAGATTATGTGGATGATAAGGCCGGCACATTGACACTCAATGATATTATTAAGGAGCTTAAAAAACCAACCCGTGACCCGAGGGAAAAGTTTAAATACGCGCGTTTTCATGAGGATATTAAAGAGATAAAAGATTTAAAGCCCGGCATGAAATTAGAGGGGACAGTCACGAATGTCGCTAATTTCGGGGCATTTGTGGATATTGGCGTTCATCAGGATGGCCTGGTGCATATTTCCCAAATTGCTGACACTTTCGTTAAAAATCCTGCGGATTTTGTAAAAGTCGGCGATGTTGTCAAAGTGACTGTTTTGAGTTTTGATCTCGAATTAAAGAGGATAAGCCTGTCCATGAAGAAAAAGCCGGAAATCGCAGGGTAGGCATTGAAAAAGAATTGTTGTGTTTGGAAACCGTAGATCGATACGTTTAAAAAGTTATGATTATACGCAACAGGGCGCATATTTTGTAACGATGTGCGTGGATATCTGTAGGGGCGGTTCGCCAACCGCCCTGTAATTGGAAATAAAACAAGAAATTATAACATTTTGGGGTTTATGATGTTACAAGGAGTGTCGGTCGGTCCCTATCCACTCACTTTGAAGGGGTTACTAATATGAAAAATAAGATTATTGAAGCGTTGCCAAAAGGCGAAATCGTTATTTACAAGACCAAAGACAGAAAAATCCAGCTTGAGGTTAAACTGGAACAGGAAACGGTTTGGCTTCCGCAGGAACAAATAGCAAAACTTTTTAAAACAGAACGGAGTGTTATTACCAAGCATCTGGGTAATATCTTTCGCTCCAACGAGTTAGACGAAAAAAGCAATGTGCAATTTTTGCACATTGCTTTTTCAGATAAACCAGTAAAATTCTATAACCTTGATGTAATAATTTCGGTTGGTTACCGGGTTAATTCTTCCTACGCTACGCAGTTTCGTATCTGGGCGACTAATATTCTCAAGCGGCATTTAATTGATGGTTATACATTAAATGAACAGCGCTTAAAAGAGGAGGCTTCAAAATTTCAGGCCTTGCAGAAGGCGGTCAAGCTTATCGCAAGCATGAAAGACCGTAAACAACTTGAATATAAAGAGGTTATGGGGTTGCTTGAAGTTATCAGCGATTATAATTACGCGCTGGGACTTTTGGATGACTATGATTACAAGCGGCTTAAGATAAGCCGGACTTCAAAAGAAGAAAGGTTTGTTTTAAGTTATGAGTCTGCCATGGAAGCTGTGAAGGAGCTTAAGAAAAAATTTGGCGGTTCGGATCTTTTTGGGGTTGAAAAGGATCAATCTTTTAAGAGTTCCACATCTTCAATTTATCAGACGTTTGGCGGGAAGGATTTATATCCAAGCGTTGAAGAGAAGGCGGCAAACCTTCTTTATTTTATCGTTAAAAACCATTCGTTTGTTGATGGCAACAAGCGGATCGCGGCTTCAATTTTTTTATGGTTTTTAGAAAGAAACGGCATTTTGTATAAAGAAGACGGTTCAAAGCGCATTGCCGACAATGCCTTAGTCGCTTTGACGTTGATGATTGCTGAAAGTAAACCCAGCGAGCGCGACGTTATCGTTACGCTGGTTGTAAATTTGATAAATAAGAATAATTGAGATAGTTTCTGATATGTCTGGCAATCGCAAATCGATACGTTTAAAAAGTTATGATTACGCGCAACAGGGCGCATATTTTGTAACGATGTGCGTGGATATCTGTAGGGGCGGTTCGCGAACCGCCCTGAAGCATAACGTATTTGGATATATTAAAAACGGTAAAATGATATTAAACGAAATTGGATGTATTATTCATGATTCGTGGTTATGGTTGGCCAATCAATACGATTACGTCAATTTGGACGAATTTGTCATTATGCCCAATCATATGCATGGTATTATATTTTTGGGTGATGGTGTTGCCATTGTTCAGGGCGCCTCGCGAGGCGCCCCTACGTCAGGCGCCCCTACGCTAGGCGCCCCTGCGTTAGGCGCCCCTACGTCGCGTAAACCATTGGGACAATTGATTGGGGCGTTTAAAACGGTTTCAACAAAACAAACCAATGTGATTCGTAATGCGCCCGGTATGCGTCTTTGGCAACGTAACTATTATGAACACGTTATCCGTTGTGAATCCGGCTTCGCCCGCGTTCGTGAATATATCGCAAATAATGCCTTTAATTGGGAAAAGGATGAATATTACGTGCAAGGGTAGTTCGCGAACCGCCCTTGAAATATGTAAAATGACATAGAGGAGATCATATGAACGATCCACGGATTGAAAAGCTTGCGGGTATTTTGGTGAATTATTCAACACAGGTGAAGAAGGGCGATGTGGTGGTGATTGATTTTAGCGGCATGAGGGCGATGCCGCTGGTGAAAAATATTTATGAGTTGTGTTTAAAAAATGGCGCAGCCGCGGTTGAGTATAATTTTTCATCTGAAGATTTGGCAAAAAGTTTTTACGCGCTGGCGCAAGGGAACCAGTTGACATATTTTCCAAAGCACCGTCTGGAGGCGATGAAGAAAGCGAGCGTTTATATCGGTATCAACGCGATAGAAAATACACAGCAGTTTGCCAATGTATTTTTGCCAAAAGTGGTGGAACGTGAAAAAATTTTACGGCCTATCATCAATCAGCGGGTAAATCATACGCGCTGGGTGATTACGCGTTTCCCGAGCATTGGGTTGGCGCAAGACGCGAAGATGAGCTTGGAAGAGTTTGAGGATTTTTATTTCAAGGCTTGTAACATTGACTGGGTTTCTTTTTCAAAAAAAATTGATCATTTATGGAAATTGTTTCAGCGCACATCTTTGGTTCGCATCGTATCTTCTGATACGGATTTGAATTTTTCTATCAAGGGAATTGGGGCGGTTAAAAGCGAAGGGTTGCGAAATATGCCGGATGGCGAAGTGTTCACGTCACCTGTTAAGGATTCTATTGAAGGGTATATCACATACAACACGCCTTCTTTCTATCATGGCAAAGAGTTTAATGGTGTCCGGTTTAAATTCAGTAAAGGGCGGATTATTGAGGCGAGCGCCAAGGTTGGTTCAAACAGCGATTTAAATAAAATACTGGATACGGATAAGGGTGCCAGGTATATTGGGGAGTTCGCGCTGGGGTTGAATAAAAATATTAAACAGCCTATCAAGAATATTCTTTTTGATGAGAAGATTACAGGGTCGTTTCATTTGACGCCGGGCCAGGCTTACAAAGACGCTGATAACGGCAACCGTTCCAGCGTGCATTGGGATTTGGTGAAGATATTAAAGGATGACGGTGAAATCTATTTTGACGGGAAACTTATTCAAAAAAACGGCCTTTTTGTTATGGGTGATTTAAAAGGCTTGAATTAATATATGCAAACAAACGGGGTTTAAGATGAATATAGAGGCGATAAAAAGTAAAACTTTAAGAAATATTGAACGCAAGATGGAGACGGTTGAACCGGGGTCATTGCGCTATAATGTTTTGGAAGCGGTAAAAAATTTTAAATCGTCCTGGATCGGCCTGGGGCAGATTATTTATACGGTTTATAAAGACAAAATGTTTAAGGAGTGGGGTTATTTGACTTTTGAGGCGTATTGTAAAACGGAACTCGGCCTTCAGAAGCAGACGGCGTCCAAGTTGCTGCACTCTTATTATTTTCTAGAAAAGCATGAGCCGCAGTTTTTAAAGACTGTGCAGGCGCAGGAGCCTATAGACCCGAAAACCATCCCTACGGTTGACGCGGTTAATGTACTGCGGTTAGCCGCTAATAATAAGGCTTTGACAGAAGATGACTATCAAGATTTTAAAAAGGATGTCTTTGAAAATGGTAAAGAGGGCAAGGAGATTAAAAAGCAGATGGGTTTAAGGCTGCGTTCCATGCGCGAAGAGGAGGATCCTCAAAAAGCCAGGCAGGAACGCAGATTGAGGGCGCTTAAGCGCTTGTATTCTATGGCAAAAACGCTCCAAAAAGAGCTGATGCATGGTAATTTTATTACGGATAAGACGTCTAAAGAGCTGGAACGTTTCCTTGAGTGCCTTCAGGGCGAGATTGGCGTATCTGAGGATTAGGATGGGTTTGAACGGTTATCTTTAACCGCTGTGCCTATAATGCCGGTGTATGGAGTTTTCTGCTTGAGTGTTCGCCTTAGTATTGTTGCTAGTGCGTTGCGTATCACCTGCGCACAAGCTGGCGGCAAATACTTCTTGACTATAATTGCTTCAAAAGGTATACTATTGCACTATAATTGACGAAAATAAAATAGTGTCTTGAGTTTTGTTGAAAAATATGTGATTCGTATTTTAGGAGGTGTCACCTTGGTGTTAGAACTTGGTAAAAAGAAAGAAGTTATAGAGAATTATAAAATACACGCGAAAGATACGGGATCGTGTTTTGTGCAGATCGCTCTTCTGACTGAAAGAATTAATCAGTTAGCTAAGCATTTTGAACAGCACAAGAAGGACCATCATTCCCGCCATGGGCTGTTGAAAATGGTCAGCACGCGTCGTCGCCTGCTTGTTTATCTTAAGAAGGCGGATACGAATAAATACGAAGAAATCCTTTCGAAATTAGGGTTGCGTAAATAATAATAAGAAGAGAAGAGGAAAAGTATGTCTATTGAGAGAATTAAAGTTTCCTTTGGAAACAGTGAATTAATTTTAGAAACAGGCAAAATGGCCAAACAGGCTGATGCGGCTGTTACGGTCCAGATGGGCCAGACGGTTATTTTGGTTACAATATGTGTTTCCAAAGAGATAAAGGAAGGGATTGATTTTTTTCCTTTGATGGTTGAGTATAAAGAAAAAACTTATGCGGCTGGTAAGATTCCAGGTGGTTTTTTTAAAAGAGAAGGAAGGCCTTCTGAAAGTGAAATTTTGATCTCTCGTTTAATTGATAGGCCCATTCGCCCTTTGTTCCCTAAAGATTTCAGGAATGACGTTCAGGTTACGGCGATGGTTCTTTCCAGCGATGCTGAAAATGACCCTGATATTCTCGCGGTCATTGGCGCTTCAGCCGCTTTATCTATTTCTGTTGCTCCTTTTAACGGCCCTATTGGTGCTTGCCGGGTAGGCAGGCTTAATGGGGAGTTTATTTTAAACCCGACATACGCTCAGCGCGAAACCAGCGATCTTGATATTGTTGTAGTTGGCACACAAGAAAAAGTGGTCATGATTGAAGGCGGCGCTTTAGAGGTTGAAGAGGCTGTGGTTTTAGAAGCTCTTAAATATGGCCAAGAGCATTTAAAGGCAGCTATTAACATCCAGAAAGATCTCACGGCGAAGATAAAACCTGTCAAAATGTCTTATAAAGCAGAAGCTATTGATGAGATGCTTTTGAACAATCTAAAGTCGTTATATTTAGGCAAGATTAAGGATATTTGCAAGATTACCCAAAAAGAGATGCGTCAGGAAGCTTTCCAGATATTATATAAGGAAGCGTGTGATAAGCTTTTAGGTGAAGAGGATTATTGCGATTTAGAGATTAAGGAAGTTTTAGAAAAGATAGAACAGCAGGAGATTAGAAGGTTGATTTTAGAAGAAGGCAAAAGGGTGGATGGCAGAGCTCTTGATGAGATAAGGCAGATTACCTGCGAGATAGGTATTCTTCCAAGGACGCACGGGTCAGCGCTTTTTACGCGAGGCCAGACGCAAAGCTTGGGGATAACAACATTGGGTACACGCGTGGATGAACAGATGGTTGAAGCTCTCGAGGGGAAGACATACAAAAAGTTTATGTTGCATTATAATTTTCCGCCGTTTAGCGTTGGTGAAGTTAAGCCTGTCCGTGGGCCTGGCCGCAGGGAGATAGGGCATGGTGCTTTAGCTGAAAAGGCTTTAAAGGCCGTTATGCCTGGTTCAGATGAGTTCCCTTATACAGTACGCGTTGTGTCGGAAATTTTAGAGTCAAATGGTTCTTCCAGTATGGCGACGGTTTGCGCTTCAACGTTGTCGCTTATGGACGCGGGTGTCCCTATTAAGCGGCCTGTGGCTGGCGTCGCGCTTGGGTTGATTCAGGAGGGTTTGAAGCACGTTATCCTTTCTGATATCGCCGGATTAGAAGACCATTGTGGCGATATGGATTTTAAAGTAGCTGGTACAAAAGACGGAATCACAGCTATTCAGCTGGATTTAAAAATTGATGGTATCGCTTTGGGTTTTATTGCTGAAGTTTTAGAAAGGGCTTTGAAAGGGCGGCTGCATGTTCTTGGCAAGATGGACGAAGTTATTAAGGCTCCAAAACATGAACTTTCTGCATTCGCGCCCCGTATTATTAAACTAAAAATTAATCAGGAGCGCATAGGAGATTTGATAGGCCCAGGTGGAAAAAATATCCGCAAAATTATTGAGCTTACCGGGGTCGCGATTGATGTTGAAGATGATGGGAGTGTTTTGGTGTCTTCTAGTGATAGTGAAGCTTCCGCCCGGGCCATTGATATGATTAAAGGGTTGACGGAGGACGCGGAAATAGGTAGAATTTATAAAGGTAAAGTTAAGCGTATTATGAATTTTGGAGCCTTCTGTGAGATTTTACCAAACAAAGAAGGTTTGTGCCATGTCTCCGAACTATCCGATAAATATGTAAAAAATGTTGAAGAGGTCGTTAAGGTCGGTGACGAGATCATGGTAAAGGTTATCGGCATTGATGAGTTGGGGCGAATCAATCTTAGTAAAAAACAGGCTGATAAAAAGTCATAAGAGGAGTGTTCTTTTAAGGGGCACTAGATGTATTCTTTCTTGGCATAAGGGGTGTTAAGATAGTGTTTCTAATAGGCCACTCCAAAATTTTCTATGAAGAAGGAATATTTATATGAAATTTTCGGTATTTTCGTTTTCGCGGTTACCACGCTTGTTTTTTTGAGTTTTATTTCTTATCATCCGTCTGATTTATCTTTTTATACATCTCATCCTTATTTTCCTCCAAAAAATCTTATCAACTTATTCGGTTCTTTTCTTTCCGGAGTATTCTTTTTTCTTTTTGGATGGGCGTCTTATTTGGCGCCAATTTTTCTATTCTTATGGGGGCTAAAGTTTATTCGCCATGAAGAGATTCGGACCAATATTGTCAAGATATTAGGTTTTTTGATTTTAACGGTGGCTCTTAGTTCTTTTTTGGCGATGGTGTTAATTCTTGAATCAACGGTACGATTCGCCCGAGGCGGTATCGTCGGATTAGTTTTTTCAGATTTTCTGATTAATTATCTTGGGAGGACAGGGGCGTATATAATTCTATTTATGTTGGCGATTTTAGCTTTGCCCCTTTTGGGTGAAATTTTAGTTTTTCCTTTTGTAACCCGATTTTTTGAAATTCTTAAAGAAAAAGCCGGCCATTTCAAATCCGGCCGTTTGTTGGCGCAAGAGAAAAAACAAAAAACGCCGAAAATGCCTGTCATTGGGAATATTTTCAAAGGAAAAAAATCTTCGCCGTCTCTGGAGGAAAAGATTGAATCATTTGAGGAAAAGAAAAAGGAGTCGATTATTAAGTCGTATGAAGCTGATTCTGTCAATATAAAGGTGGCTAAGCCCAAAGAGGAAAACCAGCTAAAAGCGCATGTCTCGTCTGTACACGAGATATCTGATGAAAATTATATTTTGCCTCATTTAGACCTGTTAGAGTTGCCACCGCCTGTTTCCATGCGGCAGATTAAAGATGATTTAGCCGAAAGCGCGCGCATTTTAGAGGAGACTTTAACCGATTTTGGAATTAGCGTGCGCGTTGCTGATATTGAACGTGGGCCGGTAATTACCAGGTATGAACTTGAACCGGCTCCTGGTGTTAAGGTTGGAAGAATCGTCAGCCTTTCGGATGACATCGCCTTGACTATGAAGGCGTCTTCGGTGCGCATCGTGGCTCCTATTCCAGGAAAAAACAGGGTTGGTGTTGAAATCCCAAACACGCATTCAACAATGGTTTTTCTCAGAGAAGTCTTATCTTGCGATGAGTTTAGGAAATCCAAGTCAAAATTGACGCTTGCCATCGGTAAAGATACGGCGGGCAAACCTGTTATCGCGGATTTAGCTGGGATGCCGCATCTTTTAATCGCGGGGACAACGGGATCGGGCAAGACCGTTTGTGTTAACGGTATTATTCTTTCTATTCTTTTTAACGCGTCGCCTCAAGATGTAAAATTTTTAATGATTGACCCGAAAATGGTGGAGTTGGCCCCTTATAATAAACTGCCTCATCTTTTGACTCCTGTTGTTACGGATCACAAAAAAGTGGCTGCGGCACTTTCTTGGGTTACTTCGGAAATGGATGAGCGTTATCAGCTTTTGGCAAAAGAGGGTGTGCGTAATATCACCGCCTATAATCAAAAAAAACAGAAGTTGCCGTATATCGTTGTTATTATTGATGAGTTGGCTGATTTAATGATGGTTGCGCGCGACCAGATAGAGAGCGCGATTGCCAGGCTTGCTCAGTTATCCCGTGCAGTGGGGATACATTTGGTTTTGGCTACACAGCGGCCCAGTGTTGATGTCATCACAGGTGTTATCAAAGCGAATTTTCCAGCCAGGATGTCATTTAAAGTCGCGTCTAAAGTTGATTCAAGGACAGTTTTGGATATGAATGGTGCTGAAAAACTTTTAGGCAGGGGGGATTTGTTATTTTTAGAACCTGGGCAGCCAAAGCCATTGCGCGCGCAAAGTTCTTATCTTAAGGATAAAGAGATTGAGAATGTCCTTGATTTTATAAGGAAGCAAGCAGAGCCTAATTATGATAATTCTATTGTACAGCAGCAGGATCAGATACAGTTGGGTGGTGGTGGAGATAAAGATGAGCTTTATGATACAGCTACCAAGCTTATTATTGAATCGGGCCAGGCGTCCGTATCTATTTTGCAGCGCAGGTTGCGTTTAGGCTATACCAGGGCCGCCAGGCTTATTGATATGATGCAGGATGAAGGGCTTCTCGGGCCTTACCGGGGTTCCAAACCAAGGGAAATTCTTGTTGACAGGGAGTTGTGGTTAAAGGAGAAGATACAGAAGGGAATGGAGTAAAAATGGCGGAAAATAAAAATGAGAAAACTGTCGGGATTGTTTTAAAAGAAACACGCGTAGCCAGAAAGATAAGCTTGGAAGAAGTCAGTAAACATACAAAAATTCACGTTAACATCTTGAAGATGATTGAGGCTGATGAATTTAAGTCTTTAGGCGCTGTCTATTCGAAGAGTTTTTTAAAGCTATACGCGGAGTATTTAAATTTGGACAGGGATGCTCTAATCCGGCGTTTTGAAAATGAACAGAAACTGGATGATTTTTCCGGTGGGAAAAAACTCAAAATCCCCGAGGAACAGCAGATAAGCAATGTTATGCAATTTCCGGCGGAGCCTTTAAAAAAAGCTGGCGAATTATTTAAGAAAATAAATTTTAAATATGTCCTTATTTTTATCTTGTGTTTTTTTTGTATCGTTGGGATAAGAAAACTGGCCAGAGTAAGAAAATCTGCCAGGCAGATGGCTGTCGCGGTAGACACTTTGGATAAAAAGGCACCTATAAAAAAGCAGGCACCTGCTCCAAAGCAGGCAGTTGTTTCTTCAAAGAAAGAGCATGAGAAGATCGTCTTGGTTGTTAGGGCTAAGCAAAAATGTTGGCTTCAGGTTAAAGTTGATGGAAAAATTGCATATCAAAGTGTCTTGTCTAGCGGTGCGGCTGAAAGTTGGCAAGCGAAAGAAAAAATTGAACTTTGGTTAGGTAATGCCGGCGGTATTGAGCTAGAGCTTAATGGTAAGCTTTTAGAGAAGATTGGGCGGCCTGGCCAAACTTTAAAGAATGTTATTGTCACTCGAGACGGGCTCTCTATTCAGCAGTAGTTTTAATCCTGCCTTTTAATTTATTGACGCAGATGTGTGCGCGCCGTGAGTCGCACGGATAGTTATGCCGTCGGCCGTTTGTCAACGAGCCAGAGGGATGTTTTGTATGGCTTATAGAAATCAACGGAGCATGAAAGTGGGCAGTGTTTCAGATTTGACAGGGGAATGTGTTGCCATTATAAGTTTAGGGTGCGTAAGGAATCTTGTTGATTCAGAAAAGATATTAGTTGATTTGAAACGCCGCGGCGCGCGTGTCTGTCCGGTTGAGATGGCTTCTATCATCGTGATTAATACCTGTGCTTTTACACGCGATGCTAAAATGGAGTCTATTCAGGCCATCTTTGATTGTCTTGCACTCAAAAATAAGAAAAAGATAAAGAAGCTTTTTGTTTATGGATGCCTGCCGCAACGATACCTTCGTGAGTTAAAGAAAGATTTTAAAGAGATTGATGAATTCGCCGGTGTGGCAGATTTTAAAGCTTCTTTTGACCGCGAAATCATATTGACGCCGCGTCATTTCGCTTATTTAAAGATTTCGGAAGGTTGCGCGAACTGTTGTAGTTTTTGCGCTATTCCTTCTATAAAGGGGCCGTTAAGAAGCAGAAGTGTTTCTGCCATTTTAGATGAAGTGAAGTTTTTAGAAGGCCGGGGCGTCGTTGAGCTTAACATTGTGGGGCAAGACACTACTCTTTTTGGCATGGATTGCCAAAAAGGGCGCGTTTCTTTTAAAGATGTAGAACAGCGCGGTATAGGGCTGGCGCGTTTGGTGGAAAAGATATTAAAAGTGAGCCGGATACCATGGTTGAGGATTTTATATCTTCATCCCCTTGGGGTATCAGATGATTTAATAGATCTGATGGCATCTGAGAAGAGGGTTTGTCCTTATATTGATTTACCTCTACAGCATATCAATGATAGAGTTCTTAAATTGATGAATCGCGGGGTGAATAGGGATTTTATTGAGCGCCGTATCAGCGATATCAGAAGTAAAATCAGGGATGTTACGTTAAGGACGACTTTCATTGTTGGCTTTCCTTCAGAGAAAAAGAGTGAATTTTTAGAACTTCTGGATTTTATTAAGGTTGCCAGGTTTGAGAAGCTCGGTGTTTTTGCTTATTCACGTGAAGAGGGGACTAAGGCCTACAAATTTAAGAATCAACTGGTTGAAAAAGTGAAAAAAGAGCGCTATGATACCTTGATGTTTGCGCAAAGGGAGATTTCTTCGTCTATTTTAAAGTCTTATTATGGCAGTGTTATTGATGTCCTTGTCGAAGAGAAGCAGGAAAAAAACCGCCTTTACCCTTATGTTGGCCGTTCGCGCGCCGATGCGCCAGAAGTAGACGGCCGAGTTTTTTTACATGCAGAGAAGCTTTTACGTCCGGGCCGTATTGTCAAGGCACGCGTTAACGGAAGCTATGAATATGATTTAAAGGGAGAGGTTGTATGAATATATCAAACAAGTTGACTATTTCCCGTATAGGTATAGCTTTCTTATTGATATGGTTTTTGTTCATTCCGGATTTTTTTGCCAAAGTCGCGGCTTTTATTTTGTTCATTTTAGCTTGTTTAACTGATTTCCTAGATGGCTGGATTGCCCGCCGCAGAAATGAAATTTCTGATTTTGGCAAGATTATGGATCCCGTGGCGGATAAAATTCTTGTCCTGGGTATTTTTTTGAGTTGCGTTGAATTGCGGTTAATTCCTGCCTGGATGGTGATTATTGTTATGATCAGAGAGGTTGTGATTACCGGTATGAGGTTTTTAGGAATGCGCCGCGGAGTAGTCCTCGCGGCTGAAAATGCAGGAAAACATAAGACAGTTTTTCAGATGGTTACAATATTTTTTCTTCTTCTTTTTTTGATGCTTGGAGAGGCCACCTGTTTTTTAGATATCTATAGAGTTATTATTTTATTTTTTATGTCTATCGCGGTTGTATTTACTCTTTATTCAGGATTTTCATTTGTGTGGCATAATAAGGAGCTGTTGAAGAGTTTATGAGAAAAAATAGGTTTATTAAGCTCATTACTACTTTTTTTTATACCGGAGAGTTCCCTTTTGCCCCGGGCACAGTTGGGAGTTTTGCCGGGTTGCTGCTTTTTTTACTGGCCTTCAATCATGTCTGGGTAACTGTTCTTTTATTCGTTTTGATATGTGCGCTTGGATTTTTTACATGCGGCGAGGCTGAGAAGATATTCGGTAAAAAAGATCCGCGTGAGGTAGTTATAGACGAAGTGGCAGGCATCTTTATCGTCTATTTTATGATACCTATTGATTGGGTTGTTCTGTTGGTTGGTTTCGTATTATATAGAATCCTGGATATCATAAAACCTTTTCCCGCTAGGCGCCTGGAGCGGTTAAAAGGCAGTTATGGCATTATGCTGGATGATATCCTTTGCGGTATCTATACCAATTTTATTTTGCGCATTTTTTTTACCAGTTATCTCGCGTCAAGGGGTTTTGATTTTTAAGAAAGATTACACTTGACCTTAGAGTGTTGTTTTATTTAGAATATGCAAAGAGGAAAAGAAACCTGGCTATGGTCTCATTTAAAGGAATGGGACGTGCTCCTAGCATAACCATATTGAAAATCCTATTTTGGATTTTCAATATATGCTATGAGTAAATTCGGCCCAATACTTTATGACAACTAATAGATTAATATATTTTAGATTGTCATAAAGTATGGCCTCATTTAAAGGAGATAAAAGAATATGGCAGAGCGCAGAGCAGAGGTGAGACAGGAATCTTTGGATATGATTTATGATTTTATCCGAAGAGGGATAAAAGAGCGCGCCACGGATATACATTGGGAACCTTCCGTAGATGGCGAAAAAACGCAGCTCGTTGTACGCTACAGGGTTGATGGTATTTTGAAAGATATGGATCGCCTTCAGGAAGATAAGACGAATCTGAATTCTGTTGTTAATGCTATCAAAATTATGGCGGTTATGGACCCAACCAAAAGGCGTAATGAGCAAGATGGGCGTTTTACTTTTATGTTTGAAAATGTTGAATATGATGTGCGTGTTGCTACCATGCCTACAATCATGGGAGAAAAAATTGTTATGAGGTTGATGGATCGTAATAAATACTGTATGAACTTGGCAGATTTAGGCATGACGCCGGATTTTCTTGTTTTATTAAACGCTATGATTTATAAGCCGGAGGGTTTTGTAGTTATTACTGGCCCAACGGGCGTTGGTAAAACAACAACGCTTTATTCTGTCCTGCAGCATATTTATACGCGTGAGAAGAATTTTTGCACGATAGAAGATCCCGTTGAAGTAAAACTGAAAGGTGTTAATCAGATCTCTGTTGATCATGAGTTTGGCATGACGTTTGTGACGGGTTTAAGGGCTATCATGAGGCAGGACCCGAATATTGTAGCTGTCGGCGAAATGAGGGATGTTGAAACGGTACGTACCGCGCTTCAGGCCACATTGGCAGGCGCTATGGTTTTTTCAACCCTTCATGCCAAAGATTCCGTTAATGCGATCGTCAGGCTCCTGGATATGGGGGTTGAGCCTTTTTTCATCGCGACCGCTCTTACAGGCGTTGTTTCTCAGCGGCTTGTCCGGCTTGTCTGTAAGATATGTAAAGGGAAAGGGTGCGCTCAATGCAGCAATATTGGTTATAAGAGGAGGATAGGAATATTTGAAATTTTAAAGATTAATGATATAATGAGGGAACTTATTTTAAAAAAAGTATCTTCTGATGAGCTGAAGGTAGCGGCCGTCACTCAAGGCATGATTCCTTTTTCGAAATCTGTGATTTCTCTGATAGAGCAGGGATTAACAACACAAGCTGAAATTGACAGGGTTTTGACGAGCGAATAGTTTTTTTGAATGCCTGTTTTTTCTTAGAAGGCTTATTATTAAAGGATCGTAATGGTGAAAGTACCAAAGAAGTTGGGAGAGTTGTTGGTTGAGAATGGCATTGTGACAGAAAGCCAGCTTTTAGAGGTGTTGCAGGCACAGAAGCAGAGCCAGAAGTTATTGGGCGAGATTATTGTTGAGCTTGGCTATGCTACGAAAGAGAAACTTGACGCAGCTTTGGCTCGGCAGTACGGTTCCAGATTAGGAGAAATCCTGATTGATAGAAACCTTATTACTTTTGAGCAGCTTCGTGTTTCTATTGACGAACAGAGGAACTCCATGAAATCTTTAGGGGAGATACTTATTGAAAAGGGATTTGTTTCGGAAGCCAATATTGTTGAGGGTTTGTCAAAGCAGTATAATATTCCTTATGTGAAGTTATCTAATTATGAGATTAATCCACACGCGGTTTCCAAGGTTCCTTTGGACGCGTTAAAAAAATATTGTGTTTTTCCCGTAGACATTGAGAATAATATGCTTGTTGTAGCAACAGCTAATCCGGAAGATTTTATTGCCGAATCGGATTTGCGGTTTTTATCCGGGATGTATATAAAGTTTGTCTTAGCTTCAAAATCAGAACTACTTTCTTATCTGGAGTAATAGGCGTTAGATTCATCATTTAGATTTGTGGGCCACGGTTTAAAAGCCGTGGTTTTTTTATGCCACGCGGCTTAAAGAAAACCGCGCCCTTTGAGGGCAGGGATGGGATTTGGCCGAATGGCGCATCCGTCCGTGCCTGCCTGCCGGCAAGGCAGGGAACCCTGAGCTTTAAGCCCAAGTGGACTCTATTTTAAACGTTAAGGTTTTAAATGGGCCTGTTGAAGGCGGGAGTAAACAGGGCCATGAGGTGTTAAACGGCTTTCAAAAAGTGTTATCCTGTCTATTGTAAATATCTGCGGTTTTAGTTTCTGATTGATTTCTTTAATTTTTTCTATTAGGTTAAGCTTATTCTTCGCGGACCGTATCCGGGCCAGGGTTAGATGTGCCTGGAATTTTTTACCTTCATCTTTGAAACCAAAAGGAGAAATGGCATCTTCTAATGCCAAAAATAATTTTTCAATTTTTTTGTTTTGGTCATTTATTCCGATCCATAAAATACGAGCAGAGTTTAATGAAGGGAATCCATCCAGTTTGTTTAGAGTAACCAGCATGGTTTTAAAAGGGTTTAGAGCGGATATCATTGCTTGGGCGATGGGGCCAATATTTTTTATTTCAACTGTGCCCAGGAATTTTAAGGTTAGATGAATGTTGTCAGGGTTGGCCCAGCGGGCGTCACAGGAGGTTTCTTTTAAGGAGTTTTCAATAGCTTCAAGGGCATTTTTAATATTTTTTGGGATTTCTATGGCGATAAATAATCTTTTTGTGTCTAACGCAGGCATTCGTATAAAAATTTTAAAGCAGTTTTTGCAGCTATTTTTCTTATTTTTAAACGCCCCCCCTTTAACATAAACTTTTTGAAATAGACCCGGTGCCCTATGGCGACAGAAATAAAAATTGTGCCGACAGGTTTTAGGTGTTCGCTTCCGCCAGGGCCAGCGATGCCTGTTATACCTAGCCCGATATTTGTTTTTGCCAGATGCCGGATGTTATTAGCCATTTCAAGAGCCGTTTCTTTGGAAACGGCCCCATGTTTTAAGATCGTTTCTTCTAAAACCTTCAAAAGTTTTATTTTTATGCCGTTAGAATAGGCGATAATCCCAAGCATGAAATATTTTGAACTGCCGGGAATGTCAGTCAGGTAGCTTGAGATCAGGCCTCCTGTGCATGACTCTGCAACGGCGATTGTTAGTTTTCTGTTGGTAAGAGTTTTAGCTAGTATATTTTGCATTTTATTAAATTTTTTTAATGTGGCAAAGCTACTCTAATGTTATTATAGCGCTTATTATTCTTCTTGACAAATTTTTAATTGTTCAGTATATTAATCAGACGATCTTCGGGATGCCCGTTTGGAATAAAATGGGCTTGGGTGAAAATCCCAGCTGGCAGTGAAACCACGTTTTTATGGTTAAGCCTGCGAGTCCGTAAGTAATGATCTTGCGGACAGATCAAGTGTGATGCTTGAGCCAATAGTCCGCTGAAAAAACGCGGCCCTTTAAAAAGGGAAAGCCTAGATGGGAGAAGGTCAAAAGGTTGTTTTTTTTGATGCTATAATCCCGAAGTTTATTCTTCGGGATTTTTTGTTTTTATGGCTTAAAAAGAGGGTAAAAATCATGTTTAATTCTATTGAAGAGATTTTAAGCGACCTTAAGTCTGGAAAAATTGTCATTGTGGTTGATGATGAAGATCGTGAAAATGAAGGAGATCTTGTTGTTGCTGCTGATTTCGCGACACCTGAAAATATTAATTTTATGGCAAAGTACGGCAGGGGCCTGATTTGTGTGCCTATGGAAGCATCCAGATTGGATAATTTGGAAATTTTTTCAATGCAGCAGCCGGATGTGCTTAGAAGCCATACTCAAAAAGACCCTTATTCAACCGCTTGGATGATGTCTGTGGATGCAAGGGAAGGAATAACAACGGGTATATCCGCTTATGATCGCGCTAAGACGATTAAGAGGCTTATTGATTCTGATGCCCGCCCTGAAGATTTTATTCGTCCGGGGCATTTGTTCCCTTTGCGTTCGCATGGGGGGGGCGTTTTGGTGCGGGCTGGCCATACAGAGGCGTGCGTTGATTTAGCCAAGCTTTCCGGATTATATCCGGCAGGTGTTATTTGTGAAATTATGAATGAAGATGGTTCCATGAGCCGTTTGCCGCAATTGATAAATTTTGCCAAGCAAAACGCGCTTAAGATTTGTTCTATCCAGAGTTTGATCAAATACAGGCGTAAAAAAGAGATATTGATATCTCGTGTGATACGGACAAAAATCCCGACGGATTTTGGTGTATTTGAGATGACATTGTATAAATCTGTTTTGGATAAAACGGAACACATCGCTCTAAGCGTCGGGATTGAATCGGCTGGTACTGTTGAGGAATCAATTTTGGTTCGTGTTCATTCGCAATGTCTGACAGGGGATGTTTTTGGATCTTTGCGTTGTGATTGTGGATTGCAGTTACGCCGTGCCATGGAGTTGATAGGCCGCCATGGCCGGGGTGTTCTCTTATATATGGAGCAGGAGGGCCGTGGTATTGGGCTCGCCAATAAGTTAAAAGCCTATGCTTTGCAGGATGAAGGCATGGATACGGTAGAAGCCAATGAAGCATTAGGTTTTGCGGCAGATTTGAGAGATTATGGTATTGGTGCTCAAATTTTAGTTGATTTAGGAATAAAAAAAATTAGGCTTTTAACTAATAACCCACGCAAGATCGTCGGATTAGAGGGGTATGGGCTGCAAGTTGTTGAGAGGATCCCCCTTGAGATAAAGAAAAACGATATGAATGCCCGCTATTTGCGGACAAAGAAGGAAAAGTTGGGGCATTTATTGGGAGAGTAAAAAATAGAGTTGATTTTTCAGGGTATGGGGTTCAGAAGAACTAAAAAGCTTTTTGGTTTTACCGTACCCTGTACCCAGAACCCTGACCCCTGAATAAACGGAGGATTCAAATGTACAAAACACATGAAGGTGGCATGATTATTAAAAATAAGCGTTTCGCGGTTATTATTTCACGTTTTAATGACCTGGTCACAAAATCACTTTTAGAGGGATGTTGTGATACGCTCAGGAGACATGGCGCAAAAGATGGTGAAGTTGAACTTTTTTGGGTGCCGGGAGCTTACGAGATACCTTTAACAGCATCTCGTTTATCCAAAGAGAAAAGGTTTGATGCTATTATTTGTTTAGGTGCAGTGATCAGGGGCGAGACACCGCATTTTGATTTTATTGCTAACGAGGCGGCTAAGGGGATAGCCCAGGTATCTATGCAGACAGGGATTCCTGTTATTTTTGGTGTTATTACAGCTGATACGATGGAACAGGCGATGGAGCGGGCTGGTTTAAAAAGCGGCAATAAAGGCAAAGATGCCGCTTTAAACGCTATTGAGATGGTGAATTTATTTGAAAGTATGTCATAGCCAATAGTGATATTGTATTGAAAAATACAAGATTTACAAGATGAGTTAGGGAGTGTTATGAGAAAGCGTACAAGAGGAAGAGAGCTGGCGTTGCAGATTCTTTATCAGGCTGATTTGACACAGGTAAGCCCGAAGGATCTGATAGATCCTTTTTTTAATATGGATAACTATATGAATGAAGATACTGTTGTGAAAAAATTTTCTATAGATTTGGTTAATAATATTGCTGATAAAATTGCTTTACTTGATGAAGCGATATCCAGCTATGCGACAAATTGGGAGTTAGATCGTATGGCGACCGTGGATAGAAACATTTTACGTTTGGCCAGTTTCGAGCTGCTTTATAGAAAAGATATCCCTCCAAAAGTCGCTATAAATGAAGCGGTTGACCTGGCGAAAAAATATGGCGATCTGGACTCTGGCAAGTTTGTTAACGGCGTTCTGGATAAGATCAATAAAACTAGAAAAGCCTAATTATTATTTTAATGGAATTCGCGGATCTTCATATTCATACAGATTTTTCTGATGGGACTTTTTCCTGCGAGCAGGTTGTCGATGAAGCTTGCCGTGTTGGTTTGTCCTGTATATCTATTACTGACCATGATACTGTTGAGGCTTTTGATGCGGCTGCAGTATTTGCTGCCGGCCGCTTAGAAGTTATTTCTGGTGTTGAATTGAGCGCGGAACATGGTGATCAGGAGATACATGTCCTCGGATATTTGATTGATTATGAGGATAAAAATTTTTTAGAAACGTTAGAGTCTATGCGGCAGGTGAGGGTTCAGCGTATATATGACATCTGTGCTAAATTAAAACAGCAGGGTGTCGAGCTTGCTCCTGAAGAAGTTTTTTCTTTGGCCGGTAAGGGCAGTGTCGGGCGCATGCATGTGGCGCGTGCTATGTGCCAGAAGGGTGCTGTTAGCTCTATTCCTCAAGCGTTCTATGATTATATTGGGGATAAGGGTTGTGCTTATGTTGGCAAGTTTAAGATGTCTCCACGAGAGGCTATTTCGCTTATTCGTGGTATTAAAGGTATTCCTGTTTTAGCCCACCCGCATATCGTCAAAGACCAAAATTTAATTACGGAATTTATTAAAGATGGCATTATGGGGCTGGAAGTTTTTTATCCTGATTACAGCGAATCTCAGATAGACGGTTATATCCGTCTGGCGCGAGAGTATAACTTGTTGTTAACAGGCGGTTCTGATTGTCATGGTACGGCTCGTCAGGAGTCCTGTCTTGGAAAAATAAAAATTCCCTACGCCTATGTTGAAAAGTTGAAAGAGGCAAAATGCGCGTTGACGTGAACTGTTATATGCGCGTGGCTTTAAACCTTGCGGCTAAAGCGAAGGGCCGCACATATCCTAATCCTTTGGTGGGTGCTATCGTTGTTAAAAATGGCCATATTGTTGGCCAAGGATTTCATAAAAAAGCAGGCGGGCCCCACGCTGAGATATTCGCGTTGCGTCAAGCCGGCCAAAACGCTAAAGGAGCGGTTTTATTTTGCACGTTTGAGCCGTGCGCTCATTATGGGGCAACAGGGCCTTGTGTGAAAGAGATTGTTGCCGCCGGCATTAAAAAAGTTTACGCTGGCATGATAGACCCGAACCCTTTAACCAAAGGCAAGGGGGTTGCTTATTTAAGGAAAAATGGCATAAGCGTAGAGGTTGGTTTTTTGCAAAATGAAATCGCGCGCCTTAATGAAGGTTTTATTAAGGCTATGGCCAGGCGTGAGCCTTTTGTGACGGTGAAAACAGCTGAATCTTTGGATGGGAAGATTGCCACAAGAACCGGTGAATCTCAATGGATTACGTCTTCTTCGTCTCGTGTTTACGCGCATAATTTGAGGCGTTATTATGACGCTATCGTGGTTGGGATTAATACCGTCCTGAGAGATGACCCGCGCTTGGAACCTGTCGGCCGTAATCATCGTTTTACAAAAGTTATTGTAGATTCAGATTTAAGAATTCCTCTTACCGCGCGTTTATTTAAAACAAGGTCAAAAGTTATTATTGTTGCTGTTCGGAAGGATAGAGTGAAAGAAAAGCGGTTAATAAAAAACGGTGCTGCGGTTTTTTATACGTGTGCGGATAAAACGAGAGTAGATCTTAAGGAGCTTTTAAAAAAACTGAATGATTTACAGATAAGAGATGTCCTTGTTGAAGGCGGGGCTGAGTTGGTTGGTTCATTTTTGGATAAAAGATTGGCCGATAAGGCTCTATTTTTTATAGCGCCGAAGATTATCGGTGGTAGGCGCGCGTTGCCTGCTGTTGGCGGAGAAGGTGCCGAAAAGCTATGCCGGGCAGCTTTTTTAAGGGATGTTGAGATAAAAAAAATAGAGGATGATATTTTTATTGAGGGATATGTGAAATATTTCAAATGACAGATCAGAAGCCAGATATGTCATGTGCTATTTGTAGTGATAAAGGTGCCAATATGTTTACAGGGTTGATTGAAGAAGTTAGCGAGGTGAGGTGTGTGGCTCGAAGAAGCGGTATGGCTCACCTTGAGGTGGAAGCCGGCCTTATCTCTAAAGGGATTAAAACCGGTGACAGCGTTGCTGTTAATGGCGTTTGTTTGACCGTTGTTAAGATTAAGGAAGGTGTTTTAGTTTTTGATGTGATGCGGCAGACTCTACAGAATACAACTTTAAATCAGCTTAAGTTGAAAGATAAAGTTAATTTGGAGCGGGCATTAAAAGTTGGAGACCGTCTGGGCGGCCATTTTGTGACAGGACACGTTGATTGTATAGGTGTTGTCAGGTTAAAAAAAGTATCACAGGCTAATGTGTCATTTCATATTGGTATCGCGCCTGAGTTTTTGAAATATCTTATTTCACGCGGGTCCGTGGCTGTTGATGGTATTAGTTTGACGGTAGCTGAGGTTCAAAAAGGCGGATTTAGCGTTGGTATTATTCCTCACACGCTTGAAAAAACCATTCTAAAAAGCAAAACAACCGGGGATAAGGTTAATATAGAGATGGATATGTTGGTGAAAAGCGCTAAAGCATATCAGGCATAGCCGCATTGTCAATTTAATCCTTTTGTGGTACTATATTTTTTCTGTCAGTTGTTATTTGTTAACTGCCGTCTGATTTTCGGGGAGTGGCTCAGTTTGGCTAGAGCGCAACGTTCGGGACGTTGAGGTCGTGGGTTCAAGTCCCACCTCCCCGACTTTTTTATTTCTAATGTTTTGTGGGACTTGAAGCCGACCCGAGCGGCATTGCTTCGAGCGAGGGCGGCCGGTTCCGAAGGAGTCGAGCGAATGCGAGACGGGTGAGGAAAAGTCCCACCTCCCCGACAGTTTTCATGAAAGATGAAAACTGTCGGGGAATCGAAAATAGATATTTGAGAGTTTAGAAGAAATAAATTTTCGATTCAGATTCATGGTTTTTACCTCTCTTGTTTTTTTCAGATTTTTTTATTTTTCAATTACAAGTTGTGTTATATAAAAGACGTCCATCCTCAGGCAGCGTGAAACCGGTTTTTCCTTGCCGTTATCGACTATTTTAGAGAGCTGATAACGTGTTCCAGAGATTTCTATCGTGTTTCCCTCTTTAATTTTTTTTGATTTTTCTTTTATCAGATTATTGGCTGGCAATATCGCTATTGGGAATTTTACTTCGTTAAGATGATTTGAATCGGCGACTAACTGTTGGGCTTTAGCCATGTCCAGCGCGGATTTTATTTCAAAATGCTTTGCTGATTTAAAACTTTTTATCGCCCTTACGGCACTTTTATCATTCGCTGGAACAATGTCTAAAGTCCTTGAGTAAGCATCGTCGGGCGAAGCTTTGTGTTCTGGAGTATAGCTTAGCAGGTCTGTCATATCAACGATGTAGCTCTTATGTTTTATTTCTTCTTTTTTTGTTAATGTAAATGTATAAGTACCCCTAATCAATTTTACATTTCGCGCGCCTGCCAGGATATTTATTGGTTTAGATAAGTCGGTTAAATTGATCCTATCTGAGCCGGTATCGCCCATATTTGTACTGGAGGAGCTTTGGCAGGCGTAGAGAGTGAGTGCAAAACCAAGCGCAAAAACGATGTTCAAGAGCCGGATTTTTTTTTGCATGGCTAATTCCTTTCAATTTTTTTAAAAACTGGGGCTTTTAGCTTTACTAATTTTATGCTAAATGAATGCCTTCATTATTGTTTTTGCCCAATTTTCCGCTTTTAGCATGTTTGCCTCTTTGTTTCTTTTGAGAGGGTCTTGAAAATCAATTTCTCCTAAAAATTCATTGTTTTTTAACGCCTGCTTCATCTTATCAAAAATTTTTCCTTTTCCGCCGCCATGGCAGCAGAAGAGGGCAATTTTTTTATTTAAGGGCGCGTGTTTTGAGAAAAAAGTGTTTAAAGCTGGCGCGTAGTTCCATGCCCACACAGGTGTGCCTATGAACAGGATATCGTAGGCCGCGGGATTTCTGTCGAAAGGGAGAAGTTCTGGTTTTATTCTCTGCATGATTTGTTTTCCGCCCCAGACATATTTCGCAAAACCTTTTGGTTTTGTTTTATCTTTTGGTTTTAACTCCAGGATATCAGCCTCTATTGTTTTTGCTATATGTTCGGCTATCAGTTTTGTATTGCCGTCAAAAGAGTAGTAGACAATGAGTTTTTTCATGTTGTCTCCGTGTGATTAAGCAGCTAGGTTGTATTTTTATCTTTCAATAAATATTTTTTCTTGAGGATATTCAAATTCTCTTCGGTGTATCAATTTTCCGTTATCGTATAAATCCTCAGTCATTAGCTTACCACTTTCTTCATAATAGATTTTTGTGATGCCATGCTGGTATCCATTTTTGTAGTTAGCCTCAGCCATTAATTTACCGCTCTCATAATAAAAGTAAGCCATTCCTTTTATGCTGCCATTCTCATAATAATGTTTTTCTTTTAAGTTTCCATTATTGTAATACACTTTTGCAAGGCCATGCATTATTCCATCTTTATAGGTTAATTCAGATTCTAAATTGCCATTTTTATAATAAGATTTGAGAATTCCATCTATTTTGTTGTTTTTGAAGCACCCTTCTGTTTGCACATGGCCATTATCGTAATAAGTTTTATAGAGACCATCGCTTTTTACTTCTTGTCCATAACTAATATTGGAAAAAACAAAGAGAGTGAAAATTAAAACACCCCACTGTTTTTTTAATTCGTTATGGGTTAAAATTATTCTTTTTTTCATTTTTGAAGCTTATGTTTGAAACCAGCGGCCCTTTCGAAGCGTCTTTAGGCGCAGAGTAAGGAACCTTGCTTGCCCGTCGAAGCTTTGGCGTAAGCGAACCTGTCCATCGCAGTTTCAGTGTAAATAGAGTTTAATTTGTTATATTTTATCACATTTTTTGCTTTTTGAATGAAAAATACACTGGTTTTTGACTGAAATTAATTGGCAAAATATGCCTATTTTGTGTATAATAAACATCTAAAAGGGAAATAGTTGTTTTGCTTATGAATATTATGAACAAAAGAGTTCGTCTTGTATTCAGAGGGACGGTACAGGGGGTGGGGTTTCGTTATACAAGCGAATCCATCGCATCTTTTTTAAATGTGAAGGGATGGGTCAGGAATGTTCCGGGTGGTGAGGTTGAGCTTGTGGTTGAGCAGAAAGAGGATATCTTAAAGGATTTTATCCGTCGGCTGGAGGATGAGTTTGGCGGGTACATAAATGACAGGTATGTTGACTGGTCTCAAGCCACAGGTGAATTTTCGGATTTCCGCATAAGATTTTAGAAAATTCTCAGGTTTTTTGTTTTGATTTTTTGATTTTTGAATTTGTTTTATGTTTGGGATTTTGTTTTTAGAATTTTTCATGTGGTTTTGTGTCTAGTGACCTTGTGACGATTATCTTATGCGATACGGAATTTTTGCGGATGTCCATTCTAATATAGCGGCTTTTGAAGCTGTGCATAGCGTTTTGGGAAAAGCTAATATTGACCAGTATGTGTTTGTCGGCGATATTGTTGGCTATGGGGCGCATCCTAAAGAATGCATCGCGCTTTTGAGGGAATTAAATGCTGTTATTGTCTCGGGCAATCATGATTTGGCTGTGATTGATTTTTTTGATATAAATCGTCTTAACGAAGATGCCAAACAGTCTATTATCTGGACGAAAAAAAATATCTCTAATCTTGAAAAGATGTATCTCTCCGGATTTCAGCTTATTGAAGGGAATGAAACCTTCTGTTTTGTCCATGGCACATTAAGCCATCCTGAAAGTTTTAGCTACATGTCAAATAAATCTGAAGCGTTGAAGACATTTTATACCATGAAACATCAGATCTGTTTTGTAGGGCATTCACATGTGCCGGGAATTTTTGTCGAAGAAGAAGATGGCATTTATTATAAAGTTGTTTCTCTTTTGCTTCTTGAAAGAGGCAGGCGTTATATCATTAATGTCGGCAGTGTGGGGCAACCGCGGGATGGAGATGCCAGTGCCTGTTTTTGTATCTATGATGAGAAGGCTTCAACAGTAGAGATCAAGCGCGTTTCTTATGATGTCGCCAAGGCACAGAAAGATATCCTGGATGCCGGTTTGCCTCCTTATCTGGCGGAAAGGCTTGCTACAGGCAGATAAGTAAGGCGTAAGATTAATATGATAGTAGAAAATGAAATAGAAAGGTTACGGGAAAAGATACGGTATCATGATTACCGTTATTATGTTTTAGATGACCCTGAAATATCCGATTATGAATATGACCTTCTTTTTCAACGCCTCAAGGATTTGGAAGAACAGCACCCAGGATTGGTAACTTTTGACTCTCCGACTCAGCGGGTCGGGGCTCAGCCTGCCGCAGGTTTCCAAACAGTTTATCATAAAATAAAGATGTTATCGCTGGATAACGCTTATTCTTTTGACGCGATTAAAGAGTGGCAGGATCGTCTGCGTAAAGGGCTTGGGGCGGGAGCAAAATTTGAATATGTCGCCGAGCTTAAGATTGACGGTGTCAGCATCAATCTTACTTATGAGAAAGGATTTTTGAAAGCCGGGGCTCTACGTGGTAACGGCGAAATGGGTGAAGATGTGAGTGTTAATATTAAGACGATTCGCGCGATACCGCTTAGGCTTTTGGATGATTTGGCTGATGAAATAGAGGTGCGCGGTGAAGTCTTTATGTCTCATGAAGATTTTGCGTGGATGAATAAAGAAAGGCTGGAGGCGGAAGAAGCCCCTTTTGCCAACCCTCGCAACGCGACCGCGGGGACCTTAAAGACGCTTGATCCTCATGTTGTGGCAAAAAGGAGGCTTTTATTCTTTGCGCATTCTTTGGGGGATTGTAGCGGTGAGGGGTTCTATTATCAAAAAGAGTTTTTGGACAGAATTAAAAAAGCCGGCGTTCCGGTTGACTCTCACACAGAATTATGTGTTGATATTGAAGAGGTTATTTCTTATTGCCGTCATTGGCAGGAGAAACGGAATAGCCTCTTGTATGAGATTGATGGTATTGTGATTAAAGTGAATTCATTGGCACAACAAAAAAAGCTTGGTTTTACATCGAAGAGCCCGCGCTGGGCTATCGCTTATAAGTTCCCTGCCCAGCAGGCAACGACACGCGTGCGCGATATTTCTGTCAGCATCGGCCGGACCGGCGTTTTAACGCCTGTGGCGGAGCTGGAACCGATTGAATGCAGTGGTGTCACGATAAGCAACGCCACATTGCATAATTTTGATGAGGTCAAGCGGCTTGGTATTAAAATCGGTGATAAGATTATTTTAGAACGAGCCGGCGATGTTATCCCTAAAGTTGTTAAGGTGGTTGTTAGTGCGCGTACCGGAGAAGAAAAGGTGTTCCGTTTGCCATCAAAATGCCCTTTTTGCGGCGGAGACATCGTTAAGGAAAAAGACGAGGAAGTCGCTTACCGTTGTTTGAACTTTTTATGCCGGGCACAAATGGAGAAAAGGATTATTCATTTTGCGTCACGCGCGGCTATGGATATTGAAGGCATGGGCGAAGCTGTTGTGAGGCAGTTGATAGCAAAAGGCATGATTGGTGATTGTGCGGACATATATACTTTACAAAAAGAGGATTTTTTGAAGCTTGAGTTATTTAAAGATAAGAAGGCTCAGAATTTAATAGTTGGAATTGAAAATAGCAAACAACAACCGCTAAGCCGGCTCCTTTTCGCTTTTGGTATCAGGCACGTTGGAGAAAAAGCCGCGCAGGTGTTGGCGCGTAGATTCAGGACGATAGAGGTATTACAGAAAGCTGAGAAAACGCAGATGAGTATTATTCATGAGGTGGGCGATGTTATTGCCGGATCAGTGTATGATTTTTTTAGGCGCAAAGAAACGGCTGTATTGATTAAAAAACTAAAAAACGCTCATCTGAATATGTGCCAGCCGGAAGAGAAGGTTTTCTCAGGTGCATTGGCGGGTTTGACATTTGTTTTTACGGGCGAGTTGGAAGATTTTACAAGGGGAGAGGCAGAGGCAAAAGTCAGAGAATTTTCTGGAGATGTTTCTTCTGGTGTCAATAAAAAGACAAGTTATGTTGTTGCAGGCGAGAGCCCCGGCTCTAAATATGAGAAAGCCAAAAGATTAAAAGTTTCTATTTTGGATGAAGCCGGTTTTAAAAAACTGATAGGAGAGTCATGATTACGCAACGTAAGCGCTTTTTGGTTTCTTTTACCATATTATTTTGTTGTTTTAGTTTATTGACGGGTTGTGAGACACTGCGGAAAAAGTTTACGCGTAAACGTAAACCTGTACAAAACTCAGAGGATGTTGTGATTGTGCCAAGGGATTATGACGAGCATCCTTTTCCATCGGATGTTCTCTATAAGCAGTATTTTGCTTATTGGAAGTCTTGGAATCAGGAGTTGATAGACAGCTTAAATGCCCAAGAAGAGTCTTTTAAACGGCTGATGAGTTCTTCTCAGCAATCCATTGTGAATTTGAAGAAGATGAGTTCTTATCTTGTGGATGAAAAAGCTGTTGGGTTGAATGCACATGTTGAAAAGCTGGAGAAGATACAGGCCGAGATTGAAAGAGCTCATAATCTTCCGTCTGACCGCTTAAGGGTGTTTCGTTATAAGGTCAGCCGGATTCATAGTTGTGTCAGCAGGGATTATGACTATACGAAGATGAAGACTTTTCTAAAACAAAGTGTACCACATGAAAATTCATAGGTTAGTTGTTGGAGAATTAAACACGAACTGTTATATTGTGGCCTCAGAGAAAAATAACGCGTTCATTATTGATCCGGGCGATAATGCCGGCCAGATTCAGGAGTTTTGCCAGCGAGAGGCCATTAATCTTGAGTTTATTGTTAACACGCATGGGCATATTGATCATATAAAAGCTAATGATGATTTAAAGCTGCCTCTTTATGCGCATGAAGATGATGCTCAAATGATCAGTATTCCTGAAAAAAATCTCATGACGGCTTTTTTTGGGACATTTACGCCTGTTGTGCCCAAGCGTCTTTTAAAAGATGGTGATTCTATTGTGTTGGACGAGATGGTTTTCCATGTAATCCACACACCAGGCCATACACAAGGCGGGATTTGCTTATTGGCGGGAAAGGTGTTATTTTCTGGAGATACCTTATTCCGCGGCGGGGTTGGGCGGACGGATTTTCCCGGTGCCAGTTCTGTAATTTTAGAGAGTTCTTTAAAGAAATTATCTTTATTGGATAAGGATACGGTTGTTTATCCCGGGCACGGGGGGCAGACAACTATTGGCCGCGAGTTATCTTGATGAGAGCCTAATGGATAAATTTGTTGATATGTTTTTGGATTATCTTTCTGTTGAAAGGGGATTGTCCGTCAATACGATCCTTTCATACCGGCGAGACCTTAAGGCCTATTTTGATTTTCTTGAGAATACGGCTAAAAAGGCTGTATCATCTTCCACGCGGGAAGATATCCGCGCTTTTATGTTTTTTGAAAAAGATAAAGGCCTCGCGGCTCCCAGCATTGCCAGAAACTTAACGGCCTTGCGTATGTTCTACCGTTTTTTAACGAGAGAACGCCTTATAAAGGAAGACGCTTCTAGTTATATTGATACGCCGCGCCTTTGGAAAAAAGTTCCTGAAATTTTGAATCTGGAAGAAGTACAAAGGTTAATTGAGGCATCGGATTTACATACGGATCAGGGTGTCCGGGACAGGGCGATTTTAGAGCTGATGTATGCTACGGGAATGCGCGTTTCGGAGGTCTCTGATTTAAAATTACGCGATATACATCTCGACGTTGGTTTTTTGCGGTGCCAGGGTAAAGGTAAGAAGGAACGCATTGTACCGCTGGGCAAAAAGGCGTGTTTTGCGGTAGAGCGTTATTTGGAAAAAATCAGGCCTAAACAGATTAAAAAAGAAGCCGCTCTTGAGCTTTTTTTGAATAGGTCGGGAAAAAAGATTTCCAGAGTTTCATTGTGGAAGATTGTTAAACATTATGCACGTAAGGCGAAAATTAAAAAGGCGATGAAGCCGCACATTTTGCGCCACTCTTTTGCGACGCATTTATTGGAAGGGGGCGCTGATTTACGGAGTGTCCAGGAAATGTTGGGGCATGTGGATATTTCAACAACACAGATATATACACATGTTAACCGGGATCGTTTAAAGTCCATACATAAGATGTATCATCCACGGGGATAGTAATGTTTTTAAAAAAAATTGATAAACTGCCTGTTCCTATGAGGGATTTTATTCATTTGGCGGGTTGTGTCGCTGATGAAAAAGGCTTTAATGTTTATGTGGTGGGTGGTTTTGTCAGAGATCTTTTTTTAGGTGTTGCTAATTTTGATGTTGATCTTGTTGTGGAGGGTGATGGTATCGCTTTTGCGGCAGAGCTTGCCGGGAGGCTGAACTTGTCTGTCGTGATTCATAAGAGATTCGGCACAGCTACATTGCATGGCTTGGAAGGTTTTAAAGCGGATATCGCTTCATCCAGGCGTGAAGTTTATGATAAGCCGGCCGCGTTGCCAAGCGTGACTTTTGGAAAAATTGAAGAGGATCTTTTTCGCCGCGATTTTACAATTAATGCTGTAGCCATCGGGATTAATAAGCATCAGTTTGGCCGTGTTATTGACAACTATGCCGGACTTAAAGATTTAAAAAATGGTTTGATTCGGGCTTTGCATCATTTGAGCTTTATTGATGATCCGACGAGAATTTTGCGGGCTGTCCGTTTTGAGCAAAGATTCGATTTTAAGATTGAGAAGGATACGTTGTCTTGGCTTAAGGAGTCTCAGCGGCGCAGGATGCTTTTTAATGTTCAAAAACACCGCTTACGCGATGAACTTGTTTTGATTTTTAAGGAGCAGGTACCTTTTAAAGCTTTAAAAAGGCTTAATGAATTATGCGGTTTGTCTTATATCGCGCCTACGTTGCGTTTTCAGAATAGCTGGCGTTTTGATTTTTCCGCTATTACTGGCAGGGCTGCCATTTTTAATAAATTATGTGTCCACCGCAGGCATATTGAATTCTATACGATGTATATGGCGTTATTTTTTTGTTTTCTCTCTATTAAAGCGATGAGGAGGGTTATTACGGATTTTGCTTTTCACAAAGGGGAAAGTTCCAGGATGCTTTCTTTGAAAATAAATTATAAAAAAGCACAGTCATTGTTATGCCGCAAGACAGTTTCGGCCAGTTCTGTATATCGGCTGCTTCAGCCTTTAAGTTACGAGGTCATATTTTTGATTATGATTTTATCAAAAGACCGTTGTGCCGAAAAACATATTGAATATTTTTTCCTTAAGAGCCATTTGCAGAGGCTCCATGTAAGAGGTGAAGATTTGTTGAAATCAGGTATTAAACCTGGGCCGGCATTTAAGAAAATACTTGAGAGGCTGCTTTCAGCAGAGATTGACGGAAAGATCAAAGGCAAGGATGAAGAGTTGGCTTATGCTCAGAAGTTGGCCGACAGAACGAAGAGGTAGTTTTAGTGATGGCGGCAGGCAAGATTTTTAGTATATGCCAGGGAGAGGAAGAGTATCCGCCGCAGGCGGGCCCGCCTCGTGTGCGGGAATTCGGCTTATATCTTAACAGTGTTAGACAGGATTAACCTCTTTAGGCATTGTTAAGATGGGCCTTATTTAACGAAATGGAGCTAAGGATATGAGCGCAAGAGCAGATAAGGTTGCACACCAGATAAAACGGGAGGTCAGCTCAATTATTCAAGAAGAGCTGAATGACCCGCGGTTGGGTTTTATTACGATTACCCGGGCTGAGATAACACCTGATTTAATGTTTACGCGTGTTTATTTTAGTGTTTATGGCGATCAAGAACAGTGGAAGCAGACGCGCCAGGGGTTGGATCACGCTTGTGGGTTTATTAGAAGGGAGTTGGGCCGGCGTTTAAAACTACGCCTTGTCCCAGAACTCGTTTTTCACGAGGACCACAGCCCTGAGTACAGTATTTCTATCGAAAAATGCTTTGAGGAAGTTAGAAATCTTAACGCTTCAGCCGCAACGCAGGAAAAAAAGGATCAAGATGATATCAAAAAGAGTTCTCGCAGAAATCAGAAAAAAAAGTAATAAAATTTTTTTGTTATCGGCGCATATCCATCTAGAAGGGGATGCGTTAGGATCTGAGCTCGCTTTGGCCAGCCTTCTGAGGCGGCTGGGGAAAAAAGTTTTTGTTTATAATGAAGATAGGCCTCCGGCAGAATACTGTTTTTTGCCCGGTATCACTTCTATTGTTTGTGAAGATCCTCATCTTGACTACGATGTGGCTGTATTTGTAGATTGTTCGGAGCTTTCGCGCGCCGGTAAAGTGCATAAAGCCCTGGATCCAGAAAAGCTCCTTATCAACATTGACCATCATGTCAGTAACAGTTATTTCGGCGACGTGAATTGGGTTCAAGGCAATGTTTCCAGTGCTTGTGAAATGATCTATGATTTATTTGTAGCACTTGGTGTTAAGCCAAGCAAGGATGAATCTACTCTTCTTTATACGGGCATTATGACGGATACCGGAGGATTTAAGTTTGCCAATACTACGTCAAAAACACATGAGGTGGCTGCTAAACTTTTAAAGAATAATTTAGATATTTATCAGATTCATCGTTGTATTTATGAGTCGATGAGTTTTCAGACTGTTAAATTCTATGGTAAAATTATTCAATCTTTGAAAATGGACTCGAGTGGAAAAGTTGCCTGGCTTGAGATTCCGTATTCTCTTATATCAAAGTCTGACGTTTTGGCGCAGCAGACGGATAGTATTATTCATTTTGCCAGGTGTATTAGCGGTGTTGAAGTGGCGCTTTTATTTAAAGAGATTCATCGCGGGAAAGAGTCGAGGATAAACTTTCGTTCAACAGGCCGCGTGGATGTTAACAAGATAGCCTCGGTTTTTGGCGGAGGCGGCCATAAGATGGCATCGGGCGCGACGGTGCGGGGGAATTTTAAAGATATAATAACCAGAGTGGTCGCAGAGTCAGTAAAGAGGAGCGTATGAAAGAAGGTATATTAATTATTGATAAACCAATTGGTGTTACTTCTCATGATGTCGTTGATATCGCCCGCAAGAAATTGAAAACAAGGCGTGTTGGGCATAGTGGCACCCTCGATCCTGTGGCGACAGGTGTTTTGGTGCTTTTAATCGGAAGGGCGACAAAACTTTTTTCAAAATTTGTCCACTTTGACAAGGAGTATGAAGCGACATTGCGGCTTGGCATTGTGACGACAACGGGTGATTCTGAAGGGGAAATTGTTAGCGAGAAGCCTGTTACGGGCATTTCTGAAGATCAGATTCGCCATGTATTTGCTCAGTTTATCGGGGAGCGCCAACAGGTTCCTCCGATGGTGTCTGCTATTAAACATAAAGGGAAAAGGCTTTATGACCTTGCCAGGAAGGGTATTGAAGTTGAGCGGCGCGCCCGGCCCATAAAGATTTATACGCTTACGATAACGCGTATGGAACTGCCTGAGATAGATTTTTTTGTTAAATGTTCCAAGGGGACTTATGTGCGCCGCCTTGGAGAAGAGATTGGAGAGATTCTTGGCTGTGGCGGTTTTATATCGCGTATCCGCCGAGTTTCTTTAGGCCTTTTTCATATAAAAGATTCCATTAAAGTTGAGGACATTAATGAAAGTCATCTTCGGACTTGGGCCCCATCTTAAAGGAAAAAACACCTTTGAGGGTAAGGTAGTTGCCGTCGGAGTTTTCGATGGTGTTCATCGGGGGCATAAGCTTATTTTACGTTCAGCTGTTAAAGACGCCAGAAAAAACCATCTTAAAAGCACCGTTGTGACGTTTTCGTCTCATCCGTCGCATTATTTTCATCCTCAAAGCAGGGTTCCGGCATTGACCTCTTTGGAGCACAAGCTTTTTTTTATTGAAAAGGAAGGGATTGATATATGTTATGTCATTGATTTTAATAGAAGTTTTGCGTGTTTGAGCCCTCGCGATTTTGTAAAAAAGATTTTGATAGATAAGATTGGCATGGCTGCTCTTTATATCGGAGAAGATTTTCTTTTTGGAAAAGGCGGTAAAGGGGATGTAAGATTACTTGAGGAGTTACGTTTGAAATTTCATTTCAGGCTGCGTGTTTTAAAACATCTCACGTTAAAACACAGGATTGTCAGCTCTACGCTTATCCGTGATTTAATAAAGTCGGGCCAGCTTAGTTTGGCCTCTTATTTTTTGGGGCGCCGTGTTTCATTTATGGGTGAGGTTATCAGGGGCGAAGGCCGGGGTTTTTCACTTGGTTTTCCGACGGCAAATATAAGGCCCCATCATGAAGTTTTGGCACCGGACGGCATTTACGCAGCATTAGCTTTATGCCAGGGGCGGTTATATAAAAGCTTGACATATATTGGGGTAAAGCCGACGTTTAATAAACAGAGGAAGGCGAGAAGCATCGAAGTTTTTATCCTTGGATTAAATAAGAATATTTATCATGCGGCGATGGAAGTTTATTTTATTAAGAAGGTTAGAGACGATCAGAAGTTCTCTTCGAAAGATGCCCTTGCGGCAGAGATGAAAAATGATGTTTTTAGAGCGGGCAAAATCTTTAAAAAAATCTCCTTAAAGTTTTAACCCTCCTTCTTTGCAAGGCTTAAACGCGTTAATATCAGGATATCTAAAAATGGTTTTTTTGTGTCCTTATAGGCACATCTTTAACCTTTACGAAACCCTTCTATTCCAATAAATTGCGTTATTAAAAATCTTTTATTAATTGCTTGACAAAGTGGCTATTATTTTCTATACTTTGATTAAAAGTGGAATGAAGTGGAGGGAAGTGGAGAGCTTATATGTTTTACGGCGAATACGCGCATTATATTGATAAAAAAGGGCGTCTTATTTTACCGTCGAAGTTTAGAGAGACTGCGAAGAATCATTTTGTGGAGAAGTTTTTTATCACGCGCGGTTTAGACAAGTGCCTTTTTATGTTTACGGAGGAGGAGTGGAAGGCGGCTGAACAAAAGTTTAAGAATATGCCTTTCACAAATCAGGACGCGCGCAGGTTTAACCGCCTTTATTTTTCCGGGGCTGTTGACCTGGCTCCTGACAGGCAGGGCAGGATTCTTCTCCCGGTTTATCTAAAAGAATATGCTCAGATTAAAAGAGATGTTGTTGTTATTGGTGTTTCCAACAGGATAGAGATTTGGGCGAAGGATCAGTGGCAGAACTTTTATCATGAGAATTTGGAATCTTTTGAGAACACCGCTGAAAAACTGGTTGAGAATTCATAATAAGCCTAAGGTTCTTTTAACCGTGAGGTCGCTATGCTAAAATCAGAATTTTGTGTTTTACAGCCAGCCGGGAGTGCTGTGATAGATAATCGTATTTTTTTGCGCAGCCCTCTTTATGATCTCTGTGTGTCTATCAGGAATGTTAATACGGGAGAAAAATTTTTCGCGCGCGCTCGTGATATCAGCGGCTCTGGCATGGGTTTTATGATAGAACGTGAGTTTTCCATCGGGACTATATTTGAAATATCTCTCGAGATCCCGAATGATTTTGGTTTTTTAAAAATTTTAGGTAGAGTTATTTGGTCGAGGCATGATGAGTTTTTAGGATTTACAACCGGCGTTGTCATTTTGAATCCGAGATTTATGGCTGTTTCGCGAATTTTGAAATTATTTTTTTAACCTGTAAACTGGTATTTGATTCATAAATTTTACCTGATTTTAAATTTCAAAATGTGGACTAACAGGTTGTTTAAACATTCTTTTTTTCAGGGGCCTTCTTCGCTAGATCTTCTTAACGAAGAAGAAGGAGCTGTTATTCATCAGAACACTTTACATAAACCGGTGATGCTGGGAGAAGTTTTATCCTTGTTGAATCTAAAAGCCGGCATGACGGTTATAGATGCTACTGTTGGTATGGGTGGCCATGCGCAGGCTATTGTTGAAAAGATTGCTCCTCGCGGCCGTTTGGTTTGTATTGATAAAGATGAAGAATCTTTATCAATGGCGAGGGAGAAGCTGAGCTGTTTTTCCTCTCAATGTGTTTTTGTTCAGAGCGATTTTAGGAATTTGGATAAGGCTGTGACAGAGGCGGGTATCAAAGGAGCTGATGCGATTCTTTTTGATTTGGGTATTTCGTCTTATCAATTAGATAGCCCTTTGAGAGGGTTTAGTATCAGAGGTGAAGGGCCTCTGGATATGCGCATGGATCGAAAGGCTTTTATCAGCGCGTATGATCTTATAAATAATCTCAATGAAGATGAACTTGCCGCGATTTTATGGCGTTTTGGACAGGAGCGGTTTTCTTATAAGATTGCGCACAAACTTGTCCAGGCCAGGAGCAAAGCGCCAATCTCTTCAACAAAGCAGCTAGCTGAAATTGTTTTAAATGTTTTGCCTTATAAAGCAAGGTTTAAAAAGATTCATCCAGCGACGCGAACTTTTCAGGCATTAAGAATTGCTGTCAATAGAGAGCTTGATGCTCTGGAAGAGGCGTTAAAGAAAACAGTACAAATTTTAAATAAAGGTGGCAGGATTTGCGTTATTTCTTTTCATTCACTTGAAGACAAAATTGTAAAAGATACTTTTCGCGAATTTGTTAAAACAGGTGATTTTGTGCTTATTCATAAAAAAGTCTTAAGGCCTTCTTTAGAAGAGATGAGGGATAATCCGCGCAGCCGGAGCGCTAAGATGCGCGTTATTGAGAGGTTGAAATGAAGATGTCCAGATCTGTCCTTTATACGGCTTTTGGAACGGTATTCTGCCTTTTTTATGTTTTTTTACAGACAGAAGCTGTGAAGATTGGTTATGAGATAACACGCGCGCAAAGTGTGCTGGAAACTTGTTTGGACCGAAAGACTTCTTTAGAGTATACGCTTTCAAGCCTTGAGTCTCCCTTGAATTTTGAGAAGAACCTTTTTCAGGAAAAACAAGGATTCGAAATGGCCCAGACTTGTAAATTGGTAAAAGTCGGAGGGGAGCCGAAGGATATGACTTCACAGGTGGCGGAGCCGGCTGTCAAGGGGTCTATCTTTATGCGCCTCGCTTGGAACTCTTTATTCGCCAGCAGGTCCGCTGAAGCCAAGACTGTCAAATAGTTGAGCGCTGATAAGTTTTTTAGTATCCGCTGGATAGTTTTTCTATTTGCAAATAACAATCAAATATATATCCGAAAGTAGTATTCGGAAATCTAAGCAATAGATAATTCGGTGCAGCTTAAAATTAAGCCTTTCAGGTTTTCGGTAGTCTTCATCTTTTTTACAGGACTACTGTTTATTTTTTTAGGGAGGCTTTTTTTTATTCAATTCTTTCGTTCGTCATTCTTATCTAATCTCGCCGCTAAACAACATAATTATTACATTGAATTAGAACCTCAAAGAGGCACCATCTATGACCGGAATAGAAAACCTGTGGCTGTGAATGTTGCCAGTTTTTCGCTTTATGCTGTCCCTGCTGAGGTTAAGGATAAGAGGAGAGTTATTCATAAACTTCACGAGCTTATCGGCCTTGAAGAAGAGTTTGTCGCTGAGCGGCTTTCTCGTGATAAGCAGTTTGTCTGGTTGGCGCGAAAATTAGACTGGAAGGAGATGGAAAAGATTCAAGCTTTGGATATTTCTGGCTTGGCTTTTATAAAGGAAAGCAGGCGCTCTTATCCGAATTCAAAATTAGCTTCCCAATTGATTGGTTTTGCTGGTTTGGATAATGATGGGTTAGATGGCCTGGAAAAGTACTATGATGTTTATCTTAAAGGTGTCAGCGGATGGACATTTGTGCTGAGAGATGCTAAAAGAAGAGGCCTGGCTCTTTCAGAGGCGATTGAACCTCCGCTAGATGGTTATTCTTTGGTCTTGACGATAGATCAGGTCGTGCAGTATATTGCAGAGAGGGAGATTGACAAAGTTTTTAAAAAGTACCATGCCAAGGGCGCGACTATTGTTGTTTTGGATATTAAGACAGGTGAAATTCTGGCGATGGCTAGCCGTCCAACGTATGATTTAAATGAGCCATCCCGTTATCCCATGGAATCCAGGCGTAACAGGGCGGTAACCGATTTTTTTGAACCTGGGTCTGTTTTTAAGATTGTTGCCGCCACAGCGGCGTTAGATGGCCCTGATTTTAACTTAAAGAGCAGAGTCTTTTGTGAAAATGGCCAATACCGTATTTTTGGCCATACGTTGCACGATGTTCATCCATATGGCTGGTTGAGTTTCAAGGATGTTATCGTGCAATCAAGCAATATTGGAACAACAAAGATTGCTCAAAAAATAGGCCCGGAGCGCGTCTATCGTTATGCCCAGCGGTTTGGGTTTGGTGTTTCGACTGAAACTGGTTTGCCTGGGGAAGTGGGTGGTATTTTAAAGCCTGTATCCGTGTGGTCAAAGTCATCTATAGCCGCTGTGCCTATCGGGCAGGAGG
Source organism: uncultured Planctomycetia bacterium (assembly GCA_964423185.1). Taxonomy (GTDB): domain Bacteria; phylum Omnitrophota; class Gorgyraeia; order Velamenicoccales; family Velamenicoccaceae; genus CAYRDK01. The sequence goes on from CAYRDK010000003.1 coordinate 205,138, forward strand.
TGTGTGTCACGGCCCTACAGCTTGCTTGTGCCGTTGCCAGTATTGCTAATGATGGTATTTATATGCAGCCTTATATTCTGTCGGCTGTTATAGATAAGCGTGGCGAGGTTATTAAAAATTTTTGTCCTCAAGCTGAACGGCGTGTGATGTCGACTAACACATCAAAGAAGATGCGTGAGATTTTAGAAGAAGTTGTTGAGAGAGGTACGGGAAAACTGGCTCAAAGCAAGGAGTTTAAGTTCGCGGGTAAAACAGGTACAGCTCAAAAGGTTGAATCCAACGGGACATATTCACATACAAAATTTATGGCTTCGTTCATTGGGTATGCGCCCGTTGATCAGCCTGAAATAGCTATTGTTGTGACGGTGGATGAGCCAAGGCCGTACTATTATGGCGGTGTCGTTTCGGCTCCTGTTTTTAAAGCTGTTGCGGAAGATGTGTTAAGGTACCGTCAATTAGGTTTAAACGCGCAGGCGGGTGGTGAAGGCCAATGAAACTTAAAGAACTATTAAAATCTATTGAAGTTGTTGATTGTTTTGGTTCCGATATCAGTAATGTTGCTGTCCGCGCGATATCGCTGGATTCAAGGCGCGTCAAGCCAGGCCATGTGTTTGTGGCTGTTCGTGGAGTTTCTTCCGACGGCCATCAGTATATTCCGGATGTTTTAGCGCGTCATGCCGCGGCGGTTATCGTTTCACAGCGGCCCGCTATTAATTATAGTACTTCGACCCCTTTCATTCTCGTTGATGATTCCAAAGAAGCTTTAATGCGGTTGTGTGGTTCTTTTTATGGTTATCCCTACCGGAAGATTAAGACAATAGGTGTTACGGGGACAAATGGGAAGACAACAATTTCATATCTGGTGAGAAGTATTTTGGGCCGCGCCGGAAAGAAGAGCGGGCTTATTGGCACGATCGCTCATAGCATTAAAGAAGGATCTGTTGTTGATTCGGTGAATACGACGCCGGGTATAGTGGAGTTGCATCAGATGATGGCCGACATGATAGAAGCGGGTGATGAATACGTCGTTATGGAGGTTTCTTCACACGCCCTTGACCAGGAGCGTGTTAAGGGTATTACTTTTAATGCCGCTATTTTTACGAATTTAACCCAAGATCATCTTGATTATCATAAAACGATGGAAGAATATTTTAAGGCCAAAGAAAAGCTTTTTACGCGTTATAGCCAGGGAGATACCAATTGTATTATTAATCAGGATGATCCTTATGGAGTGAGATTATTGAAAACAATAAGTGCGCGGAAAATCAGTTATGGTTTTTGTCGTGGGGCGGACGTCCATCTTAAGTCTTATCGGGCATACGTTGAGTCTAGCCGGGCCGTTATTCAGGCGCCGGCAGGGGAGATAGATATCAAGACCGGCTTGATCGGGCGCCATAATCTTTATAATATTTTAGCTGCGGCGGCTTGGGGGGTTTGTGCAGGGTTTGATTTGGCCGTAATTAAAGAAGGTATTGAGTCTGTGAAATCTGTTATGGGCCGCTTGGAACGGATAGACAGTGCTAGTGGTTTTAGTATTTTTGTGGACTACGCGCATACAGAAGATGCCTTAAAAAATGTTCTTGAATCTTTGCGGGCAATTCTTCATAATGGCAGAATTATTACGGTTTTCGGTTGTGGCGGCGATCGGGATAAGGCGAAGAGGCCGAAGATGGGCCATGTTGTTTCCGTTTTTTCAGATCTGGTGATTGTTACTTCTGACAATCCGCGCAGTGAAGACCCCGCGTTAATTGCCGATGAAGTTGCCCGCGGCCTAGATCAAAAAAAAGTCAATATTATACTGGATCGTTTTGAGGCTATCAAAGAGGCTTTGATGACTGCCCGGGCGGGCGATATCGTCCTTATTGCCGGTAAAGGGCATGAGGCGTACCAGATTGTTAAGGATAAGATTTTTCTTTTTAATGACAAGTTGGTTGTTGAGAGCATTTTGAAAGAGATGAGTGGTTATGTTCAGCCTTAAAGAGTTGATAACAGTTACGCAGGCGCAAACGGATTTAAGGGTATCTTCAAAACGTTTTTCCGGTGTTTCAATAGATACTCGCAGGATTCGTGAAAAGGAAGTTTTTGTCGCCATCTCCGGAAAAAGATTTGATGGGCATGATTTTATTGAAGAGGCCGTTAAAAAAGGGGCCGGCGCGGTTATTTATGAAAATCCTTCAAAAATAAAAGTTTTTCATGAGAATGTTATTTATTTAAAAGTTTGCGATACACTTAAGGCTTTAGGGGATATTGCTTGTTTTCATAGGCGTAAATTTAATATACCTGTTATCGCTATAACGGGTTCCAGCGGCAAGACAACGACAAAGGAGATGGTTGCCTGGGTTTTGGGCGCTGAATATAGCATACTTAAAAATGAAGGGACTAAGAATAATCTTATCGGTGTGCCTTTAACACTTTTAGGCGTCCATTCAAAACATGACCTCTGTATCATTGAAATGGGCACGAATCATTTCGGGGAAATAAAAAGGTTAGCTGAAATCGCGCAACCCACATGCGGCATTATTACTAATATAGGCCCGGCGCATTTGGAATTCCTCAAAAATCTAAAAGGTGTTTATAAGGAAAAGATAGAACTATTAAGGCAGCTTAAACCTCCCGGGATCGCCCTTTTAAATAAAGCTGATATTATTTTGAGCAAGTTAAGCCGTATCAAAGGCCAGCCTATTTTTTTCTATGGCATTAACCGTGAGTGTGATTTTAAAGCATCCGAGATTGTTTATGACGGCCACAACAGCATATCTTTTCTTTTTAATGGCCATCCTTTTAAAGTTAATCATTGCGCATTGCATAATGTCAGCAATGCCTTGGCGGCTATAGCCTGTGGTTTAATATTTGGGTTGGATACAGATGTCATCCGTCAGCGGCTTGAGACGTTTGATCACCCTGAAATGCGGCTTAAGGAAGTTGTTTTGAAGCATTGTGTCCTCTATGATGACTCTTATAACTCTAATCCTCAGTCTTTGAAGCAAGCTATTGATGTTTTGTGCCGCAGGAATACTTCTGGCCGCAGGATCCTTGTTATGGGCGATATGCTGGAGTTGGGTGTTCAGTCAGAAGAGTTTCATATTTATTTTGGCAGGTATGTTGCGAAAAAACCCATTGATATTTTTGTGACATTAGGGCCATTTTCCCGCTTGGCTATGGATCAGGCCTGTAAAAATGGCATGAGCGGTTCTTGTGTTTATCATTTTGATGATTGCGTGGCTGTTGCGGCATTTTTGCATGAAAATGTGAGAGAAGGCGATGTTGTTTTAATCAAAGGATCCAGGTCTTTACAGATGGAAAAAATTGTTTCATTGTTTCGGGAAGGGTGTGTTTGATGTTTTATTATATTTTTTATCCATTGAGAGATTTTTTTTCGGGATTCAATGTGTTTAAATATATTACTTTCAGGTCTGCTATGGCGGCTATGACGACTTTTTTTATCTGTATTATATTCGGCTCCCGCATTATTAAAAAATTAGCTGAGTGGAAGGTGTGTGAGAATATTAGAAAGAAAGAAGAGGTCCGTGGGTTGTATGATCTTCAGCATCACAAGCAGGGTACGCCTACAATGGGCGGCATTATGATAGTCGGGTCTATTATTTTATCGACACTTTTATGGGCGGATATTTCAAATAAATATATTATCGTATGCCTTATTTCTATTCTTTGGCTGGGTATCGTTGGTTTTATTGACGATTTTATTAAGCTTAAATGTAAACGTTCAAAAGGCTTGAGCGCCAGGGCTAAGATTGTCGGGCAGTTATCGCTGGGGCTTTTGGTTGGGTTGTTTTGTTATCTCAATCCGGATTGTTCAACAAGTTTGAGTGTGCCATTTTTGAAAAATGCCGTTATTAACCTTGGCCTTTTGTATATCCTGTTTGTTGTTTTGGTTATTGTTAGTTCCTCTAACGCGGTTAATTTAACCGATGGCCTTGATGGGTTGGCTACAGGCTGCCTTCTTATCGTTTCATTTTCGTATGGTATTTTAAGTTATCTGTCCGGCCATTTAAAGTTCAGTCAATATCTGCTTATTCCTTATATTTGCGGTGTTGGAGAGCTGGCTGTTTTTTGCGCGGCGATTTGCGGAGCTTGCTTGGGGTTTCTCTGGTTTAATTGTCATCCGGCTTCTGTTTTTATGGGAGACGTTGGGTCTTTAGCACTGGGCGGCGCCATTGGCCTGGTTGCTATTTTTATTGAGAAAGAGTTATTATTATTGGTTGTGGGAGGGGTATTTGTTGCTGAAGCCCTTTCTGTTATTTTACAGGTAGCTTCTTTTAAAACGCGCAAGAAAAGAATTTTTAAGATGGCACCTTTGCATCATCATTTTCAGATGATGGGGTGGCCGGAATCAAAAATTATTGTCAGGTTTTGGATTGTAGCAGTTATCTTGGCTGTTTTTACGTTAACGACACTTAAGTTGAGATGAGCATGTTTAAGGGGAAGAAAGTTTTGGTGGTTGGGTTGGGGCGCAGTGGTTTAAGCGCCGCAAAGCTCTTGAAGGCACAGGGGGCTTGTGTGAGTGTTAGCGAAGCGGCTCAAGGCTGTGGTTATGATGCCGCGGCTGCGGCGCTCTGTCAGTTGGGGATTGAAGTTGAATTAGGGGGGCATAGCCGCCGTTTCGTCGAGGGGCGCGATATGGTGGTTATCAGCCCAGGTGTGCGCCCTGATGCTTTGCCTTGCCTTTGGGCGTGTGAGCTTGGCATTGAGATGGTGAGCGAGATTGAGCTCGGGTTTTTGTGCTGTCCGGCAACCCTCATAGCTGTTACCGGGACAAATGGCAAGACGACAACGACGACATTGATAGCTGAGGTGTTAAGAGCTTCAGGCAAAAAGGCCTATTGTTTAGGTAATATCGGGACGCCTTTTTCTCAGGATGTGCTTTCTATGAAAAAGGGTGACTATGTCAGCCTTGAGGTTAGTTCTTTTCAGCTGGAAAAAATTAAGGCGTTTCATCCAAAAGTCGCGGTTGTTTTGAATATTACTCCGGATCATATGGATCGTTATGCTTCCATGGAGGAGTACTGTAAAGCGAAGAAACGTATCTGTGAAAATCAGGATACGCGCGATTGGCTGATTATTAATGGCCAAGATCAATATTTAGAGAAGATGTCTAAGGATTTGAAAGCGCAGGTTGTTTTTTTTGACCGGCTTGGTTTTAAAGCAGAGTTTAATCAGAATCAGCTTGCTGTTTTAGCTGTCGCGAAAGTTTTAGGCATCGAAGAAAGCGATGTTTTGAGAGTTTTTAACGCTTTTAAGGGTGTTGAGCACAGGTTGGAGCATGTGGCTGAGCTCGATGGTGTTGATTTTATTAACGATTCGAAAGCGACCAATATTGATTCTACAATTTGGGCATTGAATAATATAAAAAAACCAGCTGTATTGATTGCCGGAGGCAGAGACAAAGGGAGTGACTTTTTTAGCCTCCGGGAGCTTGTCCGGCAAAAAGTAAAATCGGTTGTTTTGATTGGCGAGGCGAGCGAAAGGATCCATGAAGCATGGAAAGAAGTTTTGCCTTGTCAAAAAGCGGGGGAGCTTAAAGAAGCCGTGGAGCTGGCTTATCAGAATACTCGGCCTGGTGAGTGTGTGTTATTGTCTCCGATGTGCAAAAGTTTCGATATGTTTACTGATTATGAACATCGCGGCCGTGTTTTTAAGGAAGCTGTTGCGTGTTTATGCCGTTTAAAGCGAAGGGTAAGAGAGTAGATGAGAAATGATCGTATCGCTGTTTTTGTAACGATGTTGATTTTAATCGGTATTGGCATGGTTATGATTTATAGCGCTAGTTCCATTACCATGTGGCAGCAGATGGGAACAAGCACAGGTTTGCTTGTGCGCCAGTTTTCTTACTTTTTGATCGGCCTCGTGCTTATGTTTTTGGCCATGTCCATTGATTATTACCGTCTACGCCATTATGCCAGAGGATTGTTTTGGGTGGCGGTTATTCCATTGGTTTTAGTTTTAATCCCTGGCGTTTCCAGGGAGGTTGGTGGTGCCAAGAGGTGGCTTTCTTTTTTAGGATGGAATTATCAACCTTCGGAATTTCTCAAGATAGCGTTGATTGTTTATATGGCTGATTTTATTAACCGTAAGGCTAATTTGTTAACAGATATTTGGCGCGGTTTTATTCCTTCGATGCTGGTTTTGGGTTTCGCGACTCTTTTGGTATTGGTACAGCCGGATTTAGGGACGGCTATATCATTAGTTGTTCTGGTTTTTGCGATGCTTTTTGTTTCAGGAGCAAGGTGTGCCCACCTATTTTCAAGTATTTTGGCTTCTTTGCCTTTTTTATATGTATTGATTTTCAGGGTTCCTTACCGTAGGGCCAGAATTATGGCTTTTTTAAATCCTTGGCTTGACCCAAAGGGCAGCGGTTTTCAAATCATACAGTCGCAGATAGCGTTGGGCTCCGGCGGCTTCTGGGGAGTGGGCCTGGGGGCGGGGAAACAGAAACTTTTTTATCTCCCTGCGGCACATACGGATTTTATATTTTCGATTATTGGAGAAGAACTTGGATTGTTTGGTGTTGGGTGCGTGGTTTTGCTTTTTATATTTTTTATTTGGAAGATGTGGCAGATTATTTGTTCACTTCAGGAGCCTTTTGGAAAGCTGATTTGTATCGGCATCGCCGTTCTGATCGCTTTTTCAGCTGTTGTGAACATTGGTGTTTCTATTGGATGTTTGCCGACGAAGGGTTTGCCGCTGCCTTTTATCAGTTATGGCGGCTCCTCGCTCATTTTTCATATGGTCGCTATTGGTTTGTTTTTAAATATTTCAAGAACTGATGAGCTGGCTATATGAAAAAGAAACGGAAGATTCGCGTAATGGTTGTTGCGGGCGGTAGCGGCGGGCATATTTTCCCTGCAATGGGATTTTGTGAGGAGTTGGATGAGTTGCGTTTGTCTGGAAACGTGGAGATTTATTTTGTCTCTTCTTGCCGTCAGGAAGTTTTAAAATCCATTCCGGTTATTTACAATCCTGTTTATTTTAAAGAAGACAGGCGCCTGTTTGCTCTTTGTAAGTTTTTGATCAGGAGTGTTTTTGTCTTGTTGAAAATACAGCCTGATATCATTTTTGGTTTTGGCGGCTATCTGTCGGTTCCTTTTATCTGTATGGGAAAGTTGATTGGCGCAAAGGTTTTTATTCATGAGCAGAATGTTGTGCCAGGGAAGGCCAATATTTTTTTAGCTATGTTTGCTGACAGGATCGCTGTTTCTTTCGCGCGGACGAAGGATTTTTTTTCAGGGCATGGCAAGAAGGTCATTTTGACAAGGTACCCTTTGAGGAAATCTTTATGCCGTGTTTCCAAGCGGCAGGCTTTTGACTTTTTTGGTTTTCAGGAAGGTTTATTTACGGTCTTGGTGATGGGCGGCAGCCAAGGCGCGCGGCGCGTTAATGATTTTTTTTTGGAAGCGTTGAAAGAAAATAAGAATCTTGAGCGGTATCAAATTTTACATTTATGCGGCGTTAATGACGCAGGCAGGCTTAAAAATGAGTATTTGCGGATTCCGGTAAAAAGTAAAGTGTTTGCTTTCTTGCCAGAGATGAATTATGCTTATTCTGTTGCGGATATTGTGTTGAGCCGTGCCGGTGCTTCGAGCATTGCTGAAATTATTCATTTTGGGCTGCCTTCTGTTTTGATCCCATATCCGTTCGCGGGTGCTCATCAAGTGGAAAATGCCCGTGTCTTATCCGGCAAGGGTGCGTCGTTTTTTCTAGAAGAGAATCAAGTAACGCCGGCTTTGATCAGCGGGCTTTTAGATCTTTTTGCCAGTGATTGTGTTAAAAGGGAAACGATGGCGTTTCACGCCGCTTCTGCTTTTGAAGATAAAGACGTTGTTCGTTTAAGTCAGATAATTTTTCTATGAATACGGTAAAATTTGTACCCCGCGGCTATAAAATTGCGCTTTTTTGGGCGCGCTTGGGATTTAGCCGTTTTGTATTCTGCCGGCGAGGATTCTGGGCTTTAGCCTGGGGAGGCTCCATAATTTGCGCGGTTTTATTGCTATCCAGCCGTTTTTGCCTTGCGGCAGACATGCAGGAGAAGAAGAGCACTCATTTTATTATTTATTATGAGGGTGTCCCTGAAGATTTTGTTGATACTGTGCTTAGATACGCGGAAGGGTATTATTCGGATTTAACAGAGAAACTGGGATTTAGGCGTTTTGATTATTGGACGTGGGATAAGAGGGCTAAAATTTATATCTATCCTGATCAGGAGACGTATGTGGAAAGAACGAGGCAACCGCAATGGTCGGGTGGAGTTGTTTCTTATGCTGATAAAACGATTTGGACATATCCGCGGGAGTCAGGTTTTTTTGATTCGCTTCTGCCGCATGAAATAGGGCACATTGTTTTTAGGGAGGTTGTTGGTTCGGGCCGCGGAAGAGTGCCTTTGTGGCTGGATGAAGGCGTGGCTTCTTATTTAGAAGAAGCCAGGAGGGTTGGTGCCAATATGTTTATTCTCAAGGCGATGAAGAATAATACTTTTATTCCTTTTGCACAGCTTAATGGGATTACGCCAGACACTCTGAGGCAACGTACTGATGTAGATCTTTTTTATGCTGAATCCGTCAGCGTTATTAGTTATTTGATAGAAAAATACGGCGTGGCGGCTTTTAATGATTTTTGCAAGAAGCTTAGAGACGGAAAGTCTCTTGACAGGGCGTTAAGCTATTCTTATTTTTATTTAAGGAGCGCTGATGATTTAGGCGAATTTTGGGAAAGAGAGTTAAGGGATAAGTTGAAAGATAGCAGGTGATATATGACAAAGTATAAGCATATTCATTTTATTGGTATCGGCGGTATTGGTGTCAGCGGGATTGCACAGCTGGCGCTAAGACGGGCCGATAAAATTTCTGGTTCCGACATTAAGGTTTCTGGTATCACAGACAGGCTGAAACGATTAGGCATAGATATCAGAATAGGTCATGATGCCGCGCATATTGATGGAGCCGATTTGGTTGTTTACTCTTCCGCGATCCCTTATGACAACCCTGAGCTGGCGGCAGCCAGGAGCCGAGGCGTGCTCATAAAGAGAAGGGCTGAGTTTTTAAGTATTTTGATGGCGGATAAGAAGGTTGTTACAGTCAGCGGTGCTCATGGCAAGACAACAACAACATCTTTAGCGGCCAAGCTTTTGTTGACGGCGGGTCTAAAGCCAACGATTGCCGTTGGCGGCATTTTACGGGAAGACGGAGATAACGCGAAGCTCGGGGAAAGCCAGTATTTTGTGGCAGAAGCGGATGAAAGTGATGGTAGTTTTTTATTATATACGCCTGATTATTCTATCATAACAAACATTGATTATGAACATATGGATTATTATAAGAGTTATGATAATATTATAAACGCTTTCGCGCAGTTTATGGATCAGACAAAACAGGGAGGGTGTGTTTTTTACTGCCGCCAGGATAAAGTTTTGTCGTCTTTGGCTGCGAAATCCAAAGCCAGGTCTGTTAGTTTTGGATTTACGCAAGAGGCTGATTTTTACCCTGAAAATGTAAAATTTTCTGCCAATGGAATTGTGTTTAATTGCGTGTATCGTGGCAGCCTGTTGGGTGAAATTTCATTGAAGTTGATAGGCCGGCATAATGTCTCAAACGCTTTAGCGGTCGCCGCGCTTGGAATAGAGATGGGGTTTGATTTTTCCAGGATCAGTTCAGCGTTGAGCGGTTTTCAGGGTGTTGAAAGGCGTTTTCAGGTTAAGTATGATGGCGAAGATGTGAAGATTGTTGATGATTACGCTCATCATCCGACAGAGATTCAGGCTACTTTGGAAGCGGCAGCTTTGTCTTTGGGCAGGCGCCTGGTTGTTGTATTCCAGCCGCATCGTTATACGCGCACCAAGATGCTTTTAGATAAGTTTGCTCAATGTTTCTATAAGAGTGACCATTTGGTTATAACAGATATTTATCCGGCAGGAGAAACGGCAATAGATGGCATTAATTCCCAGAATGTCGTAAATTGCATACGCGCGCATATTAAAACGCCAGTTGATTATGTTGCCAGGCAAGATGTTATCAGTTATCTCAAAGGTGTTATTTGTCAGGACGATCTTGTTTTATTTTTAGGTGCAGGGGATATTACGAAAATCAGTGATGAATTCGCCGAAATTTTTAAAAAATAATATACGATATAATATATCTTTAAAATCCCGTACAAGTTTTGCTATTGGAGGAAGGGCTCGTTATTGGTATGAGCCTCGTGGTATCGCGGAATTGGTTAAATTTTTAAAAACACCTTGTTTTTCTTCACCGTTGTTTGTTATTGGTTGCGGCAGTAATATTTTAGTCAGGGAAGGCGTGATTGATAGAGTTTTTATTCGTTTGAATGCCGCGGCCTTTAATAAGGCCAGAGTTTGCGGGCCTAAAGTTTATGTTGGCGCCGGTATCAAGATAAGCCGGCTTATATCGGCCTTAAGGCGCGAAGATATAAACGGCTATGAGTTTTTAGCGGGCATCCCGGGAACTGTTGGCGGGGCTATCGTGATGAATGCTGGTATCAGGAGAGGTATTGTTGATCTGGCGTGTTTTCAGATGCAGGATATTGTCCGTAGCGTTGAGGTTTTGGATAAGAATGGCCGGCGCAGGATTCTGGATATTTCAGATTTGGTTTTTTCTTACCGTGGTTCAAATTTAAAGCCTTTTATTGTCATCGGCGCGGTTTTGGAGTTTGTCAGAGGAGATAGGAAAGGCGCTCATAAGAGGATGCTTAGCCTTATGGAACATCGCCGTAAAAGCCAGGATTGGCATTATCCAAGCGCAGGGAGTTTTTTTAAGAATCCTGCGTCCGGAGGTTCAGCGGGGCAGTTGATTGATATCTGCCATTTAAAAGGTTTTAAAGTTGGCGGAGCCCAGGTCAGCGATAAACATGCTAATTTTATTATTAATACAGGCGGTGCCACAAGCGATGATGTGATTAAGATTATGGAAAAGATCAGGCAAAGAGTGTATAATCGTTTTAAAATAGAATTAATGCCAGAGGTGGAAATTGTTTCTTGAAGATAAAAATATCGGAATTCTGTTTGGCGGGTGTTCTTGTGAAAGAGAAATCTCTTTGAAGTCGGGAGCGGCTGCTGCCAGGGCTTTTGAAGGTTTGGGATATGATGCTGTCCTTTTAGATATCCGTCAGGAGGCAGAAGAGGAGATCAGGGATCTTATTCGTACACATCGCGTTGATGTTGTTTTTATCGCGTTGCACGGCGGGTTTGGCGAGGATGGAAGGTTGCAGGGTATTTTAGAGAAGCTCGAGGTGCCGTATACCGGTTCTTCTTTTGCGGCCAGCAGGATAGCTATGGATAAGCTGGCTTCTCGTTTGGTTTTTCAGAAGGCCGGTTTATCTGTGCCAAAATATATCAAGCTTAACAGGCAAGATGGTATCTTTGCGGTGAATACGTTGTGCTATCCTCTTGTGGTAAAGCCTTCCTGCCAGGGGTCAAGCATCGGTATTTCTTTTATTGATTCTGCTGCGTTTTTGGAGAAGGCTGTTCAAAATGCTTTCGCGTTTGATGATGATATTATCATTGAGGAGTTTATTAGGGGCAGGGAGTTGACTGTTTCTATTTTAGATGGGCGGCCTTTACCAGTCGTTGAGATTATCCCAAAATCCGGGTTTTTTGATTATAAGTCCAAATATGAACCTGGTTTGACGCATTATGTTGTTCCGGCTCCTCTGCCGCAAAATATTGTTGAAGAAGTTCAGGCTAATGCTGTTGCTGCTTACAAGGCTTTAGGCTGCCGGCATTTTGCCAGAGTTGATATGATTATTCAGTCAGGGCAGGCGCCTTTTATATTAGAGGCCAATACAATTCCAGGTTTGACTGAAACAAGCCTTTTCCCAAAGGCGGCCCAGGCTGCCGGAATAAGTTTTGATCGTTTGTGTGAAAAACTTATTCAAATGGCAGTATCCGATTTAGTAAAAAGTTAGTTTTCTTGAGAGATTAGCCGTGATGAAATATAAGAAGAAGAGAAAACATTTTTTTGTTTTTTTTCTAGTCGTGCTGCCTGTGCTAGCGTTGGGTTTTTCTTGTTTTGCTATTTTTAAAGGCATACAGCATTATCTTAAAAGTTCCAGTTATTTTATCATTAAAAATATCGCTATTGACGGGATCATTAATGACAGTTACATTGAAGCCATTAATAAAGAAGTTTTGGGAAGTAATATTTTCTGTCTTGATGTTGGCCAGTTGTCTGAGCAGATAAAAAGAAGATTTCCATATCTTTCGAGTGTTGTTATCACCAGAGTTCTGCCGTCGCAACTGTCAGTTATCGCCAAAGAACGCCTGCCTGTGGCCGTGTTAAAAAGAGACCTCTATTATGTTTTCGATACCGATGGGATTGTGTTATCGAGTTTTTCTGTAAAAGATATGCTTGAGTTGCCGTTGATCACCGGCCTTGAAAAACAGCTCAAAAAAATTGATGTTGGACAAAAATACCCATTAAAATCTCTATCTTTGTCATTGTTGTTGGCAAAGGCTTTAAAGATTCAAATGCCATCTGTTTATGCCCAGGTGCCTGATATGCGCCATCTGAAAGTGACACGAATCGGCACTGAAGACGCGGCTAATCTGTCATTTTATTTTAATGATGATATTCAGGTTAAAGTTGGGCATCAGGGTTTCGACGAGCGGTTAAGCCTGTTGCCGGCTATATTGAAAGGTATCGATTATGAGATTGGACAAGTTGATTATATAGATCTCAGGTCTAAGGAACCGGTTGTTGCCTATAAAAAGAATAGTCAAGGGAAAAGCATTTTATAAAAAAGGTGAATTTTGTGAAAAAGAAAGAGAAGCATTTTTTTATTTTAGATATTGGCTCAAGTAAAACGGTTTTGGCGGGGGCGGTTTATGATCAACAGACACAGGCTTTAGGTTCAGTTTTTGTGGAGAGCCAGCCTACTAGAGGGATTTTTAAAGGTATTGTGAGCGACATGGCTGTTTTGAGCGACTCTTTAGGGAATCTTTTTAAAAAAGCGGAACTTAAGAGCGGCGTCAAACTGAACCAAGTGGCTGTAAGTATTAATGGTAGTTATATCCAGGTGCGCCACAGCGTTGCCGCCATGGCTTTGTCCGAACGCGGAACGCGCAGTGTGACGAAACGGGACATGGAGAAGCTTATGTTCCTGGCGAAGATTCTTGGTTTAGAATTGGATGAGGAGCTGTTGCACGAATATCCTTTAGGATATTCTATGGATCGCCAGAATATGATTTTAAACCCTTTGGGGTTGCAGGGCCGGAGGTTTGAAATGGATTCTTTTTTGGTTTCCGCAGGCGCTCTTTATTTGGAAAATATAAGAAGCGCTGTTGAGCGTGCCGGCTGTAACGTGTCACGTTTTGTTTTCGCCGGAGTTGCCGCTTCGGAAGCAGTTTTATCAGATTTGGAGAAAGAGCACGGGGTTGTTTTAGTCGATGTTGGCGAGGCTTTAACAAGCGTGTTAATTTATAAAGATTCGGCCCTTCGTTTTGTTAAAATTTTTCCTTTCGGCGGGCATGATTTGACAGAAGTTATCGCCCGCTATTTTAAAATCTCTTTTGAACTGGCCAGTGAAATTAAAAGGCCTTCTTTGGAGTTGAGCGCTGACATAGCGGATTCAGAAGAGATTATGATTAAAAATGATTCACAGTACCGTTCTATTAAGAAACGGGAGCTTGCTGAAGTTATCGCGCCTGAGGTAAAGAAGTTTATAGATATGCTCAAAAGTATTATTGAAGCAAACGCTTTTGTGGATATGGCAGGGGTTCAGGTGGTTGTTAGCGGGGGGTTAAGTTTGCTTGAAGGATTGCTTGAGCGCGTGGAGAATGAGTTGGGTTTACCTGTCAGAATAGGTGCTCTTAAAGGGGTGCAGGATATTCCTATTTCCAGGGCGCCTTCATATGCTGCCGCGATCGGATTGCTCTTTTTGGAAAAAGAGAGATACCAAAAGAGCCGGTCCATGTTTAAAATCGGGGCTAAGAGAGGCGTCTGTGATGTCATTAACTATGTAAAGGCCCTTTATCAGGATTATTTTTAACCTCTTTTTCAGCATTCAGGCAGCCCATCATTATGTTTTGAAGTTGAGAACTTTCTGTTAAATCCATTGTCGAAAACACCTAAACGAAGTTTGAATAATACGCCAGCCAATAGTGGCGCTCTTGATTGACACTGAAGAGCTTTTGTGTTAATTTGTTTTTCCTCTGCAAGATTGTAAAATATGGGTTTGAGGCTGTTAGGTTGAATATGAGCGTAGTTCGGGAGAATATTGATTTTTGTTTGAAGAGGATCCAGGGTGCCTGCGTCCGTGCAGGGCGCCCAGTGAGAGATGTTACATTGGTTGTTGTGACAAAAGAGGTTGAATTACCTGACATCTGTGAAGCGCTTGATTGTGGCATAGTTCATATTGGAGAAAGCCGTGTTCAGGAGGCCTTGTTAAAATATGGCGCCATTAATCAATATGCAAAAGACAAGGGGCATCGAATCGTTTGGCATATGATTGGGCATTTGCAAACCAATAAAGTTAAAGAGGCGGTTGGGTTGTTTGATTTGATTCATTCTCTTGACAGTATCCGGCTTGCTCGGCAGGTTGATTGTGAAGCAAAGAAGATATCTAAAGTTCAGGATGTTTTGATTCAGATTAATATTTCGGGAGAATCTGCAAAATTTGGGTTTCCCCGTGATTCAATAGACGAGGTTTTAAAGCAGATGAGGGATTTTAAGAATCTTAATGTTAAAGGCTTTATGACAATAGCACCGTTGGCAGATGAAATTGAAACGAGCCGGGCGTGTTTTCATAAGCTCAAAGAGCTTAAAGACAAGTTAGCTGGTGGCGGCTTTTATGTTTTACCTGTTCTTTCTATGGGCATGACGCATGATTTTGAAGCGGCTATTGAGGAGGGGGCTACAATCGTGCGTATCGGTACAGCTATATTTGGAGGGCGTAATAGATGAACGCCCCGCGCGTGTCTATCGGCATTATTGGGTGCGGGAATATGGGTTCGGCTTTGGTTGAGTATTTGAAGAAAAAGCTTTCATCCGCCGACATCTTTGTTTTTGATAAAGATAAAGACAAGAGTAATAGTTTAGTTAAAGGTTTCCGAGTTAAGGCTGCCGAGAGCGTTCTTTCATTGGCCTCAGCCAGTGATGTTATTATTATAGCTGTTAAGCCGCAGGATATTGATGTTCTTGCGGGGGAGATGAGAGGCGTTTCAGGAAAGTTAGTTATATCTATCGCCGCGGGCGTGGCGGTTTCCCGTTTGGAGTCTTCTTTTGGGGGGAGCGTGGCTATTGTTCGAGCTATGCCGAATCTCAACGCTTTAATTGGGGCGAGCGTGACAGCTTTATCTTATAATGCTGTTGTATCAAAACGGCAGTTGGAGTTGGCAGAAGAGATTTTTCGCTCTGTTGGGAATGTGGTCTTTGTTGATGAGAAATATTTAAATAGCGTTACGGCTATTTCCGGTAGCGGCCCGGCTTTTGTGGCTTATTTGATCTCAGATTTTGACGGAAAACTTTTAGAAGAGGCTTTGGCGCAAGAGGCTGCCGCGTTTGGCATGGACGCTGTGACCGCGCGGGCATTAGCTCAAGGAACGGTATCTGGTACACGCAGGATTCTTTCTGTTAATTTCGACGCGGATATGCTGATTAAACGCGTTTGTTCTAAGGGTGGGACAACAGAAGCGGGCATGCGTGTTTTTTTGGAAAAAGGCAAAACACTTGAAGCCTTGCATTTAGCAGTGCAGGCCGCTAAAAAAAGAGCGGATGAGTTAGTGGGGTAAATGAGCGTCAGAGATTTAGAGTGTCAGAGTTAAAGCAGAGACAAAAGCAAAAAAATGTTGCAACGTTATTGAGTTGTGAGTTGCAGAGTACAAGCAAAAAAGTTTTTTGGTTTTCTGGGTTTATCGTGTGACTTTGTGTCGTTGTGACCTTGTGACTTTTATAGGAGGACGATGAATGGCGAAGATAGGTATTATTGGCGGTAGTGGAATTTATAAAATTGAAGGGTTGAAAAATTTAAAAGAGATTAACGTTCAGACGCCTTTTGGCCGGCCTTCTGATGTTTACCGTGCGGGCGAACTTGGAGGTTTTGAGCTCGTGTTTTTGCCGCGTCATGGCAGTCAACATACGATTAATCCTTCTGAAATAAATTATAAGGCAAATATTTATGGCATGAAAAAGCTGGGTGTGGAGCGGCTGATTTCCGTTTCAGCCTGTGGTTCTTTAAGAAGAGAGCTTAAGCCTTTGGATTTTGTGTTGCCGGATCAGTTTGTAGATAGGACAAATCAGGCTCGCGCGATGACATTTTTTGAAAAAGGCATTGTCGCGCACATCAGTTTTGCTTCACCTGTTTGCGGAGAGTTAAGCGGGATTATTCACAAGGCTGCAAAAGATTTAAAGTTGAAGGTGCACGCGAAAGGCACATATATCAATATGGAGGGCCCCGCATTTTCAACAAAGGCAGAGTCTAATCTTTATCGCGCCTGGGGTATGGATATTATTGGTATGACAAATATGGCTGAGGCAAGATTAGCCAGAGAAGCTGAGATGTGTTATGTGACGGTTGCGGCCATTACGGACTATGACTGTTGGCATGAAGCGCATGAGTCTGTGACGGTTGAGATGATCATAGCGAACTTAACGAAAAACGCTCAAAATTCTAAAGAGCTCATTAAGGCTCTCCTTAAACGTATGCCACAGGTTTCTTCCTGTTCTTGTCATGAGGCTTTAAAATATGCCTTTGTGACACAAAAGGATGCTATCTCGCCTGAAGTGAAGCAGAGATTAGAGCCGATTATCGGCAAATATATGAGATAATTTTTTAGCCAGGGAAAGTTTAAAATATTATGAGTACAGACTATAAACAAACGTTAAATCTTCCAAAAACGGATTTCCCCATGAAGGCGAGCCTGAGCGTGAAAGAGCCTCAGATATTCGCTGATTGGCAGAAGATGGATCTTTATCAAAAGATGCGGCGCAGGGACAGCGGGAAGGATCTGTTTATCCTTCATGATGGCCCTCCTTATGCAAATGGGTATATTCATATTGGCCATGCCTTGAATAAGATTCTCAAAGATATTATTGTGCGTTATAAGGCGATGCGCGGGTTTGCTTCGCCTTATATTCCTGGGTGGGACTGCCATGGATTACCGGTGGAACACCAGCTTTTCAAGGATCTTAAAAAAACAAAAGACCAGATAGGCCGCGTTGAGTTTCGTCATCTGGCTCATGCTTATGCCATAAAGTATGTTGATATTCAACGTCAGGAATTTGAGCGCTTGGGTATTATCGCTGATTGGCCGAACCCTTATTTGACTTTAAATAAGGATTATGAGCATTCTATTTTGATGTCGCTTGCGCAACTTGTGCGTTTAGGATACGTGTATCGCGGTTTAAAACCCGTCAACTGGTGTTATAAATGCGAAACGGCCTTGGCGGAAGCCGAAGTAGAATATGCGGATCATGAATCTGATTCTGTTTTTGTTAAATTTGAACTTTTAGAAAATGATGTGTCAAAGCGGTTAGCTTTGAATAAAGCTTTTATTTTGATATGGACGACAACGCCTTGGACATTAATGGCTAATGTCGCAGTGGCTGTCCATCCGGATTTGGAATATATTTTTGTTTCTTCAGGTGGGGCTATTTTTATTCTGGAGAAAAATCTCTATGAAGCCGGCCTTCGGGAAAAATTTGGATTAGAAGGAAGCAGAGTTTTAAAGCAGGTTAAAGGTTGTGAACTAGAAGGGTTATTTTATAGGCATCCTTTTGGGCTGCGCGATGGCAAGGTTGTTTTGGCGGATTACGTTTCTAAAGAAGATGGGACAGGTTGTGTGCATACGGCTCCGGGGCATGGCGCCGATGATTTTTTAACAGGTGCCAAATATGGCCTGGATGTGATTATGCCTGTTAATGAAAAAGGCAGGTTTGATGAAAGCGTTAAAGAGTTTAGCGGCCAGCATGTCTTTGCGGCTAATGAAGCGATTGTTCAGAAGTTGCGTGATTTAGGGGCATTATTAGCTTATGAAAAGTTTACCCATTCTTATCCGCATTGCTGGAGATGCAAGAGCCCGGTAATTTTCAGGGCGACGCAACAGTGGTTTCTTAAGATTGACTACGACGGTTTAAGAAAGAAGCTCCTGGAAGCGATTATAGAAAAAGTTCAGTGGATTCCTTCTTCAGGCAAGGAACGTATTTTGGCTATGGTTGAAAACAGGCCTGATTGGTGTTTGTCGCGCCAGAGGTATTGGGGTGTTCCGATTCCAGCGTTGATCTGTAAAAAGTGCCGGGAACATATGCTTGAATATGACGTGGTTAAAAATTTAGCCCAACGTGTTTTAAAAGATGGTTCTGATGTTTGGTTTACGGCTGATACAAAAGAATTTTTGCCGTTAACAGGCCTTAAATGTGCCCATTGCGGTGCAGTTGATTTTGATAGATCAACGGAAATATTGGATGTTTGGTTTGATTCTGGTGTCAGCCACCGGGCCGTCTTAAAAGATAAGGCTGGTTTGAAGTTTCCGGCCGATCTTTACCTGGAAGGGTCTGATCAGCATCGCGGTTGGTTTCAAGCTTCCCTTATTCCATCTATGGCCATTGAAGGTGTTGCGCCTTACAAGGCTGTTTTGACGCATGGTTTTGTTGTGGATGGAGAAGGGCGCAAGATGTCGAAATCTTTGGGCAATGTTGTTTCGCCTCAGGAGATTATTAAGGATTACGGAGCTGATATTTTAAGGTTATGGGTTTTGTCCAGCGATTATAATGAAGATGTGCGTATTTCAAAAAATATATTAGCTTTTACAGCGGATGCTTACAGGAAAATTAGAAATACGGCCCGTTTTATTTTAGGCAATCTTTATGATTATGAGCCGGACAAGGACGCCGTTGCAGAGACCGAAATGGCCGTTATTGACCGTTGGGCGCTTTATCGTTTATCCGGGATGCTTAAAGAGGTTTCAGAAGGTTTTAATGAGTATAAGTTTTATCATGTTTTTCAAAGGATATATAGTTTTTGTAATGAAGAGATGTCTTCTCTGTATCTTGATATTTTGAAAGACAGGTTGTATACGGCTGGTAAAAAGTCGCTTCTAAGGCGGTCTGCTCAGACTGTTCTTTATCGCATTCTGGATGTTTTAATGAGAGTGTTGGCTCCGGTTACGCCTTTTACCGCTGAGGAGATTTATCAGTGCGTGCGTAAAATTGGCCGTTTTGAGGAAGAGAGTATTCATCTGGCCTCTTGGCCTGTTTTATCAGATAATGTTGTCGCGGCAGAGGAGGCGGATCAGATAGATGAGATCTTAAGTTTTCGTAGTACTGTTTTGAAGGCCCTCGAAGAGAAACGAGCTAAAGGTGAAATTGGAAGTTCTCTTGAGGCAAAAGTTGCCCTCGCGTTTAAAAACAGGCAGGCCTGTGAGTTATTCCTGAAATACAGAGATCAGTTGCCATCTTTTTTTATTGTTTCGCAGGTTGAAGTTGCGCATAAGGCGCAGATTATTTCGGGAGAGGCGGAGATTTCTATTTTGCCGGCTGAGGGGGTAAAATGCGGCCGCTGTTGGAATTACAGCCTTGATACGGGTGCCGTATCTGAATATCCTGAGCTTTGCGGCCGTTGCGTAAATGCTATCGAGAATGGTTGAGTTGCCGCGTAAAATAACTCAATGGATATAAAAAAAGATTGCTTAATTATTTATTTCAATATATAATTGAGCAGCTTTTAAATCCATAATCCTCAAGGAGGTTTTAAGGTGAAGTCAAAAAAGATAGATAAAAAAACTCTAGATTTTTATAAAAGCCTTCTTTTGAAAAAAAGAGAAGAACTGCAGGGGGATATTAGCCATATTTCAGAGGAGACGCTTAAGAAGTCTCAGAAGGATGCTTCTGGAGATATTTCTGGCTATTCTTTCCACATGGCTGATGTGGCGACTGATAATTATGACCGTGAATTTTCTCTGGGGCTTGCTTCTAAGGAGAGGAATGTTCTCTTTGAGATTAATTACGCTCTAGATAAGCTTCAGGAAGGGAAATTTGGTTTGTGCGAGATTTGCAAGAAGCCTATTTCCAAAGTACGCCTTAAGGCTGTTCCCTATGCCACTCTCTGTTTGAAATGTCAACAGCTTAAGGAAAAAAAACCTTAGCTTTCCGTTTGACAGGATTTTCACGTTGTTGAATTCTGCATGGAGCGGTGTGCTTTCAGTCTAAATCTAACAGGCAATCCTTGATAAGCCGGACAGGCCGTTTTAACAATGATAAATTTATTTGCGGCAGTAATGCTTATAATCCTGCTAGATCAATTCTCAAAATACGCTTGTAAGCTTTTCCTTGTTTCCGGTACTTCCATCCCTGTGCTTAAGGGGATATTCCATCTAACACTTGTCTATAATAAAGGATCTGCTTTTGGTTTTTTTCAAAGCGGCACACCTATACTTATTTTTATTTCTTTCTTGTGTATTTTTGTTATTGTGCTTTTATTGAGGCGTAATGTTTTTTTGGGGCGGTTTCTTGGAATTGATCTCAATCATCGCGCTATCAGATTTTCACTTGGCCTTATCCTTGGAGGCGCTTTTGGGAATTTGATTGATCGTCTCCGATACGGCTATGTTGTGGATTTTTTAGATTTTCGGATCTGGCCTGTGTTTAATCTTGCCGATTCGGCTATTACAATAGGAGGGATTATTATTTTTTTTAACATTCTAAGGCAAGAAAGAAAGGATGGTTTATGATCCCCGTCTTTTTTAAATGCTCTTTTTTTTCTATCTATTCTTATGGGATTTTTGCTGGATTGGCCTTCTTGACGGCAACATTTCTTTTGTTAAAAGAGGCCAGGCAAAAACGTTTTAATGAGGATTTCATATACGATTTTTGCATTGTACTTTTGGTCAGCGGTATTCTTTGCGCCAGGATCTTTTATGTTATCTTTGATTGGGATTCTTTTAAAGGCAATTTGATTGAAATCGTCATGCTTCAGCATGGGGGATTGGTTTGGTATGGCGGGTTGGCTGGCGCGGCAATTTTCGGCTGTCTATTTATTAGATGGAAAAAGCAGTCTATTTTAAAAATTTTTGATCTTTTTATGCCTTATGTGGCGCTGGCTCAGTCTATTGGCCGGATAGGTTGTTTTTTTAATGGTTGTTGCCATGGTAAAGCATCAAAATTTGGAATATATTTTCCTGTGCATGGACAGGTTCTTTTTCCTTCCCAGCTGCTGGATTCTTTAACACTGCTTTTGATTTTTATCTTTTTAAAATTCTTGGCACTGAAGTCAAAAAATGGGGAGATTTTTTGTTATTATTTGATGATAGCTTCTCTGCAGAGATTTTTTATGGAGTTTTTCCGCGGCGATGCCAGGCCGTTTTATTACGGGTTTAGTATTTTTCAATGGATGAGTTTAGGCATGTTTATTTTCGGCCTCTCTTTTTACTTTGTTCTCTTATGGAAAAGAAAACGTGTGTTATAGATGATCAAAAGGCTCAGATGCGGCTTGATCTTTTTTTGAAAGATTTTGAGCCGGACTGCTCGAGGACACAGATTCAGAGCCTGATTTCAAGCGGGCATGTCAGCGTTAATGACGCGTGCGTGAAGCCGCATTATAAACTGAAGAAAGGCGATCAGGTTGCATGGTCATTAACACAGGAATCTTCCTGTGGCCTGAGCGCCGAAAATATTCCTTTAACAGTCCTTTATGAAGACCATGATGTGATTGTTTTGGATAAGCCGTCTGGCCTTGTTGTTCATCCCGGCGCCGGCAATCTGGAACACACTTTAGTTAATGCCCTTTTATTTCATACTAAGGAGTTGTCATCTTTAAATCAGGAGCGTCCCGGCATTGTCCATCGCCTGGATAAAGATACTTCTGGTGTCATGGTTGTTGCCAAGAATAATCACGCTCATTTAGAGCTCGCTAAACAGTTTAAGAAACATTCTATCGAACGGCGGTATATCGCTTTGGTCAGTGGCCAGGTTGAGTTTGAAGAAGGCATTATTGATGTGCCGCTTAAAAGGCATATTTTAGACCGTAAGAAGATGTCTGTTAGTTTTTCAAAGGAAGCTAAAACTGCGCATACCTTTTATCGGGTTTTGAAGCGTTTTGCGAGTTTTACAGCGGTTGCGTTGTTTCCAAAGACAGGGCGTACGCATCAGCTCCGGGTGCATTTGGCTTATTTGGGCCATCCCATTTTAGGCGATATGACGTATGGTAAAAATAAAAATTTTCCACGCCTGGCTTTACATGCTAAAAATTTAGGATTTTATCATCCGGCAACGGGCGAGTTTATAAAATTTGAGTCTGTTTTACCTGAAGAGATGAGGGAGGTTTTAAAGGGGGTTAAGGTTTAAGAGTATCTAAGAGTCAGAGATTCAAAGTGTCAGAGTGGAAAGCAGGGGAGGGTTTATCCTGCTTGATAACAAGTGTATAAAAAATATTATTGCGTTAGAACGTTATAGAGTTATCCAATAAGGGACAGGCATGCCTGGCCCGATGTTGTATAATGAAATCATGAAAAGCATAAAGATTCTTCCGAAAACAGGATTAAGAGGCACTGTTGTTGTACCTGGAGATAAGTCAATTTCTCATCGGGCGGCGATTCTGGCATCGCTGGCCAAGGGTAAGACAAGAATTAGAAACTTTTTGTTTTCTGATGATTGTCTTGTGACTTTGAAAGCGTTACGGTTTTTGGGCGTTAAAATCGTTTGTAATGTGCGGTGTTCTGAGGTTCTTATTAATTCAAAAGGTTATTTAGAAGCGCCGAAAGAACCTTTGTTTATGGGGGAGTCTGGAACGAGCGCGCGTGTTTTGTTGGGGGTTTTAGCTGGCCAGAATTTTGTTTCGAAGATGACCGCGGCTTCTTCATTGGTAAAAAGGCCTATGCTGAGAGTGATTAAGCCATTAAGGTTGATGGGGGCTAATATCAGTGCCAGAAAGGCCGGCGGGAATGAGTTTTTGCCTTTGAAGGTTTTCCCGTCACCGTTAAAAGGAGCCTATTGGGTACAGGAAGTTTCAAGCGCCCAGGTGAAATCGGCCATTCTTCTGGCAGGCCTTTTTGCCGACGGCAAAACGGTTGTAAAAGAACATGTTGTGACGCGAGACCATACGGAGAGAATGTTGAAGTATTTTGGAGCGTCTATTAAAGTTATTGGCAAAGAAGCCCATCTTGATCCATGCGTAATAAAAACTCCAGGAGAAGTCAGGATTCCTTGTGATTTTTCGAGCGCGGCCTTTTTTATAGTCGCTGCTTTACTGGTGAAAGGCTCCAGAATTCTCATTAAGGATGTTGGTATAAATCCTACTCGTTTTGGCGCCTTTCATGTTTTAGAGAGGATGGGAGCGAAGGTAGGGATTTTGAAACGCAGGATGTCGTTTGAGCCTGTGGCGGACATTGAAACGGTTTACAGTTCTTTAACAGCTACGACGATTAAGGCTCGGGAAATACCATCGTTAATTGATGAGTTGCCGGTTTTAATGGTCGCGGCTGCAAGAGCCAGAGGCAAGACTGTTATCGAAGGCGCGCAGGAGTTACGGGTCAAAGAGGCCGATAGGATCGCCTCTATGTGTTTTAATTTAAGGCAGCTTGGCATAAAAGTTGATGTTTATGGCGATCAAAAGAATGGAGAGAAGATTGTGATTTTTGGTGCCGGCTCTTTTAATGGCGCTGCTTTGAAGAGTTTTGGAGACCACAGAACCGCTATGAGCGCTTATGTTGCCGCTTTGGCCGCAGATAGCGTTTCGACACTGGACAACGCTTCTTGTGTTAACAAGTCTTTTCCCTGTTTTTTTAAGACTATGAGACAACTTTTTGCGGCGTAATAGTTTTTGTTAAATTTCTGAGAAATATTTTGTTGACACCTGGATACAGGTTTGATATAGTTGAACTGTCCTATTAATCTAATTCTAAAAACATGTCTAATTCTTCATTCTTTCCGGGTAAAATGCTAGGTTATGTCTCAGGTTTATTTTCCAATGATATGGGGATAGACCTTGGGACAGCGACGACTTTGGTGTATGTCAAAGGCGAGGGGATTGTTTTGTGCGAGCCTTCCGTTGTTGCGTTGAAAAAAGGGGCTTCTGTTAATAGGGTTTTAGCGGTTGGCGATGAAGCTAAAAAGATGCTCGGGAGGACGCCTGGTAATATTTTAGCCATTAGGCCGATGAAAGATGGCGTTATTGCTGATTTTGACATAACGGAATCGATGTTGCGTTATTTTATAAAAAAGGTTCATAAAAGGCGTGTTCTTGTGAGCCCGCGGATGGTTATTGCTATCCCGAGTGGCATAACGGAAGTGGAGAGGCGCGCTGTAAAAGATTCCGCGATGCGCGCAGGAGCCCGGGAAGTTTATTTAGTTGAGGAGCCTTTGGCTGCTGCTATTGGTGTGGGGTTGCCTATCCATGACCCGGCGGGTAATATGATTGTTGATATTGGAGGAGGCACGACGGAAGTTGCTGTTATTTCGCTCTCCGGTATCGTTTTTTCAAAGTCTATAAGGATTGCCGGCGATGAACTTGATGTTGGTATTGTTGAATATTTAAAAAAGAATTATAACTTAATGATTGGTGAGAGGACAGCTGAAGAGATTAAAATGAAGATCGGGTCAGCATATCCTTTGGAAGAAGAGTTGAGCCTTGAGGTGAGAGGCCGTGATCTTGTGGCGGGATTGCCTAAAATGGTAATTGTTACATCAGAAGAGATTAGGGATGCCATTGCTGAACCTGTTAGGGCCATTGTAGATTTGGCTAAGATTGCTCTTGAAAGGACTCCGCCTGAATTAGCCGCCGATTTAATTGATAGAGGCATTGTATTGGCTGGAGGTGGTTCTCTTTTGCGGGGGTTAGACCGTATTATTTCTGAAGAGACGGGGCTTCCGGTGCATGTTGCTGATGATCCTGTTACGGCTGTCGCAAATGGAACGGGTAAAATATTGGAATTGGATAGTAAATTTTTGAAAGATGTTACTGTTTTAACCAAGCCAGAGGAGATGTAAGCAAGCCTCGCGTTTTAAAAAATCTTTTTATTTACGAATTAATTTTTCAAGTGTGTTATTTCCTAAAAGAAAACTCATACCTTTTTTCGTTTTAATCGTTTTTATCATTTTTATTTTTTTTCTTTCTTCAGGCGCCTTTCCTTATACTTTTCGTTCTTCTATTCTGGATGTGTTTAGAATTCCGCTTTCGTTGTGTGATGGGTTGACGCATGAAATAAAAGCGCTGGCCCTATTTCATAAAAACTATTGGAAAAATTTTAAACTCGAAAGAGAGAATGAAGAGTTAAAGGCCCACAAATATAATTATGAGAAGGTTTTCGCTGAAAATGAGCGCCTTGGAGAGTTGTTAAGTTTTAAAAAGGAGCTTTCTTATGAGACGGTCGCGGCCAGGGTTATTGGAAAAGATTTTAGCCCTTTTCGCCCTTTTTTGATTCTTGACAGAGGCCGTTCTCACGGCATTCATAAGTATGCGCCTGTTTTTACATCAGTGGGCCTCGTTGGCAAGGTTCTGGAATTGGGGCAGTATTCCAGTAAAGTAATTCTGATTAATGTTTGTGATCTTTCTGTGCCAGCCTTAAACACCCGTACTCGGGAGCAGGGGTTAGTGTCCGGTACGTTGGATGGGCAGTGCAAGTTGAGGTTTTTAGATCTTGATAGCGACGTTAGAGAAGGCGATGTTATTGTGACAAGCGGTTTAAATATGGTGTATCCGGAGGGCATCGTTATTGGTACGGTTAAAGTTGTTGGTATTGAATCTTCCGGATTGGGCAAATTTGCTATTCTTAACCCCGCTGTTAATGTCTCTCGTTTGGATGAAGTCCTGATTGTTAAAACAGCGACAAAATGAATATATTTTTATTGCCGGTTATTCTCATCGTCTTAAAACTTTTTTTGGTTCGGTTATTTAATTTGTCTTTTTTCCCTTTTGATCCATTATTACTTCTCGTTGTCTTTTATTCTTTTTTCCACAATCTTGACATAAAAAATTATTGCGGATATGCGATTTATTGTGGCCTGTGCGCGGATATTTTTAGTTTAGATATTTTTGGGATACATATCATATCATATTTAGGTTGTGTTTTTATTATAGCATCCCTGTCTATTCTGATTTATAGGGAAAACCGTTATTTTGTCTACCCTATGGTTTTTTTGAGCGTGTTTTTGGTTAACTTGCTTAGTTTTGTCCTCAAACTATTTATTTTTAATACCGTGCAATTATGTGATTCCGGATGGTTTTTGGCCGTGAGTTTTTTGCAGGCGTCAGTGACAGTTATTTTTGCTTTTCCTTTTTATAAATTTTCTAAAAGATGCGTGATAGAACTTATCAGATAACTATAGTTTTTCTTTTCTGTTGTCTCTTGGCTTTTCTTTTTTCCGCCCAGGTCATTCAGGGAGGGCATTTTTACGGGTTAAGCCTGAAGAATTATATCCGGATTATTCAACAAGAGCCTTATCGCGGGCGTATTTATGACCGTAATCATGATGTGATTGTTGATAATACCCTTTCTTTTGATGTTGTGATCATTCCACAGGAGGTAAAGGATAAAGAGGGCCTTTTTAAGAGATTGGCAGATATTTTATCTTTAGACAAAGGCCTGTTGTTAAAAAACTATAAGAAAGAGTATTTGAATGCGTTCAAGCCTGTGCCTATTGTCAAGGCTGTTTCCAAGACAGATGCTATTCGGATTGAAGAGGCCAAGTTAGACTTACCGGGTGTTGCGATTGAATTAAATTCTCAAAGGACTTATCCTCACGCTTTCAGCTGTTGCCATGTTATTGGCTATATGGGGGAGATCGACAGGAGCCGTATTACCAGGTTGAAAGAGTATGGATATGACATAAAAGATAAGGTTGGTTTCTGTGGCATTGAAGAGCAATATGATATTTATATGAGAGGGGAAAAAGGCGGCCAGCAGATTGAAGTGGATAGTTTAGGGCGCCAGGTGAGGATGATTGGTTTTAAGCCCCCTGTTGCCGGTAAAGATATTCAGTTGACTATTGATCTTGAGTTGCAACAGATTGCTGATGATTTTCTAAAAGGCAAGAAGGGGGCTATTGTTGTTTTAGATGTTAATAACGGCGAAATACTTGTTATGAGCAGCGCGCCTGCTTTTGATCCAAATATTTTTATTGAACGTAATGATAAAAAGGCTTTGAATTATGTTTTAACTTCTTCTGACGCCCCTCTATTCAACCGGGCTATCAGCGGGCAGTTCCCGCCGGGGTCTATTTTTAAAGTCGTAACAGCTTTGGCGGCTTTTAAGGAAAAGGATATTTTTTCGTCGTTGACATATGAGTGTTCAGGCAAGATGAAGATAGGTAATCGTTTTTTTAAATGCTGGACAACGCATGGGCCTGAGGATTTCTACAGCGCGATGGCGCACTCTTGTGATGTCTATTTTTATCATCTGGGCCTTATAGCCGGTGTTGATGCTTTAGCTACGATGGCACGTGATTTCGGCTTGGGTAGCATAACGGGGATAGACTTATCCCATGAGGCGGCTGGTTTTGTGCCTAACCGTATGTGGAAGCGCATGGCCAAGCTTGAGGGGTGGTATGATGGTGACACAGCGAATTTTTCTATAGGGCAAGGCTATGTGTTGACAACGCCTCTGCAAATCGCCAGGCTTATGGCCGCTTTTTCTAATGGTGGTTATCTGGTTAATCCGCATGTGATAAAAAAGATCGGGGATGAATCATTCAAAGAAAAAGAGCCCAAGAAGATTAAAGTCGACAATCAGGGCCTTATGCTTGTCAGGAAGTCTTTGAGGCTGCCTGTTTCTTCAGAAGACGGCACGGCGCATGATTTGGATATTGAAGGGATGCAGATTTGCGCCAAGACAGGTACGGCGGAAGTTTATAATAAAGAGTCGCATGGGTGGGTAGCCGGATTTTTTCCGCAGCTGAAACCTAGATACGCGTTTTGTGTCTTTTTGGAAAATATTGGGTCAAGCCATCATGCCTGTGCATTAGTTGGGCAGTTTTTTGAGGAAGGGCTGCGTAAAGAAAAGTTTTTATCATGATGAAGCTAGAGAAGGTTATACTTTTGATACTTTTTTTAATTTTAGGCATAGGGCTTTTATGCCTCTATAGCAGTTGTCATCAGAATGGTATTTTAATAAAACAGGATATTTTCAGGAAGCAGCTTTTATGGCAGGGCCTTGGTATTTGTGTTTTATTTTTGTGTGCCCGGTTTGACTATAGGAGATTTGCTTTTTTTGTCGTGCCTCTCTATGTGTTTGTGTCTTTGTCTCTGTTGTTTGTTTTGGTGGCTGGCCGTGCTATCATGGGGGCGCAACGCTGGATTTCGCTTGGCGGGATTTCTTTTCAGCCTTCAGAGCTAGGCAAGTTTGTGTTGATTCTTGTCCTTGCTAATTATTTTAATCAGCTTAGCTTGCATCAGGATATAAGATTATTGTCTCGCAAGCCCGCTTTTATTCGGGATGTCGTATGGCCTTTTTGTATGACGATGCTCTTGGCAGGGTTTGTTTTGGTTCAGCCGGATTTGGGGACCTCTATTGTTTATATATCTATATTTTTTTCTATTATTTTCCTGGCAGGCGTTAATTTAAAATATATCATCTTTTTGTTTATTTGTGGGCTTGCTATGATGCCTTTCTTTTGGCATTTTTTAAAAGATTATCAAAAATCAAGGCTGCTTGTTTTTCTCAATCCGAATGCAGACCCTTTAGGGGCTGGTTATACGGTTATTCAGTCTAAAATCGCTGTTGGTTCCGGCAGGTTGTTTGGTAAGGGGTGGATGTCAGGTACGCAAAGCCAGCTTAATTTTTTAGCCGAACGACACACGGATTTTATCTTTTCTGTTATCGGGGAAGAGTGGGGGTTTTTGGGGAGTTTTATCCTGATCGCTTTATACTGCCTGCTTATCAGTATGATATTGTGGATTGCCCAAGAATCCAGAGATGTTTTTGGGAAACTGTTTTGTGTTGGAGTTGCTTCTGTTCTGTTTTTCCATGTTTTCATCAACATCGCCATGAATGCTGGCGCTTGCCCTGTTGTTGGCCTCCCTTTGCCTTTTATCAGTTACGGAGGGTCATCTTTGGTTATTAATCTGGCAGCGGTTGGGATTGTTTTGAACGTCGCCAGGCAGGCAAGAGTTTAGAAAGACATAAGACAAGGAACAAGTTTACGAGTTAACGGGTTAAACCCGAAAACTCGCACACTCGCCAACCCGTCAACAGTTTTTACATAGGTGTTTGTGACGTTTTAGAGAAGGGTTATTTTATGAAAAGCATACGGGATAGATTAACTAAAGATTTATTGCTTTCTGTTTTGAAGCCAGCACGCTATATTGGCGGGGAGTTTAATGCGGTTAAGAAAGATTTATCCGGTGTAGAGGTCAAGGTTTGTTTGTGTTTTCCAGATGTTTATGAAATTGGAATGAGCCACCTTGGACTGAGAATCCTCTATGATTTAATGAATCGCCGCCAAGATTGTGCCGCGGAGCGGGTTTTTAGCCCTTGGGTTGACATGGAGGAGAAGTTGAGGCTTGAAAATATTCCACTTTTTTCATTGGAATCGGCTGTGCCTGTTAGGGAATTTGATATTTTGGGTTTTTCTTTGCAATATGAGCTCAGTTATACGAATGTTTTGAATATCCTGTCTTTGGCGGGTATTCCGTTAAAATCGTGCGAGAGGCTGGAAAAAGATCCATTGGTTATTGCCGGAGGGATTTGTGCTCTTAATCCTGAGCCCATGTCTGATTTTATTGATCTTTTTATTATTGGTGAAGCCGAAGAAGTGATATTTGAAATTCTTGATATTTATAAGCAGCACAGGCATAAAGCGGATTATAACAGAAAAAATGTTTTAAAAGCGCTGTCTCTTATTGAAGGAGTTTATGTCCCTTCTTTTTATCGTGTTGAGCAGGCGATGCCGCGGCGGATTGTTTTAGATTCAGGTGTTCCAGAGAGGATTACTAAATGTTATGTTAAAGACTTGGGCAAGATAGGTGATTGTAAAACGTGGATAGTCCCCTATATTGAAATCGTCCATGATCGTGTTGGCCTTGAAATCATGAGAGGATGCCCTAACTATTGCAGGTTTTGCCAAGCGCGTAACTTTTTTTTCCCTTTTCGGATGTTGAATAAAGAAAATGTCATGGCGGCCGCGCGTAATCTTGTAAATAAGACCGGTTATGAAGAGCTTTCTTTGCTCTCCTTGTCATCTTCTGACCATCCTGATCTTGAGGTGATGACAAGAAATATCCTGGATGAATTAAAGGGGCAGGGGGTTAGCATTTCTCTTCCTTCTCTTAAGGCTAAAAATCAGATTGGTGAGATTACACGGGTTTTGTCATCAGTGAAAAAAACAAGTTTGACATTTGCGCCTGAGGCAGGTAGTGAAAGGCTCAGGAGGCTTATTAATAAAAATTTAAATATGGAAGAACTCTATTCTGTTATCGAAGAGGCTTATAAGGCTGGATATAGATTGTTGAAGCTCTATTTTATGATTGGGTTACCAACAGAAACATACTTGGATTTGGATGAAATTGTGCGTTTATGCGCTGATATCTCCAAGATGAGAAAAAAGATAGCTGGGCATCCGGCTCATTTGAATGTCAGTATTTCTAATTTTGTCCCAAAGCCCCATACTCCGTTTCAATGGCAGGCCATGGATGATTTATGCCAGCTGACTGAAAAGCAGGAGCACCTTAAGAAAGCATTTCATTTTTTACGGGGCGTTGTTCATTTAAAATTTCACGACGCAAGGATGAGTTTCCTGGAGGGTGTATTAACGCGAGGAGACAGGCGCTTGGGTGCTGTTATCAAGTCCGCTTTTGAAAAAGGCGCAAAATTTGAATCATGGAGCCAGTTTTTTAATTTATCGCTCTGGCAGCAGTCTTTTAGTGATGCTCAGATTGATCCGCATAGTTATCTTGAAGCAAAACCCTATGATAGTTTTTTAAACTGGAGTTTTATCAATTGTGGCGTAAGTTCTGAAGCGTTAAGGATGGAAGCTGAACGTGCTTTCTCATCTTCAAATATTGATAGATGAGTTCAAAAAGCGTTGACCCATGCGGGAATATATGTTAAGTTAAACAACATAAGAAGAATTATTTAAAATTTGAGTTAATGTTTTATAATAACTGGCAGGATTAACATATTTTAAATTGTCAGCGATGTTAGGTGAGATTAATTTTAACCATTGTTGAAGCATAGCCTCATTTAGGAGAGCAGGATATGTCAAAATTGATAAAAAATATATCTATAGCCTCTAGATCTCTGCGCCCCCAGTTGATTATCGCCTATTGTCTTATGTCCGTTATTCCTATTTTGGCTCTTTTGAATTATATCTTTCCAAGTTTTCTGCCGAAAAATTACCTTCATATTGTTGTTGTGGTCGTTATATTGATGACAGGCCTTGGTTTTTATCTGCTCAAGAGAATCATCGACCCCATTATTGAGATTACTTCTGAAGTTAAAATTATTGCTAATGGAGAGCTAAGCCGGAGGATTTCCGTTGTTCGGGATGATGAAATAGGGGAGCTTGGCAGCGCGTTAAATGATTTGACAAAACGCATTGAAAATAATATGGACGAACTTAAGCTTTATAGTGAACGGACAAAAAGTATCAATTCGCAAATCAACAGGCAGGTTATCGCCTTAAGCGGCCTTTTGCAGATCAGCAATTTGATTACGAAAGGCACTGATTTAAAAGATTTGTTTGAGGTTACGATTTCGAGGTTGGCGCAGGCGGCTAGTTCTTCTTTGGCTTTTGTTATGCTTAAGAGAGATGAAGGTTTTGATATTGTGGCTCATTATGGTATCGCACAGGATGTTTTAACGGGTATTACATTGCCTGTTAACAGCTATCTTTTCGCCAATTTGCTTGAACATCAGGTGCGTCTTAAAGTTGATAGCGAGGCCGCGCGTAAAAGTTCGAAAGGCTTAATGAAATTTTTTGAAGCCAGCAATATCTTGATTTATCCGGTTGTTGTACATGGAGAGGCGGTGGGGTTGTTGGGCATGGGGAATCGATTGGAGAACTTTTCTTATTCTCAGGACGATGCTGATTTGATGAATATTTTCGCGAAGCAGCTGGCTATAGCATTGGAAAATGATCTTTTGAGCAAGAAAGTAAAAGATCTTGAAATACGGGATCCTTTAACAAAGTTATATAATAAGCGTTATATTGTTGGTTGTTGCGATGAAGAAATCCTGCGCGCAATTTCGCACCAGCAGCCTTGTTCTTTTATTTTTGTCAAGATAATGAACTATAATTATCTTAAGAATAATTTAGATAAGGCTAATCTGGCCGATGTCCTTTTAAAAGCGGCGGCTATCTTTAAGATGAGCGTTGATAAGATCGACAAAGTCGCAAGGATAGAGGATGATGAGTTTGGCATCGTCTTGCCTGAGAAAAATAAAAGAAGCTCTCAAGAGCTTGCTTCGAAAATAAAAGATAAGATTCAATCTGTCTTTATTGAGAATGATGCAAAAAAAAGGCCTGAATTTTTAATCAGTGTTGTTGAAAATCCCATTGATGGCGCAGACGCTCTTTCACTTCTTGATAAAGCAAAACGCGCTATTGGCACAAAGGATAGTTTTTAATCATGGTATCCGTTAAAAGAGTTATTACAAAACAACTAGGCGAACTGCTGATTGAGAGGAAAATAATAACATCAGATCAGCTTAAGAAGGCCCTTGATTATCAGAAGGTTAATGGAGGGTTAATCGGAGAAATTCTTGTTCAGCTTGGTTCCTCCAGGGAAGAAGATATTGCACAGGTTTTAACGGCGCAGTATGGTTTTCCTTATCTGCCTCTAGCAAATTATGATATTGATTCTGAAGTTGTTAAGATTATTCCTGAGCAGGTGGCGAGGCAATTTTGCCTCATCCCTATTGATAAAATTGGAAATAATTTGACAGTGGCTATGTCCAATCCGCTTAATGGCCAAGCCATCGAAGATGTGGAGATGATTTCAAAGTGTGTGGTGCAGGCTTTTGTCAGCACAACGACTGATATAAAGAAGGCTATCGAACGCAGCTACAATAAAACTTAACATTTTTTCGGGAAAAACAAAAATGGGATCTTTAAGGGAACGCCTTCAGGAAATCCTAATAAAAAATAAATTAATTACGGAAGATGATTTAAAAATCGCGCTTAGCGTTCAGAAAGAGCAGGGAGGGAAACTTAGCGATTGTTTGGTCAGGCTTAATTTTATTAGTGAAAAAAATTTACTTGTCGCTTTAAGTGAAGGTTTGGGTTTCCCTCCGATTTCTCTGTCCCGCTTCAAAATTGACTCATCAGTTTTGGAATTAATCCCCAAAGATTTAGCTAGACATTATCAGATGATTCCTGTTGCTAAAATGGGCAGGACTTTAACGGTCGCGATGGCCGATCCATTAAATATTTTTGCTATTGATGATGTGAAAACCTTAACAGGGTTTGAGATTAATCCGATCATTGCCGAGCAAAAAGAGATAGTCTCCACAATAGATCAGTATTATGAACAACCTTCCACGCAGAAGATTGATGAGATTATCAAAGACATTACTGATGTGGATATTGAGGTTATCCATGAAGGTAAAGAAGCGAGTCTTGACGTTCAGGAGCTTGTCCGGCTTACCAAAGAAGCACCTGTCATTAAGATAACCAATGTTTTTTTAGAACGTGCTATAGAGATGGGCTCTAGTGATGTTTTGATTGAGCCCATGGAGCATGCCATGCGCATCCGTTTCCGCATAGATGGCATGCTTAGAGAAGTTGATCCTCCTCCGGCTAAATTTCATGCTTCTATTGTTTCCAGGATTAAAGTTATGTCAGGCCTGGACATTTCAGAACATCGTTTGCCTCAAGATGGGCGTTTTAAGGTTAAAATACAGGATCGTTTTGTTGATTTTAGAGTTTCTGTTTTGCCGGCTTTTCATGGAGAGAAAGTCGCGCTCAGGGTTTTAGATAAAAGCACAGCTACGCTGGATCTTGACCGCCTTGGTTTTGATGCCAATACCGTCGCGGCCATAAAATCTTCGGCGGATAGGCCGCACGGTATGATTTTGGCTTGCGGCCCGACAGGCAGCGGTAAAACGACAACTCTGTATTCATTGTTGAAGTATGTAGACAGCTCTGAAGATAATATTGTTACAGTTGAAGACCCTGTGGAATATCAGCTGGATGGGATTAATCAGGTAACGATCCGGCCTGAAATCGGTTTAACATTTGCCGGCTGCCTTCGTTCTATCTTGAGGCAGGATCCTGATACGATCATGATTGGTGAAATTAGGGATTTTGAAACGGTTGATATTGCTATTAAGAGCGCTTTGACGGGCCATCTCGTATTAAGTACTCTGCATACAACAACTGCTGCCGGTTCTATCATCAGGCTTGTTAATATGGGCGTTGAGCCATTTTTGATTACGTCTTCGGTTATCGCTATCGTTAATCAGCGCTTAGTGAGAAAAGTTTGTTCTGCTTGTAAAGAAGCTTCTCCTTTATCTGAAGCCGTGATGGATTCATTAGGAATTAAGCATGGTAAAGGTCCGGTGGTTGTTTATAAAGGCAAGGGGTGCAAGAAGTGCTTTAATATCGGTTACAGCGGCCGTATCGCAATCGCAGAGGTTCTTATTTTAACTATGGCCGTTAAAGAGTTGATTTTGCAAAAAGCTCAGGAGCATGAGATTAAAGCCATGGCCCGTAAAGAAGGGATGCAGACATTAAGAGAAAATGGTTTGGCAAAAGTTTTAGAAGGGGCGACAACACTGGAAGAGATTTTGCGCGTGACGGCTGAAGATGAAAAACCGCAAGATGTCAAGCAAAAAACAAAGTAAAATAAAAAAAATACGTTTATGGCGACGCTGAAGAAGAAGTTAACAGAGCTCCTTGTTGAGGCACAACTTGTATCCGCTCAGGATATGGAAAAAGCTGTAAAAATCCATATTGAAACAGGCGGAACACTGAAAGATATCCTTTTGCGGGAGGGGCTGGTTAAAGAGAGGGATCTTTTAGCTCTTTTATCAAAAGAGCTTTTTATCCCTTATCTTGAATTATCAAAATATAAAGTCGACCCCAGCGTTGTTCAGCTTATCCCGGAGAAAATAGCCAGGCAATATAAAGTTTTGGCATTATCAAAAATCGGCAATGTTTTGACTGTAATTATTAGTGACCCATTGAATATTTTTACTATTGATGATTTGAAAGTGATTACAGGATATGATATAGACATCGTTTTAGGGGCGGAAAAAGAGATTACAAAAGTGTTGGATAAGTTTTTTGCTACGGGCACGTCAACGGATGTTTCCGAAATGATGAATGAAGGGAAAGAAGGCGAAAATGTTGAAGTTGTTAAAGTAGATGGCACGCTTGAGCTTGGCAGTATGCTTGAAGAAAGTTCCAAGGCTCCAATTATTAAACTGGTCGATTTGATGATTATGGAGGCTTTAAAAAAAAGGGCTTCAGATATTCATGTAGAACCTTTGGAACGTGATTTAAGGATACGCTACCGTATTGATGGGCATTTATTTGATATTTTCAGGCTGCCGAAGAAGAATCAAAACGCCATTTTAGCAAGATTAAAAATTATTTCCGGCCTTGATATAACAGAAGCGAGGCTTCCTCAGGACGGCAGATTTAAGGTGAAGCTGAAAACAAAAGAGATCGATTTCAGGGTATCGGCACTTCCAACGACTTTTGGCCAAAAGTTTGTTTTGAGGACTCTGGATAAATCTAAGCTTGCCGTTGGGTTAAACTCTTTAGGTATTTCAGAAGTGCCCTTGAAACTTTTTGAAGAGGCTGTTTTGAAACCTTATGGCATGATTCTGATTACTGGCCCGACGGGTTGCGGCAAATCAACAACGCTTTATTCTATCCTCAATAAGTTGAATCGCCCGGAGTTGAATATTGTTACAATCGAAGACCCCGTTGAATACCAAATTGACGGCATTACGCAAATACCTGTCAGGTCTGAAATCGGCTTGTCATTTGCTACAGGCCTGCGTTCGATATTACGCCAGAGTCCGGATGTCATCATGGTAGGTGAGATTAGGGATTCTGAAACGGCTGATATTGCCGTTAAGGCTTCTTTAACAGGGCAGATTGTTCTGTCTACTTTGCATACCAATGATGCTATCGGCGCTATAACACGTCTTATTGATATGGGTGTTGAGCCTTTCCTTGTGGCTTCAAGTTTGATAGCGAGTTCGGCAAAAAGGTTATGCCGCATGGTTTGTCCTGAATGCCGCGAGCCGGCGAACATTCCAAAATCAAGCTGGGAAAAATTAGGTATAGAGAGAGTCCTTAAGGTTTATAAAAAAGATCCTGTTTTTTTTAAAGGAAAAGGATGTGTCAAATGTAACCATACGGGTTACTTTGAACGTATCGGTATCCATGAGGTTTTACTGTTTGATGATGCGCTAAGGGATATGATTATAAAACATGCTTCTTCGGATCAGATTAGAGATTTTGCCGTCAGAGAAAAGGGCATGTTTTTATTAAGGGATGACGCTATGCTAAAAGTTATTGAGGGGATAATTACTCTGGAAGAAGCTTTGAGGGTTACAACAGAAGAGTAGGATAATAGAGAAAAAGAGATGGAAGAGAATAGGGTCCTTGTAGTTGACGCGGAAGAGTCATCTTGCCAGTTGATTAAAACAGTTTTGGGCAGCCGCGGGTTTGAAGTCTTTATCGCTCAAACAGCCAAAGTCGGTCTGGAACTTCATGAGCGTAATAGTTGTTGTTTGTTATTTATCGATTTGGGCATAAAAGATATGGATGTGCGTTATGTCGTCAGAGAGCTTAAACGGCGGGATGAGTTTTTAGGAGTTGTTGTTTCGAGTTATTTGAATCAGGTAAATCTTGTTCAGGAGGCGTTAAATTTAGGAGCAGCAGACTATATCTATAAGCCTTTGAGGCCGGAAGAAGTATATTTTAAGGCTAAACATGCGGTTGATTTCAGAAAGTTTGTGGTTAATAATTCTCGATCTCTGAAGGGGATTGAGGAGCGTAATATCTCTTTGCAGAAGCAGAACCTTCTTTTAGCTAAGCGTATCGAAGAAAGCACAAAAAACCTGTCTAGGCTTTATGAAGATTTAAGGGAAACTTATATGCGCACTATTAAAGCCCTTGCTCATGCTATTGACGCCCGGGATCATTATACGTATTCTCATTCGGATAATGTAACGCGTTACGCGGAGTTGATCGCTAAGCAGATGGCTGTTGAAATGAGTTATATCTCTGATATCAAAGACGCTTGCCAGTTGCATGATTTAGGCAAAATTGGTGTTCATGATAGTATTTTAAGCAAGCCCAGTATATTGACGCGCGAAGAGTTTGATGAAATAAAGCTTCATTCTGAGAAGGGCGCCCAGATTTTAGAGCCTTTAAGATTTTTGGAAAACGTGATTGACATTGTTAAGCATCATCATGAGCGGTGGGATGGAAAAGGGTATCCGGACGGGCTTGCCGGAGAGAATATACCATTGGGAGCCCGGATTATGACGGTAGTGGATAGTTACGATGCCATGGTTTCCGCCAGGCCTTACCGTACCGTTGGGCTATCTCAAAATGAGGCTATTGAGGAGGTCAAGAGAAACAGCGGAACGCAATTTGATCCAAAAGTTGTCGAAGCTTTCTTAAAGGTTGTATCTCAATTTTAACTTGCAGAAAATTTTCTTAAGACAGGATGTTAATATGGCCATTTATAGTTATATAACTAAAGATAATCAGGGCTTGAAACTTTCTGGTTCCGTAGAAGCGGCAGATCAGCGGGAGGCGATTTCTATCCTGCATAAAAAAGGCCTTATTGTTATTTCTATTACTGAGGCGAAATTAAAAAAATTTAGTTCTGCAGGGGTCAAGTTAGACGATCTTGTTGTTTTTTCCCGTCAATTGGCAACAATGGTTGAAAGCGGGATTAATCTTGTCCAGGCTCTTAATATTTTAGGGGAACAGGCAGAGAATAAAACTCTTGCCGCCGTAACGATAAAGATCAGGGAAGATATTGAAGGCGGGTCCAGTTTGCATGATGCGCTTGATAAGCATCCAAAAGTTTTCTCAACTCTATATGTTAACATGGTTAAAGCTGGCGAAACTTCTGGTTTATTGGATGAGATACTGGATCGTGTTGCGACGTATTTGGAGAAATCAAGCGCATTGCAGAGAAAGGTTAAGGCTTCTTTAGTTTATCCTTCTGTTGTTGTTTCTATGGCTGTTATCATCACAATGGTTTTGCTTGTGAAGGTTGTTCCGACATTCACGGGAATTTTTAATAGCCTCGGCGGGACATTGCCGCTTCCAACGCAGATTTTGATCGCGATTTCCGATGCTGTTCGGAAGATGTTTCTGGTTATCGTCGGTGGTTTTGTTTTGATTGGTTTTTTGGCAAAAAAATATATTTCTACGCCGAGAGGCAGGTATGGTTTTGATAAGTTTTTGCTAAAGATCCCTCTTTTTGGCCCGTTATTTCGCAAGGTTGTTGTTGCCAAGTTTTCAAGGACATTGGCGACTTTAGTTAAAAGCGGCGTCCCCATTTTAGGTGCTTTGGAAATTGTCGGTAAGACTTCCGGGAATATGGTTGTTGAAGAAGCTGTTGAAAACGCGCGCACCTCTATTAAGGAAGGGGAGCCTATCTCTGAACCTTTATCCAAGAGCGGGGCTTTTCCACCGATGGTTGTCAGGATGATTGCTGTTGGAGAACAGACAGGGCAATTGGAAAAGATGTTGAACAAGATTGCTGATTTTTATGATGAGCAGGTTGATGCTGCTGTTAGTGGTTTAACATCTATGATTGAGCCACTGGTGATTGGTTTTCTTGGGATTATCATTGGCGGCATTGTTGTTGCTCTTTTTATGCCTATTTTTAAAATTACAGAATTAATTAGATAGTAAATCGTTATGGTTTTTATACAGGATTTAAGATAGATGGGGTTGTTTTTTCCAGCTGGCATGCTATACTTTTTATAGACATAAGTGGTATCTTTTATTTTTGGAAAGTGTCACCCTTGTAAAATAAGGGCTGTAAGAGCTGGGCACGAAGCTAAATGGTATTATAATTATTTTATAAAAAAAGCTTTTGCCGATAAAGAAATACGTAATGTGCCTATTCTTCCTCTCTTTAAGGGTGAGAATAGGTTTTTTTATGCCCTCAGAGGGCATAAAAATATGCGGTTAGAGCATTTTAGTAAAATTCGTGCATTAATTTTACTTGACATAAGAAGGGAGGGTGATTAAGATTAAAGTATCTATTGGCAGGCTTTGTGCTTAGGTAATATTTGTACGGCATTTTTATAAATTTATACTGCGTTAGCATAGAGTTAATCCTTGCCATGAAAGGAGGTTAGTTTAATGAGATCAACAAAGAAAGGTTTTACGCTTGTTGAAATTATGATTGTTGTTGCGATCATCGTGTTATTAGCGGCGATTGCTATTCCTAACCTGTTGAGAGCCAGGTTGAGCGCGAATGAAGCAACAGCGATTGCGGCTATGAGGACGATTAGCACGGCTGCGGAAAGCTACAGAGCAGCTCAGTCTCCTCCGGCTTATCCGGGTAACTTGTCACTTTTATCAAGCGCGAATCCGCCATACATTGATACTGTTTTAGGTGCTGGGAACAAATCCGGTTATACATTTAGTTGGGCAGGTTCCGGTAATACGTTTGGTGTTACAGCTGCTCCTCAAACAGCCAATGTTACGGGTGTGCGCAGTTTTTTCGTTGACCAATCCGGTGTGGTCAGGGTTGGTACAAGTAGCGCAGGTACTCCTATTGAATAAGTTTAGGAAAAAAGAAGTGTCACAAAAAAAAGCGGCTGTTAACTCAGCCGCTTTTTTTTGCGGAACTAGCAACTAAATCGATGAAAATATTTTTAAAAAAACACGAGCCTTCACGCTTGTTGAAATTATGGTTGTTGTTGCGATCATCGTGTCGTTGGCTGGGTTTGCCATTCCGAATTTAATGCGTGCGCGGCTTCATGCTAATGAGGTTTCGGCTATTGCGACATTGAGGACGATTAGGTCAGTCGCAGAGATGTATCGCATTAGCTATCTTTCAAGTTACCCAAAGTACTCCAGTTATTTTTTTAATACGTCGCCTCCTTTTCTGGATAACTCTTTGGAGGATATGAACAGATCTGGTTATTCATTCAGATGGAGAGGTTCGCCTAATACGTATGATTGTATCGCTATGCCAGAGGTTGTTAATATAACAGGACAGAGGAGTTTCTATCTGGATGAATCAGGTGTTATAAGAATCGGCCAAACTGTTTCCGGCACCCCCTATTGAGTAACTTCTTGAGCAAAGATAATGAAACGGCACCTTATCAAAAGATGAAGAAGAGCAGATATATTTTTGCTGTGTTATTATTTTTATTTATTGCTATTTTTTCATACGGCAATATTTTATCGGGTGATTTTATATGGGACGATCATTGTTTAGTTGTTAATAACCCTTCCATTAAACAATGGTATGGTTTAGGTCATATTTTTTCTTCTGAGGTACATCTGAATACTTTTACTAATTATTATAGGCCGGTACAGATTTTTTCCTACAAAATCGATTATTTTTTCTTTGGCCTGAATCCGGCAGGGTATCATTTTATCAATATTTTTCTGCATGCCTTTGCAGGTACATTGTTGTTTTTCTTGTTCATAAGTTTAACACGGCATTATTTTTTATCCTTGGCGACAACTTTGTTTTTCCTGGTGCATCCTGTCAATGTCAGTGCCGTCGCGTATATTTCCGGCCGTGCCGATTTATTGGCAGCACTTTTTATCTTTGCTTCTCTGTTGTTTTATTTAAAAGCTTTTAATTTGGGGCCGGTTCGTGTTTTGTCCTTGCCGGGGAAGGGCCTTTGTTATTACGCGGGTTCGCTGGTAATGTTTATTTTAGCTCTTTTAACGAAAGAGGTGTCTATTGTTTTACCTTTTGTTTTATGCGGTATAGACGCTTTCTTATTGGGGAATAAGGGTAGGTTTAGAAGGGTTTGTATTTTCTTTGTGGTTGTTTTTATTTATTTTTTGGCAAGGGTTACTCTTTTTAATTTTTCTTCCGGGAACCCTTTTTTGTGCAAAAAGGGATTTGCTATTTTTGATATTGGGTTTTTCGCGCGAAGCGCTATTTTTGTTAAAACGCTGCTTATTTATACTGGCAGTATATTTATCCCCGTCGGCCTTCATATGGAACGGATTGTTGCCGCTGAGAATATTTCCTTGTTTTTATATATAGGTGTTTTTTTATGCATATTAATATGTACGGCCGCTTATAGAAATTTGTCAGCTATGCCGAAGAACGGCCGCAGGATTTTTTACTTTGCTGTTTTTTGGTTTTTTATTTGGCTTGCGCCTCAATCTGCTTTTATTCTGCCTAAGATTATGGCGGATCATTTTTTATACTTTCCGGCCATCGGCTTATTTTTAATTGTATCTATGTCTATGGAGGTTCTGCGCGCCAAGAAGATATTATTAGTTGCCGTCTGTTTTTATTTTTGCAGCTTTACATGGTTTTATACTGATATATGGAAAAATGAGTTTGAGTTTTTTCGTTGGACCTCTGGCCATTCGCCGTCCAGCTATAAGGCACATGACTGTCTGGCTGATTCTTATCTAAAAATGGGATGCCTTGATAATGCCGTGAGAGAATATCAGTCGATTCTTAACAATAGTTTGCATCTCGTAAACTCCAGCGATATCGATGTTTTAGCATTTGGGCCAGGAAAGCAGGAAGCACAAGAAGCGCTGGAAAAGAAGCGTGAAATCGCATCCGCTGTTTTTTATAATATTGGCGTTCTTTTAGATCGTCAAGGAAAGTTGGAGCAAGCTTTGACAGCTTATTTAAACGCCCTTAAGTTGAGGCCGGCATCTGAACAGGTTTATAATAATTTAGGCCTTGTTTATGAGAAGATGGGAGATTCCCGGACTGCAGAGAAGATGTACGTTCAGGCGATTGTTTTGAGTAAAGGTTATGCTCAGCCTTACAATAATTTAGCAGTTTTATATGCCCAGAGAGGAGATATGATTAAAGCGGTTAAGTTATGGAGCGATGTTTTACGGCTTGACCCAGGGTATGAAGTTGCCAAGAAAAATATTGCTTTAGCGCGAGAGATCATTTGGGATCAGAAAGATGGGCAAACGAATGGTTTTTAGAGTGGAGATGCAGGATAAATTGGTTGACTTTTTTTATATTTCCTATAAGCTAAGATTAATAATGAAGTTATGGATAGTTAAAATTTAAGAAGGATTTTTTTTATTCTATGGTGAATAAAAAACGTGGTTTTACATTGCTTGAGTTGTTGATTGCCAGCGGAATTCTTGTGATAGCCTTGACTGGTTTATTGGCGACTTACGCGGCATGTTTTGATCTTGTGGAAACTACGCGAAATTCCAACCTCGCTTTAAACGCGGCTCAGAAAAATTTGGAAGAGATGCGTAATGCTAATTTCTTAAGCATCTTTTCATCTTATAATGGCACGACTTTTCAGGTTTCCGGGATGCCGGCGAATTCCAGCCTAGGGTTTATTTCTATTAATAATTCTAATTCCAGCCTTTTAAAAGTTGCTGTTGGTGTTTGTTGGAGGCAAAAGGGGTCTCGCGTTGTAGGCGAATGCAACGATTCCGGTGGCGTGCTCGTGTTTTCTGATTCTAATGGAGACGGCAGGTTAAACTCGCCCGTGGAGTTGAGTACTTATATGGCCCAGCGTTAAAAACACGTTTATAGGTTCGATATTGTTTATATTAATAAAAATAAAGGTTTATGCGATATCAGAGTTTAAAGAAATCGGGTGGGTTGACGCTTATTGAGGTGATGGTATCTGTTTGTATTCTTTTTATTGTCTTAGAGGGGCTTTATCTTGTGATGACGATTGGGCATCGGTCGTGGTATATCGCTGATACTGAGATTTCTCTTCAGCAGGATTTGAGGAAAGCGATAAGGCAGATTACGGTTGATTTATACCATTCCGGGCCTAATCAAATGTCTATTATAGCTGACGGCACGATTTACAATAACATTTCACTTTTTGTGTCAGAGGGCATAACCGCGGGAGGGGCGATTAACTGGAGTAGCAGCCCTATCGGCTATATTTTAACTGGCGGACAGATTATCAGGACTGAAGGCGGCCAATCAAGAGTTGTTGCTAATAACATATCGGGTTTTGACCTTTGGCGTCAGGCTGCTACGTCAGATATTGTGAGAA
Source organism: uncultured Planctomycetia bacterium (assembly GCA_964423185.1). GTDB lineage: Bacteria > Omnitrophota > Gorgyraeia > Velamenicoccales > Velamenicoccaceae > CAYRDK01. Next base: position 248,219 of record CAYRDK010000003.1, read on the forward strand.
TTAATATCACAGCCCAGAGGATGACGGTTTCCGGCCAGTTGATCAATGCGAGTCTTGATTCTGCTGTATTATTAAGAAATTAAATTTATTTACGTTTGTAAGAATACAGAGCGGAGGTGGGCATGTTGAAGCGAAGAGGGTCAATCCTTATTATCGCCTATGTTTTTTTGTTCGCCCTTTTGATTCTAGGGGGTGTTTTTTTTAGCCGTTCTGTAGCGGATAAAAAACTTTTTGATATCCAGCAGGAAAGGATACAGGCCTTTTATTTAGCTGAAGCAGCCGTGGATACGGCCCTTCTTTCTCTAAAAGGTAATTTTAGTTATACAGGTACTGCAGGAGTTGTTGAGTTAAGGCAGGGTAGTTATAAAGTAGGCGAGTATGAGACAGTCGTTTCTTCATTGGACGCTACGAAAAGAAAAGTTCTCGCTTATGGCTATGTTCCGGATAAGGCTAGCGTGAGGGCGCAGCGTTGTATAGAGGCTATCGCTAAAAAAGAGACACCTCCAGATTTTTTTGATTATGCTATCTATTCTGCGGGTATTATTGACCCAAATGGAAACAGTTATGCTGTTAACGGCGATGTGGTTTATGCTAATTCAATAGATAACTCCGGGAATATTACAGGGACTGTTTCGCAGGATGCGGCCGCCGCGCCTTTAGCAGCTTTTGATTTTGAGATTATGCGGGCTATCGCGGTTGCTCAGGGGAATCTTTATAATGCGGCGAGATTAGACGATGTACAGCACCATTCGGATACTTTTCCTGCAAGTTTTTGGTACACAGCTCCAACAGATCCGAGTGATCCGGCAACAGGGGTTCCTAATGTTGTTTATGTGGAAGGGGATATGGTTTTGAATGGCAACATAGGTTCAGTGGGCGGGTTTTTTCTTGTTGTGGGAAATGTTCTGACAGATCCGGAAGATACGGCTGATTCAACGCTCAACGGGAATGGTACCGTGGACGGGTGTATTTATACGACAGGAAAGTTTGATATTAATGGCGGCGGCGGGAATTTGAATGTTAACGGCGGTGTTTGGGCAGGGACAGAAGCGGAGTTGAATGGGAATGTTATGGTTAATTATAATCTCAGCTTTATGGATTCTATTGAATTTCTTGTGCAAAGCCATGGGGCTGGTTCTGTTGTCCAGTTGTTAACATGGAGAGAGCTGTGATGGATTTTATAAAAGATTCCATTGGACAGGTTAGAGGATTATTTTTGAAATCTCTTTTACCGAAAGATATAGCGACGGGATCTGTTGGGGTTGACATTGGCAGCAGCGCAGTTAAAATTGTGCGTTTAGAAAAGACTAAAGAGAAGGTAAAAATTTTAGGGTTTGCTGTTGAGAAGATTGTGGACAAGAATTTCAGGGATGCTTTAAGCAAGGCGTTGCTGACGGCAAATATATGCGCGTATCAAAGCGTGGCTGTTGCTGTTACGGGCCAGGGGGTTGTTTCCAGGTCTATTGAGCTGCCTCTTATGAGTAAGTCAGAGCTTGAATCGTCCATGCAATTTGAAATTGAAAAGTATGTTCCGTTCCCTTTGGCTGAGGTTTCCTCAGATTACGCGGTTATCCAGGAGATGAGAGACAAGGCGAAAATGTCAGTTTTGATTGCAGCCGCCAAGAGTGAGCTTATTAATGAAAAATATAATCTGGTTAAAGAAGTTAACCTTAATTTAAAAGTTGTAGATTTGGATTGTCTTGCTTTGGCGAATTTCTTTACGGAAATTGTCGGTTGGAAAGAAAAAGGCGTTTGTTTCGGCATCATTAATTTTGGTAAATCTGTCTCAAATGTCAATATTCTTGTTAACGGCGTCCCTCATTTAAGCCGTGATATTTTTATAGGAGGAGCTGATGTTAGCAAAAGGATAGCTGAGGTTTATGAGTTGGATTTTATGGAGGCTGAGGTTTTGAAGATTAACCCGCCTCAAGAAAAAGAAAAAGAGTTGATGGATGCCTGGGAGGTGGTGTTAAGTAATCTGGCTGTAGAAATCAGGGTTTCTTTGGATTATTTTGAGGCCCGCAATAATATGGTGGTCGAAAAAATGTATATAACGGGAGGTTCAGGCCGGCTTAAAAATACAGGGGAGTTTCTGAGGCAGGCTTTAGGGATTGAAGTTGTCAAGATGGATTATACCGATAAGATAGATTTTGATGAAGGTGTTGATAAAGAGAAGTTTAAAGAAAGCAGTGATCTGCTGACAATTGCGTTAGGATTGGCTTTACGATGAGGTTTTATTCATGATAGAAATAAATTTATTGCCTAAAGGCTTAAGGAAGACAGAAAAGAGGGTTGATTTGCCTTGCAAGGCTTATGTTATTTTATTTGTTATCTTTTTGCTATTTTTGCACGTAGTGTTGTTTTCTTTATTCTTATACAAAAATATTCAAGTTGCTAGTTTCACACATACCTGGAATGGATTGGCACCAAAATCAAAAGATTCTTCTCAGATGAGAGAAAAGATTAAAGTTTTAGAGGTTGATGTCGCTTCTATGAAAAAGATTTTTGCCAGGCGCGTAGTTTTAACAGAACTCTTTTCCAGTCTTAATAATGCTATTCCGAAAGGGTTGTGGCTGGAGAGGTTGTCATATTCCGAAGAAGGATTAGTCCTCCAGGGCAGTGTTGTGTCGTTGTCACAGAATGAGATGACAATCATAGGAAAATTTTTACAGGAGTTGAAATCCAGTGATGTCTTTTCTTCTGTTTTTTCTAAGATAGAGCTTTCTTCTGTACAGCGGCGTATGATTAAAACGTATGATGTGGTTGATTTTGTTCTGGTTGGGGAGCTAAAGAATGAAAAAAATGAGCATTAAAGAATTGTCGGAGTGGGCGCTTTCTTTTAAAGACAATGCCAGAATTGTTGTTGGTGTTTTGATCGTTTTATTTTTTATAGATATGGCTGTTCTTGTTGGTGGACAGTTTTTTCCTCTTATGCGTCTTTTTGGTAAAGCGGGCCAACTTAAAACTAATATTAAACAGGCCCAGGACGATATTGCTCTTACCGCGACTTATAAAAATAGATTAATTGAATATAATTCTGAACTTATGGGATTGGAAAAAAAAGTTATTTTGGAAGAAGGGTTGCCGGTTGCGCTTGAACAGATTTCTAAATATGCAGATAATAGTAATGTAAGGATTTTAAAGATGAGGCCAGGGGCTGCCAGCAAAGATGTTGTGAAGTTAACGAGCCAGTTGATTGGTTCGGATGATTCAAATAAGGAATTTTTTAAACAGAGCGTTAGTTTGACGGTAAGGGCGGGGTTTCATCAGCTCGGCCGTTTTTTAGCTTTGCTGGAGAGTTCAAAAGTTTTTTTCGGTGTCCAGAGGCTTGAGATTCAGGCAAATGAACAGGAGCCTTTAGGACAGATGGTAACATTAGTGCTTGAACTTGTTGTGCGAAAGGCATAGAATATATGATGAATTTAGGCCGTTTAGCCAGGTTTGGATTTGGCATATTTATTTTCTTCTGGATCTTTATTTGGTTTTCCAGTGTTCCGGCACAGGAGTATGTTTATAAGTTTCAGGGAAAAAGAGACCCTTTTGTGCCTCTTATCTCTTCTGCGGGTTATCTTGTAAATCTGGAACCACAGGAGAATGAAGCATTACATTTAGAAGGCGTTATGTATGATGCGGATGGAGGATCTATAGTTATTATTAATGGCGAATTGCTAAAAGTTGGCGAGACAATAGGCAACGCTATTGTCAGCAGTATAGAATTGGATAAAGTAGTTATCATTAAGGATAACGAAAAGGTTGAACTTGAGCTTAGAAGGGAGGAATAGATGAAGGTGAGGATACGTCCTGCTCTTTTTTTTATAGGACTTTTTATATTATTGTCTATAGTTTTTGAAGCCGCGCTTTACGCTCAAGACAACAGTTTAACGCGGTCACCTGAATCGGTTTTGACTCAGCTTCAGGCGCAAGACGCAAAACCGGCAGATCAGGCGGCAGTTTTGGCTAAGCCTGCAGCGGCGGAAGAGCCGCAAGAGAAAGTCGTTGATACGATAACATTGGATTTTAAAGAAGCTGATATTAGAGATGTGTTAAAGATTATTTCTTATAAAAGTGGTGTTAATATTGTTGCTAGCCCTGAGGTCGCAGGGACTGTGAATGTCCGGATTTCTGATGTTCCATGGGAGCGTGCTTTAGATGTTATCCTGAAAACATACGGATACGCTTATGATAAACAGGATAAAATTATTATGGTAGCGCCTCTGGAAAAATTAACTGCTCAGAGAAGGATGGAGCAGGATTTAAACCAGGTTCAGCCGACGGTTACAGAAGTTGTGACGCTTAAATATGTGGATGCGGTTGACGCGAGAAAGGCGATTGAACCTCAACTTTCTCCTCGAGGGAAAGTCACAATTTTGGAGATTACAGGCCAGGCTGGCTGGGGGTTTGGAGGTTCTTTTTCTGAAAAACGCTCAAGGTCCGGGCAGACAATAAGCCGGTCCAAAACACTTATTATTTCTGATATACCGCCGGTTTTAGAAAGCATCAGATCTGTTCTTGAGAATATTGATGTAAGGCCGAAACAGATATTGATTGAAACGCGGCTTGTGGAAGTGAATTTGAGCAAACTCAAAGATTTTGGTTTTGATTACGCGACCGGCGGCGCGGGTTCCGCTTCAAGCACGACTGTAACGACCGAGCCTATCACAAGGGATTTAGATGCTGGAGGCCATTCGCTTGGCGATCTGGTAACTCCTTCCATTTTTAGCCCACAGGCAACCGCGATAACGAGCGCTAATACCGGTTTAAAGTTTATTTTTCAAAAATTGAGCGGTACGAAATTTGAAGTTATTTTACACGCACTGGAAGAGAATGTTTTTTCTAATACGCTTTCAGCGCCAAGTATTTTAACTTTGGATAATCAGGAAGCGACGATTCTGGTTGGTGAACAGTTTCCAATTATTACAACAACAAAGAGCAGTGATACATCAACAACAGTTGATGTATCTTTGGAAGAATATAAAGATATCGGAATTCAGTTGAATGTTGTTCCACAGGTAAATGGCAAGAATAAGGATTGTATTAATATGATTTTGCACCCGGCTGTGACAACAGAAGGGACTTTGATTGAAAATAAATACCCTCGTATTACCACGCGTGAAGTTCAGACGCAAGTTTTAATTCAAAGCGGTGAAACGATTATGATAGGGGGTCTTATTAAAGATGTGAAAAAAGAAAGCGTGCAGGGCGTGCCTTTCTTGAGAAAACTTCCTTTTTTAGGAAATCTTTTTGAAAGAAAAACCTATGATACTGAGAAGATTGAGTTGCTTATATTTATCACGGCGAGCATTGTTGATGATAAAAGTTTAACAGAAGAACAGTTGGCAGAGCTTGAGAAAAATCTCGGGTTGAACAACAATATGAATTGAAATCAGGCATCGGCCAACTTAGAAAATCCGTACAGTTCTCAGAGATCAGACAGGTAAAATAGGAAATCACGCACGTACAACAACAAGAGCTAAATTTTTTTATAGTTGTTTTATGGAGCGTGAGAAATATTAGGCTTTTAAAACCCCGCATTGAAAAATACTATGCGGGGTTTTATTGTTTTAAGGGGTTTTTGTGAGTTATAAATATACGTTTGTTTTAGGTAAGTTTGATGACATGATTTATATTTCTCATTTAGATTTGATTAGGCTGCTTGGCCGTGCCGCGCGCAGGGCGCAGATAAAAGTAGAGCTTTCTAAAGGTTTCAGCCCTCATCAAAAGATCAAGATGAAAAAAGCTTTAAAACTTGGCGTTGTATCTGAACATGAAGAAGGAGAAGTAATTCTGTCTGAGTTCCTTGAGAGTTCTGATGTTATGTGCAGATGGCAAAAGGAATTGCCTTTTGGTATAAAGGTAAAAGAAGTTAAACTATGTTAAGATTTTAGCGAAAAGCCTTTTGTGGCAGGCGATTAAAAAAGCTAGGTTGATTATTTATGGAGCTCGTATCGAGAAAAAAGATTTGATAAGCATAATATTAAAAGGAGTTGTAATGCAGAATAAATTTGGAGGAAAACAAGGCGTGAAAAAGAAAGAGATATTGATTAATTATGAACAACAAGAAAGAAGGGTGGCTATTTTAGAGGATGGAGCTTTAGAGAATTATTTTGTTGAGCGCCTTCAGGACAGGACAACTCTTGGTAATATTTATAAAGGCAGTGTTGAAACGATTGTCCCTTCTGTGGGTGCCGCTTTTGTGAATATCGGCGGCGAGAAGAATGGTTTTTTGTACCTTAACGATACGGTAGGTTTATTGTCAGATGAAGAAGTAGATGTTGGTTGCACGGGCCCTAAGAAGCCAGAAAGTTGCCCTTTTAAAGTTGGGCAAGAGTTAATTGTTCAGGTTACAAAAGAGCCGTTTGGGACAAAGGGGCCGCGTTTAACAACACATATAAGTTTGCCAGGCAGATATCTGGTCCTTATGCCTTTTGAAAAGCATTTTGGAATTTCAAAAAAGATTGATAATGAGGCAGAAAGAAACAGGCTTAGGGCTATTTTGTCTGAGATGAAAACACCTAATAACATGGGGTTGATTGTTAGGACGGTTGCCTGGGGGGCTACATCAAAAGAGCTGCAAAGAGACCTGGCATTGTTATTGAAACTTTGGGATCAGATTGAAAAAGCCGCTCAAAAAAGAAGCGCGCCGTTTCTTATTTATGAAGATTATGATCTTGTTTTGAGAATGCTGCGAGACTATTTTAATGAAGAGATTGGTTCTATTTTGATTGATTCTAAAGAGGAGTTTAGGCGGGTTTTGCGCTTTGTAAAGTCTTATATGAGCAGATTGGCCCATACGGTTAAATATTACCGTGAATGCGTTCCTTTGTTTGAAAAAAAAGGCGTTGAGGAACAGATTAAAAAAATATATTCAAGTAAAATTTATTTGAAGAGCGGCGCGTATGTCGTGATTGAGCCGACGGAAGGATTAACGGTTATTGATGTTAATTCAGGTAAGTTTCATAAAAAAAAGATATCACAGGAAGAGATGGCTTTTGCTGTTAATTGTGAATCCGCGCGGGAGATCGCGCGTCAGTTAAGGCTTCGGGATGTTGGCGGAATTATTGTCATTGATTTTATTGATATGATGGAAGAGAAGCATAGAAAGGGGCTTATTGGTGTTTTTAAGTCTGTTTTGGCGGGCGATCGGGCCAAGACAGATATCTTGGGCCTTTCAAAGCTTGGGCTTATTCAGATGACCAGAGAGAGGACTCATCGCACTCTTGAGAGTATTTCTTATATGGATTGCCCTTATTGCCAGGGAAAAGGCAAAGTCAAATCCGCCTTTTCTATCGCGCTTCATGCTTTAAGGGAGGTTAAAAACCTTCTTCTTAAAAAAAGACAGCGCAGGGTTCTTCTTGAGGTACATCCGGATGTCGCATCTAACCTGAATAATGAGAATTTTCAATCCATAAAGAATTTGACCAGGCGTTTTGGCGCGAGGATTGATATAAAATCAAATGAGTTATTTCATATTGAGAAAGTTGTGATTTCATAAAACTGTGTTTTTGTGGGATTTATGAAAAGATTGACGCAAGCTGGGGGTTGTGTTATAGTTAAAACCATTTAAAAATGTCAAGAATAGGGGGTAATTGAGGATGTATGCAATTATTGAAGTAGGCGGGAAACAGGAAAAAGTGGCTGTTGGGGATGTTTTATGTATTGAGCAGATTTCTAATAAAAGTGATGTAACTTTTAATCATGTTTTATTGGTAAATGATGATAAGGAGATTAAGATTGGTTGTCCTTTTGTAAAGGGCGCCAAGGTTAGCGCTCTAGTATTGGATCAGGTCCTGGGTGAAAAGTCTATCTCTTTTCGTTATCGCCGCAGGAAAAGCTCGCGCAGGAAACATGGGCATCGTCAGTCATTGACAAAAATAAAAATCACGGAGATCGCATCTTAAAACAGCCTGTAACGGCGAGTGGTTCCTTATGTTTATAGATGTTGCTAAAATTGAGGTTAAAGCGGGTTGCGGCGGGAAAGGATGCACAAGTTTTTTCCGGGATACACGCGTCGAACACGGCAAAGCGAATGGCGGTAATGGCGGTGATGGCGGTGATGTTATTATTCGCGCTGACAAGAGTGTTTATACACTGCTTGATTTTCAGTTTCAGCGTCATTTCAAGGCGGAAAGCGGCAAACATGGCTCCAGCAATCATAAAGCCGGCGCCAGAGGTAAAGATTGTATGATTCTAGTTCCAATGGGAACAATTATCACCGATCTTGAGACGGGCTGTCTTATTAGGGATTTGGATGATTATAATGTTGAGGTTGTGGTTGTTCGTGGAGGCAGAGGTGGTAAGGGCAATAGTAAAGGGCAAGATGCGCAGGATGGTTCGTCAGGGGAAGTCAGGACGCTATCTCTAAATTTAAAGCTTATTGCTGATGTTGGTATAATTGGTTCTCCTAATGCTGGCAAATCGACTTTAATTTCTAAAATCTCCAACGCAACTCCTAAGATTGCCAATTATCCTTTTACGACGAAGGCTCCGAATTTAGGTGTTTTAAGGCTTGAGGATAGCGATGAACATGTTATCATTGCCGATATCCCGGGTTTGATTGAGGGCGCGCATCTTGGCAAAGGGTTGGGTGATAAGTTTTTAAAGCATGTTGAGAGGACGAAGATTCTTATTCATCTCATTGATATGGCGGCTATGGATGGTATAGACCCTTATGAGAATTATCTTGCGATTAACAAAGAACTCAAGGCGTTTTCCGGAGAGTTGGGCAAAAAGAAACAGATTTTAGTTGTTAATAAAATGGATTGTCCCTCTGCCGAGCGAAATCTTCTTTTATTTAAAAAGAGGATTAAAGGGAAAAAGAAGGTATTTGAGATTTCCGCGCTGGAATCAAAAGGCCTGGAGGCATTAATTGAAGAGATCACAAAAAACGTCTCAGAAGATTGTTATTAAGATTGGTTCAAGTTTATTGACGGGCGGTTTAAACGCCATAAAGCTTGATAATCTTGCATGTATCGTTAGGCATATCGCTCATTTTTCTAAAAAAGGCCACGATGTTATTGTTGTGACCTCGGGTGCTATTGCTAGCGGCCTGGCAGTTTTAGGCCTAAAAAAAAGGCCTTCCATTTTGGCGCAACTGCAGGCATCGGCAGCAGCCGGCATGAACTGTTTGATGCAGGCTTATAGCCAAAATATGAGCTTGTTTGGTTTAAAATGCGCTTCGATTCTTTTAACTAGAGAAGATTTTAGCGACCGTAAAAGGTATTTGAATGCCAAGAATACTATTTTTACACTTTTGAAATACAATATCATTCCTGTTATTAATGAAAACGATGCTGTTTCCGTTGATGAAATTAAGTTTGGGGATAATGATGTGTTGTCCGCGTTGGTCGCTTCTTTAGTTGAGGCTGATGGGCTGCTTATCTTAACGGATATCGATGGGTTGTATGAGAGTTATAACGTTAAGGATAAAACTCACGGGAGATTAATTAAAGAGATTGTCCATATTACTCCTCAGACACAGAAGATGGCTCAGGGGACGGATAAGGATGCTTGTATTGGCGGCATGGTTACAAAAATTGAAGCGGCTCGTATAGCTACCAGTGTTGGTATCCCTGTTGTTTTAGCCAATGGTTTAAAAGAACCCTTAAATATTGACTTTAAAGCGAGGCGGTATGATGATTGTGATGGGACGCGTTTTTCCGCTAATAAGTCGATTGGATCGAAAAAGCATTGGATCGCTTTTGGGGCTATTGCTAAAGGGAAGATTATGGTGGATGATGGTGCCAAAGCGGCTTTGGTTGATAATTTTAAAAGTTTATTGGCTCCGGGAGTCATTGAGGTGTGCGGAGTTTTTAAGGCGAAAGATGTTGTGGAAATTGTCGATTTAAAAGGGGAATGTTTTGCCAGAGGAAGAGTTAATTTTTCTTCATCCGAGATGCAGGTTCTCAAAGGCAGAAGAATGCCTGGTGAAGTGGTGCATCGTGATGAGCTTGTGATTTTTACTTAGAAGAAACAGTTTGGATTATGATGAAGAAATTTAAAAAAGACAGTTTATATTTGAAATTAAATAAAATAGCTTTCAACGCTCATCAATCCTTGAGAGCCATAGCGTCTTTATCGTCTGAGGAAAAAAACAAAATTCTTATGTGTATGGCGGATGCTTTGATACAGCAGAAGGATCTTGTTTTAGAAGCCAACAAGAAGGATATAGAATATGTTGTTAAAAAAGGCTTAAGCCGTGCTTTTATTGAGAGATTGACTTTAGATAAACGGCGTATTATTGAGATGGCTGAGTCGTTGAGACAGATTGCCGCTTTGCCTGATCCGGTTGGGACGACAATAACATCCTGGAAGAGGCCGAATGGGTTGTCTATCGCAAAAGTACGTGTTCCCATTGGTGTTATTTTGATTATTTATGAATCAAGGCCCAATGTAACGTCCGATTGTATAGGGCTTTGTTTTAAATCCGGCAACGCTGTTATTTTGAAGGGTGGCAGCGACGCGCTTAATTCAAACAAGAGTATTTATGGTATTCTGCAACAAGTTATAAAGGATCATAAGTCGTTGCCTGAAGCTGTCAGTTTTATTTCTATGCCTGAGCGAAAAGCGGTTGATATCTTGCTTTCGTTGGATCAGTATATTGATTTGGTTATGCCCAGAGGTGGTGAGTCATTAATTGAAGAGATCAAAAATAAATCCAGAATTCCTGTTATTAAACATTATAAAGGTATTTGTCATGTTTATGTGGATGACAGCGCGGATTTAGAAATAGCTAAGAAAATTGTTTATAATGCTAAAGTTCAGAGGCCTTCGGTTTGTAATGCTGTTGAGACTTTACTTGTGCACACCGCTATCGCGGAGAAGTTTCTGCCTGAGATGTTAGGCCTTCTTCAAAAAGCCGGCGTAGAGTTGAGGGGTTGCGCCAGGACAAAGAAAATTGTTCCAGAAGTTAAAAAGGCCAGCTTAAAGGATTGGGAAACAGAGTATCTGGATTTGATTTTGTCTGTAAAAGTTGTTGATAATGTCGTAGAAGCCATTGATCATATTAATCATTATGGTTCTCATCATTCTGATGCGATTATCGCTGAGGATGCGGCCCATAAAGAGATGTTTTTAAAAGAGGTAGATTCAGCCTGCGTTTATGCTAATGCCTCAACACGTTTTACTGATGGTTATCAGTTTGGTTTTGGCGCTGAAATTGGTATTTCAACAGATCGTTTGCACGCCCGCGGCCCTATGGGCTTAGAAGATTTAACGACTTATAAGTATGTGGTTGAAGGCCAGGGGCAGATTAGAGAATAAAAATAAGGAGATACAACGTCATACGTCACATGGTAAATTTTTTTACTTGTGACTTTGTGTCTTTGTGACTTATGCTATGAAAATCGGAATCCTGGGCGGGACATTTAATCCTATTCATTATGGGCATCTTATTTTAGGTGAACAGGTGTGCGGCCAATTAGGCCTTAATAAAGTGATCTTTGTTCCGTCCCATATTTCTCCTCATAAGAGCGGGCATAATATTATTTCAGCCAGCCATCGTTTTCAGATGTCAGAGTTGGCTGTAAAAGGGAATCCGCATTTTTGTGTTTCTGATATAGAGATAAAAAGGAAAGGCAAGTCCTATACGGTTGATACTTTGAAACAAATCAGGCAGCACTATTCGGCCGCAGAGTTATTTTTTATTTGCGGGTCGGATCTAGTGAGCGAATTGCCTTCTTGGAAAAATCTTGATGAAATTTTGGCTATGGTCAAGTTTGTTTTGGCGAAAAGGCCTGGTTTTGGCAAAAGATTATCAGGAAAATCTTTCTTAAGAATAAATGTGGCTCAGGTTGATATATCTTCTTCGCTTATCCGTTCTTTAGTTGGGGAGAGAAAGTCCATACGTTATTTAACTCCGGATAGTGTTGTTGAGTATATAGATAAACATGGGTTGTATAAATAACAGAAGACAGAAGACAGAAGACAGAAGACAGAAGACAGAAAAGAAGACCTTAGTAACAAAAAGTTTTTTGATTTTACGAGTGGCATGTGACTTTGTGTCTGGTGTCTTTGTGTCCTTACGAGGTAATTATGAACATTAAGGTTGGCCCATCTATTCTAGCATGTGATTTTTCCAATCTTGAATCTGAGGTAAGCCGGGTTGAAAAATCCGGCGCTGATTTTTTACACATCGATGTCATGGACGGGCATTTTGTCCCCAATATTACTATTGGGCCGGTTGTTGTTGGAGCCATAAGAAGCAAGACAAGGCTTCCTATGCATGTCCATCTTATGATTGAGAATCCCGAAGATTATATTGGCCCTTTTGTGTCTTGTGGTGCCGATATTATAAGTTTTCATATTGAAGCCTTAGGGCGTGTGCCAAACACAAGGCTGAAAAGGGCGTCCGCTTTGATTAAAAAAATAAAAAGATCGAATAAAAGGCCAGCTGTTGCTATTAATCCAGCTACGCCTTTAGCTCATATCAAGGGGCTTTTAGAGAAGATTGACTGGGTTTTGATTATGAGCGTAAATCCAGGTTTTGGCGGCCAGGAGTTTTTACCGGCTGTCTTGCCTAAAATTTTTGAATTACGTAACATTTTTAATGGTGATATAGAGGTGGATGGCGGTATTAATCATTTAACAGCGAAAGAAGTTGTCCATAAGGGGGCTAATGCACTTGCAGCTGGATCTTATTTGTTTAAGGCGCCGGATATGAAGGCAGCGATAAGGAGGTTAAGAGATGATGAGTAATAGTGAAGCTGGTGATTTGGTTAAGATTAAGTTTGGGACGGATGGGTGGCGGGCGGTCATCGCTTTGGATTTTACTTTTGAGAATTTAAAACGCGTAACTCAGGCGACCGCCGATTATCTGGCCAAAGATGTGAAGCCTTTATCTGGCGATAGATTAAAAGTCTGCGTGGGTTATGACACAAGGTTTCTTTCGGAAAAGTTTGCCCAAGCCGCGTCAGAGGTTTTGGCTGGCAATAATATAGAGGTAACCCTTTCTGACAAGGCGATTCCTACGCCGGCATTAAGTTTTACAGTAAAGAACAGGAAGCTTGACCTTGGCATCATGATTACAGCTAGCCACAATCCACCCGAGTTTAACGGGTTCAAAATTAAAAATGCTCAAGGGGGAGCCGCGGATGTGTCTGTCACAAAGAGAGTTGAATCGCTTTTAGGAAGCGGGGAAGTTAAAACAAAAGATTTTACCTGTGGATCCGCAGATGGTTTTATAAAAGTTGATGATGTGTCTAAGGATTATGTTAAGTTTTTGCGTTCTTATATAGATTTAAAAGCGTTTAGAAAGGCTAGAGTGAAAGTTTTAGTGGATGCTATGTATGGTAGTGGTAATAGCTATATCGCTCAAGTGGTTAAAGGGACGGATGTTAGGTTAACGATGATGCGCAATGAAAGAAATCCTTATTTTGAAGGAAGAGGGCCTGAACCGGTCGAAGATAACGTTGCTGAAATTATGCGGCGCGTAAAAAAAGAGAAGTTTGACATCGGCCTGATTTTAGACGGTGATGCTGATAGGATAGCTGCTGTTGATTCTGATGGAAACTATATCCCGCCGCAAAAAATTCTTGGGCTTTTAGGTTTGCATCTACATGAAGATAAGCGTTGGGATGGCGATATTGTGACAACAATCGCAGGAACAACGATGCTTGAGCATATTGCCCAAGATTTATCCGTAAAACTTCATGAAACGCCGGTTGGGTTTAAATATATCTCTAATTTGATGGAAACAAAAAATATTTTGGTTGGAGGGGAAGAAGCAGGTGGTATGGGTTTGAAGAATTATATTCCTGAAAGAGACGGATCTTTGGCGGGCCTTATGCTTGTTGAGATGATGATTCATCGCAAAAAGAAAATGTCCAGGATTTTGCAGGAGATGGAAAAGAAGTATGGGCGTTATTATTATTTGAGAAGCGATATTAAATTGAAATCCAGCCATTACGAATTGGATATGAACCGGTTTAAAAAAGATTCCCTCCTTGGCAAGAAAGTTGTCAAGATTAAAGATTATGATGGAATTAAGTTGATCTGTGAAGATGAAAGCTGGCTCATGTTTCGCGCCTCCGGCACGGAACCAAAGATGAGGGTTTATTCTGAATCGAAGAGTTTAAAGAAAGCAAAAGATCTTATTAAATTAGGCGGCGATATTGTGAATCAGGAAATCCGGTATCTCTGATGTTCTATAACTTTGCTAAGAATCTGTGCGCTTTCTTTCTTAGATTATTGTTGCCTATCCATATTTTCGGTTTAAAAAATATTCCTTCGAAGGGTGCTTTTATTATCGCTGGCAACCATGTGAGCTATCTGGATCCCGTTATTTTTGGAGCGTTTTGCCCACGGCCATTATGTTATTTGGCTAAAATTGAACTTTTTAAGAATCCTGTTTTTGGCTGGTTGTTGCGAAAAGTAAATGCTTTTCCTTTGAAACGCAATATGTCTGATATCGGCGCGATTAAGGAAGCGCTTAGGCAGTTAAATTCTGGTAAGGGGATTATTTTATTTCCTGAGGGCACGCGCAGCACAGGCGTCAAGCTTAAAAAGGGCCTCGGAGGCGTTGGTTTTTTGGCCAGAAGAGCAGGTGTTCCTATAATTCCTGCTTTTGTTAAAGGGGCTGATCGAGCGTTGCCGAAGGGGGCGAAGTTTATTAAGCGTAGCGAGATTGATATTATTTATGGAGAACCTCTTTTTTGCGATAATAGTGCCAGTGATACAGAAATGGCAGCTATAGTCATGGAAGCCATTGTTCAGCTTGATCCTGATCGTAAAAAACTATAAGGTTGACAAAAAAGCTTTTTTTTCGGATAATACTTGTTCTTGTTAAAGCGGTTAAATATGTTTGAATAGGGGGTGACTTTTTACGCGTGAAAAGCAGTGTTGTTTTCACGGATAAAGTTAGTGGTAAGATTTTGGAGAAAATATTAATAAAAAATAAGAATATAGCTGGTTTTTAGCTAAAAAATAAAATAAAGGGGTGTTTTTGTGTCCGAAGACAAAAATGAAGCATTATTAAAACTGTACGAAGAGAGCTTTAAGGATATCAAAGAAGGCGATATCATTAAAGGGCGCGTCGTTAAAATTAGTACAAAAGATGTTTTGATTGATGTGGGTTATAAATCTGAAGGCGTTATAACTCGAGATGAGTTTTCTTTACAGGAGAGTTTGGAAATAGGCCAGGAAGTAGAGGTCTATATTGATAGCAAGGAAGACGATAGCGGTATGATTGTGCTTTCTCGTGATAAAGCCAGACGCCTGTATGGATGGGATAGAATTAATCAGGGTTTTAAAGAAGGGGATCTTGTTGATGGGACGATCCGTAAAAAAGTTAAAGGCGGTTTTATTGTTGATGTTTATGGGCTTGAAGGATTTCTGCCTGCTAGTTTAGCTATGTTTAAGAATGTAAGCGAGAAGGAGCTTTTTGCTGGTTCGTATAAATTCAAGATTGTTAAAATCAATAGTTTAAGAAAAAGTTTAATTGTTTCGAGAAAAGAGGCTGTGCAAAGAGAAAGAGAAGATGTCAGAGAAAAGTTTTGGGAAGCCCGTAATATTGGGGATGTCTGTTCGGGAATAGTTAAAAATATTACTGATTTTGGAGCATTTATTGATCTCGGCGGCGTTGATGGGCTGCTACATATTACGGATATGAGTTGGTCACGTATTTCCCATCCTTCTGAATTGTTAGCTGTCGGTGATAAGGTTGATGTTGTTATTTTGGGGATGAACAAAGAGGCCTCGAAAGTTTCTCTAGGGCTAAAACAGAGGATGGCTGATCCTTGGCTTGATATTGAGAATAAGTTTCCGGTGAATTCAAAGATAAAAGGAAAAGTTGTTAATATAGTTCCTTACGGTGTTTTTATTGAGCTGGAAAAAGGGATTGAGGGTTTGATTCATATTTCTGAAATATCTTGGCAAAAAAGAAGTATTAATACACAGGAACTTTTTGCAATCGGCGATATCGTTGAGGTTCAAGTGCTTAGCATTGATAAGAGCAGCCGACGGATTTCTTTAAGCATAAAACAGTTAGAGATGAATCCGTGGCTTGAAGCCGAAGTCAAATTTCCTGTCGGTGGAAAAGTGACTGGAAAGATTAGCGGGTTTACGGATTTTGGAGCTTTTGTTGAACTGGATGGCAATCTTGACGGGATGATTCATGTTTCTGATATGTCATGGACCAGGCGCGTTTTAAATCCTCAAGAAATTTTCAAAAAAGGGCAAAAAATTGAAGTTGTTGTTCTTTCCGTCGATGCTCAAAATAAGAAAATTTCTTTAGGTTTCAAACAGTTGATGGAGAATCCGTGGCCGCGTATTGCTCAGGATTTTCCTCTGAGCGCTGAATTCCAGGGCCAGGTGACATCGAAAAATAATTTTGGCGTTTTTGTTAAAATAGGCGAAGATCTAGAAGGCCTCCTCTATATTAATGAGATCTCGAAAGAGCAATATGACGGGATTAACGTTGGGGATAAGATTCGCGTTAAGATCATTAAAGTGGATGTGGAGCAGATGAAGATTGGGCTTGGGCTTGTTGTATAAGCTTAATTTTTTCTAAAAGTATGGATGTTAACCAGCAGCTAAATATTATTAAAAGAGGGGCCTCTGAAATAATTTCAGAGGAAGAGCTTGTTGCTAGATTGAACTGGTCTAAAAAGACAGGCAGGCCTTTAAAAATAAAAGCTGGATTTGACCCAACCGCGCCAGATATTCATTTAGGGCATACTGTCCTTTTGCGCAAATTGAAGCATTTTCAGGATCTTGGCCATATTGTTTATTTTTTGATTGGTGATTTCACGGGTAGAATAGGAGACCCTTCGGGGGTCTCTGAGATACGTAAACAGTTGACTCGCGAAGAAGTCTTGAGAAATGCGAAAACTTATAAAGAGCAGATTTTTAAGGTTTTGTCTCCCAAGAAGACGAGGATTGTTTTTAATAGCCGTTGGTATGAACGGATGAGTTTCGCGGATATTATCTCTTTGTCAAATAAGTATACGGTTGCTAGAATGCTTGAAAGGGATGATTTTGCGAAACGTTTTAAGGAAGGGCGGCCTATCAGTATCTTGGAATTTTTATATCCGTTGATTCAAGGGTATGATTCTGTTGTTTTAGGGGCTGATGTTGAATTAGGCGGAACAGACCAGAAGTTCAATCTTCTTGTAGGCCGGGAGTTACAAAGAGAGTATGGGCAGATGCCGCAGGTTGTTTTGACAATGCCTCTTTTAGAAGGCACAGACGGCATCAATAAAATGTCTAAATCTTTGGGGAATTATATTGGCATTAATGAAGCCCTTAAGGAGATCTTTGGCAAGGTTATGTCTATCAGTGATGAGTTGATGTTTCGTTATTATGAGCTTTTAACGGACGAAGACATTGAAGCTGTGAGAAAAATTCATCCTAAAGACGCGAAGCTGAGGCTTGCTTTTTTGATATGCCAGTCTTATTATGGGCAGAAATCTGCTCAAGAGGCGCGTAGAGAATTTGAGAATATTTTCAAAGAAAAAAATATTCCTAAAAATATCCCTTGCAGGAAAATAATTATCCAGGAGAAAAGCCTTGCGATTGTCAGGCTTCTAGACTACGATATCGATTTGCTTTATACGAACAATACGAAGAATGAATTCCGCAGGCTGATTAAGCAGGGCGCTGTGAAGGTGAATGGTGAGAAAATTAGCTCCGTGGACTTTGAACTTTTAGCAGGCCAGGAATATCTTATTCAAGTAGCGAAACGAAGTTTCGTAAAGGTTATTTTAGTTGCAGCGCAGTAAAATATCTGATACTAAAGAGTTTGGCGCCTGAAAGAAAATATTTAATAAAAAATACTTGACAGATATTTGAATTTTGTTATAATTTATCACTCAGACATTAAGCAGCTTGAGAAGTAATTATTGAAAATTATACGGGTTGAGAAATCAGCCTCTAGATAAAAGATTTCTAAGGCGAGTAAAGCCTTTTTGTTCTTTGATTAAATAGCCAAGATAGAGTGTTGATCGTGAAAGATCAGCAACACAATTTTTTTCGGAGAGTTTGATCCTGGCTCAGAGTGAACGCTGGCGGCGTGGATTAGGCATGCAAGTCGAGCGATGGTGAGGGAAGTTGAGGCCGCAAGGCCGAAACGACTCGAACCATAGCGGCAGACTGGTGAGGAACACGTGAGTAATCTACCTCTAAATCGAGAATAGCCTTGCGAAAGTAAGGGTAATACTTGATGTGTCTCCTGCTACAAAAGTGGTGGGTGGTAAAGGCGGCTCGTAAGGGTCGCTGTTTAGAGCTGAGCTCGCGTCCTATCAGCTAGTTGGTAGGGTAATGGCCTACCAAGGCTATTGA
>CAYRDK010000004.1:0-54888 GCA_964423185.1 uncultured Planctomycetia bacterium
TAAACGATGCGACATTGGATCCTGACGGGATAACGACAAACACATGCAGCATGACGAGCGCGTGAACAAGGGCGTGTTTGAGGGAAAGGGAGAGGGGGGAAGAAATGTTTTCATGAATCCTTGCGTTAATCGCCGCCAAAGAACCATCAATAAGCTGAATAAATTCTTGACGATCTATCCTAACCATTTGCTTCGTTATAAGATCCATCGTTATCAAAGATGGATCTCGACTAATTCTATATCTTAAGGCCTGTAATGGAGCAATAGCGCTTGCATCTCCAATCAACCCTAAAAGATCAACTGCCATACATACAACGTCTAAATTCTTATCTTGCTGGAGAATCTTTATAACTAAAGGCGCTGCTTCGTATACACAAAATTGTCCTAAAAATTGAAGTACTCTACCACGAACAGCTTCATACTTATCCCCGTCTTCGTCCGATAATCTATCTAAAGAATACAAGGCACAACGTATTTTAATTTTATTACCAATCGCCTTAATCACCGGCCAGGCGATCCAGACAGCGAGCGCGGATAATACAATCATGACAGGATAAAAAACATAATTATTGGTCAGAGAAAGGAAAATGGCGGGATTCTTTATGATAAGCCCTGAGAGCAAACGATGCCCATCAACAAGAGGACTGCTAAACGTCACACTCGCAGCCCTTGGCACATTGACACTGCCAAAGCCTGCTATTTGCTCTAAACCTTCTCTCGTTTTATTCACTGAAACAAGACTCTGGATAGGTGAACTCGCGGTAAATAAATCATGCCTGTGCCCTAAATCATCCAGTTTCCTGCTTAAATAGACCATAATTTGATACAGATAACTAGCTGTCGCTTTAGTAAAAACCATATTCCGATCACGACAAGACGATATTGTCCTTTCAGAAAATTTCGATCCCTCTTTTCCCACATTTATAAAAAGATTAACACCATCCAGAGAAGGCACATCCATATCATCAATATATATAACAACGGCTTCGCGCCCTGATACTTCCGTTATTTCCCGCACCTTATTAATGCCGAAAGTCTTATTAATCTCCGGTGAATAAATATCAATAGAAGTCCTTCCGCAAACAAAAGGATAGACAGCCGCGGTACTTATGTTTGCCTGTTTGAAACGTTCTATTAATGACGCCTGATATTGTTCTCTTAAATGCGCTGCCTTATCAAGTGTATAAAATTTTTCCCTCTCCTCGGCAGAAGCATCGGCTCCCGGCGGCGTAAATTTTATTCTTGTATTATTACCTTGAGGAACAATTTGTTTAGGCCTCAAAGGAATGGAAAAATCAACAATGATACAATTCAGAATCTCTGTTATCCGCCCTATCAGTTGCGCGTCTATTGATGGCGCCTGGTATTCCATAGCGCTCCTGTTTAAAGTCGGAAAATAACTGTAGATTTCCGAACTTAATTGGGTGATCGCGTAAATAAAATCCCCCTCTTCAAATAAGCTATATTGGCATACGGTTTTAAATAAATCATCCAAAAGCAATTTTTTAAGCCTTTCAATATCATTGCCTGTGCAGAAGAAAATATTCCCAAGATTCCTCAAGAGCCTTCTAAGTTCAATGATGCTCAAGATAAGATATTGAGAACAATAATTCTCATCGTGCTCCCGCAAAACGCCATCAATATCCAATCCTATTAAAATCGCTTTATCTGATTCAAAAGCCGTATCCAGTACCTTCTTAATTTCCGGATGAACAGTCAAGTCGTTATCAACAATATCTTTAATAATAAATGCGGGTCCACTCTGTTCTCCAACCTTTTCTAAAACATTAGTCAGCATCTTTGTTGCCGCCGCATAGAAAAATAAAGACTGCTTTGGAAACTCAAATTGGCGGATATGAAAAGGTATCGTGGAAACCAAAACCTGGCTTAACAAACAATAATATCTCACAAGATCTATGCGATCTTCTCCAAGAAAATCAGCTATCATATTATTGTACATAAGGAAATCATAATATCTTCTTGATATCTCAAGATACTTCTTGAGAGCCGGTGTTGGCCTCAATAGAAAATCAATAGCTGGCAGGCTAGACTTCATCCCAAATGTAACGGTTATATCTCCTTCATGGAAAAGCGTATATCCATAAAGCCCCATTAAACTTTCTCCAAACTTTGCTAATTCATAATAAAAATCATACCCTTCTTTCCCTCCGCGCGGATCTAAAAGCTTAAATTCAATAACGCCATTTTCGAAGAAAGCCTTAAAGTTAATAAGAATATTATTCGGAAACAAATCGCCATGAATACGGTAAAGATTCATTGGCGCAAGCCTTTTTCCAAATCGCTCAACAGCCTGCTCAAAAAGATCCAGAAAACTCTTAAAAATATTCCGATTAAGGACAAAATCGCTGCCATTTAATTTATTGAATAGCTCTGATTTCTCAGCCGCGCTGATTAATCGATTCAACATTTTATCTATCAAAAACTTATCTAAATATTCGCGCTTGTCACACAACCCTTGATTCCTATAAAATCCTGTATCAATCAAAACCGAAAATATGTGTTCAATAATCAATAAAACCTGGTCAGGGGATAAAAGCCCTTCGATAATCAGTTTTTCAAAACTCTGCCATTCATCTTCCGGATAATAATCCATCTCATACCATGTTACTCCGTTAGATGTGGCGATATGAAAATCCCTTAAATTAACAAAGAGCTCTTTCAAAGAAGCTGGCAGGGAATTAATAAACTCTATCTCCCTAACCAATTTAACGTCTTGAGTCCTCGGATCGCCTCTCTCTTCTTTACGGACACAAATAGCGCCATCTCTTTCAGTCAACATAACACGCGATGTTGAGCCGCCCCACAAATATCTGATAATCTTAAAACCTTCCGATGTAAGGACTGTTGGTGCGGTTGCCCCCTGGAGCCATATAACTTTTTGTAATTCTGCATCGCTTCTTTCCGCTATAATAGCCGCATCTTCCAATTGCGCGGAATTCAATGATTTAAAATCATGAATTCTGTCCTTCACCTGAAATCCACAGCAGTGAGCAGAAGGATTTTGAGATAAATCACCAGCGTTTGATTCCAAATACAATAACCCATTCGTAAATCGCAAATCCCATCTCTGCCCCTCTTGAATAATATGATGCAATGAAGTTATGTCAAAGAACAATCTGAAAGCGCTATAACAACAACGCTCTTCCTGAATACCGGTTTGCACCAAATCCAGTATCAAAGAATTACCTCTCTGTTTCCTGTCTTCTATGATAAATTGCCGTTTTATACCATGGCCATCCGTTTCTTCAAACAAATAAGCGCCTTTTTGAGGAGCTTCTTTATAATTAGCTACCATTTCAGCGATAACATTATACCCTTCCGCTACTTTGCGGATAGCGAAGGCAAGTTTAACCGCCGGCGCAACCTCGTCGACAAGAAACTTCGTCAAATCATTTACCCTGTGCGTTCCTATGTATTGAACTCCTCTTTGCTGTAAATAATCTAAAAGTGTTGTTGGCAGATAGCGCAGGAAAACATCTCCGGCATTCTCATCATCAAGCAAACGAAATGCCATATACTGTTCATCCAATAACACAAGAGCATCGCCATTGCCATATGGATATTTTCCCCCATTAACCATAAAAGAAAGTTTGCTGTGAGTATTATACGCATATCCGCCTTTTGTTGCCTGAACCAAGAAAAATACATTATTGTTGTCAAAACCATAAAATTTGTTGCTCTTTAAATCATCCAAAATGATTTTAGCGCTAATATCATTAACAATAATAACAATCTTCTGGGCAGCGATGACTGAACAAGGGTCCTGATTTCTCTTTCTGGCCAAATCTTCTAAATATCCCCTATAGGTAATTAACTGACGCGGCCCCATTGGATATAAAAATCTTCCAGTCCTGTTAAGAAATTTTTCAAATAAAGGTTTTAAAGGATCCAGCGGATTGTGCCGAATATAGGCTTTTATAGCTTCGCCTACTTCCAACATATATAAGCCCATGCTTAAAGCAGCCTCCACACCAACCCCCAACAGAGAACTACGCATCCTCGTCATAGAACCACCAAAAAAGAACAAAGGCACATGCCACCCTTTTAACTGAACATCTTCCGCGGCTTTTAATTCCGCGGCAGTAATACCGCTCTCTTCCAAATAAGGCACACTTGCCATCTTTAAAATTTTACCTTTTGGCGAGCGATAACTATTAATTTTATCAACTAAATCAATAATCCGGCCAAAAATCTCTTGCGGATCCTTCTTAATCCCTTGCTCTTTTTCTTCCTTCTTCAATTCTCTTAATTCAGAAAAGGCATCAGTTAACTCTTTTCTCCAGGGAAGAACAAGCTGCTCCATCATCGACACTATATGATAAGGCTTCCGAACAACAATCTTCATGTCCGACAAATGAGACCATTTAAGATCATTATGCGACATAGCAGAGAAAACAGCAAAATGCGCTATGAACATGCCTATTAAAGTAAACACGCCATATGCGATCTTATCAATATTAGCGACTATCGCAGAACCAATCGCTATGTTAAACAAGAAAGAAAACCAGAGCCATCTCTTGCCATTTCTGAGGCCCAACCATGCAATATGTCTTCCCATGATAGAGCCAAGAGAAAAAGCTTTTTGAATAAACAATAATAACGAAGAGGGTTTAACTGGGGAACTTACGAGATAATTGTCCTGCCTGATTCTGTAGCCGGCGGACTCAATCTTTTCTGCCATCTCCTGATACTGCCGCTCAATCTCTCTTTCAACCTGATCAAGCGACTCAAGCGGTGATGAAACTAGGAAAGCAACAGTAGGCATCCCGACAACTGCACGATGCCCATCAACAAGAGGACTGCTAAACGTCACCATCACAGCCCTCGTAACATTAACACTGCTAATGCCCGCAGTTACTTCCAAGCCTTCTTCAGTGGCATTAGAAGCGAGCGGCGAACTCTTTAAAGAGGCAACAAATGCTTGACGCCCTGTTTCTAATATGCTATTTTCTATTTTGGAGGTGAAACAAATCATGAAATCCCATAGTTCTAAAAATGAATTTTTAGTCTTAATCGAAAAAGATGAAGATGGAATGTTGGTAGCGTCAGCTCTGACATTAAAAGGCTGCCATACGCAAGCAAAAACCATGCCGGCTTTATTGGAACGCATAAAAGAAGCTATCCAGCTCTGTCTGGAAGTCCAAAAAGAAGATATAAAACCTCTCAAATTCGTAGGCCTCCAGGAAGTTAGTTTATGAGCCGTCTCATTCCCTTGAAGCCCGCTGAAATCATCCGCGTACTCGTCCGTCTTGGTTTCCAACGTATCCGCCAAAAAGGAAGTCATATATTTTTCAGGAACCCTGACGGCAGGACGACAGTTGTGCCGATGCATAAAGGCGAAGATATCGGCCGCGGCCTTATGCGCAAAATTCTGCAAGATATTGAATTGACTTGGGAAAAATTTCAAGAACACCGGTAAAATCATTTCTTCACGAATATCGAGATTAACCCGTCTTAAAATACTCTTCAAAACTTCAATCTTTCTTATAGCTTCCCGAATTTGACGTCTGATCTCTTGTCTAACCTGATCAAGCCCGATGATTGGCGATGAGGAAGGTAATACTATTGCGGCGTTCCCGACAACTGCACGATGTTCAGCAACCGGGCTGCTGCTGAACATCTCCATCACAGCTCGCGTAATATTGACGCTACCAATACCTGCAATTTGCTCTAAGCCTTGTTCGGTTGCATCAAACGCAACTGGCGAGCTTTGAATTTGATTTTCTTGCGACCTGCCCTCTGTCCTCTGTAAACCATGAGCTGATATTATCGGGCTTGAATGAAAGCCTGCGGTTCTCGCTTTGATTGCCTTAATTGCCACATCAATACCCTCCAAATACTTCGCGGAATCAAGAATAATCGGCATTTGCGTTTCAGAATTGATTGTTTCTAACTTTCCCAGAGCGCTAAGTCTTGCTCTGAGATTTTCTAAAGGCTTAATTGAATTGATATTCCCATATCTGCCCAAAGCCCGCATCGCAGACCAGATGACGTAGAGATTTTTATCCTCTAAAGCTTGGATTAACACGGCGATTCCTGACTCACCTGTTTTACCTAACGCCTCAGCCGCATTGCTTCGGGCATCCGGATTCGCATCCCTCAAAGTCTTAGTTAACGTATCTAAAATAATGGGATCGTCCCCATTCTCCATGGCAGATTTGGTAATTTCTCCAGTTGCGCCGTTCAGAATTATCTCATCACCAGTTTTCAATCCATGCTTTTCACCTATTCCAGTAATACAAGGAATATTTGCATCCCGGCACAAAGATGCTAAATGTGAAGTTTTCCCGCCATACTCTGTAATAACTCCCAGGAGATTGCCCCTGCTAACAGCATAAAGAAATAGCTCGCTCGCTCGCTCATCCGCATAAGTTGTAAGCAAGATGTAAACTCCTGCCTCTGACTGCAAATCCTGTACTTTCGCAGCGACAACAACTTTGCCTGAGATAACACCCGGACTTGCGGCAATGCCTCTGATAGATGCATTATCCTTAATGACCAGGCGCTGCGATTGCGGTAATACAACAATATCAAATTCTTTACGTAGCTGCTGGCAAGGAATCTCTTCTGCTAAAATACGTTCTAAAATCTGGAGGATTCGTGCTTTATCTTTGCCCTCAACTTCAACATAAACAACCTCTCCCGGTCCTGCTGCCAGTCTCAAAAGCTCCTCTGATCTTCGTGCCGAAGCAGACAACTCACCTTTATAAAATACAATATCTACGCCAAAGGAAGATGCAACCTCGAATATCTGATGAGCCGTTTTTGCATGAATGCCTAATGGGTTAGTCACTGTAATAGGATGTGCATTTAAAAGGCTACCTTGCTGAATCGTTTGAGTTAAAGGTTCTTTTATCACTCTGCTGATTCTCGATTCTGATTTTTTCCCGCAGACAGTTTCAAGGAAATTTAATATCGTGAGATCCTGCGGTAAAACAATGCCATAATATTTTTCGATATCTCTTTTTACTTGATCAAAAAGAACAAGAGGTTTTTCGGGATTAATAACAAAAGCAAGGATCTTTAAAATCAAAACAATTTCCTTTTCTATCACCACGGAAATTTTTAAGGTCCCCCGTTCAGGCGTAACCGGTAGATCCAAACGCAAAAATCCTTCATGAGACTCTATTCCCTCTACAATAGTACATCTATAGCATACTGGTTCAACACGAATGCCTTCAGCGTCAACCCATTGTTCACTCTCATATGGTCGAACGCGATGACACGCACATCCATAAGCTCCCCCTTCGCAAAAAGATCGATGCGGACAAGAAGACCAGTCATAATCTGACTCTATTGTTATAGTCACTTTTTTAGAATAAGTATATGTAAATTCCGCAACATTTGCTGACTTAATATTAAGGAGAAGTCTAACTTCACTTTTTGCGATAGGCTGAACCTGAATAATTCTAAGAATTGAATTTAAAGGATCAATGGGTCTTTGACCAATTTCTACTAAAACTTCAATCATGGTTGCGCGAATATCAAAATCACTTTCTATTAAAGCCGCTGTGATTAAAGACTCTACGGCACTAACATCCTTATTCTTTCCTAAGGTCTCAACGGCAACTCTACGAACATTCTCATCGCTATTCTCTAAAAGCCTAACCGGGTGAAAACGCTGCATGTATTTCAACCAAAAAGGTTCAATTTTTTCTACTGCTATAATAAATGACTTTATTACTTCTACCACTATTGTAATTGCCAATAATAATAACATCACAATAAAAATATAATGGACTTTCTTCTCCGCACAACCTGGAAGGAAAATTAAAGAAACGATAGCAATCATTAATGCTAGTGAAATACTCCTCGTTATAACAATGCATTTAGCAACGACTTCCTGATACTGACGCTTGATCTCTCTTTCAATCAGATCAAGCGATTCAAGAGGCGAGCTCACCCTAATATTTAATCCATATTTTCTGGATAAATCCTGGACCTTTGGTATGAGATTAGGATTTAAAGAACCGGCTTTAAGCAAATCTGCTCTGGCTTTGTCGTATTGACCAAAATAGCCGTAAGAATCCCCCCTGTTACAATAGGCAACGGCATTTTCTGGGTCAAAATTGATGGCTTTAGTAGAATTTAAAAGAGACTGTTCTTCCTGCCCAACCATCCCATAAGCAGCCCCCAAATTACAATATATCTTGCCATACATTGGTTCGATAACAACGGCTTTCTTAAACAAGCGAAGAGCTTCGGTGTTTCGACCTGCAACAATACAAGCATACCCTTGTCTATCATATCGATCCGCGATAATTCCGTTTGTTTCTAAAATTTGAAATCTTCTATGCAATCCTAACGGATTAGTCCTATCAGTGAGGCGCCAGTAAATGCCGCGCTGAACGAACCTTTGTCTTAAAACAAATGGCTTGCTCATAAAATCCTTCCTTGTTAAATCAAGCATCGCCATGCTGTTATTACTTAAGTGTGTTACAGAACAAACGTGACCTTCTCCCATTGGCAGGAGACCGTCTTTTAATTCTGCCACAAAGATCATTTGTGTTTTCAAATCTAAGAATTTGGCACCTATATAAAGCAATTGCACATATCCAAGACATTGAGCTCTTTTATATTTAAGCACATCGCTTAAATCAAATATGACTGCTTTTCTATCTATGCGGATTTCTTTTTGTATCCTTAAACCAAGTTCTCGAAGCATATTTTCTTCAATTTTAGCCATTGTGTTTTTATCAGAACGCTGTCTTACCTGATAAAGCCTTTCCTGCCAGCCAAGAAGAACAGGTTTTCCCTGCCTGTCTTTCCAGCTATTAAACATACCGGCAATGCCGCGCGCTGTTTCGTCGGCATACTGCAGCTCTTTAACATAGAGCATCAAACGATTCATTTCAGGAGGCTGAAGATTAGAATTAGAAGAAGCTTGTCGATATGATTTTCTTGAAACTAAATCATTTCGATAATACTTAATGTATTCGAAAATTTTTCCTGCAACGAATTTAAAAGAAATAAACAAAATGAAAGCAATTAAAACGCCTGCGATAGCTGAAATGGAGGAAGAAAATTTTTCTATTACTAGTCCAACTACACGATGTTCAGCAACCGGACTATCGCTGAACATCCCGCTCACAGCCCTTGGCACATTGACATTACCAATACCAACAATCTGCTCTAACCATTGCTCTGTGGCATTAAAAATAACAGGTGAACTTTGATTTTGCTGTTGGTTTTGAATTTTGCTTTCTGCACCCTGTGTCCTAAACCCTGCATCCCGAATATTATTAATCGGACTGCTTGTTGTGGTTGAATCCGGGGGAGCTACCGGCGAAACCGGGTCGCGATGCGAAGTATCAGTTGAAGATAATGGCCCACGACCGGTTTTCTCTGAACGATCAGATGTACCTAAAATCGTATCAAAAACCTTAAACGGAACTTCACCCGTTCCGATTAACGCGTATGCCTGCTGTTCAACACCCCAGATATCTTCGGAGATACCAACCGCGCAGTTGGCAAACAACTCTAAACCGAACCGTCTGGCATAATTACTTCTATTCTGATAGCGGAAACTCATCGGGCGCAGCGGCTGGCCGTTGCCGAAAGCTTTCATAACGCGCGGCCAGGTAATTCTCTGCGAGTTCGCCCAGCCCGTACCTAAAGCTTCACCAGCGCGGCCGCCTAAAAGAAATGCCCCGTCTAAAGAAGAGGCATGCCCTGCCTCAACCATCTCACCAAAACCTGCTATTCTGCTGGATGTATTGAAAACTTCGCGGCGGCCGATCATAACAACCAAATTCGGCGATGTCCGCACATACTCAGCATCTCTCATGGCACCGTCTAAATCAAAAACCGTTGTATTTCTGTTGTCGCTAACGCGCATATAGTTAAAATTTTGCGCATGCTCTGAAAGATCCATGGAAAACATAAACTCAGACTTATAACCGAATTCTGTCCAACAGTGAATCGTCTCTGTCGCAACACCGGTGAGCAACATAATCAACCGCCCCATCTTTCTTCTCTGCAGCAAATCGGAGGTTTCATCATTGGGCACTAAACATGGCTCAACAGATCCAGGATCAAATTTGTTACTGATAAACTGCATCACCATTTCACCAGCTATACCTGCTTCCAAATAGGCAAACGCCATCTCAACAAAACTAACAGCTGTGGCATATGTTTTGCCACCTGAAGCCGTCATAGTCGCATAAAGCCAACGGACAAGATGCCAAGCAATAAACGTTTCTTTTAACTCTGTTTCATTCAACACAGAAATCAATAAGCTTTCCAATAACTCCTGTTGCTCTACTGTCAAGCGGCCTGAATTAACAATTCGTCCAACATAAGGATGATAATCGTGAGCGCCGATCTTTAACTGTTCAGGGCTCCAAAGCGTAACCTTTTTACCCCATTCTTTCGCAAACATATTATGCACCATTCTGCGGATTTCATTTTTCAGATCATTCAGGTTATCAAACTTCTTACCGGTTACCTCTTCCACAACTTCTTTAAACAAAACTGAAACTTTAATACCCATAGTTTTTTCCGCATATTCATAATACTTATCCACAACAAGTTCCGTTGCCGCTTCGGGACCTTTACAATCAAACACCAAGGATCTTACAACGTCACCGCCAACAAGGGCTTCAACAGCCGTTCTCTCCTCCGCTGGCGCAGCCGGCACAATACCAGCACAGGCATGCCCCCCTCTTCTCAAAGCGTCAAGTTTATCCAGATACTCCTGCGCGTAACGGGAACTATGTTGTGAAAATGACGTCTGAATACCTGTTAATAAAGCCGCGCATTTTGCGGCGTACACAGGATCATTAGAGAACGCGTCCTGATTAATAAACTCTCTTAAGTGATCTTTGAAACGTGCTTCCATCGCTGGAATCAGCCCGCTGCCCTTACCAAAAGAAATCTTACGTTCTAACCATTCCGTCAGATGGCCAAGATAATAAAGGCCGATAATACCTAAAACAACAGCAGCGAGCCAAAACATGAAATCGAAAGTAAAGAAAAGTGTTACGGCCGAACCTGTTTCAAAGTTAACGGCGCCATACCACGGCACCCAGAAAGCAAATGAGAAAAAGATGAATGAAAATACGAGCGAACGCACTAAATTGGAACGCGCCCGGCTCCAATTAGATTCAAGGTTCGCTTTTGTCTTGGCAACTTTAGCCGCGGCATATGCCTTCTTTTCATTATCTGAATAATACTTATCTTTAGGCGTGTTCACGAAACATCTCTTTATCCAGAATATGCTCTTGTGAACAACGGTTTTCATGGCTGCTTTTTCTTCATCACTAGACACAAATGAACGCTCATTAAACGGAAACAGTTTAAAAGCATAAAGCATAGCCAAACCAAAACATATTCCCACCGCAATCAATGGCATAGAAGAAACAGCTCCTGCCTGAGCCCAGACATGCAAACCTAACCAAATAGCTGCTCCACCCGTCCAGCCAGAGATCGTTGCCAAACAGCTCCTCCATGTAGGCCTGCCGGGCTGCATATTCAAATAAAACAAACCAACTGTCAAACTTAAAGGAATCAAAAAGAACGGATACAATAAGAGTACATTTGAATGAATTGTATTAAATGTGATCGTAAGCAGAAACAACGAAAAGAGCTCAACGCCAATAAATAAAGCACGCCTGATATTAATAAAGTGAGAAAAATTCTTGTTTTCATCTCTCAAGATATTCTGCAAATCAACACCATTCTCAAAATCCAAGAGGGCGTCGCCGCCTAAGATAAACATATATGGCTGCCACATGTCCTGGCCCAAGCAATGAACAATGAGCTGTATTGGCCCCCTTAAGCTATCAACACCCTGTCTGAATAACCACACGCCAAACGCCTTATGGAAACCTCCTAACCAGAAACACAAATACAAGAATGGCAACAGCGGCATATGCCAAGGAGTGCCATGGAAAATCAACATACACGCATAACCCAGACCTAAGCCCATAAATGCCGTTAAACCTTTGAAGCCCATGCCTCTGGCCTTCATGAATGTTGTCAAACCGTTCAGAGAAAGCACGCGCGTGAAGAGCACGCTGATCAATACCAGAACAAGCACAACGCCTTTAAAAGGACAAAAGCCGAAAATACTACCTATCCCAATAAGATAAGCAAAATATTTAGCAAAGCGAACAGTTGTAAAAAAGCGGCTATTATGCGCTCTGACTTCTCGGCCAACCACAGATGTGCATCCCAATTCGGATATTTCAAGCATGACGTTGCTAAGCATCTTCTGTAAGAAACCATACGCCCAGCGCGGCCACGCGGAGAACCATGCAAACGGTGACCAGCTTTCTCTTTGTTTGTGTGCGCGAATACTGGCAACGCTATAATGAAAATATTGCTTGTTTTTTCTCTCGGCCCAACTCATCGCTTTATGCTTTAAGACGCCCTCAAATGGGCCAGCAATTATAGCCACCGCGATCACTATACTGCATGCCGTACTTCCGCCTAAAATAGCTCCGATAATCGCGCCGAATATACCAAGCGTCGTCACAGGAAAATTCACCAAAAGTCCAGCAACAGAATTCACAAGCATGCCCACACCGTATCTGGAAAGATAAGACGCCAGATAATACATGATACCGCCACCGATGATCACCAGTGTCAAAGGCGCCCAGAAATTCTGCGAAAGATAGAACAATGGATAAAAGAACGCGTGGAAACTTTCACCGCCTAAAAGAAGGCTGACATACATAAAACTGATAAACGTAATGGCATAAAACGCGATCGCGCCCAACATACCCCAAGCGCCGCCCAACGGTAACTGCAGGTCAAAATAATACTGCAAGGCGATATTAAATAATGAAACAGGTTTAGATCTGGTAAAGAAACTATAAGAACCCAGTCGTTTCACAATAAACCTTCTCCTGGCCAACGATTTACCTGTCTCCTTGGCTTTTTGATCTAATGCGATTTCTTTATCCTGCAACATCGTCGTTAGCGCGTTCCACACAAAAGGCAACCACATCATGCCCAGCATGATAACCGGGATTGGTGCCAGAACAAACAAAAGTAAGGCTTTCTGTGTAAAATATACCGCCGGCGCGTAAGACGCCAGTATGCCGCGCAAAAGCAATATCGCGCCGAAGGTATAAGCCGCAAAAGCCAATAATTTCCAAACCATCATATTCCAGAAAAATCCTCGTTTTCTTTCAAAGAACTTCTGTTTTGCCTGTTCAACAGGTGACGAAACCCTGGAAGCTGGCTGTGAAAGAGACGAACTCTCATGCCTCATATATTCTTTATGGCTCATATAGCCTTTCGGCCCGATGAAACGATTAGTAATATATTCAATCACGATACCAAAGCCGAACAACCCGGCAATCGCGCCAATGCCAGCCCATCCGCCCAGATGAACAAATACGGTATTTTTCAGGAAGCTCATCAACGGCGTATATCCTGCCAGTTTATTTAACGCGAAAAGCACACCAACAACACCCGCCATCAATACCGGCACAGAACGCACCGCGCGGACACTAAGATGATGTGGCGGCAGAAGCTCATCGCCTCTGTCTTTAAAGAATTTTCTGTACTTATCATATATGGCTTGAACCGAACCCGGCTTCATGCCCAAATAATGCTCAATCACTTTTGCTGTTCTATGAACATCATTATTAAGAACTTCATATACTTCAGAACCGCTCGCTGTCTTGACCGCCTTCCCATTTTTCTTGATTTGCTTGGTATCCAGAGCATCTCCGACAATAACAGACATCTCATTAATGCCAATATCATTGATACGAATCACATTCTGCACAAAATAAGTTAATATTCGGATGTTTTTTATTCTATCGGCTTCCGGAATAGATTCTCTATCCAAACAAACATCCTCATCCATATCCTCCGGGAAGCCTTTTTCGATCAAAAGATCGATGATCTTATCGCTCGCTTGCTCATCGGTAATATCTTCTCCGGCATGCCGTATCGCATCCACTAGTTCACCGATATAAACCTCCAGGTTATCCCAGATACGCGTGGCATCATCTGTTGTCTTTGAATCTTTTTTGCTAGCAAAAGTAATGTATCTATATAAATAATTCAGGGCGTTCGTAAAGGCATTAAGCTTAATAATCCATTCATCTCTTTCAACTAAATCCTTGTCATCTTCCGAATCCAATCCTCTTACTCTCACACGCCACGCCACAACCAAAGAATATAAAAGTTTAATATTACCTAAAAACTTCACATTCAAAGGTTTACTTGTTAATAAAATGTCCGGTTTATCGCCATCTTGTAAGAATCTGATCCTGCCTTGATCGTCCATATACATCGGCGATAACAACTTTTTCTTGGCAATCGCTTCAGCCAGCGCACATTCCTCAGCCGTCGGCTTTAATAGTCCTTCTCCTTTATTCTTCTGTTTCTTCATGGAACAATAAAGCAAAGCGCCCAGGACACAAGGAAGAGACACAAGCAATATCCACGCCATGATACCAAAAGCGGAGGCTCCCATGGTCACCCAAAATATCTGCTCTTTTGTTTGAGGATTTTTCTGTTCAAGAATCGTAACTATGCGATTTGAATCAGCGTGATATTCGCTCAAAGCAGGATGCAAAGGCATTTTAACCGGATCACCCGTATTGGAATTCACGTTAATGACGCTCTTTTCCCAATAACCAAACAATTTGCCCCACCATTTATTTTTAGAAGTGTTCACTTGCATCAAAATAGGCGTAATGGTGTTGGGATCTCTCACATTCAAAAGCTCAGTGTGAACAATCTTTTCTGTGATTTCATTGCTCTGGTTTTTCCCATACATCGGCCGCGGATAATGGGCAAAGTTTGGATCATACCTGACTTCTTTCGAATTATCACAGAGAGACTTCACAAAAGGCGACATCGGCTCTCTATTAAACTCTTTATATGGCCAGGCACCAACAAGATCATATTCACCCCAACGCAAGCTTTCCTTACCCATCTGTTTATCTTTAATGTCAAAACGGACAATGAGACGTCCCTG
Source organism: uncultured Planctomycetia bacterium (assembly GCA_964423185.1). Lineage (GTDB taxonomy): Bacteria > Omnitrophota > Gorgyraeia > Velamenicoccales > Velamenicoccaceae > CAYRDK01. The sequence continues at coordinate 14,966 of CAYRDK010000004.1, forward strand.
AGCATTCACACCAATCTTTAAATTATCCCTATGGGCCACCCACTTGTCTCTGAAAGAAGAAACCAGCTTCTGCCACCAGTTCATGGCTTCATATTTAGCCTTAACAGGAATGCCGTACTGGCCTGGCTTTTCTGGTTTAGTATTATTTTCCGCGTCATAAAGATACACAAAGCTTTCCTCAGGGATACCTAAATGGAATAATAAAACCTGGTTCTGCGCTTCCGGCATAAACACAACCCATCTCGGATTTGTACTCTCAAGAGCAAACCCGTCTTTAGCCCTGATCTTATATCCTGTTAACATCATCAAAAGATGGCCACGGTTGCTCTTCACTTCATTATAAGATGTTGTCAGAGCGTCAAAACCTATTCTCCGGTTAACCGCTTCTTGCCTCAAATAGTTATACTGATCCAATCTATCACCGTCTACCTGCGGCACAGGCGTCAAAATATTTTCCTGAGTTGAGAGATCTTTTTTAACCTCAACGCCGCGCTGTGTCAAATATGCTATCTTGCCAACCTCAAACAATGTTGGATAATCAGAAAAGGCAAGCCTATATTCCTGGCCATGTTCGACAATCATAACATTGCTCTTATCAGCCAACTTATACCGCCCAAGGTGATCACGGCCTGTCTGATAGAATTCATAGAATTTGATTTCAGATGGGAAATCCGCGAATTTTTCTTCTATCGTTTTTCCCTTTGGATCATTAGCAAACCACGTCTCTGTTTTGCGGCCGGCTCCGTCACGGACTTCGACAGAATATTTAGGATGGATAAGAATAGGCAAACCATTGACGTCCACCATTAAATATGTTTTTTCGTTAATATGATCCTGCCTTAAGATTTCAATACGGATGCCGCGCGGATATCCATCAATGACTAAATTGCCAAGTTGGGATTCGCTGGTTTGTTTCGACTCATATGCCTTATCTTTATAAAGCTGAGTTATGGCACCAAACGGAATATTCATCTTTCTTAAATAGACATCGCTAAAAAGCCCGAAAGCGGAAAATTTAGAACTCATTAAAGAGAACGGAACAGCCTGATCGTTGAGATGCGTCAAAGCCGCGTTATAATCTTGCGCCTTAACAAGATCAACCGTCTTATCCATAAAAGTATTATCCCGGTCCACAAGATAAAGATAATCCTCTGTATCATAAATGCCGCCGTCCTGTTTATTCCTGTGTTCAAAGAATAATCTCTTTGTGCCTTTGTCAAAAATCGCGAGTTTCTTAAAATGTTTGCCGTCGCGGTTTTCAAAGTTGTTTTCAACAAGAGAAACACCTAAAATCTCATAATCTTTATCATCTGGATAAGTATAATCAAGGTCCAGGCTCGCCTTCTGCAGACGGCTGACGTCATCATAAACAACAACAGAAGCCCTATTAACATCAAAGAATTTATTGTCCAACTTAATTAATTCACGATCCGTATTTCTCTTAAAATATGTTGTCCAGCCGCTAACATGCATTTTCTCATCCGCTCCTAAAGCGTAAACATCAAACGCCTCATTACGGCCTAATGCGGTCGCTGTTGGAAGAAAACTATTATTATTTAACCAGGCGGTAATGTGGCCAATATCTTCGTGGCCATTACGGAAAGATTCAAAAATCTTTTTGCCAACCTGCTCATCGATAACCTCAAACGTATCCTGCCCTTCTTTTAAATAAGGCTTGCTTGTGTCAAACCGCGTCATATCCAAACCGCCGGCCTGCAATCTCGCTGTCGGCACCACATGGAATCCGGCAATCCACGCCTGCTCAAAACCGCCTTCTGTCACGCCTAGAATAGAAGGAACGGTTTCTGTAATCTCAGAGAAAGTTCCTGTTCTTAAATCCGCGAGCACATTATCTACAGCCGGCACGCCGGATCTCTTCTGATTTGATGCTAAAAATTCGCTCACACACTTCGGTTCAGCGCTAAAATTGCGGAATGCTACGTTATTTTGATTTACAACCTTGCTCTGTGTCATAAAGTTTGTATGCGGCATAAATGCCTGAGCGATCTTTTTATCACCTTCTGTCAGCAATGTCACCCACGGCCGCGCCAGACGATCTGTTAATTTCAAATATTCCGTATTTTCATCATCCCACTCTGTCTTAAAATGCGACGGCACAAGCACTGTATTAGCGTCAAACGGGCAAATCGCCTCATCAGACGGTGTTAGATTTAGCTTGGCCCTCACATCACTATAACGGACTTCTTGAGGATAGTCCCAAGTAGCAGCCTTACCATTTTTATATTCCAACCAGGCGTTCGCTCTGTCATCAGAACCGCCTTTATATTCAACGCCAACTGTCCAATCACCTCTGAATTCGCGGCTTAAGCGGCCTTCGCGTTCCAGGCGCTGGCGGTATAAATCACATGTCAAAACTTCTTCATTATCACGGTCGAGTTGATACTGAGACCAATGATAGCCACTGTTGCGGCGGATAACGCCTTTTGACGGCACTGTCACAACGCGGCCGTTTTCATAGCCGTATTGGTCGTAAGACGGAACGGATGTTTCATCTTCGAGTTGCGTATATTGTTCACGGCCGTAAATACCACTCACAACAGTCTGCTCAAAAACCTTTTTCCTGCCAAACTTATCACGTGTGGAATAATGAGTTTCAGGCGCAACCCATTGATTGCTATCCGGATTAAAAGAAGCCTCTTTATGAAGGACAAGCTTGCCTGAAACTTTATCCTTTGTATCTGTAGTTGTCTGCGTCTCATATTTATTATGCTTTGAAAAACTGCCGCGCTTGCCCGTGTGAATCTCAACCGGCGCTTCAAAACGGGAATCCCAAACAAGCGTGTCAAACCGGCCGCTATCCTTTACATCTTTGAATTCAGCGCCGGCATGGCCTGTTTCTTTCACAACATCATATTCATGGCCTGTCGTTAAGCGCGCGGGCTCGCCTTCATGTGTACGCCCGTCTTTTTCATAATTGGTGATTCGAATATGCGCGATATGCTTATCAGTACCAGAATCATTAACCGTGACACCTATTGGGACAAAACCATTGTACCAGGCGGGATCATAGTGCTTAAAGGATGCGCGGCCCGCGCCTTCAACGCAAACAACAAGCTCCTGGCCGAAATAAGGCCCGTAAACCACATCTTTTTCCTTTTCGTTCTGCTGATGCGGCATATGGGCGCTGACCGTATGATTGTCTGAGTCCAGATGGTAATCAGAACCAAAATATTTCAATTCGCCCTTCTTGGGCTCCTCTAATGTCCCCTCGTTATACCAAATCTTTGACTGCCACACATACCCATGCCTGTTAAAGAAATTCAATGTGATGTCATCTTTTGTGATCGACCATATCGGAAGTTCAGAATCCAAACCATAAATTTTAAGTTTTGCTTCATTGACAGCCGGATTATATTCTTTCTGCATGACCGTTTCGTCTTCCACGCACTGCGCGATTGTTTTCGCCTCAACAAGCGTTTTCCCAGCCATATTCACCGATGGGCTTTCATTAACAAGGCCAACATCGTTATAAGTATATGTTGTATGATAATCAAACCGCGCGTCATCAAGATGCCTCCGCAGGTCAACCAACATGCCATCTTTGTAATATAATGTTTCCCGTACATAGTCATTAGGATTTATTCTTTCGCGGACAAAATCACCTTCGGGGAACAGCGGGCGAACACGTACCACCTCGCCCTGATATTTGTCCATATATAACCCTCCGCGGCGCGCGATCTGGCGCTGTAAAGCCGGCGGATCAAAATCCAACCCCTGCAACGCGTCCATCAATACCTGGCGGTCAACGATCACGCCGCCCTCAAACGGCCTGCCTTCCATATCCGTCATCTCAACACCGCCGATACGTGATTCCACCGCGCGCCTGGCTTCTTGAGCATTATATTTTCTTATTTCAAGAAGCTTGATATCCTCGGCAACACGCTCGCGGCTGGCCGTCATCGTCACTTCCACTTCGCGCTGCTGTTTGGCATCCCAGAATCTATAGATGGAGTTATCAACGTCGTAGTATGTCAGATGCGTCTCGGTTTTCGACGGCTCGGCACCTGAACGCTTATATTCATCGTCGCGCCGCAACAACTCCTGCAATTGAGTAACCGCGGCTTCATAAGCATCCTCGCCAAGTGTCAAGCTCTTCTCAAAACGCCCTGCCACCTCTGTCCTAACACCTTTTAACAACGTATCGCCCAAGCCAACAACGGCCGCGTGTTTTTTCCTAGAAACAACACCCGGCTCGGACTCAGTCACCAAATACTCGCCCTCTTGAGCAGCGGTATGCTTTTTATAATTTTCCATATCGCGCGTTAACTGACTATCAGCCTGTTCATACGCGCGGCGGCCGAAAATCAGGATTTCCTTTTCCTTGCCTGTCTTGGCATCCACCGTCGCGTAAATCGGCCAATTCACACCCAATTCCGCCAATTTTAACTGGCCTATTCTCTTCAAATCCAAATCATCCAATTGTTCCTTTTCAATGTAGCTCTTGCCGAACGAACCGTCTTTTCTAACGCCGAAGGCAAACATGGTTTCAAGCTTGCTTGTGTATTCCAGCGTCAATTCCGCGTTACCGGATGACGGATAACCGGCAACATAGGTCTTAATAATATCCTTTGAGAAAATATCACTGTAAGATTCTATTTCGAAGAAATTCTCTCCTAAATTCCACCAGTCAAGTGTTAAACCAAATCCTGTCCAGAGCCTGTCTATGCCGGCAACATCTTTTGTAATGCCCAACCCTAAAATCTTTTTACCAGCCTCATCTTTCACATCAAACAAATCTCCAACCAACGTCATCAAGTTGATTTCGGTTCCGCCAAAATACCTGAATACCCCGTGTAAAAGCTGGTCATCATCACGATTGCGGCCGGAAGCCTGAGCAATACTATCAACCAAATAAATACCCCACTTCGCCCGAGCCTTGTTCCGCTCCTCCTTCGCCTCGCTCATCAAAACTGTCTTTAAGCCCTTATGCTTCTTCAAATCCTGATTCACATATTCTGTGACAGCTTCTCCTCCAAACGGCGCCTTTGTCACAAACGCCTTAAACTTTTCAAAATCGCCGCCAAATCTTTCTTTATAAAAAGCCTGGATATCAGCGTCATTTGGAGCGCCCGGCAGGCTCTTGCGGCTGACGAAAAGATTGAAGAAAACCTTTGAAGCGCCGACCGTCTGATAATTCGTAATAGAACCAAGCATCGGCGCCAAACTTTCATAAAGCTTCCAAAGTTCTGTACCGCGAATAGCCGCCCGGAAATTATCAATTTTGCTCTCCAACATTAAACGGCCAAACCCTGTCAAAGCCATTTCGTGTTCAATCGCGCGGCGGCCGAAGAAAATCGCGTCGCCCGTTTTAGGGTCATTATTCTTAATCGTGGATTTAACGATGAAAACGGATATATCGCCTTCTTCCGGATTAACCTCAACCAATTTAGCATCCACATAACGGTAAGCACCCAGCTCTTCTTCTTTTACCAAAGCCCTTCTGCCGGCATTTGTATGGCGAGGAACAAGCTTGATCATCGGAAATTTATTAGCATTTAATACCGGCTCGCCTTCTTGCGGATGATTATCCGGATAATACTGCGAAATCACTTCAAATTCCGACCAGACATGAACCATATCTTTCCACATGGCGCCATAAACCGGATGAGCCTTCATCTGAACGGCAAAATACGCGGGGTTTTCTTTAGCCTCAGCCTGTGCCAACTGCGAAGCCTCAAACGCCTGCTTTTTCGCGATCTTTTTATCTAATAGATTTTCACTGAAAATCGCGCGGTATTCTATACCGTATTCTTTCACCCATGTCTGATAAGACGCTCCAATTTTATCCTTTTCATCCACAACGGGCCTTTCTAATAAACTGCCGCGGCCCTGAGGTGTTGGTTCTTCAGTCAAGCTGGCTTCCGCGTAATGAAACATGTTATCTTTATATATCTCTTTAAACTCTTTCTCTGTATCAATCAGTTTAACAACTTCATATTTATGGCCCGGCTCCATGCTGACAATCGCCACATCAAGATCTTCAGTCTGCAGTTTTTTGCTGATCGCGCGTTCCCTGCGCCCGGCTTCATACTGCACCTTAGACTTGTCAAACTTCGGCATCGCTTTCGGCGAATCCGAAGGTATCTTTAAATCTTCATTAAACGCGGCAACTTTATTGTCTGCAAGCCAGGCGGCTTTCGCGCCGACGATTTCAACATCAAGCTTTGTCCTGTCAACGCCGAATTTTTTATAAAGATTCTCAAAACGATCCTCAATCTTCTTCCTCTGCGCGGCCACTGCCTCTTCCATCTCAGCCTTATGGCCTGCGTTCCTGGCCTTGCCTTGCGCCATACCTTCAAACAAAACAATAAATTCACCCGTCAACTGTTTCACCATATCCTCGGCGAATACAGCCGCGATCACATCTTCTGTATGGCCGCGTAACACCCTGTATTTAAATATCTCCTCACCCGTTAACGCCACGATCGCTTCACGCGCTTTCAATGGCACCACCGTGTCGTCCAAAATATCCGAACCAATTTCATAAATCGGGAGCAGGTAAGTTTTGGTGTACTTGACCGCCTCGCGTTGAAAGTCTTCACCAGCCAGGACGGTCTTGGCAAACGCCGGATAAGCTTCGAAAGCCGCTTCATACCTTTGCGTTAAAAGATCCACATGATAGGCTTTATAACCGTCGTGATAGGACCGCTCATCGTTCCAGAATGTGGAAAACTTATCCAAAGCGCCTTGAGCCTCTTTGTTCTCAAAAGTACGGCGGCCTTCCAACTCTGTTTCATCAACAGGCGCTATATCCAAAAGGCTCAACGCCTGCGTCTTGAATCCTGTTCTGTCATCCTGAGAAACTATACTTCTGTCATTCTGAAGTCCTACACCCCCGTCATCCTGAGCGGAGCCGAAGCCTGCCTGCCGGTAGGCAGGGATCTGGTTTTGCTGTGAGATTCTTCGGGCTTCGCCCTCAGAATGACAGTTGACAGAAATATCTTCACCTGCCAAAGCATATACCGCCTTTAAGTTTTCAAACGCGGCCTGATAAGAAGCAACATTATCTAAATATGTATTCCAAGAAGCGTTAAATCTTTCAAAAGAAACCTCCAGCTCGCCTGAGTCAACGCCTCCCTCTGTCTTCTGCTGATAAACTTTACCGGCGTAATCGCCATAAAAAGCGCCTAACTGTTTTCTACTTTCATTCAAAAGCTGCCCATAAACACTTAAATTCACAAACGAAAGGCGAATCTGATCCGCTGTCTTGATCTTTAATTGATCCAACTTGATAGCGCCCTCGACAGCACCACTCAAAGGCAGCCTAATTCGTCTTGCGATATCGCCTGCGACCGGTATCTCAAAGAAACGTCCAAAGTTCACGTCGCGCACGCTTTTTTCTTTTGCGTTTTCACCAAAAGCTAAACCAATAGCTGTTTTCGGCGCGGCGTACTGAATTTCACGTAAGATATTATTAACGATAACCGCCTGCTGTTGTATCTGCGCGTCCAAAGCCTGTATTTGCGGCTGGCTTTTCGCTAAAGCCTCAAACGCGCCCGCGGCCTTCATATCAATTTCGGCCATCGCGAAAGAAACCTGATCCAACCCTTTGATCACGATTTTCGTCTCCGGGGAAGCGCCCACCAATACCTTTAACCGGCGTTCACTTTCAGCCCTGCGTTCCTCCGCCTTGCCTGCTGCCGAAGGCTCGATCACAACACGGCCCATGCGTTCCAACAAGGCCGCCTCATAAACACTCCTGACAGCCTCAACCTGCGCCCTTGACTTTGCCAGGTCAAACAGGGCCTGCGCGGCCTGCACCCCTAAAACCGTCCTGTGGGCGGAATCCGTGTAAACCTGAACAGCGTCGCTGTAAAGCTCCATCGCTCCGGTCAAAATATGATCATCTGTTTTAAAATCGTGACGGAATTCACTGGAAAGAGCGTTATCCTTAAATGCCGCCGGTGCCATTGGCGCTCCATTCTTAGCCGCTCTCAAATTGATATAAGCGCCTCTGACATCCTGATCATACGTGATCGCGTCAGACACGTAGGCATCAACACTGCTGTAAATCACCTCACCCTGCGCGGTCGTTACAGGCTGTGTCAAAATGGATGGATTCACGCCATTCGATCCCGCCCTGACTTCGGCGCGAAACTTATCATAAGGTTCTTTCTGCGCTAAATACTCTGAAGCGGCCGCGGCTGTATTCTGCTTATTCTCCATGCGCACGCGTTCCAATTCCGCTTCGGCGCGGCGAATCTTCACTTCCATATCAGCGATAGCGGCGGCCTTGTTCATTTTGCGGGCCTTACTGAAATACGACGTTAAACCATTGTAGGCTTCAATACCGCCCCACCAGGCGATCATCGTCGGATTCGGTGACGCGAACAGATACACCGGAATATTCAGGCTAACTTCACCGCCCTGTTTGAGCAAATCAAGGTTGGCATTTAAAATTTTAACCTCGGCCGCGGCTTGCGCTTCACGCTGACCGCTTTGATCCATAGCGCCGCTCAAAACAGCACCGTCAATCTGTTGCTTGGCGGCCTTGAAATCAACCATCGCGTCAATGGGCGCGGCATAAGGCCTGCCCAAAAGATTATTTAACGTGCCTCTTGATTCATTTAATTCACGAGACGCCTCAAGTTTTGCCATAACATCCGACGGCTTTTGAGCTTCGTTGATTTCAGAAAGAGTGTTATAAACATCCGAGGCGTTCAAATAATCAATATAAGCGATAAAGAAGTTCGCCCTCAATTCAGCGGCAATCTGTTTTTGTTGAAACACGCGCTGTGTTTTTTCTTCTACCAACACTCTTTCTTTAGCGGAACCGTTGCGCGACAACACAAGCGTCACGGAAGGAGAAATACCAAACTTCAACTCTTTTGGGTCTTTTAAAAATGGCGCCGCGTCAAGTTTTAATCCTCTTAAAAATCCTGTGCCGCCAGACAATCTAGCCTGTGCCGCGCTTAATTTATTCTGCGCGAGTTTTACATCAAGGCCGCTTGGTAAAACATACTGATTATAAACCTGATCCAAATCCCGTATCACAAACGCCTGATTCTTTATCTGTTGATTCTGTGGTCCTAATTGTTTATTTTTGGATTTTGAATCTCTTTCTGTCCCCTGAACCCTGTCCCCTGAACCCTGAAATCTGTTTTGTACTATCTGAATCTTCGCCTCTTGTTTAATTGTTTCAAGAGCAAGCCTCGAATTCGCGTGGACTGCCGTAAACACCTCGTCAAGATTGCTCCACACGCCCGATTCAGGCACGCTTAAATCATTGTTAAACTCCTCAACAGCCGCTCTTAAGCCGTCATTAACTTCTGGCTCAAGAACTTTAATAACTCTCAACGCGTCATCATTGCCGGATTTCAAAATCATGGCTCTGTCTTTCTCAAAAACCAGTCTCCTTAAATACTCCTGCCCTTCCATGCCTAAAGAGGCGGCATCAAGTTTATCCAGCTCCACAACAACCTTGCGGCCGCCCACATAAAATGGGATGCTTAAAGAGAGGGACGGATACGCGCTTTGCGTCAGCATATCTGTCAGATTAAAACCCATCTCAACCTTTTCAACGCCTGTTAATCTCAATGTTTTAACCAGCAAGCTTCCTTTTTCAATATTAATATCAACTCTTACCTCGCCCATCAAAGGCAGCCAATCAGCTAACATTGCTTTTACCTGAGTATCAACTTCTTCTCTGTGCCCAAAGGCCGGAATAATCTTAATAATATCATCCAACTCTTGCGCGCCCGCGTGCGTCAACTGCGCGTATTGCCCTGCCTTCAATTCAAAAGCGGCCTTTAAATCCGCCATTTTATACTTAAGCGCCGCCTGGGCCGCGACACTCTCAGAATCCAAAACAGGCATATGTTCATAAGCGGCCCGCGCGGCATCATAATTCCACTTGGCCTCAACTAAATTAAGGTAAGAAGTAACGGCCGTATCAATGGCTTTACCTAAAATCTCGCGAGATTCTCTTAAAGCCCTCTGCAACTGAATCGCTTTCTGCGCGGCCTCTTCTTTCGTCACGCGTTTGACACCAGCCACTACTCCCAAATCAATAGGAAACTGCTTTTTAATCTTGGCATCTTCCCTGGCTGTATCAACAGAAAATCCATAGCGGCCCTTATAGAAAGCGATGAGAGATTCTGAACCATCAACCAACGCATGCCTTGCTTCAAGAAGCTTTTCATTAAAATCGCTGTTATAAGCTAAAACATCTGCTAACACAGCCGAAAGCGGATTAACATTATTGCTAACAGCCGCGAACGTATCATGCATCCGGTCAAACTCTTCCGCGTTGCCTAAGCCTTTTTCCAAAACAACCTCTTTGTCAAACTGCTGGCCCACGGTTAACGACCAGATGGCCTTCGTGTTAGAACCATTTTCAACCGCCACGCCAACATCAAACCCCAAGACGTTTCTTGAAACCTTAGCCAGATAGGTGTAATCTTCACCTGAAATCTTGCCGACGCCGCTCAGCTTAAACCCGGCAGGAAATTTTGTATCCAAAGACATGATGTAGCTGTCTTCTCTACGGCCAAATTCACCTTCGGCCTTAATATCCATTTCAACCAAACCAATCTTGAAAACTTTTTCAAGGCCGGCGCCATATGTCAATTCTTTCGCGCCATGCGCCGCGTTCTCCGTATTTTCCCCATGCTTGGCAAAAAATTGCAGCGTGAACGCCTGATCCAATCCAAGCATCTTCTTGACATCCAATTCCAACCCGGCCCTTTCGTATAAATACCGCATATCACTGCCGCTGATTTCCGCGGCAAAACTCCTCACCTGCTCCGGTGTCAACTCCTTATCTCCTAAAAGCCACTCATACTTTTTAAAGAAAGGATCCTTGGCATACCCGCCGGCCACTTCTGTTTTAATCGTCACTGGGCCGTAGAAGTTATAATCAGCGCGCGCGATACCACCGGAAACCTGTGTCTGCTTCTTGAAATTACCCTCCACCGGCAAATCGGCGAAAAGACTGCCGCCCATAAATACGCGGTATTCACCATTCGCCTGCGGCATGAACAACAAGCTGTAATCCTGCGTGACAAGAATCCTCGTATTTTCAGGGACGTAATCAAAACCAATCTTTGGATAAAGCGGTTTATACACATCAATAACCAAACCGTAATAAACAGGGCGCGCGAGCGGATTGACATCCATCACAATACCGCCGCCAACCGCGCCGCTGCGCAATCCATCAACCGTCTTCTGAGAATACACAAACGGGCTGATCTTGACATTTTCAAACGACCCCAGCATATTGCCTAATTTCAAATACAATTCCTGCCGTTCGTTGCCAAAACTGGTTTCCGTCACAATATAATAGTCACCGCCCACATCCAATCTTTCAATATTCAAGCCTAACTCAGCCAAAACATCCTGCGGGTTACGCTCTTTTAAAGTATCCAGCCTCTGCCTCAAATCCCGCGGCGCTTGGGTATCAGATAAAATATTATTAGCCAGCCTCATTAAAGATGCCTTATCAAGCACAAGCGGATAACTCGGCTGATTGGCCTCATCCAGCGCCGTGACCGCGACATCCGTGCCACCGGCCTCCTGAAGTTCAGCGGCCAGGCGCGCCATGTCTTTACGGGCAAAATCCAAAAGCCCGCTTTGATAAATCACGCGGCCTTTTGAACGAATCATCTTTTCAAACGCCTCTGTCCTTGCTTTTAACGTTGAATAGTTTCTATCCAGCACATTATCAAACTCACTATTCAGTTTTGCCTGCCATACTTCTCCCTGTTTAACCATCGCCTGAATTTCTAAGAGAAACTTCTGCGCCTGCGCGATCTTATCTTCCACTCCCGCCTTCAAAGACTCTTTATCGGCGATTAAATCATTCAATTTTGATACCGTTTCAGGGAAGATTGTCGTACGCAGCTGTTCAGCATCCGCTTGAGCTTTTAATAGCGAAGCCTGTCTGTCTGACGCGGCTGTTTTAGCAAAAGGATAAAATTCTAAAAGTTTTTCATAAAGCACGGTGTTTCTCGCGATAATACGGGTATCATCTTCTGAAAAATCGCCATCCACGCGCTTCTTATTCTGCTCTAAAGAGAATATCTGAAAATCAACGAGATTCACCGGTTGCGCCAAAGCGGGATCAGCATAACTACCGAGCGGCAACGGTTCTACAACCAGCTTTTCCAAAGAAATTTTTTCTGATTCATAAGCCTTCTTTGTTAACTCGAGTGACCCCAAATACATCTGAGCCTTGGTAACATTCATCTGAGCATCAATAATATATTTGCTATAAATGGCAATGTGCGTATTCCAGTCCCTAATCTTTGCCTCACCCTCTAATCTCGCCTCTTCAGTCTCGTATTTTTTCTTCTGTTCTTCGGCGATACGGCCTTCGTAAGCTCCAACGGCTCTTTGAGATTCTTCAATCGCCTTATACGCGGATATATAGTTGCCTTTGGCATCTTTTTCGTTATAACGCGGGTTATTAACATCATTAATCAGCATATCCTGCCACATCGCCTTACGCTTATCAACCGACACAGGGATGCCTTTTTCGCGGAACAGGTTATCCACATGGCTTAAAGCCAATGTGCCATTGTTGTCCGGATTCAGGTAGTCCAAAACTCCCGGCTCATCCACAACACCGTCGTGCACGCCGTATAAACGCGCGATAGAGTCCGCCTTGGTTTCCTTAAGCAGCTCAATAGCCAAATTCAAAGATACGGTATTATAATTAAACATCTCTTCAACCAGCTTTGAATTGTCTTGAGCGGCATTTAAGTTCATAGCGGCCAAAACTTTTGTCCTGGCAATGACATCCGCTTTAGATTCGCTGGCACCATTAGAATCATAATAAGCCTGGTCCAAACTCAGATTTTCAAGCGCCACGTCAATAACGCCTTTTACGCCTTTTTCCGCGTTACCTAAATAGAGATCAAGCTGGCCAATCTGGTGTTGCGTAATACGAATCGTCGCCTCAAGTGCTAAATCTTCAATGCCAGCCGCCTGTTTCTCTTCCAGCTTCGCCTCTAATCTCGCTAATATACTCACCAGATTGCCGCGGTCAATCGTCTTCTCATCACGCATCGCCTGCCAATAAGGGACACCCTCACTTAACCGTATTTTTTCAAGCGGAATCATCGCGTTGATGAATACAGAGGTTTGCTCAGCAACCTGAATCAGCCTCTTCATCTCATCCAGCTTTCGCGAAGCTATGCCAGCGTATGTTTCATTAACATCAGGATGCTGTAAAAACTCTTTATCCTTGGCCAGATCCTGCTGAATCAAAACATAATTATCCATCTTGGCCTGTGTTTCAGGGATACGCTTAAGCAGCATCTCATATTCCGTCGGGCTCAGGTAAAGCGTATAGTTTGCCAGGAGCCATTGCTGTGATTCCAAATTGAGGGCTTCGTTCGCGTGCTTTTTCGCGTAGTAATTAATGCTGTAATCAATCATCTCGATCTGATGATCCATCATCTCCTGTAAAAGCTTAAGCGTATCTTCATAATAAACCTGCGTTTTCTGATTGACGATCATATACCTCGCCAGAATAGCCGGCCTGTCCGGCCCAACCACGCGTGTCAAAACAAGATTATTAGCTTCTAAATTTTCCTGGTTAGCCTTAATTCTGTCGATATTTAAACCTAGATTGCTAAGCTGATGCTCAAGAATTGGATATAAGGTATTATCCGCTGGCATATCCGCCAGCATAGCCCCTAGCTCAACCTGCTTTGCCTGCGCGCTTAAAAGCTCGCTATTCCAATACGGCAAACCTTCTGATACATTCTTCTGCTCAAAAGCGCACATGTCTTTTAAAAGGGGCCAAACACCGGCATAGTAAATGACGGAATCACAATCAGCCCAAAGAGCGCGCCAGGCTATTTCCTGCGGCGCGATAGCCCCTAAAGGCTGGCTGTGCCAGCCTTTTACGATCGTCAAATAATCAATCATGCGCACAGCCCAGGCGCTCTTATTTTCCAAATCCTGATTCTCTCTAATGATAAGGGCCTTCTCTTCCGGCCGCATATCGGGATCCTGCATACGTATATTATTAAAAATTATGTCGTCCGCGGCCCAGGTAATTTGATTATTATAAAATGCCAGGCCTTTCTCAATGTCTTTTGGGGCATAAACATAATCGCCTATTTTCCTGAAATTATAAGGCGGCTTCATGAGGACGCGTGAATCAGAGCCATCAGCTAAAGCGTCCCTGGACAAAATATCAAGGATAGCCTGCGCGTATACCGCGGACTTTTCAACGGTCGTAAACTCATCGCTTAACATAAATGTAAGCGCTTCTTTTTCTAAAGGCGATAATGCGGGATTTTCCAGCTCTTGCGGCTCTATCTCTATCATTGTCAAAAGCCTTTTAATAGAATAAGTCTTCTGATTAATTAATCCCTCGCCTACTTTGACGCCATTAACCGTCTTAACGCTGACAAAACCATCTAAATCATATGGAGAAATCAAGAGGCTGCGGAATGGATCCTGCGGCAGACGGGCTTTTTCTTTAATCAACTGTGTTGCGCTCAAATCAGTAAGCGTCTTCTTCTGATTCGTCCAATCAATATTCGCCTGTGTGATATAATCTAAAACAGCGCTCACGTCAGCCGGTATTGAGCCATTATTGATTACCGTCTGGATAGCGTCGCGTGACTTTGTATATTTTGTATTCTCAGCCTGTAAAGCCGTATTATCTGAAGGCGTCATGATAAGCGCGTCTGTAACACCCATTCTATTCAAATTGGCGATATCGCCAATCTTTGAATCACCATATTTTGAAACATGTAAATTAGCGCCAATCTTATCATCCTCAGTCACAACCCCTGAAAGCTTATTTATATAAACTTTCTTCCCAGACGCATCCAGTTTTTCCAGCGCCGCCGGCGCGTTCTTCCAATCTGTCAAGCTCTTCGCCGCGTCGCCAATCTTTTCTTCCACGTCTTTTAAATCAATCGCCACAACGGCTAATTGATGCGCGATATCAGCCTTCACCTGCTCATCATTAATAATGCCGAGGTTTTGGTTTAACGCTTTAAGGTCTTCTTGAAGCTGAACGATTTCCTTATTTAAACTTTCAAGGCAATCTTCGAAAAATTTCTTCTCTGTCTCCCTAAAATACTGATCAACGTCTTTTAATTTGTTAATCTGCCGCTCAAGCAACAACACCGTGTTAATATCGACGACATTTCTCTTCAAGGCCATATTCAACTTGCCACCCTGAATAGTGTTTAAAAATTCACGATAAGTATCGTTCAATTTTTCAAAAGCGACCTGTAATTCTTTAAAAGAAGCCGCTGTATTCTGAAGTTTTATGCCAAGGCTCTTTGGAGTTTCCAAGGGGTAATTTGCTTCTATAAGGATCCTGTTCAAACGCCTAATTGATGTCAAATTTAATTGGCCACCTTGTTCCAATTGACCAATGAAGCTTTCAAGCGCATCAGGATGGATAGACATGCTTTTATACAGATCTTGCCGCTCTAACAATATGTTTAATCTTTGAATATCATTCTCTTCTGCTGGAACAACAATATGGCCCTTTGTTTCTATTGCCTGTATCAGAGCGGCTGGAGTCTTCAAACTATTAAATTCTTCCGCAAAAAACTTTGAAAAACCTGTATCAATTTTCTGTATCTCTGGTAAATCTCCCTGCTTCATCTGGGACATCCCGTGCCTACCATTATCCGGCTCTCTAGCTTTTAACGCCTGATCTGTAACATTCACGGCCTCGCGGCGGCTTAACGGGCCGAAAATCCCGCCGTCAATCTGAGGAACATGAATATCAACCGGATCATCAGCCAGGACAGGAACTCCTGTCAAACAGGGCCTATTCTTCATCGTGCCCTGCGCCGGCATCTGCGGCATTTGAATCTTGTTCTGATTCTCTGTCCCCTGTCCCCTGTCATCCTGAGGCGCATTCGTTCTACTCAGTACAGGCTCCGCCGAAGGATCTGCTTTTAGATTCTTCGTCGCTTCACTCCTCAGAATGACATCCTGCCCGACGTTATGGGATACTTCTTTATACTGCCGCCTGGCCGGTTTTTCTTCAGCCATAGGAATTTCAACATTCTGTTTCAAAATAACCGGCGCCTGAATCTTTCTTCTGGCTGTATCATTGCTGGCCACAGTCACGCCTTTTTCAACATCCCACATCCAGCTTGCGCGATAAACATCTCCTGAAGCGCTCTCAACGCTAAGCGCAAAAGTCAAATAACCCGTGTGATCTTTTGGATAATTCACGGTTATAACATGGCCCTGAATAGATTTAAGCATGTCTTCAGCGATAACCTTTGAATTTGTTACCATCACACTGGCTTTTTGAGGAACGATATCACGCGGCAACTCTATCTGAAAACTTGTGGCGCCATTAATTGCAACCGTCTTGCCACTCGCATCTAATCCTGAATAAGGCTCAGCTATCGTCAACGGAATAGTCCTCTTGAAGAGCGTTTCTTTAACTCCTGTCTGCAGATAGGACTGATTAATAACATAACGAGGCCAAATATACTCGCCTGGATTAACAGGAGCCGGCGAAGTCGTAAAGATATGGCCGTATCCAGCAGCTTTGGAAGCCTCAATCGTCTCCCGCGAATAATATCCGCCGGGAACCACAAAAGAATTCACGATTCCTCTGCCGAATATGTTCTCCAGCGCTTCTTTTGAAGCCTTTAATTCAGTAACTGTTTTGCTTAAATCGTAAGCATGTGTTGTGCTATGTGAAAGCAATTCCCATCCCTGGCCTAAAAGATAATCAATTTGCCCAACGCTTAACGCCCGTTTTGAAGAATCAGTATTCGGTTCATCAGAGAGATCTTTTCTGAGATAATCGGTGTACACCGCGATAGACGCGGGTATCGTCTTGATAGAGTTCTCTTTGCCAAGCTCCTGCAGGATACCGCAGGCAACTGTCCGCGCGCTTTCAAAACCGTCATCAAACATAAGCATCGCGTATCGTGCCTTATTATCCGCCAATTGAGCCTTGCTGAGTTTTTCTAACTTTGACGGTGTTACAAAAACATACCCGTTTTTCAACTGGCCCTTTACGATATCCTTAAAATCCTGCGGATGTATCGTTAAGAAATCTTTTCTTCCCGCATCCCAATTACGAGGAGCATTCTCATCCAAATTGTGGAAGGCGAGAACTTTAATATCGGCACCAGACCATCCTCTCGCCTGATAAGCCGGTAAAACTTCTGCCATCGGCGCGATTTCAGCCGCTTCAAGCGGCTTAACACCAAACACATTATTAAAAATAGAACCTGCCGTTTCAGGCAAAAACTCTCTGTTCTGATCCTTTAACAAAGATGCTATCCACTGTTCCATTCTATACTGTGCCAAATACTGATCAGCAATCCTGGTATACGGACTCAAATTGTGAACGGGATCTAAAGCTGGATTGTAGAAACCACCGGCCATACTCATTGAGCGGGCTGACGGTGTAATCGTCGCGGCATGAGAAATAGCGGCAAACAAACCAACCGCAGCACCCACAACTGCTATGCCGCCAACAACATATAACGGCGTAAAACTAAGTCTTGGCTGAGGAACCAAAACATTAACATCTTGAGAGGCTTTTTGATAGTCTCCCTCCAACTTATGCAACTTCTGATAAGCCTCTTGGCATTGAACATTTAAACCCTTCAACTCCTCAAACTCTTTCTTTAAATGCTCAAAAGCTGCTTTCTCCTCTTCTGCAATGTCATCGCCGCATTGCTCAATCGTCATTTGAAGATTTCTCAAATCTCCATAAACTTGATTGATATGCTGATGCTGAATACTATTATTATAAAAATACTGTACATAACCCAAGAAGCTTTTCGCCGCTCTTATTCCAAGGTAAGCTACAACACCTTTTTGAACAGCTGCAACCTCTTTGGCAAAATTTTCACTGGATAAACTTAAGTTTGTTAAGATGTCTTCGTAAAGTTGAGGAGTAATCGCTTCCTTGGCTATCTTGCTCGCTTCATTTACATCAAACTTAAGGAATTGCTTCATCTGATCTACGCCCTGCTGATTCTCATTTCTTAAAAGGATACCATTAATGTCATTTTCAAGATGCTCTGTCACAATCCCTAAAACCTTGCGGCGTTTTTCTTCATAAGACGGCGTGGCTTTATACTTTGTCATATATTTTTCAAGCCACGTGGAATAATCAACAAACACGTGATACTGAAGCAAATCGTTATCCTGCAAAATATACGGCATCTTCGAATCTTCTAATGCTTGTATTCTCTCTTCCGCATTCTTAATCTTGCTTTCGGTCAATGCTATTGCTTGTTTGATTATCGTTGCTTCCTCTGCAAAAGCAACATCTGGATATTTCTCTGACATCAATGTCAAATCAGCCAGCTCAAATGTCAATGTTTTTAGCTGTTCTTTTCTTCCTTCTAGCACACCATAAGCTTTTGAAAGTTTAGTAAGTTTATTTTCTACATTATTTTTAACTCCGCTAAAATTTCCCTCAATTTCGACTTTTGCAAGCTGAATTTGAGATAGTTTGCCTTGTTTATAACTCTCTTTGGCTCCATTAAGCTTGCTTTGCCATGCCTCAGCTACAGGCTTTCCTTGTTCATCTTTCCAGCTTTTTAAAATATCTATAAAATCAAAGGCCGCTAACCCAGAATACCCTGATTTTCCAAAGAAGCGTCTGCATCCAGGACTATTTCTAAAAAATCGCATCAGAGAAGATGACAAAGAAATAACTTGGGCAAGCGCAATGGAATACTTCACTGGACTCGAAAGCTTTCTCTTCTGCTCTATTATCTCCATAACATTTTTAATTTGTTGTAAAAAAGTGACTTTATCAACAACTATTTTGCGCCCTGTTAACGGATCAATAGATATTAATAGTTCCAAAATTCCTTTATCAAAAATATTTAAAACATACCTATTCGCCCATAGTTCACCGGTAATCTGCTCCGCTTCTTTGAAGCAGCCTTCAGATATACTTTGATGAAACTGCCTCCCAATCTTATTGCAATCTATCGGGCTGGAAAAACCAGTAAGATTGTTAATTTTATCTCTCACCATAACAATCTTATAGTGCCATAAATGATCCACCGTGGAATATTCCTCCTCAATATCGCGTATAAGACATTTCACTTTATCTGCTATCGGATTAATAAGTTTTTTATAATCAATATTGTTTACGTATCTTTCTTCCCATAAAATCCCTTCTTTTATGTTACAGGCTATTTCTTTCCGCATCCCTTCTGAAGATAATATTCCTTTTATTTTTGCGGTTAATTGATTCCCTTTCAGTTTATTCTGATAACATTCGCATAACACCTCAAACAATTCAACCAGGCCATCCAGTCTTTCCAAATCTTCTCCTAATCTTTGAACTATTGAAACGAATGGTTCATCTTTGCCGCTGTTGAACGATTGAGCTTGGCTGAAACACGGCCACGGCTCTTTTTCGCCCAATACCCTGATAACCATATCGCTTTGGCTGGAGACATATATCTTCCTCCGCTTGCCAACCAAAGATATTTCTATTAAACACACCCGTCTATTCGACGGCTTAAACCGCGATATCTCTACTTCTTCATATTGTCCTTCCTTTCCAACTTTCCTACTACGCTCCATTACCCTGCTTACTTTCCCGTTAAATTGCCTGCCATCGGAATAAGATATTACCAACCTCAAGCCTTCCTTAAGATCTCTTAAGAAATCCATCCACCTTTTATACCCTGTTATTTCTACACGCTTGAAACCTCTCCTCTCTCCATCAAGTTGTTGTTCAAGCGGAGATAAAACAACCGGCGAAGAAATGATAACTGTTTTATCGTTGAACATTTTCAATAATAAATCTCTATTTTTGAATTTTCCTGTTTCAAAGGATTTGCGTCGAGCCAGCTCGTTTTGAATAGCTCCCTTGCCAAAACAATCATCAAGATAAAATCTTGTATAAAAATAGATGGGGTCGCCAACAACCCGCATTAACCACTTCTGTATGCTTTTCTCTAAATAAGGCGACTCTGAATCAAAATCCCATACGTCATATACACTCATATATATCCCTTTTTCGTCACGGCCGAATGACCGCAAATAATGCCCTAAGTCAATATCTGTCTCAAGAATTTCATTCATGCCATCCTCGCGATATTCTGAACCAACAATATCGCCCTGTTTCATCTTAAGTAAAGATTCGAGAAGTTCTGTCGGCCAAACTGGCGCACCATAATAAAGACTGATTCTTCTGAGTTGGCTCCATGATCCAATGTCGTAGAATTTTATCGTGGCGGCATTCACATTACTCAAAACAGCAGGCTTATATTTTGATTCCAACAAAGTATTGGGTTGCTGTTTCAGATAGATTCCAAGAATATTCGGGCCGTCAATCGAACTTCCCCGATATGCCAGCAACGGCCCCGACCAAAGGCCTTTTAAGATTAAATCAAAAGTTCTATATCCTACACCTGAATACCTCGCTATTTTATAAGCTGCTCTTCTGGCTACCGGCAATACGGCAAACCGGCCAAATACCAACAACGCCGCACCAACCACAACGGCTTTCTTGATTCTTTTTGGAACAATCGGGCTGGAGGAAACCGGATTCATGGCATCGTAAGCCTTTAGTATCCTCTCAAACATCTTATTGCATGCCATACGATCCCTATCGCCCAATAAATTTTCTATTTCTAAAACCGCCGCACAACTTTTACGAAATTCCGAATCAATATAGCGAACGCCGGCCAAATCGTTATGACGATTAAATTTCAAAAAGCCCCATCTCACATCTATGCGCGGCGCAAAAATATGGCTTGCCTGCGGCCATACGCTTCTAAGTGCATTAGCTATATTCTCTTCCTTATCTTCTCCTTTGCCCGTACTGCAAGAAAGCAAAACAACAGAACCCTTATCTTTTAATGCCCCATCGACATTATCTCTCAGCATTGGAATATGCTTTTTTCTCAATACTCCGTCTTCATCAAACCACGAGCCCCACTGAATAGTCTTCTGAGTTCCATGGCCGCCAATAAGGATTAAATCTTCATTGCGGCCACTTAAGAGTGAAATGAAATCATGGACTCCCAACACTCTTGAGAAAATAACGCTATAATCGTGCCGCTTCAGACTCCTGATCTCTCTCTCATCATCAAAAATCCCTTGATAATCGGTTCTCTCGTCAGGATAAACGATGATTGCCTGACGCTGCGCCACAGGGCTTGAAACCATGCCGGATGATATTGCCGAAATCGCGGCATTCCTAATTGGGCTAGAGGTAAATTCTTCTGTCTGTTTGAGGGGTTTATTCGTTAAAGAATAAAATTCTTTTGCTTGCCATCCGGACTGTACGCTTGGAAGATTCATTAATTCTTGAGCAATTACAAAGTCATATTTTACGGCCTCCATAAGGCTTATCACTTCTGTTGCCCCTTTTATTTTAGGCAACGACATCCATTTTTTCGCTAAATCGATATCTCCTTGAGCAGCCGCAATCAAAGAAGCAGCACTCCCGGCATTTCCGACATTAGATATCTTCAGCCACCGTCTTGCTTCCGTCAAATCTCCTCTGACTGCTGCGTATAATTTCGGCAAATCAATAGCTAACGCCGGGCCGCTGCCGCTTTTAGTAACTAACAACTCCCACGGCCTTCTTGAATTTTCTTCACGCTTGAATTCTTCCCAGGGTTTAAATCCTTCACCCGGCTTCTTCATTCGATTATTACCGACCGCTTTTATTTTTTCTAATTCCTTTTCAGCCTTATCTCTGTTAGCAAACAACTCCGCATATCCAACATACCTGCAGCTGCACTCTTGTGTCCAATCAGATACTTTTATCTTATACAGCTGCCTATCAAAGCCTGCGACCTTCGCTTCTTCAACTTCCAATAAAGCATCGTCTATGTAGAAAACCTGCTCCCCATACTTAAAAGAGCCCGGGGCATTATTGTTATATTTCTCCATAGATTCCGCGACAACTCTATTTAAATATTCAACGAGGGGCTTCTTTTCTTCTTCCGTTAGAAAGGTAATCTGCCCTAACTCATCTATCCAAGAATGAAGATAGCCTTCCATATCTTTTCCTGTCTTTTTCTGAGGCAACGTCAATTCAATATGCCTGTAGAACAAGGCCTCAAGATTCTTCTTTCTGGCCGCGATTACCGCTTTACTAGAAGATAAGGAAGTCTCTGTTGCCTGCCCCAGAGCACAATAAGGTTCTATCTTCTCTACTATTTCTCCGCGCTCTGATGTGAGATTATCATATTCTTCCATATCAGAGGCGTGCTTTGTTTTTTCCGTATTCTCATTAAACATCCTCACAATATTGCCAACCTTTTCCTGCCGGTTAACTTCCTCTCCCTCAGACAAGCCTTGCGGCTCAACGTTCTTCGGTGAATCCGGCTCGCCTCCTTTAATTACATCAAGAGGCTTTTGAGTTGCCGGCGTTTCTTCTGCTTCCTTTCTTCCCGCGATATTGTCAACGTTCGAATCTTGAAGCGGCGAAACATCGCAAGCCGTTTCCTTCTGGTTTACTAATTTAGCCAACTCTGCTTCATCGAGAGAATACCGCCAAATGCCGTCCGTGTTTTTATCAGCCTGAGTCGAAAATTCTATCGTTAAAAGCTGAATAAATTCCTTGGGAATAATAATGGTAACCTTCAAGGGGCTTGAAGCAAACCCTGAAAATCTCACCGTGATATCGCCTTTTATTAGCTGGCCGTTTTCATCAAGGATGCTTATCCGCAGGTTATCCCTAACGAAGGATTCAGCCAAAGCCTGCTTTTGCTCATCGGTGCCGGCGAACACGGACTCATCGCTTAAACTAATATCCGCCTCCACTTTTAAATCACCCTGTGTGCCTATGCCTTCGTTCTCTCCAACCAGCGAGACTGAAACAATCCGTGGATACACAACCCTGAGCTCGGACATATCCGGTAAATTTCCGCCTGCCAAGCAGGGGCCTTGCCCCTTTTGCTCCGCGCCGCCTGTTGCCTGTTGCCCATCATCGACTGGCTGCTCCACCTTTTGATTAGTTGCTACTTCATTTTGAGTTTTGAGTTTTTCCCGATCATCAGCTTTTCCTAAAGCAGGCAATTCTGTTTCAACTTCGTAACCGGATAAATCCGCTATCTTAAAAGAAAGATCGTTTTCCACAAAAGAATGTTCTCTCGGAGAATAATGTTTACCTTCAACCCTGGGATATTTATCTTTTTCGATAAAAGGCTCGACGATAACATTATCGCCTCTAACAGCTACGACAATCCCTAATGCCGTATTATCTTTTTTAACCAGGAATACTCCTCTCTTTAAATTTTCCCTGACGCACGGTTTTCGGCTACGGCATTGCGCTGTGACTCTTTTCAAAAACTCATTTGTTTCATATATAACAGCCTCATATATGGTCTCACTTGCCCTGCCTGAAGGGATGGCACTGTAATCAAACATCTTGTTTTCAAACTTGGCGCTATGGGCATAATCAATAATTGAACGGAATCCAAAATTTTCTCTCTTGAAATATTCTCTTCCAAAAGAAAGCAGGAAAGAACCGGATAACGTTTTATTGGTAATAAGCTCAAGGTTTAAAAGCCCATTGGTGTAACTATCATCACTCCTGCTTCTCGGCTTACCGCCTTTCGCCCAATAACAAAAATCCTCTATCTTGCCGCGCCTATGCACTTCAAAGCATCCATTATCTCTGGCTTTCAGGGCCGGAATACAACAGATTCCATACGGAATATTTCTCACCGGCCTTGTTCTCTCAAACTCGAATATCTTCTCCACATCGCCATACATAGCACCATCCAGACAAAAGAACCTGGGTAACAGAAGCTTTTCACTGCCAACAAGAACTAAGAAAAAACCTCCGTCTTGAGCCGGCTGTAAAACAACACTTTCCTCCGCCTGAGTTATGCCAAATATTGACGGCTTATATTTCTTTATAAATTCGGCATCAGCTTTTTCATTATCTGAAACATTATCCCGCAAAATATAATCATAATCGTCAAAGATACTCATCATCTTTTCCGTTGCCTCAATCTTTTCTGCTACAATCTTGCTTTTAGGATAAAGCGCAAGAAGCTCTTTCAATGCTTTAAACCGGAAGCGCAACTCACCAAAACAACAAATTGTAAAAGCATATCGCCTGACAAAACGCGCGACAAGGCGCGGATCAGCAAAATTAAACTCATACAACTTCACTAAATCATAATCATATTGAACATCTTGCCCATCTACCGCAACCAGTGTTTTATCCGGGCCTCCGTAAGGAAGGAAAATATTACTATTCTTGCTCGAGAGCTTTACAAAAAGCGCTTCAAATTGCGTTTCTTTTTCTTTAAAATACCTATCCTGCAACTCTATGGCTTGGTCTCGATTCAACACTCCCTGCAACACAACCTCTATATTCCAATCCAGGAGTTCTCCTAAAATCTCATCGCATTCTTCCTTCGTAGAAACATTTTCCAATTTAGAAATAATCTGTTTATATCCATCACGGGAAACGCCATCCTTTTCAGCCCGCGGTTCCGGCTCCGCTTCAGCTTTCTCTTTCGGTGGCTGTGCTTCTCGCCCGTATTCCAACACGCCTGCATTTTCTACCGCTCCCTTATTAGCAAATTTTCCCTCTTCAATCGCTTTCTTTGACTCTTTATACTCTTTTTCAAAACCAAGCGCTAAATCCAAATGCTGTCCTTTCAGCCTCATCCAAACCATTCTCGCCTCGGCAAGATTGCCATGAGAATAAAAACACAAAAGCTCAAGAGTAACATTTCTCGGCATCGCCTCATCCTTAAACCATTCTCTCAAAGATTCCAGATTTTTACCGACGGCCTTATACATATTGACAACACTTTCCGTCGTACGGACGCCTTCAATCGCCATGATCTGACGGGCAAGATGGATATCGCCGGCGGTAGCCTCAATAAGATCGGCGATGTGTCCGCCTGAAAAACCATACCATCCTGTTGTCTTATGAATCCGGCAATATTCCAGCGCCTGTTCAATATTGCCGGCTGTAGCGTCAAATAGAAAAACAACATCCTCACCCGTTTGCATGTGCATTAATTTAAACCACTCTCGAGCTACTCCTATATCCCCCCGCACAACATCATATAGCTTCATTGAACCATCCCAATCTGTGCCGTTGCCGAATAAACGAACCCAATTTTTGCGTTCCTCGATTGGATTTTTATTCCAGGGGATATAAACAGCCTCTTGCGCGCTCTGAGTTTCCTCCGATACTCTTTGTTGCTCATCCTGGCCTGCATTATCGGCGGGATGTTGCGGATAGCCGTCTTTTTTTCCGATATCAATGGCCGGGCAACCGGATTCTTCTCCGCTCTGAATTTTCAATTTTTCTTCCACGGCAACTTTAAGTTCATAGACTTCAGCCGATAGTTTTCCACCACTAACCACCTTCTCCCTATCTAACTTCTCCGCAGCATCCAAAGAATCCATCGCGTAATAATAAGAGTCTCTTTCGCCTAAGGCTTCAGCCCAGATCAGCCAGATTTTTGCCAAAATCCACCGATGAATAAGGTTCTGACGATCCAGCTCAACGGCCTTTTTAGCATAGATAACGGCTTTATTATAATCACCTAAGCTGCAACACACCTGGGCAAGGTCACAGAAAACATGCCCTAAAAAAACATGTGCTAAAGGATCACGAATATGTTTAATAGCCCTTTCCAAAACTTCTCTTGCCTTCCCGTAATCGTGAATATCACGCATATATAAAGCGCTGAGCCTCTCATAAGCAAACGCATTACTTGAATCAATGGCAAGCATAGCCTCATATTCTTTAGCCATGGCATCATAATCCGGTTCATGGAGATTGCTATAGACACATCCAAGCCTTCTGTGATAAGAAATCTCTTTGAGGTTCCTTTTAATGGCTTCCTTGTAACATTCGATGGCCTGTTTTCTTTCTTCAAGCTCGTTGTACAACGCTACACAAAGAGAGGCCTTTTCGTACACTTTGGCAAGCGCGGCATAAGCCCTGTCGCCGTCAGGATTCAAAGCAATGGCCGCCTTATACTCCTCTTTCGCTTCTTCATATTGGCCGTCTTTTAGAAATTCTTCGCCTTTCTGCATACGCTCTTCATAGGTACCGGTTCCGATCTTATTGGCTTCCTGCGGAATTTCAACAGGCTCGCCGCTTTCCAAAACATCCTGTGCCTGTGACAACTCAGTCCCAGGCTCTAAATCCGTCGGCAGGCCAACCTGTGATTCCTCAAGCGTTTCCTCTGAATCCTGCGGTGTCACAACAAGGCCCGTTACCATCTCATCGGTAACTTTAACGCCAAGATACTCATCTTGTCCTTCAACTCTAATCAGGGCCTCCGCCAACAATTGCTTCTGTTCTAATGGATGCTCTATGTATCCCTTTAAAATTTTATCCAATTTCGCTTTTTCTTTACTCTCTGCGTCTGAAAGATACATGTGGCAGTAATGATTAGATGTTGGCTCAATAGCAAGGGCTTTAAGATAATATTCCCTGGCACGGTCATAATCTTTAAGATGATAGCTATAGAAAACAGCTATGCCGCAATAAGCTCTTGCTTGAGTTGGACATAAAACAATAGCTGCTTGATATTCTTTCTCGGCTTGTTGGTAATATCTCGCTTTTTCCACTTCTGTATTATCGCGCCACATACCTCTATCCGCGCTGTGCTCTCCTTCTCTTAAATGTTCTTCATATTGCTTTTGAATATCCGTTGACTGTGACGGTTGTTCCTCCTCGTATTTTGAAACTTCATTCGTCATTGGAATTTGGTCATTGGTTATTGTCTCTTGATCTTCTATCTTCTGTCCTCTGTCCTCTGCCTGCCCGTCCGGTAGGCGGGTCGTCTGATTTTGCTCTTCACCTGCCTGCGGCCACAAACTTTCATGCAAAATATCAACTAACTTCTTTACGGCGGCTGCTTCCTCTTGCGGGGTCATATCCTTCATATTCTGTATGTCCTGCGCTATTTCAGGGACTAAAAGTTCTTCGATAGATAACTCAAATTCCTGTTCCTCTTTATCTGTACCGCCTGTTGCCTGTTGTCCATCATCGACTGGCTGCTCCGCCGCCTCGTGACCAGCCGCGCCTATCGCTTGATTGCCCTGCGATGAGCCTGCGTCATCACCTTGTATTGTTGTGGGTTGTTCAAAAGGCTCGACAGGATCCCCTGTCAAAACATCTGGTTCAAAAGGCTGGCTGGATGGCCGATCTGCCGTATCTCCGGATTCCGACGGTGTTTGCGATTCCGCGCCAGGGCCAAACATTGCTTCAAACATTCGCCTATCTTCTTCTTGCGAGGCTGCTATGCTCCGGTCTAACGCCTCACACCGGGGCGATGCGGTTAATCTATATATACCGACAAGGCCAAAATTCATCTTCTTATTGTCATCATACTGATGCTGTTCAAAATAGCCTTCCACAGCATGGCCTTGAGACGTGGCAATAAAACCATAGTGTTTTTCATCCAACACGGAATACGCTTTTCTAAACACATAATAATCAATAATATCTCTATTCTGTTCTTTTACTCTAAACAAAACAATCATCACATCGCCAGGCTGCAACTCATCCAGCTGATTAACCTCTGTTTGTAATAATAGGCCTTCTTCCTTTAATGCGAGGCCAAGCTTAATCAAGGCTTCGGGTAATTCCACTCCCTCATGCTGCCCCCATTCAAAAACAAATTCCCTTTGTAGCTCCCTAAACCGCGTAAACTGCTGCATCTCTTCGTTGGATAATTTTTTCTCTTGATCCTGCTGTTGATCTTTTGTTTCCGGCGATTGAACTTGCTCTCCTTGTAACTTGATATCTTGAACTTCATTCGTCATTGGGGTTTGGTCATTGGTTATTGTCTCTTGATCTTCTATCTTCTGTCTTCTGTCATCTGTCGTCTGTTGTCTGTCGACTGTGGACTGATCTTGCAGTATTTGTTCTTCCTGTTTTCTGTCCTCTGTCTCCTGTTGTCGCTCTTCAATATGTAAAATTATCCGCCTGAATTCTCTGACAATGGGCAAAGCGTGCGTAAAAACAGTATTATAGGCATAGTCTGTCTGCGGCTCAAAAATCCTAATCTCGCCGGCTTTAACCTGTTTAGGATAATCTATACCGCGCTCGGCAATATCGCTCAACACAATGACACGCGTCGGAATCGCGTAATTATTCACGCCGCCGCCTACCACTTCAACAATGCCCACCCATGATATGTCGTGTTCGGCATCATGATGGAACCTATATAAATATCTCTTATTATATGAAAGGATAAGAAATGTCCTTATAAATGTATGGTACGTCGGATTATAATGCGTGTCTTCTTTGATAAAGCCATGTTGATAGTCAGGAGCATCCTGCGAATCTTTAACATTTCCGTCAGCGTCAAACATGACGATAAAAGACGGTTTATCCTCCTGACGGCGAACTAATGTCTCAGCGTAAGCTACGGCTTTTATTGGGCCGTTCAAATTCACATTGATGGGTATCCATAAAGCGCATAAAACACCTTCCTCTACATTGGCATCTAAAATATCCAAATAGTCCAGATAAGTGCTCATGCCGATCTTCAGCGTCATTTCAATTTCACCTTCACCCTTACCAATCCATCCGATTCTCTTCACCTCATCACCCTTACGCGTCAGATGCGAAGTAACTCTCCATTCATTCTGGGAATTGCTCTTATAAGCCAACCGCAGATCAACCATCCCGTCTTCTCTGACCACATACAACACAACGCCCAACCGGCCATCCAACTGATGGATGACAAAAACATTCGATATATAAACAACCCTGCCCCGAATAACAAATTTATGCCGCGGGCCGAGATTATTCTTTAATAAAACCTGCAGTATTTTCTTCGCGCCCATCGGCCGTTTTAATATTTTATTCGCCGGTATATAGTCGTGGGCGAACTTTTCCTTTGACAACCTGACGTTATCTTCATTAACTTCAGGGGCATCAACTTCTCCAAAAATTTCAACATTGCCTATCCGGCATCGTAAGACTTCATGGGCCACCGGCGCCAGTGCCATTTCCTTATCTTGTATAGCCCTCTGAATTGCGTCCATTTCCTGAGCTTCTACGCAATCCGCGTATTCACGCATTAATACTGCCTGATGGAGCTTTGCCTGTTCAACACGCTCCCCTTGAGGCAAATCAAGAAGGTCAGAGTTCAAAATAAAACGGATCCTTGCCACAATCTTCGCTGCCCTATCAAGCCTGGCTGATCGCACCGCCTCTTCTTGAGTTTGACCGTTCAGCCTGATGACAAACACGTTATAACCGGCAAGCTCTCGCTGTTGTCTCAACGTCACAGCCTTCTGATCTGGCTCACTTTCTAATACACCCGTGGAATCAGCGGCAACGCCGACAAATCCAATCATATCTTCTTCGGGAGTAACTGCTCTGGTAATGGAAACCACTTTAAGATATGCTGGATTTTCAACATCTCTATATCCATCCACGATGACATCGCCTACGGCAATAGTCGAATCAGGAGAATATTTTTCTCTGGGCATATCTTTAAGAACTTTTTCCTGAGATACTCTATCTTCTACCTCTGTACCCAGTGTCTGCGGCGCTTGCACTGTTTGGACTTGACCCTCTGTTGTCTGTTGTCTGTCATCTGTCGTCTGGATTTGCTCTTGCTCGCCTGTCCCGAGTAAAGCTGGGGGTTGATCCTGAGATGTCCAGCTTCCGAGATTTGGAACTTCATTCGGCACCGGGGTTTGGCTATTAGCTGTTGTTTTCTTTTTTTGAGCTTCATCCTGTTCAATACGCGCTTGTAACGCCGCGATTTTCCGCTTAAGCAATCTGCCTATCTCGACAAACCAAAGAGGAAAAGTGACTACAAGCACAAAGACGAGAACAGCGCCGATAGCAGCAATAAGCCCTTTCAAAAAGTCCAGTCTGCAGAAAAAGAATAAACATCCTGTTGCCGAAATAATAAATAAGACAGAGATGGAAAGAATATCTGCAACTAAATCGATGTGGGTTTGGATTTTTTCCTCAATTTCCAACATCCTCCATAATTTCTTCTGTGCCTTGATAAGGTTATGGGACCGCTTTTGCCTCTGCCGTTCCTCTACAACCGCCTGTCTGCCCCCTATCTGATTTGAGCAATACCGCAGGACAAACATAAGATTCCGCCGGCTAATCTTGTCCACTTTTTTCCCAAAATATCTGATTCTCCATGTATTCATGCCGTCCGCGAAGAAAACAACATAATACAAAAGGGTTGGATTCCCGGCCCAGATCGCGAGAGCCACCTTTTGCGCCCAATCTCTCGCCTCTTTTTCATCTTCCACTTCCCGTCCTGCATTTCTAAGAAACAACCTGCTAACTTCCTCTTCCTCAGACAAGCCTTGCGGATCAACAGGCTCCTGTGAAGCCGGCTCATTTCCTTCTACTGTTAGGCCAGAAAACTCTGGAGTTGCCGGCGTTTCTCCTACTTTCTTTCCCCCCGCGATATCATCGCCAACGTTCGAATCTTGAAGCGGCGGGGCATTACCAGCTGTTTCCTTCTGGTTTACTAATTTAACCAACTCTGCCTCATCGATAGAATACATCCAAGAGCCTTCCGAGTTTTTGTCAGCCTGAGTCGAAAACTCTATTGTTAAAAGCTGGATAAATTCTTTAGGAATAATAATGGTAACCTTCAAGGGGCTTGAAGCAAATCCTGAAAATCTCACCGCGATATCGCCTTTTATCGGCTGGCCGTTCTCGTCAAATACCTTTATCTGCAAGTTATTTTTGACGAAAGATTCAGCCAAAGCCTGCCTTTGCTCATCAGTGCCGCTGAACACAGACTCATCGCTTAAACCAATATCCGCCTCCACTTTTAAATCACCCGGCATGCCTATGCCTTCATTCTCTCCAACCAGCGAGACTGAAACAATCCGTGGATACACAATCTCAATCTTATGCATATCCGGTAAATTTCCGCTTGTCATGCCGGACTCCTTATTAACAACAGGAACAACCGGCGCTACCGGCTCTTGTGGTACTTGTGCCGCGGGAGGTGTTTGCTCTTCTTGTAACGCTGTATGAGATTCTGCGCCAGGGCCAAACATTGCTTCAAACATTCGCCTATCTTCTTCTTGCGAGGCTGCTATGCTCCGGTCTAACGCCTCACACCGGGGCGATGCGGTTAATCTATATATACCGACAAGGCCAAAATTCATCTTCTTATTGTCATCATACTGATGCTGTTCAAAATAGCCTTCCCCGGCCTGGCCTTCGGACGTAGTAATAACTTTATAGTATTTCCCATCCAACGCGGAACACACTTTTCTAAACACATAATGATAAACTGTGAGCTCTCCAAAGCCCGATGTTTTACAGTAAACAATCATCACATCGCCCGGCTGCAACTCATCCAACTGATTAACTTCTGTTTGTAACAATAGGCCTTCTTCCTTTAATGCGAGGCCAAGCTTAATCAAGGCTTCAGGTAATTCCACTCCATCCTGCTGCCCCCACTCAAAAACAAATTCCCTCTGCAGCTCCCTGAACAGGGTGAAGCGTTGTACTTCATCATTGGACAATAGTTCTGAAACAGCGCCGGGCTGACTAAACTGCCCTTCTGCGTGGCCTTGTTCTTCCGGCTCGCCTGTCCCGAGTAAAGCTGGGGGTTGATCCTGAGATGTCCAGCTTCCGAGATTTGGAACTTCATTCGGCACCGGGGTTTGGCTATTAGCTGTTGTTTTCTTTTTTTGATTTATACCCCGATTCTCCGGCTGCTGTTCCTCATCTGCCTGCGGCCGCAAACTTTCATGCAAAATATCAACTAACTTCTTTACGGCGGCTGCTTCCTCTTGCGGGGTCATATCCTTCATATTCTGTATGTCCTGCGCTATTTCAGGGACTAAAAGTTCTTCGATAGATAACTCAAATTCCTGTTCCTCTTTATCTGTACCGCCTGTTGCCTGTTGTCCATTATCGGTTGCCTGCTCCTCCACCTTGCGATCGGCTACTACGGATTGCTGCACATCTTCTATACCCTCTGTCAAAGGCATATCGGGTTGAAACACTATAGGCAATTCCAATGGCTCATTAACAACAGGAACAACCGGCGCTACCGGCTCTTGTGGTACTTGTGCCGCGGGAGGTGTTTGCTCTTCTTGTAATTCAGGGCTGGGAACTTCATTCGGCACCGGGGTTTGGCTATTGGTTCCTGTTTCTTGATGCGGTTGTTTAAAAGGCTTGCCGGGCTCCCCGCCTGTCAAAGCATCTATACCGCCCTCTTCCGGCGCTCCAATTTTACCTCCAAAAATCGCTTCGCTTAGCATTTCAATCTCATCATCTGTCAACGCCGGCTGTTGCCGCTTAATCTTGAGGAAGATATAGCCGGCACCAAAAACAACCAGCCCTAAAAGAATAATACCGTATGGAATGTTGACAGGAACATGAGGGTTCTGTTCACCCCCCTGGTTGCTTTCCTTATCCTTATTCTCTGTTGTTTCTATCTCTTGATTCGCGTCTATCAGCTCAATTTCGTCTAATATTTCGTTCGAATCAATCGCTTGCATGCCGGCGGCGTTGGGATCTTTTACGGTATTAGTGTCTTCCGATGCTGTTGTATCATCTTGATGAAGCGGCTGTGTACCATCAGGAGCTGTAATGGTATCCGTATCCTCCGGCTGCTGTTCCTCACCTGCCGGCGGCGGTGTTGATGTATCCGGAGGCAAGTTAACCTCAGGCGCCCGCGGCGCGGTTGTCCCTGTCAGGGATTTAATCACGTTCTCAAGCAGAGAAGGCATAATCTTCGCGAAGTTAATCTCCTGGCCAGGATAAATCAAATCGATGTTTTCGAGATTCGGATTATCGGCTCTAATCAGGTCATAGGCGCGCTTGACAGCGCCTTTTGAACCCCAGAACGGCCCTTTCAATTCCGAGATGTCGTATCCGTTGGGATCTTCGCGTTTACAGGTTATCCTGATCTCTTCAATGATTTTGCCAAATGTCTCGCCTTCAGAAGCCTTGAAGGTTAACTTATTGTTTTCAAGGTTGAAGCCGCTCGTTCCTTTTGAAGACGGCTGGGGAGCGGGAGCAGGCGGCGCCTGAACATCAGAATTGGTATCCTGGCTGATTGTGCCTTCGCCATCATTAACAGTTTTAGCTTTTCCGTCTCGAATTTGATTTGTGCCTTCTTCTGCAGGTTGTTCTACGCGCGCCTCACCTTGCTCTGGATCGGTGCCTTTGAACCCGTTATCCAGGGCATGCCCTCTGATAAAGATAACCATGATGCCAAGAACGGCCAAAGAGAAGGTGAATTTAAGGATCTTCTTGAAAACGGACGGCTGATGTTTAGCAGGGGCTTTCAGCGATTGAGGCGGCTGTGGATTGTTGCCGGCGGCAGATACAACTTCTGGAAGAAGCGGGATTTGAACATTGTTGTTGGCCTTGTTGGCAGGCGCCCTGGGCATCGGCAAAGCCTTCGCGGCAGAGGCAAGCCTGGATTTGATACCGGCAAAGACCCCTGATAAGAAGATTAAGGGCTTCTTAAAAGATCCTAAAGCCTTGACGAGGCTGTTGCAAAATGCGTTTATGAAAGCTTTTCCTTCAGGCGAAGCAGGCGTATTGGCGCTGTTGGCAGGCGTGGTTGGCGCAGGCGCGCTTGAAGAAGAGCCGGACGCTGAAGCGGCGTTTTTATTGTCTCTGGCGCGCTCCCTCTGAAACCTGGTTATCGCTTCGCGGCGCTGTTTATCTTTGCGAACGGAGGAAGAAACTACCGGCGAAGACGAAAGCTCGTCGGTGAATAATTCGATTGTGTATGTGCCTTTTTCGGAGCCGACTTCAATCAGGCACAATGTCAATGTATCTTCATTTACTCTTTCCAATCTGCTTATGATGTCGTGCCCTGAAACCAAAATCGCCGGAATATCTTCTTGAAGTTCAAGCATATATTCCAACATACTCAGGCCGCTGACTACAGGGGTAATCACTTTGTTTACCAAGTCAGACTTAGCCCCTTCGCCGCCATAACAAAGGGCTGTTCTCAAAACAGGATGTTGTATCTCATGAAGTTTATCGCGGAATGTTTTACCATACTGATTAGCCACGTTGAGGAAAACCGGATTAACAATTCCATTTTGCGCGAATAAATCAAGAAGATCTGAAACTTTGTTTGCAAAAGTACGCATTTCCATCTTTAAAGCAGGCAGCTCTTGCTGAACATCGTTTAACAAGGCCGTGACATCCACCCCTTGCGGAAAACCTGAAATTTTATTATAGGTAAGAGGCGAAGAAGACTCTTGAACCGCTTTATAAGCTTTTTCTCTGCTAAGCGGCTTTTTGGTATAAAAATCCAGCTCACCGCCAATCTCAACCGTATCTTTAACCAGCCCTTGCTCTGCCAATTTTACTTGTGACTTTTTGTCTTTGACGCAGGTTTTATTTTCTCTTGTGACATTGTGTCCTGTGTCCTTGTGCCCTTGTGTCCTGTTTTCTATCTTCGCAACCGGCTGGATAGGCACAACTTTACCAGAATTATTATCTATTTTATTAATCGGGCTTGAGGCCGGATTCACAGCGTCATATGCTTCACGGATTCTCTTAAATTCTTCATGACCCTTGTCACCAAAAGCCTCCTCTCCTAACACATCTATCACATCTAGTATTGCCCAAAAAGATGGATGATAATATTTAACGCCCCTCAATCTCCCAAAAGTATCAAACCTTAATTGGCCAGTGCTTGTAGCAACCCGAGGCGCAAAAATATGGCTTGCTTGAGGCCAAACTTTTTTAAGCGAATTGGCCATATTGTCTATTCCAGCATCTCCTTTGCCTGTACTACAAGAAAATAAAACAACCGATCCGCCATGTTCTAATATTCCTCCGATATTATCTCTTAAGACTGGAACATGATTAATCGTTAATATTGCATCGTTGTCAAATCCCGCACCCAATAAAATACTTGTTGGTGATCCATGACCGCCAATAATGATCAAATCTTCTCTGCGGTCTTTTAAAGTGTCAATTAAGCTATTGACTCCCGACACCCTTTCAAAATGCACAAGATAACCATGCCTTTTCAAATCCCCTGCAGTTGAAACCCCATTGTCTTCAAAGGCTCCGTTGTAATCAGCTTTTTTGTCTAGATAAATAATAATTGCCTGACGTTGTGCCATCGGGCTTGAAACCAAAATCGCCGGGAGCTTTGAACGATCAATCTGGCTTAAGAAAAATTGCATAGGCGATATTGTCCCTAATGGGCCGCGAAGAGTAAATGATCCAAATGCTTCATAACGATTCCGCTGGGTTTCACTTATCAATGCTTTTAAAGCTGGAACACTCTGTTCAAGTTCAATCGCATTTTCCGGCTTTACCGTAAATCCAAATTTTTCAAAGAATTGAGCCGTACCCGTAAAATTCTCCGCCCGCAAAACCGCATCCTGCGCGTGTTGTCCGCCGATATGATAAGCCAACTTGGCCAAAACATGCTCACCATACCCTTGACCGCAATAAGATGGAAAGACGCCAAAGCAATGTATATACGTGTCTGTCGCCGTATACACAACAGCGCCGATAACATCCTTAGGGCTTTCCACAGCTTGCACCGTTAACACCACCACATCAGGACGAAATAATATTTCCTGTACATAAAGCTCGCCATATCCTATTTCTTTCAAAAGGCAGACGACCTGCGGGTATTCATCGCGATCCTTTTTCTGCAATTTTATCCGCATCGGGCTTGAAACTGTGTTGGATAAAACATTCGAAATTGTTGAATTTATCGTTGTTTTTGGAAGATTTTCGGCTGGACTGGACGCAAAAAATCCCTCTACGGGCGTAGAAGGTGAAATTAACCTGTGTCCGATAATTCTATCGCTTATATTTACATTATTCTTGAAGCCTTCAAGGCTTTCCATAGGAGATGTTGCCATAAGCAGCTCTATCCCTCTAAAAGCCTCGCCGGTCTCAAGACCGGTTGCGTTCTTAACAAATGTTGCCTTAGTTATCGCGCTTCTTTTGATTCCAGAAGTTACACTAAGGGCACCTGCCTTGCGGATTGAATCAACTGCCCCATCAAGGACGCCTTCAGTCCTATTGCCTACTAAGACGCTCTCCAATGTAGGTATATGAACCTCAAAGCTTGAGCGAGCTTCGAAAGCTCTTGAACCGGAAATCCTCACAACCTGCGTTGCCACCTTAGGCGGGGTGGATAACGCGATAGGATCAACCGGATCTTTCCCTACTATCTTTAAAGCTGTCTGTTCAACAACCGCACTGCCTGCGCTTTCAAGGTTACCTGGGGTTCTTGAAGTTACACCCTGGGCACCTGCCTTGCGGGAAATTGTATCATTTTCCGCAACACGCTCTAACTCTTTAGGTATAAAAGAGTTAGCAGAACCAACCAAATTATTGCAAATTACAGAAGTTGTAGTGAACTGCCCCTTGTAAGGCACCGGCATATGAGCTGGGCTGCTCATAGTCGGCGAGGAAACACCCGGGGATCTGGCAGGAGAAGGAACGCCGTTAACATTGGCGATAATAGACATGATCAAGGTTGATGAAACGGCCTTCTCTCCTAAAACATCCAAAACCACATTCTGAGCCAAAGGCGAGATCATGCTCTCAAGTGATATTCCATTCCAAGACGTATTCGCGGTATTATTAGATGAACTCGTTGCCGCAGTAGTGCCTGTATTTGCCGTCGTCTGCGCCAGAGGCACCACAGGCATCATAGGTACAGCCTGTGTCGCAGCCGGCGAAGACTCTTCCTGCTGTTTCTGGGCATCTACGGGTGAAACCGGCTGTTTTGTCTGCGGAATAATCAAATTAGCGGCTTTAGCCTGAAGAGACAAAAGGGTCGCAGGCCTTGGCACAGGTGTAATTCTATGGCCTTGTAAACCAAGCGGCTCAATATTAACAGCGGTCCTGCTCAAAACAGGCAAAGATAAACCGGAAAGCTCAGGCACCTTAGGCGATTCGGGTAATTTAGGCAAAGGCTGAATACTCCCGATGCCCATCCCGGCCGCGCTTGGGCCAAAACCACCCATACTCATGGCGCCGGCGCCAAAACCAGAAGAAAGGCCAATGCCACCCGTCAAGCCGCCAAATCCTGCGCTCAAATCTACCATTTCTACTATTCTTCGTTCAATCTTCGGCACGGCTTTACGCTGCAAAGGAGATGAAATACTAATGTCTTTTAAATTAAGATAGGGCATGGTATCACCGTTGAAGTTCCCATCCCTGCCAACAATCGTCGAAGGAAGCTCTGTAATGGGCATTTTTGAAAACACGCTAAGACGCTTAACCGTATCATTGAGAAGAGAAAACAGTTCTCTATTTGCCTCCACACGCTCAACATTCAACTTCTCAGGATGCCTCAATCCGAGATCGACGAAATTACGCATCGGTTGAAGTGATTTGTTAGGCAAATCTACTCCGGTTTCTCCAGAAAGCCCCATGGCGAAAAGCGCGGATTGAGACGAAACAGCTTTAAGCGCCAGGCCAATGGCATCAATGCTCCTATTTATTGTGTTAAGCTCCCCTGAGAAATCACGATTTCCGGTGTTCAGTTTTTGAGTTAAAGCCCCAAAGGCAGCATTAAGAGGCTCTAAAAACGGTTGAATACTACTTACTAAATTTCCGGCGGTTCTCTGCGCCGTCAACAATTCTTCTTTCTTTTGTTCAGAAAACAAGAAAGGCATATTCAAAGGCGAAGAACTGAACGCGGTGCCGGCCAACCCATTAACTGGCGGATTAGCCATCCACGCTGGCATAGAGCCAACTACTCTGCCGCCATTACCATCGAAATACTCTCCAAAATTTACTTGCAATAAATTTGTTATGCGCGCAACATGGCTCCCTATTACATCTGTGCTGCCTTTTTGACCCCAGAGCCTATCGGCCGCAGCTTGACTATCAAAAGGCACGCCATCTTTACCATAATTCATCAAACCAAGTCTTTTTCCTAAAGATGTATGTTGTATATCAAATCTGCCTGCAATATTTGCCGTAAATAACCTATCCGTTTTTCCTGCGTTAGACGGCAAGAGCAAGTTTCCTATCCCCTGCTGTATTTTTTGAGATAACATTCCAGTATCGGCAAAACTTCCTACATAAATAGTAAAATCGGTTTCACCTGGTTCCCCTCCAGAGAGCAATTTATATTCATAAGGACATTCGTTATACAACCAGCGATCTGCAGATGAATAATTTTCGGGCGACACGGTAAGATGCAATTTCCATCCGCCTTTTTCATGATAGGCTACAGCGAATGGATTATCTGTATAATTTTTTCTAAAACCTGGCTTTCCAAAAGACACCAAGGACTGTTCCGTTACATTTGCAATTTTTTTCGTAGCCACGGATTGAAGCCCAAAGAAACGGCCAATCAAGGGCAACCTGGAAAGCAAACCGGACTTCTGAACCGGAGACGACTGCACTACTGCATCAAACTGAGCCTCCATATAAACCGGCACTGTTGATAACGGCAAGCTTGCGGATGAACTCAATGAAGACGAAACCATCCCCTGATTCACCGCCGGCGATGAAACACTACTTAACTGGAAGGGCTCAACAATCTCCGTTCGCGTTAATAACGGCGATGATTGAGTGGCCTGCGGCATAATAGCAACCTGTTGCATAACCTGCGCGTTGTTGTTGCCATTAAATGGACTTGACAGGCTCAGAATTGGTATGTTATACTTTTTCCTCTTGGAAAGAGAGGGAGAAATGCCATCTAAACCTGCGATTAAATTATCGGCAAAAGGACCTGTTAAATTAGAAACATTGGAAAAGTTTGTTTCTATTCCTAAAACCCTCAAGAAGCCAGGCCTTATACCAGCTAAAGATTTCAAATCAGCAGTGGTAGTGGATAAGAAAGGCTCGCCTAAATATTTTGTATTTGACACACCCTCCTTATGGAACCTGCTTTGCGCCTTCGATATAAAATTTGAAGAAAATGTCTCATCTAAAGAATACGTCTTCAACAATCCTGTTGGCTGGCTCATTGATGCCATTGAACCCCATCTACCTATCAATCCTAAATTAGTATTAAAACTTCGAGAAGATATTAAAGAGGCTGAAAAATTAGGCTTAGTGCCATTTGAGAAGATTAAGGGTGAATTAGGATTATCTTGACTCAACCTGTGATCAATCAAATTAAGTTTTCTTCCTGCGGAGAACGGGAATTCAAAAAGCTCCCTGTTCAATTGCAAAAACGCATCGTTGAGAAAATTGAGCTTTACGTTTCCACCGATAACCCCATGTTCTTCGCGAGACCGTTGGTTAATCTCCCGCCCGTAACCCATAGATTCAGAGTAGGAAAATACAGGATTTGTTTTTACGTTGAACACTCTACCCTTGTGATTGACGGAGTTAATACCCGCGAAGATGTCTACCGCAGGCGATGAAACAAGGGCGATTTCTTTGTTGGCGGCAGGGCCCATGGGAAGCATTTCAGGGATTTCATCGGCTTTAAATTGAGAGACGAGCGAAAGAGTTGTTCGTGACGTGGATTCAATAAGAAGCAAAGAATCAGCTTTTAAAACAAGCTGACCTGTGACAACGGGCTGCTGTTGAATCAATTCGATATTAGCAGAAGAAGCGGATAACTGGCCTACCGGCATACTGGTTACTTGGATCACTGCCGCAGGCGGCGCGTTGGCTGTCGGCTCAACGATCATCGGCGAAGCAACACTTGTTAATTTTACAGGCTCAATCTTGCCAACCTGCTGTGTTAACGGCGATGACTGAATCGTCTGCGGCTCAACGTTGGCCGGCTGGACAAAAATTCTTTCATTCTGAGGAGCTGCCACCAACCTCATGTCATTCTGAGGGGTTACCGCTATCCTCATGTTGTTCTGAGGAACCAACACAAAATTGTCATTCTGAGGAGCGTTGTTTGCGACGAAGAATCCCAAACCGGGGTCCTTCGGCTGGCCTTCGGCCGCCTCAGGATGACGCAAGAAAGTTAAACCGCTCGTCAACGGACTAACTCGCGAACTGGCTAACCCGTCAACCATTAATTCCGTATCAGTTAATATACCCACAACATCCGCTATCTTAATTCCTTCGGGCTTGC